>NZ_JAKSYM010000159.1 GCF_022829545.1 Methylobacterium sp. J-030 | reverse complement strand
CGGCCACGGGCAGACTGACCGGTAGCTCGACGTGGCCCCGCTCCTCACGACCCGATCTCGAGGTGCGGAGCGACCTGCACCAGTAAGTCCCAGCCGCCCGTGACGGCGTCGCGCGTGTTCGGGGCGAGATCGGCGCGCATCAATTCGGGGGTGGTCAGCAGCCGCAGCAGGATGGTCGTGAGATCCGGTGCCGCGGCGAGCAGCTTCGCGTCGGCCAAGCGCTGGATCCCCGTGGCGATGTGCAGGCAGGATCCGCCGAACTCGACCGGGCGCGCTCGCCGGATGAAGTAGGGCCACCCGCCCGGCCGTTCCTCCCGCGCGGGTTCGACCCCGAGCATTCGCACCGTGGGGGTATCGTCGGCCTCGGCTTCGCCGCGCACGAGCCAGGGACCGGCGGTCGGCTCGCGTGCGGCCGATAGCTTGCGCCCACTCACGTCAGTACTCCTCGGCCAGCATGACGGTGAGCACGCGCGTCGTCACCGCTGGGTCGGCTGGGTCGGGCGAGTGCCCGCGCAGATCGCGGTCGTAGGCGTCGATCTTCCAGAAACAGCGCTGGGCGCCGACCGCGACCGCGCCGAAATCGTGCTCGCCGTCCGGATCGTTGTCGCCGTCGAAGTTGTCGAAGCGGCGCACGGCCAGCAGCAGAGCGATGCGTTCGGCCTTGGGCAGCACGCGTACGCCGGGCGTCGCGATCACATGGCCGCCGACCAAGCTGCTCCGGGGGGCGTCGTTCAGCGCCGCCATGCGAACTGCGCCGTCGCCCCCGGCCGGCGGCTGGACATCACGCGAATGGGTCCGGCGATCCAGCTCGTTCGTGTTTTGTTCTGAGCGCGCGGTGCGATCGGCCATGGCCTCACTCCACCGACGTGACATGGGCGGCCAAGCGATCGGCCGCGGCGAAGGCGCGTCGGGATAAGTCAGCCAAACGCTGCGCCTCGGCCTCGAAGGCAGCACCCAGCGCATGTCGCACGCCGGGGCGCTGCGCCTCGGCTGCGCACAGCACCGCCTCCAGCTCGCCAGCGCTGAGGTCGAGCACGCTGGCGAGCGCACGGCCAAGGTCGGGCACGGCTGCGCCGCCGTGAGGCAGGCGCGAGAGTGCGCGGGGGGCCGCAATGTGATCAATCATCCGATCTGACATGAGGTCTCTCTTGTGAGTGAGGGTCGAGTGGTACCGCGGCGCGTCGGCCGGGGTGGGTCGCGAAACGCCGAAGCGACAGGGCGCCGAGATCGCAGGCCTGGCTCAACGCCCACGCGTCGGGGTTGCAGGATGCAGCAGGCCGAGTGCGCGGCGGGAGCGGCTGAACTCGGGGTAATCGGGATAGTCAACCCAGGTCAGGACGAAGTGGTCGTCGGCCTTCGTGGCCACGACCGTGGCGGCATAGTAGGCGTCCTCGTCATCGCCCTGGGCCAGCACGAG
>NZ_JAKSYM010000158.1 GCF_022829545.1 Methylobacterium sp. J-030 | reverse complement strand
CGTAAAGGCCGTTCTGCACGTCCGCGTTGCGGACCAGGGTCCGGAACAGCGGCAGGGTCGTGTCGATGCCGTCGATCACGAACTCGTCGAGCGCCCGGCGCAGGCGCATCAGGCACTCGTTGCGGGTGCGGCCGTGCACGATGAGCTTGCCGATCAGCGAATCGTAGTTCGGCGGGATCCGGTAGCCCTGGAAGGCCGCGGAATCGACTCGCACTCCGAGGCCGCCCGGCGTGTGGTAGTGTGTGATCTCGCCGGGGGAGGGGCGGAAGGTCTCCGGGTGCTCGGCGTTGATCCGGCACTCGATGGCGTGACCCTCGATCTTGATATCGGACTGCCCGACCGAGAGCGCGCCGCCCGCGGCGACCTGGATCTGCTCGATCACGAGGTCGATGCCGGTGATCATCTCGGTGACCGGATGCTCGACCTGAATGCGGGTGTTCATCTCGATGAAGTAGAACCGCCCGTCCTCGTACAGGAACTCGATCGTGCCGGCGCCGAGATAGCCGAGCTCCTTCATGGCGTTGGCACAGATGCCGCCGATCTCGGCGCGCATCGACTCGTTGAGCGCCGGGGAGCCGCCTTCCTCCCAGACCTTCTGATGGCGGCGCTGGAGCGAGCAATCGCGCTCGGCAAGGTGCACGGCGCCGCCGCGTCCGTCGCCCAAGACCTGCACCTCGATGTGCCGGGGCTTTTCGAGATATTTCTCGAGGTAGACCGCGTCGTCGCCGAAGGCGGCCTTCGCCTCGGACTTGGCCATGCCGATCGCCTGCTCCAGATCGGCCTCGGTGCGCGCCACCTTCATGCCGCGCCCACCGCCGCCCGCCGCGGCCTTCACCAGAACCGGGTAGCCAATCTCGGCGGCGACGCGCTTGGCGGTATCGATATCCTCGACGCCGCCCTCGGAGCCCGGCACGCAGGGGATGCCGAGCTTCAAAGCCGTCCGCTTCGCCTCGATCTTGTCGCCCATGGTGCGGATGTGCTGCGCCTTGGGGCCGATGAAGCCGATCTGATGGTGGGCCAGCACCTCCGCGAACCGGGCATTCTCCGACAGGAAGCCGTAGCCGGGATGGACCGCATCCGCCCCGGTGATCTCGCAGGCCGCGATGATCGACGGGATGTTGAGATAACTCTCGCGGGCCGAGGGTGGCCCGATGCACACGCTCTCGTCGGCGAGGCGGACGTGCATGGCGTCGGCGTCGGCGGTCGAATGAACCGCCACGGTGGCGATCCCGAGTTCCTTCGCCGCCCGCAGGATGCGCAGGGCGATCTCGCCGCGGTTCGCGATCAGGATCTTGTCGAACATCGGATCCGTTAGGGCGTCCGCGCGGTCCGGACCGTGCTGGAGGCTCTATCCTCTGGTTAAGCGACGGGGCGTGCCGCCGGGCGACCTAGCTGATGACGAGCAGGGCTTCGCCGAACTCGACCGGCTGTCCGTCCTCGACGAAGATCGCGCTCACCGTGCCGGCGCGGGGCGCCACGATCTCGTTGAAGGTCTTCATCGCCTCGATGAGCAGGAGCTTGTCGCCGACCTCGACCTTCGCGCCGACATCCACGAAGGCCTTGGCGTCGGGCGAGGGGCGCAGATAGGCGGTTCCGACCATCGGCGAGGGCACGGTGCCGGCCTGCGTCCGCGACGGCTCGGCCGGCGCAAGTGCCGACTGCGCCGGAGCCGGAGCCATCGCAGCGACCGGCGCGGCCCCGGCGACCTGAACGCTCACGGGTTCGAGCCGCCGTACGACGCGGATGCGCAGATCACCCTTCTCGACCTCGATCTCGGAGAGGCCCGTCTCGGTGACGAGGTTGGCGAGCTCGCGCACGAGCTCGGGATCGATGGCGTCGTTCTTTGACATCCGGCCTACTTCGTATCGCGGCGCGTCGGTTCGTCCGTCGAGTCGGCGAAGGACCGCGGCCCTGCGGCTGGCGGCTCTTAGACGAAGGCGGCCCGGGGCGACAAGGCCGCGCCGGGCCGCCGAAGAACCCGCGCGCTCAGCAGGAGGCGTGGCCGCACTGGCGCACGTCGGCGATGGTCTTGCGCATCGGGTCGACCCCGACCGCGCCGGGGATCACCTCGTCGCCGATGATGAAAGCGGGCGTGCCCGACAGGCCGAGCCGGTCGCCGAGGCCGCGATTCTCGCTGAGCGCCGCCTTTACCTCGGGGGAGGCCATGTCCTTCTGCAGCTTGGTCGTGTCGACGCCGAGGTCCTTGGCGACCTGGATCGCCCGTGCACCGTTCACCCGACCCTTGGTCTCCAGCAGCTTCTGGTGGAACTCGAACAGCTTGTCGCCCTTCAACTGCTGGCGCACCGCGACTGCGACCTGGCTGGCCTCCAGCGATTCCGGGCCGAGCACCGGGAAATCCTTGATCACGACCCGCAGCTTCGGATCGGACTTGATCAGCGCCTGCACGTCGCCGAGCGCCTTGCGGCAATAGCCGCAGTTGTAGTCGAAGAACTCGACCATCGTGACGTCGCCGGACGGATTGCCGGCCACGACATCGTGCGGGCCGTTCAGGAGCGCGTCGCGGGCCTCCTTGAGGGCGGCGGCCTGGGCGAGGCGCTGCGTCTCGGCCTGCTGCTTCTCGGCCTCGGCCAAAGCTTCCTGCAGCACCTCGGGGTGCTTGACCAGGTAATCCTTGACGATCGCCTCGATCCCGGCGCGCTGCGCGTCCGTGAACGGTGAGGCGGCGGGCGCTTCGGCTGTCTGCGCGAGTGCCGGAACGGCGACAAGGCCGAGCGCCAGGGCCAGCGCGGGCAGGGGGCGGATGAACGGCATGGATCCTCGCTTGCGCGGCAAGCCGGCCCGCGCTGGGCGCGAGCGGTAGGGGACGGGTTTGGCGTTTTCACGGCACCGGGTCAATCGAATGCACGCGCGGTGATTGTGGCCGGTCAGGCGCGGTTGAGGCGCTGCACGGGGCGCTCTACCGTACCTAGTCCCGGCCGGATCGGTTCGGCCGTGCGGCTGCGTCCGGCCGAGAGAAGGAAGCCATGACCCCGATTTCCCGTCGCGCCGCCGCCGTCCAGCCGTTCCTCGCCATGGACGTGATGGCCGCCGCCGCCGCCAAGGCGCGGGCCGGCGCAGACGTGGTGCGGATGGAGGTCGGCCAGCCCTCGGCACCGGCGCCCCGCGCGGTGATCGCGGCCGCGCAAGGCGCGCTCGCGACAGGGCGGGCGCCCTACACGGAGGCCCTCGGCCTGCCGGCGCTGCGCGAGCGCATCGCCCGGGACTACGCGGAGCGGTACGGCGTCCCGGTGGTGCCGGAGCGGGTGGTGATCACAACCGGCTCCTCGGCGGGCTTCGTGCTGGCCTTCATGAGCCTGTTCGACGTCGGCGCACGGGTCGCTGTGCCGCAGCCCGGCTATCCGGCCTATCGCAACATCCTGGCCGCCCTCGACCTCGTGCCCGCGCCGATGGTCCTGCGTGCGGAGGATCGCTTCGCCCCGACCGCCGCGCTGCTCCGCGAGACGCATGCGCGGGGGCCCCTGGCGGGCGCGCTGGTGATGAGCCCCGCCAACCCGTCCGGCACGGTGATCACGGAAGCGGCCCTGCGGGACCTCTGCGCCGCCTGCCGCAGCCTCGGCCTGCCGCTGATCTCGGACGAGATCTATCACGGCTTGAGCTACGGCCAGCCGACCGTCACCGCCCTGCGCTTCGACCCCGACGCGGTGGTGATCAACTCGTTCTCGAAATACCATTGCATGACCGGCTGGCGCGTCGGCTGGATGGTCGTGCCGGAGGCGCTGGTCCGCCCGATCGAGCGTCTTGCGCAGAATCTCTACATCTCGGCGCCCTATCTCTCGCAGATCGGGGCGCTCGCGGCCTTCGACGCGACGGAGGAACTCGACGCCGTGCGCGACGGCTACGCCCGCAACCGCGCCAGCCTGCTCGACGCGCTCCCCGGCCTCGGCCTGGGCCATGTGCATCCGGCCGACGGCGCCTTCTACCTCTACGCGGACATCGCGAACCTCACCAACGACGCCGCGGGCTTCTGCCGGCGGATGCTCGACGAGGCGCATGTCGCAGCGACGCCCGGGCTCGACTTCGATCCGGATCTCGGCAGCCATCACATCCGGTTCTCCTTCGCGGGCTCGGAGGCCGAATGCCGCGAGGCGGTGGCCCGGCTGCGGACCTGGCTCGCCTGACCGCGCCACCGTCCTTGCGAGCGCAGCGAAGCAATCCAGGGTCGCGCAACCTTTGCCAGCGTCGCGCTATACTCGGTCACCTTGGCTTCGCGCGTGATGACGGGCCGGGCGACATCGACCGGAGAGCCCGGCCGGATATCCATCAGGAGGCTGCTGCCGGCACGAGGTCCCGGACCGCCGCTGGAAGCGCCGAGAAGTGCTCGATCACCCGGTCGGGCCCCAGCTCGGACACCGGCAGGTCGGTGTAGCCGAAGGTCACGGCGACCACCGGGATGCCGGCTGCCTTGGCGGTGTCGATGTCGGTGCGGGAATCGCCCACCATCACGGCGCAGGCCGGATCGCCGCCGGCCCGCTCGATCGTGCCGGTGAGGTGCCGCGGATCGGGCTTGAACTGTGGGAAGGTATCGCGGCCGCAGATCGCCGCGAAACGATGGCCGATTCCGAGGAGGCGCAGAAGTTCGACCGACTGTCCCTCGTACTTGTTGGTGCAGACCGCGAGGCGAAAGCCCGCGGCCTCCAGCGCGTCGAGCGCCTCGACCACGCCCGGGAAGAGATGCGACGTGTCGGCGAGATGGTCGCCATAATGGGCGATGAACGCCTCGAACAGCCGCTCGTGATCCTCCGGCGAGAGCGTGCGGCCCTCTGCCTCGAAGCCCCGCCGGATCAGGGCCTTGGCGCCCGCGCCGATCAGCCCGCGGGCCTGCGACAGCGGCAGCTCGGCCAGACCTTCGCGCCGCATCAGCACGTTGAGCGTGCCGATCAGGTCGCCCGCGGTCTCCGCCAGGGTGCCGTCGAGATCGAACACGGCGATGGGCGGGCGGGTCGTGGTGGCGGCGGACATGTTCGGGGGCACTCCTGGGTGGTACCGGCTTCGCTAACGGCGGGGGCCTCAACGGGCAAGCCGGCGACTCTGCGCCCCTGCGTCTCGCTCCATCGGCGGTCGCCGCGCCCCAGACTCGCCCGAAAGCCCGGCGAAAGGCAGGAGGTCTTCGCCCGGGAACCCGTGATGAAACCGTCCCTGCCTGTCCTGACCGCCTGCGCGACGCTCCACGTTCTGCCGGCCGCAGCGGCCTCCTACGAGTTCGTGCCCGCGCCGCAGACCGACCTGAACCGCATGTACCGGGTCGACAAGGTGACCGGCGAGGTCACGTCCTGCCAGTACGGGTTGCAGGAATCGGCAGGCGGCATCGGCCAGACGGTCTGCTTCGGCGCCGGCGAGGGCGCCGGGCCGCAGACGCCCTCGGAATATGGGCTGGTGGCGAGCCGCCACACCCGCGAGGCCGGCGTCTTCCGGGTGAACTACCGGACCGGGGAGATGAGCATCTGCTTCGTTCTGGTGAAGAAGGAGCAGGTGGTCTGCACCCAGCAGGGCAAGCCGGGCGCCGAGGGTTCCTCCGACGCGCCGCTGACCGGGCCCGCCCCCGGCCGGGCCGGAGCCAGCGCCACGCCCGCGCAGGGCGGACGTCCATGACGCGGCTTTACCGGTGCGGGCGTTCCGGTCCGCACGCTGCCGTGCTAGGGGCCGCGCGATCTTCGCGGACAGACCGGCCCTCCATGACGCGCGCACCCTCGCTTCACCTTGCCGACCGGGCGATCCCCCGGTGAGCGGGCCGGATCTGCGCCGGGCCGCTGCGGCGCGCGCCCTCGCGCTCGTCGAGCCCGGTATGCGGCTCGGCCTCGGCACCGGATCGACGGCGGCGGCCTTCGTGGCGCTGCTGGGCGAGCGCGTCCGCGGCGGCCTCGACGTCCTCGGCGTACCGACCTCGGAGGCGACCCGTGCCCAGGCCGAGCGCCTCGGCATCCGCCTCGCGACACTCGACGAACAGCCCGAGCTCGACCTGACCATCGACGGCGCCGACGAGATCGATGACAGCCTGCGTTTGATCAAGGGCGGCGGCGCGGCGCTCCTGCGGGAGAAGATCGTCGCCTGCGCGAGCCGCCGCATGGTGGTGATCGCCGACGCGGCCAAGCGCGTCGACCGGCTCGGAGCCTTCCCGCTGCCGATCGAGATCAATCCCTTCGGCCTCGTAGCCACGCACCGCGCCGTCGAGGCGGCGGTCGCGGGGGCCGGCTGCTCCGGTGAGGTCCGGCTGCGGCGGCACCCCGACGGCGCGCCGCTCGTCACCGATGGCGGCCACCATATCCTCGACGCCCATCTCGGCGCGATCCCCAATCCGGAGGCGCTCGGTACGGCGCTCTGGGCCGTGCCGGGCGTCGTCGAGCACGGCCTGTTCCTCGGCATCGCCGACGCCGCGATCCTGGCGGCCACACGGGATGGACAAGCCGACATCACCGTTCTCGGCAGCCTCGCCTGAGGCGCCGATTTCCTCGCAAGCCTTCCTCGCAGGATCAGTCCAGCATGTCCCGACGCCTCTCCGCCGCGCTCGGCCTCGCGCTCCTGGCGCTCCCGTCCGCGACCTACGCCCAGGCCCGCAAGCCCGCGCCGACCAAGCCGGCGGCCCAGCCCAATACACCCGCGGCCAACACCCCGGCGGCTTCGGCCTTCACGCCAAGCCACATCGCGCTCGCCCGCGAGGTGATGCTCTCCTCGGGCATCGCCCGATCGTTCGATTCGGTGCTGCCCGCCTTCGCCGATCAGATCCGCAAGCAGGCGGTCACCCGACCGGACCTCGCCAAGGACCTCGACGAGGTTCTGGCCTCGCTGCAGCCGGAGATGGAGCTTCAGAAGCAGCGCATGATCGACATCGCGGCCCGCACCTACGCGGCGAAATTCTCCGAGGTCGAGCTGCAGGAGATCGCGACCTTCTTCCGCTCGCCCGCCGGCAAGCACTACGTCGAGGCGCAGCCGCAGCTCCTCGACGAGATGGTGCAGGAGATGCAGGACTGGACCCAGGACGTGTCGGAATACGTCATGGTCCGCGTGCGCGCCGAGATGGGCAAGCGCGGGCACCAGATGCAGTGAGGGCGTCCGCTCGCGCGAGCGGTTCACCGTGAAGGCCCTTCCGCTCGCCCCCAAGGACGCGGCCGTCCGCTTCCACGGTGCCGGCGGCGTTCTCCTCGCCATCATGCCGCTCGCGATGGTGCTGGCTAACCGGGCGAGCCCGGTCGTGATCGGGCTGGCGGCGCTCGCCTTCCTGGCGGGGCGCCTGATCGAAGACCGTGCCGAGGCGCGCCGCCTGCTCCTGGCACCGTTGGCGAGCCCCCTCGCCGGCGCGGCGCTCGCCTTCCTGGCCTGGAGCCTGATCGCGCTCGTCTGGAGCCCGTTCCCGGCCGCGTCCCTGCGGGTGGCGGGTGAGTTCTTGCCGACGCTCATCGCCGCCTATCTCCTGGCTTGTCTCGCGCCCGGGCGGATCCCGGCCTTCGTGGCGCGGCTCGGTGCCGTGGCGCTCGTCCTCGCCGGCCTGCTGATCGCCGTGGATCTCGCGACCGATCTCGCCCTGGAGCGGGCGCTGGGGCACCGCCTGGCGGCCTTCGTGCACAACCGGCCCGCGCTCACCCTCGACCTCGTAGCGGGCCCGCTCGCGCTGGTCCTGTGGCAGGGCCGGACCCGCGGCCTCGCGGCGGCGGTACTGATCTTTGCGGCGCTCGGCGTGCTGCGCTCGATCAGCGGCGCCGCCCAGCTCGGCCTGCTCGCCGGCGCCGCGATGTTCGCGGCCGGTCGCCTGCTGCCCCGGCGCGTCGGGATCGGCCTCGCCGGCCTCGGCCTCGGCCTCGCCGTGGCCCTGGCCCCGGTCGAGGGCGATCTCCTCGCCCGCACCATGCCGGAGGCGGCGCACGAGCGCTTGGTGCAATCCTCCTCCCGGGCGCGGGTCGCCATCGCGCGCAGCTTCGGCGCGGCGGTGGCGGCCGATCCCTGGCGGGGCGCGGGCTTCGGCACGAGCGCGCGCTTTGCCGAGACACCCGTGGCGCAAGCGGTCCCCCCGGAGATCCGGGTGCTCCTCGGGGTCGGGCATCCGCACAACAGCTTCCTTCAGGTCTGGGCCGAGCTCGGCCTGCCCGGGGCGTTCCTCGCCGCGCTGACTCTGATGCTGCTCCTCGCCCGCATCGCCCGGCTCGAACAGCCGGACCGGGCGACGGCGCTCGGCCTCGTCGCCTGCGCGGCGGCGATCGCCTTCGTGGAGCATAACGGCTGGGCGGCATGGTGGACGGCGGGCCTCGGCGCTGCCATCACCTGGATGCGCGCCGCGCCCTGGTCCGGCGCGGTCCGCACACGCGACAGGGACAGCCCGGCATGAGCGATTTCGACGTCGACCTCTTCGTCATTGGCGGCGGTTCAGGGGGCGTTCGCGCGGCGCGGATCGCCGCGGGCTACGGAGCCCGGGTGATGCTGGCCGAGGAATATCGGGTCGGCGGCACCTGCGTGATCCGCGGCTGCGTCCCGAAGAAGCTGATGGTCTATGCCGGCCGCTTCGCCGACGAGTTCGAGGACGCCGCGGGCTTCGGTTGGACGGTGGAGAAGCCGCGCTTCGATTGGAGCGTGCTCAAGCGTCGCCGGGACGCCGAGGTCACCCGGCTCGAAGGCATCTACGACGCCAACCTGATCAGGGCCGGCGTCGAGATCGCGCCCGAGCGGGCGGTGATCGAGGATCCGCACACCGTGCGCCTCCTGAAATCCGGCCGCACGATCCGGGCGGAGCGGATCCTGGTGGCGGTCGGCGCGCATCCGGTGAAGGAGCCGGCGGTGCCCGGCATGGAGCTGGCGATCACCTCGAACGAGGTGTTCGAGCTGGAGAGCCGGCCGGAGCGTATCCTGGTGATCGGCGGCGGCTACATCGCGGTGGAGTTCGCCGGGGTGTTCGCGGCGCTCGGCAGCGTCACGACCTTGCTGCACCGGGGCGACAGGCTGCTGCGCGGCTTCGACGACGAGGTCCGCGACGCCCTCGCGGAAGCCTACGCTCACCGGATGGATCTTCGCCTCGGCCGCACCCTGACGGGCATCGCGCGGCGCGACGGCGCGCTCTGCGCCCGGCTCGACGACGGCAGCGAGATCCGCGCCGATCAGGTGCTGGTCGCAACCGGCCGGCGGCCCAACGTCGAGGGTCTGGGCCTCGACCGGGTCGGCATCGATCTCGACCCCGCCGGGGCGATCCCGGTGGACGCCTACTCGCAGACCAGGGTCCCGTCGATCTATGCGGTCGGCGACGTCACCAACCGCGCCAACCTGACCCCGGTGGCAATCCGCGAAGGCCACGCCTTCGCCGACACGATCTACGGCGGCAAGCCGTCCTGCGTCGATCACCGGCTGATCCCCACTGCCGTGTTCTCGACTCCCGAGATCGGGGTCGTCGGCCATAGCGAGGCGGCTGCCCGCGAGGTCTACGGCAAGATCGACGTCTACAAGGCGCGCTTCCGCCCGATGAAGGCGACGCTCTCCGGACGGGACGAGCGGATCCTCATGAAGCTGATCGTCGATTGCGCCACCGATCGGGTGGTGGGCGTCCACATCTTCGGTCACGACGCCGGCGAGGTCATTCAGGCCGTGGGCATCGCGGTGACGATGGGCGCCACCAAGGCCGATTTCGACCGAACCATCGCGGTCCATCCGACCGCCGCCGAGGAACTCGTGACGATGCGCGTGCCCGAGGTCACCAAGCACCCGGTCGGCGTCGGCTGAGGACTCCAGGGTGCGGGGCCTCGACGCCAAGCCCGACCGAGCCATATCAGGGGCATGGGCAAGCCGGGCGCAGGAGACGGACGAAGGGGCGACGCCGCGCATGCGCGGCGGCAGGCCATCATCGACGGCCTGCTGGCGGATGCCCTGCGCCCGGTCTTCCACCGTCCGCCGAGCCACGACGCCCTTTCGCCCGACATCCGCCGGGCGATCGACCGGCTGCTCGCCAAGGCGGAGTCGCAGCGCCGCCGCTGCCTGACCTACGACGACCTGGAAGAGGCCCTTCCGCCCCGGGACGTTTCCGCCGAGGATCTGGAGGCGATCTTCTGGATCCTCGCCGAGCACGGAATCGAGGTCGAGGACGGCGAGGCCTGAAGACGGGACGCGGCTGCCCCCTGGAATCGGGCACTCGTCAGCGTGCGGGAACCTCTCTATAAGCCGCGCTTCGCGCGTGAGGCGCGGTCGCACGAAGAGGTGCGCGGAGAGGGGCCATGGGCGAGCGTTGGACACCGAAGAGCTGGAGACATCTGCCGATCGAGCAGGTCCCCACCTATCCGGACATGGCCGCCCTGGGTGCCGTCGAGTCGCAGATTGCGAGCTTTCCGCCGCTGGTCTTTGCCGGTGAGGCCCGCAAGCTGAAGGCGGCGCTCGCGCGCGTCGCGGCGGGCGAGGCCTTCCTGCTCCAGGGCGGGGACTGCGCCGAGAGCTTCGACGAACATTCCGCCGACAACATTCGCGATTTCTTCCGGGTGTTCCTGCAGATGGCGATGGTGCTGACCTTCGCGGGCGGCTCGCCGGTGGTGAAGGTCGGGCGCATCGCCGGGCAGTTCGCCAAGCCGCGCTCCTCGCCGAGCGAGACGCTGGAGGGCGTGAGCCTGCCGAGCTACCGGGGCGACATCATCAACGGCATCGGCTTCACGGAAGAGTCCCGTGTGCCGGATCCGCGCCGCCAGCTCGAAGCCTACCGGCAATCGGCGGCGACGCTGAACCTGCTGCGCGCCTTCGCCACCGGCGGTTATGCGAATCTCGAGAACGCGCACCGCTGGATGCTAGGCTTCGTGAAGGATTCGCCGCAATCTTCCCGCTACCAGGATGTGGCAAGCCGGATGACTGACGCGCTCGATTTCATGCGGGCGATCGGCATCAATCCGGAGACCCATCCGGAGGTGCGGACCACGGATTTCTACACCAGTCACGAGGCGCTGCTGCTCGGCTACGAGGAGGCGCTGACCCGGGTCGATTCGACCACGGGCGACTGGTACGCGACCTCCGGCCACATGCTGTGGATCGGGGATCGCACCCGCCAGCCGGACCACGCCCACGTGGAATACGCCCGGGGCATCAAGAACCCGATCGGCCTCAAGTGCGGCCCGTCCATGAAGGCGGAGGGGCTGATCCGGTTGATCGACCTGCTCAACGCCGACAACGAGCCGGGCCGCCTGAGCCTGATCTGCCGGTTCGGCGCCGACAAGGTGGGCGACCATCTGCCGGCTCTGATCCGGGCGGTCGAGCGGGAAGGGCGAAAGGTGGTGTGGATCTGCGATCCGATGCACGGCAACACGATCCCGGCCGGCCGCTACAAGACCCGCCCGTTCGAGCGTGTGATGCAGGAGATCGAGGGCTTCTTCGCCGTCCATCGCGCCGAGGGCACGGTCGCGGGCGGCATTCACCTGGAGATGACCGGCAAGGACGTGACCGAGTGCACGGGCGGCGCTCGGGCGCTGACGGCCGACGATCTGCAGGACCGCTACCACACCTACTGCGACCCGCGCCTCAATGCGGAGCAGGCGCTGGAGGTGGCGTTCCGCACGGCCGAGCTGGTCAAGGCCGAGCGCAGCCACGTGGAGCACCCACGGCTCGACGCGGCGGAGTAGGGCGGGGGCTCGGGAAGCGCGCGCCCCTTTTCCCGGACACGTGGAGCGAAACGGAACCTGATCCGAGACCCAGCATACGAAGCATCGCGCCGACAGCTCCATGTGGACGGACGCTTCGCGAAGTCGCGTGCTGGAACCGAGGTCACATTCCGGTGGCGGTCCATGTGCCTGGGGAAGGGAGCGTGCGTCGAGGTCAACGCCGCGCTCAAGCGATGGCCCGGGCGGCCCCGTTCCACCGGTGGATCACCGCGGCGACCTCCGAGACGGGCACCGGCCGGCTGAACAGGTAGCCCTGGACCTCGTCGCAGCCCTCGGCGCGGAGCTGGGCGAGCTGCGCCTCCGTCTCGACGCCTTCGGCGGTGGTGGTCATACCGAGGCTGGCGCCGAGCCCGATCACCGCGCGCACGATGAAATCCGTGCCATCCTTGATGCAGAGATCGCGCACGAAGGACTGGTCGATCTTGATCTTGTCGAACGGGAAGCTGCGCAGGTAGCTGAGCGACGAGTAGCCGGTGCCGAAATCGTCCATGGCGACGCGGACACCCAGCGCCTTGAGGCTGTGCAGGATCGCGGTCGTGGCGCCGGGATTGGCAACCAGCACGGACTCGGTGATCTCGAGTTCCAGCCGCCGGCCGGGCAGACCGGTGCGGCGCAGCGCCTCTCGGACCACGTTGACGAGGCTCGCGGAGGTGAACTGCACGGCCGACACGTTGACGGCGACCTTCAGTCCGTCGGGCCAGCGGGCGGCCTCCTCGCAGGCCCGGCGCAACACCCACTCGCCGAGCGGAACGATCAGACCCAGCTCCTCGGCGATCGGGATGAACTCGGCCGGGGAGATGAAGCCGCGGATCGGGTGGTTCCAGCGGAGCAGCGCCTCGAAGCCGCAGATCCGGTCGGCGTCGAGGCTGTAGATCGGCTGGTAATAGACCTCGAACGATTCCCGAGCCAGGGCCTCGCGCAGATCCCGCTCCAGCACCCGGCGGGCCTGCAGGCGGGCGTCCATCTCGGGCTCGAAGAACCGGAACGAGCCGCGGGCCTCGGTCTTGCCGCGGTCGAGGGCGACCTCGGCGTTCTTCAGGAGCTTGTCGCAGCTCGTCCCGTCGCTCGGCGCCAGGGTGATGCCGATGGTCAGCCCGACGCTGACCTCGTGGCTGCTCAGGCTGTAGGGCGCGCTGACCACCTCGATGATCCGCCGGGCGAGAACGGCCGCGTCCTCCGGTCGGTCGATGCCGCGCTGGATTACGATGAACTCGTCGGCCCCGAGCCGGGCGACGCAGTCGATCTCGCGCACGCAGGCGGTGAGCCGGTTCGCCACCGCGGCCAGCAATTCGTCGCCGACCCCGTGTCCCAAGGTCTCGTTTACGGGCCGGAAATCGTCGAGATCGATCGCGAAGACCGCGAAGCCGTGATCGCGCCCCGCCTGCGCCACCGCCATCTCGATCTGTTGGCCGAGGGCGATCCGGTTCGGCAGCCCCGTGAGCATGTCGTGATGCGCCAGGAAGGCGATGCGGGCCTCGGCGCGCCGCCGGTCGGTGACATCCTCGTAGGTGGCCACGAATCCGTCGTCGGCGGTCTTGCGCCGCTCGATCGCCACGATGCGCCCGTTACACAGTTCCTGGAAGTGCGTGTGCCAGACGCCGCCGTAGAAGGCCTCGCGCTGCTCGCGCAGCAGGGTTTCGAGGTCGCAACCCGGGTGGTTGCCGGCCAGGAGGCTAACGTTCATCACCTCCATGGCGGCCATGCCGGGCACGACCGCGTCGGGCGCCAGCCCGTAGATCTCGCTGTAGCGTCGGTTGACCACCATCAGGCGGTCCTGCGCATCGTAGAGGCACAGGCCCTGCGACATGTTATCGAGGGCCGCGTCGAGGCGCAGGTTCGTCTCGGTCAGCCGATCCTCCTGCTCCTTCAGCAGGCTGATGTCGCTGCACATGGCGATGAAGCCGCCCTGCTGCGTGGCGCTGCGGCTGACCCGCAGCCATCGACCGTCCGCCAAGCGGATATCGCCGTCGCGGGCGAGCGCCCGGAAGCAGTCGCCGAGAGCGCTCGGTCCGGAAGGTCCGGCGGTCTCCGCATTTGCCCAGAGGGAGACCCCGGCCTCGATGGCCTCGCCCAGTCCGTCGAAGAAGCGCTGGGCCTGGGCGTTGGCCAGCGCGATCCGGCCGGCCGCATCGACGACGACCACGCCCTCGCGGGAGGTTTGGAGCGCATCGGTGACCAGCGCCTCGGCGCGGCGCCGCTGGCTGACCTCGCGGGCCATCATGACCTGGATGTTGTCACGCATGGCCGCCATGGAGCGGAGCAGGCTGCCGAGCTCGTCGCGGCCGCCGGCGGGGATGCGGTCCTCGAGCCGGCCGCTGGCGATGCGCTCCGCGGCGCGCGAGGCGGCGGCGAGCGGCCCGGTGATGCGGCGATTGAGCAGCCACGCGATCAGCGCGCAGGCGACGACTGCCAGGAGCGCCGCGATCGCGTTGACGCGCATCTCCCGGGCGACCAGGGTCCGCGCCGCCTGGCGGAACGTGAAGCCGTCGCCGGCCGTGTAGTTCACCAAGAGGTCGATCTGATTGTCGACCACGCTGGCCTGCTGATCCAGGGCATCCCACCGCTCAGGCCGGGCCGTCGCGGGATCGAGCGTGCGCCGCATCTCCTCCCAGGCGCTCACCGCCGCCTGGACGGCGCCAGCGGTCCGCACAGCCCGGTCTGACTGGGAACGCTCCACCGCGATCGTCAGATCCTCGGCTAGCGTCGTCGACAGATCCGCGATCTCTCCGTTCAGCTTGGCCGTCTCGGCCTCGTTGCGGAGGTGCATGCGCCGGGCGAAGGCGGTCCGCATCTTGGCGAAGTCCGCCGCCGTCGCCCGGGCGTAATTGATGGACATCAGCGACTCGTCGTAGGTCCGATTGACCAGCGTGCCGATGTGCGAGATCGCGATCACCGCGTAGAGGCCGAGGGCGCCCGAGAGCAGGCTCATGCTCAGGAACGCGACGAGGATCCGGCCGCGGATCGTGGTGAAGAAGCCTGAGAGTCCGCGTGCCCGCCTCGACAGCTTCGCCGGGCTTCGCTCCTCCGTCGCTGTCTCGGGGTTTTGCATCGCACCGGCCGTCGCGCCACAGGTTTGACCATCTGTAGTTGCCACATGTTAAGAGGCGCTTAGTTCGGAGACCCACCGTTTCGATTTAACTGCGCGGCGAGATAGCGCGTATTCCGGTCGATCGTGGTGAAACGGATGGAATTCGGGTTTCGATGAATGATTTTGCAAGGAAGTCTGTGCGACTTTGATCCTGCAAAGCCGAGGGATCACATGTCCGCTTGCGTATCCCGGATCGCCTTAAGCCTTCAGTGGCGGATCTCGGTCCCCGTCGTGCTGGCGCTCGCCCTGGGCGCGGCCTGCGGATTGCTCGTCACGGAGCAGCTCCAGGCCTCCGGCATCATGGTGTCCCAGAAGGGCCGGATGTTCCATCCCGACAACCTTGCGGTGGCGCGGGGCGAGGTGGTCACCTTCGTGAACGACGACAGCGACTTGCTGCATCATGTCTTCGTCGAGTCCGACACCTTCAACTTCGATTCCGGCGATCAGGAACCGGGGAGCCGCACGCCGATCACCTTCTCCGAGCGCGGCACCTTCCAGGTCCTGTGCGGCATCCACCCGAAGATGAAGCTCGTCGTCCGGGTGAACTGAGAGCCTGTTCGACCACCATGGCGTCGTGCAGGTTTGCACCGACCCTTTCCCGGGCGCATGCAGCGTACGCGGCCTGCGACGCGGGACCCAGCACACGACGGTGCGAAGCGTCTATCTGGGTGAACCCGTGCAGCTGGCGCTGCGCTCATTTGGCCGGATGCCGGACCAGGTTCCGCTTCGCTTCACCTGTCCGGGACAGGGCACGCAGCATAAGCCCGGGGGCCGAGCCTGTACCGAGTGCCCGGCCATACACCTCGGGAGGGCTGGGCCTCGACCTATTGAGTCCCTCAAGGAAGCCGCCCGCGCGACGCGGAACACCGTGTGCTCCAGTCAGACAGACCCTGAGATCGCCCCGATCGATCAGCGTTGGGCCGAACGCATCGGCGTCGGCGGCGGGGCTGCCTTCAGGCGTTCGATCGCCTGTCCGTCGCGCAGCTCCGGCGGCGGGCTATAGATGATGCGGCTGTCGGCCGCCAAGCCGGATCCCAGCTCGATGGTGCGTCCGAGGTCGCGTCTGATCGTGACGGTCCGCCACGTCACCCGGTCGTCGTCCCCGACCTCCGCGACCTGGAGGCCCTGGCTGTTGAAGACCGTCGCTTCCGCGGGCACCGCGACCGCCGGCTCCGAACGCGGGATCTTCAGGGTCACGTAGGCGTAGAGCCCAGCTCGCAATTGCCGGTCCGGGTTGGGCACGTCCACCTGGGTCGTGAGCGTGCGCGAAGCGGTGTTCAGGGCGACCGAGCTGCGCTCCACGAAACCGTCGAAGCTCTTGCCGGGAAGCTGCGGCACCGTGATCACCGCCTTGACACCCGGCTTGACGCCGACAGCGTCGTTCTGCGGCACATTCACGGTGATGCGCAGGGTGCTGTCTTGATCGAGGCTCAGCAGCGGCGTGCCGCCGTTATCGGCCCGCACGAGGTCGCCGACATCGACGTTGCGGATCGTGACGACACCGTCGAAGGGAGCCACGACGCGCTCGAACGCGGCCAGTGCCTTCAGCCGGTCGACCACAGCTTCCTGCGACTTGATGTTGGCTGTCGCCACCTTCACGCCGGCCTCCGCGGCGGCAAGCGTCGCGGCCTGCGACAGGACACCCGCCTGCGAGGTGTCGGCGTTCTGGCGGGAGGCCCAGCCCTGAACGGCCAGTGTCGTGGTCCGGTTGTTGGTGAGGTTGGCGAGATTGACGTTGGCGCGGGCCTGCTCGACCTGCGCCTGCGCCTGAAGGAGTTGCGCCCTCAATTGACCGACCTGCGCCTCGGCCTGGGCGAGTTGCTGATCGAGATCCGGGGCCGCGATCCGCAGCAGCAGGTCGCCGGCCTTCACACGCGCGCCGATATCGACCCGGCGCTCGGCGATGTAACCGGTGGCCCGGGCGGCGATCGCCGCCGTGGAGAAGGCCTGCATCTCGCCCGGCAGAATCAAGTCGATCGGACCCTCGGCGCGCTCGGCCGTCACGGTGCGCACCTGCGGCACGAGGGTCTTGATTCGCTCGAGCGTCGCGGTCGCCTCGGCGTCCCGCTGCCAGTGGCCGTAGGCACCCCAACCGACCAGACCGAGACCCACGAGACCGACGAGCAGGAACGGCATGATGCCGGGGGGCGGGGGGACGTCCTGCGCCGCGTCGTGCGCCTTCATCGATCGGCTCCCCGCCCCAACGCCCGCCGGGCTGTGGCGAAGGTAGCGGCCAAAACCCGCCGCGACCAGAGCGGGCTTTGGCCGCATCGACGGCTACAGCGGGCGCGGCCCCGTCAGACGCGTCTGCCGGCTGAGGCGCTTGTGCAGGTGGACCATCAGGGCGATGCCGAAGAGCGGCGTCAGAAGGTTGAGGATCGGCACCACCATCAGCGCCGAGAGCAGGCAGCCGGCGCCGAGCGTTCGGACCGAGAACGTCCGGCGCATGGCGGCGGCCTCGGGCAGCGGCCGGAACCGGGCCGCCGCCATCTCGAAATACTCCCGGGCGAGCAGGTAGGCATTGGCGCCGAAGAAGGCCGCGATCCCGATCACCGGGACGAAGAAGATCACGAGCGCCGCGAGGTTGACGAGCAGCGTCACGCCGGCGAAGCGGACCGCGTAGAGCATCGCGGTGCCGAACGGCATCGCCTGGCCCGGCGGGTCCTCGGGGAAATCCGTCCGCTCGACGATCTCGGCCGCGTCGTCGAGGAAGAAGCCCGCCACCAGGATCGAGATCGCCGGCATCAGGTAGGCGAGCGCGACGAACAGGCCGAAGCCCGCGAGGTAGTAGGCGAGGGTGTCGAGGATCGGGTACTGGGACGAGATGTGATGGCCCGCCTGGAACGTCTGGACCAGCCGGGTCAGGCCGAGCCAGACCAGGATTAGAAGCCCGAGCGTCAGGCCCAGCGATTTCCAGAGAATCGCCCGCAACGGAGGCGAGAAGGTCTGGCGCAAAGCCGCCGCGGCGGACTCGACGAGCATCGGGTGTATTCCGGTCGACGCCGGTCGCGGCGCGGGCGCGTTGTGAAGCGGCGCGGCCGGCGGCGCAAGGCTGCCCATGCCGCAGGGCGGACAAGGATTGAGGAGCGCGCGTGCAGGACGCGATACCAGAGACCCTGACTGCGCGGAGCGTCGATCCGCCGTTGCGGCCCGCCTACCGACCCCGGCTCGCGCCGCTGCCGGAGGCACCGGAGGTGCTGATCATCGGGGCCGGCGCGGCCGGCATCGGCGCGGCACGGACGCTCATGGCCCGGGCCGTGTCCGTGGCGGTGCTGGAGGCTCGCGATCGGGTCGGTGGCCGCGCGCTGACGGTGTCCCTGCGCGGCCACGCCCTCGATCTCGGCGCCCACTGGCTCCATGCCGGGCCGATCAACCCACTGGTGGCCCTGGGCCGGGCACGGGGCGAGCGGCTGCGCAGGGCGCCGCAGGACAGCCACGTCTGGGTCGGACGCCGGCCCGGGCGCGCCGACGATGTTCGGGCCAACGCCCGGGCCTTCGCGCGGGCGGATCGGGCGATGACCGGAGGCGCCGCGCAGCCCGGGGGCGACCGTCCGGCCGCGACCGTGCTGCCGCCGGGGCTCGGGCCTTGGGGGTCCCGGGTCGCGCAGGTTCACGGCCTCGTCTCGGGTCGTCCGCTCACCGAGGTCTCGCTCCACGACTTCCCCAGCATGGAGTACGGCGACAACTTCTTCCTCGCCGACGGCTACGGCAACTATCTGGCCCGCCTCGCCGACAGGCTGCCGGTGGCGCTGGCGACGGCGGTCACGCGGGTCGACTGGTCCGGCGGCCACGTCCGGGTCGAGACCGCCGACGGTGCCACCTATCGGGCCCGGGCGGTGATCGTGACCGTCCCGATGATGGTGCTGCGCGACGGGCCGGCCTTCACGCCCCCCCTTCCGAACGCGGTTCGCGCGGCGATCGACGGCTTCACCACCGGCATCTACGAGCACGCGGTGCTGCACTGGCCGTCGAGCCCGTTCCGCGGCCGCGACCGTCTGGCCGCGATCCACGGCCGGCGCCGCACGCCACCGGGCCTTCTGACCCGCATCGACGGCACGCCGTTCCACTACTACGAACTCGACCTGCGCGAGGCCGCGACGCTCGACGCCGCCGGGGGTGGGGCGGACGGCGTTCGCCGGCACGTCCGGGCCGTCCTGAGCGATTCGTTCGGGCACCACCGTCTGCGCGATCTGAGTATACCGGCCGTGAGCGCGTGGCGCCACGATCCGTGGTCGCGGGGATCCTGGGCCGTGGTGCCGCCGGGCCACGCGCCGGCGCGACAGCGCCTGCACGACCCCGTGGCCGGTACTGTCTGGTTCGCCGGCGAGGCCCTGTCCCGCGAGCAATGGGGCACGGTGGGCGGCGCCTACGCCGAAGGGGTGCGCGCCGCCGAGGCGGTCACCCTGCGCCTGCGGGGCGAAGCGGTCTGACGGATGCGCACCGTCCGTCTTGCCGGGACCCGGCAAGACGGGCATCCCCCCGGCGACAGGACGCTTGGGGGGCGATCATGGATTGGATCGAGGCGATCGGCTATCTCGGCACCGCGCTGACGATCTCGGCCACGGCCATGAGCACGATGATCCCGCTGCGGATCATCTCTCTCTGCGCGAGCTGCGCGGTGATCACGTACGGGACGTTGATCGGCAGCATGCCGGTCGTGCTGACCGAGGTGATCCAGATGCCGTTCAACGCCTACCGGCTTTGGCAGATGCTGCGCCTCGTCCGCGACGTCGAGACGGCGGCGGACGGCGACCTCTCCCTCGAATGGCTGCGCCCGTTCGGCGCGCGGCGCCCGTTTGGAACCGGCGAGGTCGTGTTCCGCAAGGGCGATCTCGCCGACGAGATGTATTACGTCGAGAACGGCGTCTTTCGGATTCCGGAGGTCGGCATCGAAGTTCGCGCAGGCGGGATCGTCGGTGAACTCGGCCTCCTCTCGCCGGGCAATGCGCGCACCGCCTCGCTGATCTGTATCGAGGCCGGCCATGCCCTGTGCGTGACCTACTCCGACGTGAAGCAACTCTACTATCAAAATCCCGAATTCGGCTTTTATTTTTTGAAACTGACAAGTGAACGCTTATTTCAAGGCGTTCAAACCATGAAACGCCCGGTAATATCTGGCGATATCATTTGATGTCGCCGCGCGAAGCGGGTTCTGTCGACGCGAAAAACTTGCGGCGCTTCCAGCGGTCAAGCTACCTGATGCCTCGTTTGCGTTCGCCCGGGGCAGGACATGGATTGGATCGAAGGAATCGGCTTTCTCGGAACGGGATTGGTGATCGTCTCGACTGCGATGACGACGATGATCCCGCTGCGGATCATCGGCATCTGCGCAAGCTGCGCCCTCATCATTTATGGAATCTTGATTCACAGTTGGCCCGTGATCGTGACCGAGCTGTTCGAGCTTCCGCTCAACACCTACCGGCTGTGGCAGATGTTCCGTCTGGTGCGTGAAACGAAGGCGGCCGCCGAGGGCGACCTGTCCTTCAGGTGGTTGCGCCCGTTCGGAACGGAGCGGACGTTCGGCGCCGGCGAGACCGTATTCCGCGCAGGCGATCCGGCGCAGGAGATGTATTACGTCGAGGACGGCGTCTTCCGGGTTCCGGAGATGGATCTTGAGGTGCGGGCGGGAGGCATCGTCGGCGAACTCGGCCTGCTCTCGCCCGGCAACGCCCGCACGGCGTCCCTCGTCTGCGTCGAGCCCGGCAAGGCTCTGTGCGTCACCTACGCCGACCTCAAGGAACTCTACTATCAGAATCCCGATTTCGGCTTCTACTTCCTGAAATTGACGACGGAGCGCTTGTTCCAGAGCCTCCCGTCCACCCGGAAGCCGGTAGCGGCTGCCGACGCGCTCTGACGGCGCGCCGCGACCCGGCGCTCCGTCAGAGCATGCTGGGCAGGATCCGGTCCGGCGGCCGGTGGCCATCCATGAAGGTCTTGATGTTGATGATGACCTTCTCGCCCATGTCGATGCGGCTCTCGTAGGTCGCCGAGCCCATGTGGGGCAGCAGGACGACCTTGCCCTGCCGGGCGAGCTTGACGAGGCGCGGACTCACCGCCGGCTCCTGCTCGAACACGTCGAGGCCGGCGGCGGAGATCTCGCCGCCCTCGATCAGGCGGGCGAGGGCGTTCTCGTCGATCACCTCGCCGCGGGCGGTGTTCACGACCACCGCCTCGGGCTTGAGCAACTTGAGCCGGCGCGCCGACAGCAGGTGATAGGTCGCCGGCGTGTGCGGGCAGTTCACCGACACGATGTCGACGCGCGCCAGCATCTGATCGAGGGACTCCCAGTAGGTCGCGTCCAGCGCGCCCTCGATGGCGGCCGGCACCCGGCGGCGGTTGTGGTAGTGAACCTGCAGGCCGAAGGCCCGGGCGCGCTTGGCGAGGGCCTGTCCGATGCGGCCCATGCCGACGATCCCGAGCCGCTTGCCGGTGATGCGCCGCCCGAGCATCCAGGTCGGCGACCAGCCGGTGGTCCACTCGTCGTCCGGGATGATCCGCGCGCCCTCGGCGACCCGCCGGGCCACCGCGAGGATCAACGCCATCGTCATGTCGGCGGTGTCCTCGGTCAGCACGCCCGGCGTGTTGGTGACCGTGATGCCGCGCTCCAGCGCCGCCGATACGTCGATGTGATCGACGCCGTTGCCGAAATTTGCAATCAGCCGCAGGTTCGGCCCGGCCTGGGCGATCAGCCCCGCATCCACCTCGTCGGTGACGGTGGGGACCAGGACATCGGCCTCGCGCAGGGCGTTGGCCATCGCATCGGCCGCCATGGGCGCGTCGTCGGAACTGAGGCGGACGTCGAACAGCTCGCGCATCCGCGTCTCGACGGCATCCGGCAGCCGCCGCGTCACGACCACCAGCGGCTTGCGCTTCGACACGTCTCTCTCCCCGTCAGCTCTGCGGCCGTGGCGCCCGGCGCAAGCGTCCGTTAACCGAAATCGGCCAGACAGGATCGGTCGCGCGGCGCCGGTTCCGGAGCCTGTCCCGGCCCTCCGGACTCTCTACCAGAGGTGGGCCGGAACACAATCGGATGCCGGCACGGCCCGCGCGCCGGAAGGGCCTCGCTTTCGACAAGCCCGTTCGCCACCAACGACCCGTCCGGACTGGGAGACGATCATGCGCGTGTTACGCCTCAGCCTCGCCGTCGCGGCGCTGCTGGCGGCTGGCCCCGCGATCGACGCGGCGGCAGCCCCCGCCGCCCCGATCGAGACCGGGGTCGGGCCGGTGACCAAGCTGCCGCTGCCGCGCTACGCCAGCCTCAAGACCGATCGCGTCAACCTGCGTGAGGGGCCGTCCAAGGATCACCGCACCCTGTGGGTGTTCCAGCGGGCGGGTCTGCCGGTTGAGATCGTGGGCGAGTTCGAGACTTGGCGCCGGATCCGTGACTCGGAGGGGACCGAGGGCTGGGTCCTGCACTCGCTGCTCTCCGGACGGCGCACCGCCATCGTCAATGCCGGCCCCGAAAAGGGTGTCGAGAAGGCGTCCGTGTCGCTGCGCGCCAAAGCCGATGACGGTGCCGAGGATGAAGCCAAGCTTCAGACCGGGGTGATCGGAAGCGTGAAGAGCTGCACCGGCACATGGTGCCGCCTGATCGTGGCGCTGCCTAACAAGCGCGATGTCGATGGCTACATCCGCCAGAACCGCCTCTGGGGCGTCTACCCGAACGAGGTGGTGGAGTAGCGAGTCCCGTCGGGAACCCTGGTCAGACCGAGATGACCGTCCCCCGTGAATACCGCGTCGCCTCCCGCGATTTCGAGACCTTCCTGATCGCGGCGCGCGATGCTCTGGGGTGCGAGACCACGCATCGCGCCTACGCGGCGGTGCGAGCCGTTCTCCTCGTCTTCCGCCGCCGCCTCTCGGCGCGCGACGCCGTATGCTTCGCCGGATCGTTCCGGCGCTGCTGAGGGCCCTTTTCGTGGCCGATTGGGATATGGACGAGACAGTTCTGCCCTTCGGCGATCGGGCGAGCCTCACGCGGGACGTTCAGACCATACGCATCGATCATAACGTGGCGCCCGAGGACGCCATTGCCGCCGTCGCACGCGCGCTTGCCCACCACGTCGACCGGGCTCGGTTCGAGCGTGTGCTCGCAGCACTCCCAGATGCCGCCCAGGATTATTGAAAAACCGACCTCTGATCGCCGTCAATCGGAATCGATGCGCGGCGGCACAGCATCGCTTCACTGCCTGTTTCGGGCCGAGGCTGTCCGCGACGGTCCGTCCCGCCCAGATCAGCTCTGACGGCGCAGGTTCGGCCGGGCGCGGCGCAGGCGGACGATCACCTCCACGCCGGCGATCTCCATACCCTCGGGGGCCTCGGGCAGCGAATCGACTGTGATGCCGCAATCGGGCATGTCGATCACCTGGCTCTCGTCTTCCAGGTAGAAGTGGTGGTGCTCGCTCGGGTTCGTGTCGAAATAGGCCTTCGACCCGTCGAGCGCGAGCTGACGCAGCAGGCCTGCTTCGGTGAACTGGTGCAGGGTGTTGTAGACCGTCGCCAGCGAGACCGGCACCTTGGCCCGCATGGCCTCGTCGTAGAGCATTTCCGCGGTCAGGTGACGGTCACCGCGCCCGAACAGGAGCCAACCCAGGGACAGGCGCTGCCGCGTCGGGCGCAGGCCCGCCCGGCGCAGACGATCGCGCAGGTCGGACAGCGGGCAGCCGCGGCGCGGAGTCCCGTTGGCCTCGAGCTGGGGAGCGGGAACCCGCCCGTTGAAGACGGCCTGGAAGGGCACCGGTTCGGACATCGCTGGACTGAACGCTCGACGAGGGGCCAGGGAAAGATTCTGACCAGTATATGGAACTGGTCATGTGGTCGCAACCCGAGCATTGCCGCACCACACAGAATCGGCCCAACGGCCTTCGGCTTTGAAGGCGCATCGCCCCGTGCTAACCCGCCCGCCACAGGAGGGGTGGACGCCTTGACGGGCGCGCCGCACCCGGATCCCGAGGAAACAGCCAACGCAATGCCGCCAGACGCCGACACCTCCGCACCGCACGCGAGCCGCCGGTCGCACTTCTCCTTCGAGGACCTTCTGGCCTGCGGGCGGGGCGAACTCTTCGGAGCCGGCAACGCGCAGTTGCCCCTGCCGCCGATGCTGATGTTCGATCGGATCACGTCGATCGCCGCCGACGGGGGCGCCCACGGCAAGGGCCACGTGACCGCGGAACTCGATATCCGTCCCGACCTCTGGTTCTTCCCCTGTCATTTCCAGGGCGATCCGGTGATGCCGGGCTGCCTGGGGCTCGACGCCCTGTGGCAGATGCTGGGCTTCCACCTCGGCTGGCTGGGGTCCCCCGGCCGCGGCCGGGCGCTGGGCGTGGGCGAGGTGAAGCTCGCGGGCCAAGTGCTGCCGTCGATGAAGCGGGTCGTCTACAACGTCGACGTCAAGCGCGTCCGACAGGGCAAGCTCGTGCTCGGGATCGGCGACGGCTGGCTGGAGGCCGACGGCGAACGGGTCTACCAAGTCCAGGACATGCGCGTGGGCCTGTTCCAGAGTTGAATCGGCAGCCCAGTTCGCGGCTTGGCCGCAACGTCGGGCCGATTGGGCGGTTGAGATTGTGTCCGCGTCATCTTAGCTGACCGGGACGCGGTGCGTGCGAGCGACGCCGCGACGGAGGTATCGTCACCATCATGCGCCGTGTCGTCATCACCGGGATGGGCATCGTCTCGTCCATCGGCAACAACACGCAAGAGGTGCTGGCCTCCCTGCGCGAAGCCCGCTCGGGCATCGCGCGCGACGCCAGTTACGCCGAGCACGGCTTCCGAAGCCAAGTCTCCGGCGCGCCCACCCTCGATCCGGAGGGCGTCGTGGACCGCCGGGCCATGCGCTTCCACGGCGGCGGCACCGCCTGGAACCACGTCGCCATGGATCAGGCGATCGCCGATGCGGGATTGGAAGCGAGCGACGTCTCGAACGCGCGCACGGGAATCATCATGGGCTCGGGCGGCCCCTCGACCCGGGTGATCGTCGAGGCGGCCGCCATCGCCCGCGACAAGGGCCCGAAGCGCATCGGCCCGTTCGCGGTGCCAAAGGCGATGTCGTCGACCGCATCCGCGACGCTCGCCACGTGGTTCAAGATCCGCGGCGTGAACTACTCGATCTCCTCGGCCTGCGCGACGTCGAACCATTGCATCGGCAACGCCGCCGAGATCATCCAGGGCGGCCGCCAGGACATCATCTTCGCGGGCGGCTGCGAGGATCTCGATTGGACTCTCTCGGTGCTGTTCGATGCCATGGGCGCCATGTCGTCGAAGTTCAACGACACGCCGGCGCGGGCCTCCCGGGCCTATGATGCCCATCGCGACGGCTTCGTGATCGCAGGCGGTGCGGGCGTCCTCGTTCTGGAGGAGCTGGAGCACGCCAAGGCGCGTGGCGCCCGGATCTACGGAGAGGTCGCGGGATACGGCGCGACCTCCGACGGTCACGACATGGTTGCGCCATCGGGCGAGGGCGCGGTCCGCTGCATGCGGCAGGCGCTCGAAGGGATCAAGGGCGCGCGGATCGACTACATCAATCCCCACGCCACCTCGACGCCGGTGGGCGACGACAAGGAGATCGAGGCGATCCGCGAGGTGTTCGGCCAGGGCGACGCCTGTCCGCCGATCGCCGCCACGAAATCGCTGACCGGGCATTCGCTGGGTGCCACCGGTGTCCAAGAGGCGATCTACAGTCTCTTGATGATGAACAACGGCTTCATCTGCGAGAGCGCGCATATCGACGAGCTGGACCCGGCCTTCGCCGACATGCCGATCCTGCGCGCGCGCCGGGACGGTGCCAAGCTCGGCCATGTCCTGACCAACTCGTTCGGGTTCGGCGGCACCAACGCGACGCTGGTGCTGAAGCACGTCGACGCCTGACCGGTCGTACAGGAACCCTTCGGGCGAGGGCGGCGTTTACCCCGCGTTGAGGATTGGGGGTGGGCATGGGGACATTCATCCTCGGAACGCTGAGCGGGCTGGTGATCGCCGGATATGCTGCGATCTACGCCAAGCAGGCGCTGATCGAAGACGCCAGTTCACAGACCGACGGCCACTTCTGAGCCCGCCCGCAGGATCGTGAGCGCCCCGCCGTGAGGCGGGGCTTTTTTTGTTCGCTGCCAAGCTCCGGCGCGTTTGGAGCGCGGCGCGAGGCGCGTTAAGGCACCCTGTCGCGGTTCGGTCGAGCGCATCGCGGCCCGGCCCTCCGGGCACGGCGGGCGCGTTCGGGAAAATGTCGGCATGACGGGTTTGATGGCGGACAGGCGCGGCCTGATCATGGGTGTCGCCAACGATCACTCGATCGCCTGGGGTATCGCCAGGGCCCTCCACGCCGAAGGGGCCCGACTGGCCTTCACGTATCAGGGCGAGGCGCTGGGCCGACGCGTGACGCCGCTCGCCGCCCAGCTTGATTCGGACATCGTTTTGCCCTGCGACGTTGACGATCTGGCATCCGTGGACGCCGCCTTCGAGGCGCTCGACCGGCGGTTCGACGGCGGGCTCGACTTCGTGGTTCACGCCATCGGCTTCTCCGACAAGGCGCAGCTCAAGGGCCGCTACGTCGACGTGACCACGCGGGAGAACTTCGTGCGCACGATGACGATCTCGTGCTTCTCCTTCACGGAGATCGCCCAGCGGGCGGCGAAGCGCATGAAGCCGGGCGGCTCCCTGTTGACGCTCACCTATGGCGGTGCGACGCGGGTCATGCCGAACTACAACGTGATGGGGGTAGCCAAGGCGGCCCTCGAAGCCTCGGTGCGCTACCTCGCGAGCGATCTTGGGCCCGACGGGATCCGCGTGAACGCCCTTTCGGCCGGTCCGATGCGCACGCTGGCCGGTGCCGGGATCGCCGACGCGCGGCTGATGTACAACCACCAGCGCGCCCATGCTCCGCTGCGGCGGACGGTCAACCTGGAGGATGTCGGCGGCTCGGCCCTCTACCTGCTTTCGCCGCTCTCGGGCGGCGTGACCGGCGAGATCCACTTCGTGGATGCGGGCTACAACATCATCTCGATGCCGCGTCCGGATGTGCTTCAGGCCCAGGATGCGGCCGGGGTGGTCGGCGATTCCTGATCCGCTTCACTCCTCGGGGATTCGGCCTGGGGGTAGGGGCGACGCCTGTGTTCCCCGCTCCCCGCGACCGGATCGCCGCATTCGCTCGGTCCGGACGTCGTCGGCCGTGGGCGGCGTCGAGGAGTAGTTCGACGCAAACGGATTGGGTGGCGTCCCCCGCGAGGAGCCGCCGAACAGCTTGTCGAGGAAGCCGTCTTCGGCGCTGGCCGGTCGCGCGGCGAGCAGGAGTGTCAGGGCTAGGATCGTTCTGAGCCGCATCATCGTTCTGGAACCGCCGGGATCGATCGCGTCTAACCGCACTTTCCGGCGGATCGGAGGCTGGCGCATCAAGCCTTCCGGAACCGTGGCGCGTCCGGCGGGTTCGCGCTCAACGATCATCGGCGCGTACAGGAGGCGTGATGTCCGAAGTGACCTATCGTATCGTCGAGCATGATGGCGGTTTCGCCTACAAGGTCGGCGACGTCTTTTCCGAGACTTTTCCGAGCCGAGAGGAAGCCCTGCAGGCAGCGCAGGCTGCGGCGGCCGAGCAGCAGGTGCCGGGCTCGACGGAGGGCATCCGATACCAGGATCAGGCCGGCGGCTGGCACGACGAGACGGCTCCGGGCAACGATCGGCCGCGCGCCAAGGTCGTCGAGTAGACCCACGCGGGCGACCATGGGGGCTGGTGCGCATCGACAGGAGCGGTCGTGGCACGAACGCGTTCGGTAGAGCCCAAGGCGCCGCCAGCCAAGAAGCCGTCTCTACCGAAGGGCGCACGTCGCACGACGCCGTCGCCCGAGACCTTGGCGGCGCTCGGCATGGACCGCCTGATCGGCCTCATCCTTGGAGAAACAGCGCGCAATGCCGGCTTCAAGAAGCTGGTCAGCGCGGCGCTCGCCTCGCTCCAAGGGCCGGAGGCCGTCGCGGCGATCGTGGATCGGCGCCTGACGGCGCTCGAAGGCGCCCAAAGCTACATCGATTGGCAGAAGCGCCGCGCCTTCGCGGCCGATCTCACCGCCCTGGTCACGGTGATCCTCGACGAGCTGCGCCCCCTCGACTCCGCTGCGGCCCTCGACCGCCTGCGCCGGTTCCTCGACGGCGCCGACACGGTGCTGGACCGGGTCGACGACGGCAACGGCGCGATTCAGGGCATCTTCGATCGGGCCTCCGCAGGGTTCGTCGCGATCGCAAGCGCATTGCCGCCGCATGCCGCCGCCAGCGTCGCCGTGAGCCTCGTCGGACCGTTCACGGACGATCCGTTGGGCCCGCTTGGTGCTCTCCTCAGCGAGATGGTGCCGGTGCTTCCGGTCGATGCCCTCGCGGAGATCGATGTCCGCCTCGCCGACGCGGCAACGCGCACTGAGACCGACATGAAGCGGCGCAAGCGCGCTGCGCTCTACCGGTTGGACCATCGCATCGAGATCCAGCGTCTGCGTCAGGCCATCGCCGACCGCCGCGGCGATCCGGACGCCTATATCGCCCTCGAAAGCGCGATCGCACCCGGGGCCGAGGACCGAGCCGAGATTGCGAGGCGCCTGCTCGGCACGGGCCGCGCGCAGGAAGCGCTGGATTGGATCCGGCGCAAGCAGGATCCCCAGCGCCGCATGGCCACCCGGGAAGACTTGATCGCTGTCTTCGACCCGCGGGTGCCCGAGCGCGAACGGCAGGTGGTGGAGATCGAAATCCTCGACGCCCTCGGCCGGAGCGCGGAGGCACAGGATCTGCGCTGGACCAGGTTCGAGAACGAGCTCGACGCGCCCATGTTGCGCGGGTTCCTCGCCAAACTACCCGATTTCGAGGACGAGGAGGCGCTCCACCGCGCCCTGGACCATGTCGAGGCCTATTCGGATACCCATCGGGCGCTCGCCTTCCTGACCGCATGGCCCGACCCGCGCCGCGCAGCCCGGCTGGTGACGGATCGGCCGACCGTCTGGGATGGTGCCCTGCGCTACACCGTCCTGGCACCGGCCGCCGAAGTCCTGGCCCAGGACCATCCCCTGGCCGCCACGATCCTCTACCGGCGGCTCATCGACGGGATTCTGGATTACGGCCGCAGTCCGGCCTACCCGCACGCCGCGCGCTACCTCGCGGAACTCGACGGCTTGGCGGCGCGGCTCGAACCCGGCGCGGTCGAGCCGGATCCGGAGGGCTACCGCGCCAAGCTTCGGCAACAGCACGGGCGCAAGTCCGGCTTCTGGACCCTCGTCCACGCCTGAGCGCCGAGACGCTTCGGCCGATCAGTCCAACACGTCGAGGGCGTCGACCCGATCCGGGTAGAACGCGACATACTCGCGGATCGCATCGACCGCGGGGTAGGGCATCTCGTAACTCCAGACCGCGTCGGGCCGCCGCGTTCCGGGAACGGCGAGATCGAAATATCGCGCGTCGCCCTTGTAGGGGCAATGGCTGGTGCGCGCCGACGGCGCGAAGAACGCAGACCGCGTATCCCGGCGCGGCACGTAGAAGACCGGGGGATAGCTGGCCTCCTCCAACCTCAGGGCGTCGCGCGTGTCGGCGACGACGGTGCCGGCCACGGTGACGCGGACGCGGCGCGTCTCCGGCGTGACGGTGATGGGATGGTCGGGTCCCGGTATCTTCATGGCGATTCTGGCTCCTGCGGCTTCAGTTCGATCGTTCCGAGAGCGTCGGCAAGACGCGACTTGGCGCTGCCCGGTCGCAGCGGCTTCTGCTGGCTGGCATGCGGGACCCAGCCGGACAGCCACAGCACCTCGAAGGTCGCCCGGACGCGCCCATCGGCATCGGCGAACCGTTCGGCGTAGATCTCCGCGGCGCGCACGAGAGTCGACCGGCGCAACGGCGTCCGCCGCCGCTCGGTGATGGCGTTGGTCATGCCCATGGCGCGCAGGTCGCGCATCAGGCCGAAGGGATCGGCGTAGCGCACCGTCAGGGTGTCCGTGTCGGCCACCGGAAGCGCGAAACCGGCCCGCTGTAGCAGGGCGCCCGCCTCGCGGACGGCCGCGAATGGAGCGACCCGAGGGCTGATGCCGCCCTCGATCTCGCTCTCGGCCTGACCGAAGCTCTGGCGCAGCTCCGTCAGCGTTGCGCCGCCGAACAGGCATCCGACGAACAATCCGTCCGGCCGCAGGGCTCGGCGGAGCTGGATCAGGGTGCCGGGGAGATCGTTCACGCCGTGCAGGGCAAGCAGTGAGACGGCGAGGTCCAGGCTTCCGGGCGCCAGCGGCAGCAGCTCCGGATCGCCGACGATCCGGTTGCCGCCGGCCTCCGCCAGCGGCGCGAGCCGGAGATGCCACGCCTGCGGGTAGCGCCGTTCGAGGATCGGCGCGGCGACCGGGACCGGCGTGGCGAGGTCCAGCACGGTCGGGAAGCTGCGCAGTACCGCGCCCAGGCGGTCGTCCAGATCCTCGGCGAGGCGGTCGAGCAGAAAGCCGGCGTAGCCGCTCTGGACGGCGCGGGCGAGCCGCTGCCGAACGGTCGCGGTGTCGAACAGGGTGGCGGAAGCATCCATCCCGCGCAAATGGCGTGGACGGTGGCGTCCCGCCAGCATCTCGAACCCTTGATGTTGCGGAAGACGCACGGAATCGTGAGGTGCGGCAGACGGGTGGAACGACTCGGCAGGCGCGCTGTTGCTGGTGCAGTTGGCCGTATGGCCCAGATTGTTCGGGAGAAATCACCATGAAGCGCACCCTCGTCGGAGCCGTCGTCGCCATCGCCGCCCTCACCGCTGCGGGCGGCGCCGAGGCCAAGGGCTGCATCAAGGGCGCGATCGTCGGCGGCATCGCCGGCCATTACGCCGGCCATCACGGCCTCATGGGCGCCGCCGCCGGCTGCGCGATCGGCCGCCACCGGGCCAATGCCCGCGCTCGCCAGATGGATCAGCAGCAGATGGGTGCGCCGGCGCGGCCCGTCTCGGCCCAGTAACAACCCGGCTGACAGAGAGCCGGTCACGGGATGACGGCGATCCAGGCGGTCGCTGCGGCCCTGCGCGGAATACCGCGCGGGGCCTTGTCGTTGATCTACCCACCGACCTGCTCGGGCTGCGGCGCGGCGACGGCCGATCCCGGTGCGCTCTGCCCGAGCTGTTGGTCCGGCTTGCGGCTGATCGAGGAACCGGTCTGCCAGCGCTATGGGACGCCCTTCGCGGTGGATCTCGGACTCGGCCCGCTGCTCTCGCCGCGCGCCATCGCCGAGCCACCGGTCTTCGGCCGCTGCCGGGCTGTATCGCTCTACGAAGGCGCGGCGCGCCGCCTGGTGCACCGCCTCAAGTACGAGGATCGCCTTGACCTCGCTAAGGTGATGGCCCGGATGATGGCCGCGCGCGGACGCCTCCTGATTGCCGAAGCCGACTGCCTCGTACCGGTTCCGCTCCATCGGGCCCGCCTCTGGCGCCGCCGCTTCAATCAGGCGGCCTTGCTCGGTCGGGCGATCGCCGCCGATGCGGCGCTTCCCTTCGCGCCGGCTGCGCTGGCGCGCGTGCGGGCAACGCGCTCCCAGGTCGGGCTCAGCCGGGCGGCCAGGGCCGAGAACCTCAGCGGCGCGTTCCGCGTGCCGGCCGCCGAAGCCCATCGAATCCGCGGGCGCCGGGTCCTCCTCGTCGACGACGTGACGACGACCGGTGCCACCGGCAACGCCGCCGCGCGGGCACTCCTGCGCGGCGGGGCCGTCTCCGTCGATCTTCTGACCTTCGCGCTTGTGGGCGACGGGATCGGTTGAGCGCTGTTCGCCCCGCGCTTCGCCCGCAGCAATTGCAGCCTCGAACCCGTGGGCATCACGACCTGTTTGACCCGAGATTCCGGGCTTCCAAAGGGTTCTCAGTCCAGCTCTCTCAAGGTGTTTCCAACCGGCGGCGGGGTGAGGTTTTCTGCGCGATCATCAACGGCGTGGTGGCCATTGCATCCGCGCACCGTCCTTGCGAGCGCAAGCGAAGCAATCCAGTCGGCGCCACGCCCGCCGAGGTTGCTGACCGGCGAGGCGAGCGTCAAACACTTTAAATGAGCTGGTTCTCAACCCTCCGGCGGGTTCTCAGGGCTTAGCCCTGCGGCATGTCCAAGGCTCCGCCCTGCGCCCGTGGACGGTTTCGCCCGGTCGAAACCAGGACTTGAACCGTCCGAACGGCAATCCGTCGCTCGGACGCTTCGCGGGCGGATACCGTCAAGCCGCGGTGCCAGGCCGGTTCGGGAAGCTGACCGAAAGGCTGAAATCGAATGCCTCGGCGATGCCCTCGTACCAGAGCGAGAACGGCGTGGGCTGTTCGAGATGGAGGGCGCCGTCGATCTCGCTGCCCGCATATCGCAAGGCGGCGCCGTGCTTCGCCGCCAGCCGGAGCATCGGCCCATTCCCGGACAGGCAGCGCACGTGGAGGTCGACGACGCCGCGGTGGCGAGCCGCGCGGGCGATCCGTGCGAACAGGTCGGCGCCAAGGCCCTGGCGGCGAAAGGCCCGCTCGACCGCAAACGCCGCCTCGGCCCGTGGGCCCAGGGCATAGCGAGACGGGGACGGTCCCATCGGCCGAAGCTCGCCGAGCCCGCGGAGTACGCCGTCCACGGAGGCGCCGTACATCATGCCGTCCGCCGTGACCGCTTGCGCGGCATAGGCCCGCACGCCCGCCTCGCTGACATTGCCCATGAAGCGGCTCGCCCGCGTCTCGGGATCGAGGCGGAGGAAGTAGTCGAGAACCGCGTCGCGGTCCGCCGGCCACAGGCGCCGGACGGTGCGGACCGGCGCGTTACGCGCTGAAACGGCCATGTTGGGTCTCCGGTCTGAGCGCTCGCGCGCAGAAACTCCGGACGTCCCTCCCGAGAACCACCGCGGATGTCGCATTCCGCGGCTCATTGTGCAATGCAACACGTTGTCCGAACGGCCATGCGCGCGGCTGCCATGCGCCGATCAGCCGAAGCGTTCTGATGTCCGGACGTCCGTCGCGCACTTGATTCAGGTTGGCCTTCCCCGGCACAGGGGGAGGCCCGGGCCGTCGGCTACCGATGCGGGCACGGGCGCCCGAACGGCGCGGCAGCGGGCTGCGAGGAACAAGCGGCGTGAACGACAGATCCGGCCTGCACACCACGCCATCGCCGGAGGCGCGCGCCGGGGCCGTTTCGCCAGGGCCGGTCCACGAACGCTACGAAGCCCTCGTCGCATCGAGCGCGATCGAGCGCGATCCGGCGCAGGCCCGCCTCGTCCGCGCCCTCGACCGGCTGATCTCGGATCTTCAGCGCCGCAAGCGCGCCAGCAAGACCAGTGCGCTGGGCTGGCTGTTCCGGCGGAAGGACGAGGCCGAGACGCCCCGGGGGCTCTACATCTGGGGCTCGGTCGGGCGCGGCAAGACCATGCTGATGGATCTGTTCCACGAATCGGCGCCGGAGCCGAAGCGCCGGGTCCACTTCCACGGCTTCATGGCCGACGCCCATGAGCGCATCCACGCCTATCGCCAGGCACTGAAAGCCGGCACCGTGAAGGGCGACGATCCGATCGGCCCGGTGGCCGATCAGCTCGCCGACGAGGCCACCCTCTTGTGCTTCGACGAGTTCACGGTCACCGACATCGCCGACGCGATGATCCTGGGGCGCCTGTTCGGCCACCTGTTCCGGCGCGGCGTGACCGTGGTGGCGACCTCGAACGTCGAGCCGGACCGGCTCTACGAGGGCGGCTTGAATCGGGCCCTGTTCCTGCCCTTCATCGCGACGTTGATTGAGCGTGTGGAGGTGCTGCGCCTCGACTCCCGCACCGACTTCCGTTTGGAAAAGCTCGGCGGGGCGGCGGTGTATCACGTACCGGCCGGCCCCGAGGCCCGCGCCGCCCTCGATGCCGCGTTCAAGGGCCTCACCGGCAAGGCGAAGGGCCCGCCGGCGGTGGTCGCGGTCCACGGGCGGGACGTCGTGATCCCGGAGGCGGCGGGCGGCGTGGCGCGCTTCGACTTCGATGATCTCTGCCGCAAGCCGCTCGGCGCGTCCGACTACTTGGCCCTGGCCCGCGCTTATCACACGATCATCCTCGACGGGATCCCGGTGATGACCGAGGCTGAGCGCAACGAGGCCAAGCGCTTCATCACGCTGATCGACACGCTCTACGACCGGCACGTCAAGCTGGTGGCGTCAGCCGCCGCCGAGGTGCAGGAACTCTACACCGCCGCGACCGGACGCGAGGCCTTCGAGTTCGACCGGACCGTCTCCCGGCTGATCGAGATGCGCTCGCGCGAATACCTCGCCCTGCCGCACGGCAAACCCGATTCGGAAGCCTCCGGCGCAAGCACGGGACTGGTCGAGACATGATCGCGCGCCCGGGGGTCGGATCGATCTTTCGCCTGCGGCGGCGCAACTGGCGCGGCGCCGGCCCGCTGGGGCCGCTGCTCGGCTCGCCCGCCGCGTTCATCCTGCTCGTCGTGGCGTTGGCGGCCGGCACGGCGAACTACCTCGCGGGCGAGGCCGACCGCGCGGCCACCGCCCGGACCAACGCGGTCATCGCCGAGGTCGAGCGTCTGATCTCCGAAGTGAAAGACCTCGAAACGTCCGAGCGCGGCTTCGTGCTGGTCGGCAGCGAGGACTATCTTGCGCCCTACACGGCCGCTCTTCCGCGGATCGAGGCGGAGTTGGCGAGCCTCGGCTCGGCCGCGCAGGAACCGGTTCGCGCAGGCGGAGCGTCGCTCGGGGGCCTCATCGCGCAGAAGCGGGACTTCGCCACCCGGGTGATCGCGGCGCGGCGCGCGCAGGGGTTCGATGCGGCGACCGACCTCGTCCGGTCCGGCGAGGGCAAGCGCCTGATGGACGCGATCCGCATGGAGGCCGCCGCGCGCCAGGAGGTCGCGGCCGCGAACCTCGCCGCGCTCCAGGTCCGGGCGCACCGGCGCGGATTGATCCTGTTCCTTCTGTCCGGGGCATCGGCGCTGGGCGCCATCCTGTTCCTCGCGCGCCTCGCCCTGGTGCGGCGCCAGGAATCGCTGCGCATGTCGCGGCTCCTCGACGGCGTCTTGGCCAACGCCCCGGTCGGGCTGGGCTTCCTCGACCGCGACCTCCAGATCCGACACATGAATCGGGCGCTCGCAACGATGAGCGAGCGCGGGTTCGGGGCCGATCTCGGCGCGCCGATCTGGGCGATGCTGCCGACCCTGCGCGCGGAGCTGGCGCCGAAGCTCGACGCGGCCCTCAAGGAGGGGTTGGTCTCGCCCGACGTGCCGGTCGCTGTCCCGACGCCTTCGGCGCCGGGAGGGCTGCGCCAGTTCTCGATGAGCTTCTATCCGCTGCGCGGCGCCGACCCCGCAACCGGCACGGTGGGACAGGCTGTCGAGGGCGTCGGCCTCGTCGTCGTCGACGAGACCATCCGCCATCTCGCGGAGGCCCGGCTGCGGCGCAGCGAGGAGCGCTTCCGCTCGCTGATCGAGGCCAGCGCGGCGATCGTCTGGACGGCCAATCCCGAGGGCAGCCTCCAGCGCCGCCAGATCGCCTGGAGCCGGTTCACCGGACAGGACGAGGCGGCCTATGCCGGGCTCGGCTTCCTCGACGCCATCCATCCCGAGGACCGCGACCATACCCGGACGGCCTGGGCGACGGCGGTGGCATCCCGCCGTCCCTACGTGACGGAACACCGGATCCGCATCGCCTCGGGCGGCTATCGGCACATGAGCGTGCGCGCCGTGCCGATCCTCGATTCCGACGGCAGCCTGCGCGAGTGGGTCGGGACGCACACCGATATCACCGAGCGCAAGGAGGCGGAGGCCGCGATCGAGGCGGCCCGGGCCGCCGCCGAGGCGGCCAACACCGCCAAGAGCCAGTTCCTGGCCAACATGAGCCACGAGCTGCGCACGCCGCTCTCCGCGGTGATCGGCTATTCCGAGATGGTGCAGGAGGAGCTGGAGGATCTCGGCGAGGCGGCGCTCATCGCCGACATGAAGAAGATCGAGTCCAATGCGCGGCACCTCCTCGGCCTGATCAACGACGTGCTCGACATCTCGAAGATCGAGGCCGACCGGGTCGAGATCTTCGCCGAGGATTTTGACGTGGCTGCGGTGGTGCGCGATGTCGCCACGACCGTAGAGGGCCTGATCGCCAAGAAGGGCAACACTCTGGCGCTCGATCTCGCCGACGACCTGGGCATCGCCCATACCGACGTCACCAAGCTGCGCCAATGCCTGATCAACCTGCTCAGCAACGCCGCCAAGTTTACCGAGGACGGACGCATCACCCTGGCGGTCGCCCGCACGGGAGACGCACTGCGCTTCGATGTCACCGACACCGGCATCGGCATGACGGCCGCGCAGGTCGCCAAGCTGTTCGAGCGCTTCGCCCAGGCCGACGCCTCGACCACGCGCCGCTTCGGCGGCACCGGCCTCGGCCTCGCCATCACCCGGGCCTTCGCCGAGATGCTCGGCGGCGCGATCACGGTGGCGAGCCGGGAAGGGCAGGGCACCACCTTCACGCTGACTCTGCCGCTGCACGTTCCGGGCGCCGAGGCGTCGGCGCCGGGGGAAGCCGGCACGGTCGGGGCCGATCGCAACACCATCTTGGTGATCGACGACGATGCCGCCACCCGCGACCTGCTCGCCCGGTTCCTGGAGCGCGAGGGCTTCTCCGTGACGGTGGCCGAGGACGGGCGGCGGGGACTGGACCTCGCCCGGACCTTGCGCCCGCGGGCGGTGCTCCTCGATGTGACCATGCCGCAGATGGACGGTTGGGACGTGCTGCGGGCGCTGCGGGCCGACCCCGAGATCGGGGCGACGCCGATCGTCATGGTGACCATCCTGGACGAGCAGAACTTCGCCTTCTCGCTCGGTGCGACCGACTATCTCCAGAAGCCGATCGACTGGGGCAACCTGCGCCAGGTCGTGGATCGGTTCCGGCCCGCGGGCGGCGAAGGTCCGATCCTAGTGGTCGAGGACGAGGCGGATGTCCGCGCGCATATCTGCGCCTACCTGCGACGCGAAGGCTTTCCCGTGCGGGAAGCGGAGAATGGCGTCCGCGCGCTGGACCGGATCGCGGAGGAGCAGCCCGGGCTGATCCTCCTCGACCTGATGATGCCGGAGATGGACGGCTTCACCTTCCTGCGCGTTCTGCGGGAGCGCCCGGACCGGCGCGACGTGCCGGTGGTGGTGCTCACCGCCAAGGACATCACCGCCGAGGACCGGCGGCGGCTCGCCGGGCAGGCGGACCGGGTCCTGGCCAAGGGCAAGACGGGGCTCGGTGAACTCGTCCGCGAGTTGCGCGCGCTGATGCCGTCGCAGGCCGACGCCGCCTGACCGCGGCCTCAGAGGCCCCGGAAGGCGAGCACCAGAGCCCCGACGGCGATGCCCCACAGCGCCAGGGTCGACCAGATCGCACGCACGCGCTCGGCCCGGGCGAACCCCTCCAGGCGGCGGGCATCGCCCGTGCCGGCTTCGTCCAGGCGGACCAGCACGCGCTTCACCCGCATGGCGAGATCCGGGATATCGCCGACCACGTCGGAGACGACCCGCAACGCCTCCAGGCCGCCCTGGGCACGGCCGACCGGTCCCATGTTGCGGGCGATCCAGGCGCGCACCACCGGCTCGGCGGTGGTCCACATGTCGAGGCGCGGATCGAGGGAGCGGGCGACGCCCTCGACCACCACCATGGTCTTCTGGAGCATCACCAGCTCGGTCCGGGTGCTCATGTCGAACAGGGCCGTGATGTCGAAGAGCAGGGTCAGCACCTTGGCCATCGAGATCTCGTCCGCCCGGCGCTGGTGGATCGGCTCGCCGATCGCGCGGATCGCCTGCGCGAAATCATCGACGGAGTGGTGGGCCGGCACGTAGCCGGCCTCGAAATGCACCTTCGCCACCCGGCGGTAGTCGCGCAGAATGAAGCCCAGCAGGATCTCGGCGAGGAACCGGCGCTCGTTCGGGCCGAGCCGCCCCATGATGCCGAAATCCACCGCCACCAGCCGGCCTTCGGCATCGACCAGCAGGTTGCCCTGGTGCATGTCGGCGTGGAAAAACCCGTCGCGGATCGCCTGCCGGAGGAAGCTCTGGATCACGGTCCGGCCGATCGCCTGCGGGTCGTGCCCCTTGGCGGCGAGTTCGGCCGCGCTGTGCAGGCGGGTCCCCTCGATCCATTCCGCCGAGAGCACCTCGCGGGCGGTGAGTTCCCATTCGGGCTTCGGAACGCGGAAATCCGTATCGTTCCTGGTGTTCTCGGCCAGTTCCGAGGCCGCCGCCGCCTCGAGCCGAAAGTCCATCTCCATGAGGACGGAGCGGGCCAGGATCTCCACGACCTCGCGGGGCCGCAGCCGCTCCGCCTGCGGCGACAGGGCGTGGACCACCCGGGCCATGAAGCGCATAACTTCGAGGTCGCGCATGAAGCGCTCGCGCACGCCCGGCCGCATGACCTTCACGGCCAGCGCGCGCTGCGTGCCGTCGGCATCCCGCACGATTGCCTTGTGGACCTGCGCGATCGAGGCGGCGGCGATCGGCTCGCTGAACGAGACGAACAGCGCGCTCACGGGCTTGCCGAGGGCGGCCTCGACGGTGCGGATCGCGATCTCCTGCGGAAAGGGGGGAACCCGGTCCTGCAGCGTCTCCAGGTCGAAGGCGGCCCGCATGCCGACGATGTCGGGCCGGGTCGCCAGGAACTGGCCGAACTTCACGTAGGAGGGGCCGAGGCGGGTCAGCGCCGCCGACAGCCGGGCGGCGCCCGCGCCGAGGCCGGGCCGCTCCAGCAGGCGTCCGATCCGCAGGGCGAGGCGCAGGTGCGGCGGCAGCTCCGACGGGTCTGCGAAGGCGAGGGCTCCCTCGCGGGCCAACACGAAGCCGACCCGGGCGCCGCGGAAAAGGTTGATCACGGCGCCGATCATGCGAGCCTTTTCCCTCCCCCCCCTGCGGGGGAGGGCGGCCCGGCCATAAGGTCGGGTCGTGAGAGGGGAGCGCCGGTTCTGGAGAGGTCGCTTCGGGAGCCGAAACTCTCGGGGTCGCGCTGCCCCTCGCTCCGCCTTCCCCGCAGGGTACCCTCCATAGCAGAGGGGTGAGGGAGATCGCGCGCCGAGATCACGGTCAGGAGACCTTCCAGCCCGAATGGATCGCCACGATTCCACCGGTGAGCGGCCGGTCGGTGACATGGCGGAAGCCGGCGCGCTCGATCATGCCGGCGAAGGCCCCGCGCGTCGGGAACTTCCGGATCGACTCGACGAGGTAGCGGTACGAGTCCGCATCCCCCGCCACCCGGGCGCCGATCCGCGGTATCACGTTGAACGAGTAGGCGTCGTAGATCCGGTCGAGGAGCGGGATGTCGACGGCCGAGAATTCCAGGCACAGGAAGCGTCCGCCCGGTTTGAGCACCCGCCGCGCCTCGGCCAGCGCCGTCTCGATCCGCGGCACGTTCCGGATGCCGAAGGCGATCGTATAGGCGTCGAAGGCGGCCTCCGGCAGCGGCAGCGTCTCCGCATTGCCGGTCACGAAGGCGATCCGGTCACCGTCTGCGTCGACCTTGCGCTCCCGCGCCCGCTCGGCACCGACGCGCAGCATCGATTCGTTGATGTCGAGTACGGTCACCCGCGTGCGCGGGCCGCCGGCGGCGAGCACCCGGAAGGCGACGTCGCCGGTGCCGCCCGCCACGTCCAGATGGGTGAAGGCGCGGGTCTGCGGAGGCCGCAGCATGGAGACGAGCTGCGCCTTCCAGGCCCGGTGCAGGCCGGCCGACATCAGGTCGTTCATGATGTCGTATCGGCGGGCCACGGAGTGGAAGACGCTGTCGACCCGCCCCTGCTTCTCGTCGAGCGCCACGCGCTCGAAGCCGAAATCCGCGCTCCCGCGCTCGGACGCCCCGTCTTCGACCTTCATGACGCTCCCGCTTCTCGATGGGCGCGTCTTAGCGAAGCGCGCGCCCATCCGCCATGCGTCGTAACACGCGGGCGCCGGCGTTCCCCCGGCACCTGTGTCCGGAACGTCAGGCCGCGCGGGCCTTCAAGGCATCGGCCACGGCCGACGCCATGGCACGGGTACCCATCGGGTTCGTATCCGCGCCGGCGATATCGGCGGTGCGCGCGCCGCCCGCGAGCGCGTCCGTTATGGCGCGGTCCAACGCGTCCGCGGCCTCGCCGAGGCCGAAGGAGTAGCGCAGGCACATGGCGAGCGAGCCGATCATGGCGATCGGATTCGCCTTATCCTGGCCGGCGATGTCGGGGGCGGAGCCGTGGACCGGCTCGTACAGGGCCCGGCGCAGGCCGCTCGCATCGACCGCGCCCAATGAGGCCGAGGGCAGCATGCCGAGGGAGCCGGTCAGCATGGCGGCGATGTCGGATAGAACGTCGCCGAACAGGTTGTCGGTCACCAGCACGTCGAACTGCTTGGGCCGGCGCACGAGCTGCATGGCGCAGTTGTCGGCCAGGATGTGCTCGAGCTGGAGGTCGGCGTAGTGGTCGGCGTGAACCCTGGTGACGACCTCCTTCCAGAGGATTCCGGACTTCATCACGTTGTGCTTCTCGGCCGAGGCGACCCGGCCAGAGCGCTTGCCGGCGAGATCGAAGGCCACGTGGGCGATCCGCTCGATCTCGCCGGTCGTGTAGACCTGGGTGTCGACGGCGCGCTTGGAGCCGTCCTCAAGGGTGGTGATCTCCTTCGGCTCGCCGAAATAGACGCCGCCCGTGAGTTCCCGGACGATCATGATGTCCAGGCCCTCGACCAGCTCGCGCTTGAGCGCCGACGCCTCGGCGAGCGCCGGGTAGCAGATCGCCGGGCGCAGGTTGGCGAAGAGGTCGAGATCCTTGCGCAGGCGCAGCAGCCCGGCCTCCGGGCGGTTCTCATAAGCCACGCCCGCCCATTTCGGGCCGCCGACCGCACCGAGCAGGATCGCATCTGCGTTGCGGGCTCGCTCCAAAGTCGCGTCGGCCAGCGGAACCCCGTGGGCGTCGAGGGCGCTGCCGCCAACGAGGTCGGTCTCGGTCTCGAACGTCGCGAGGCCGGTCTCCTTGAGGGCGTCCAGTACCACCTGCATGCCGCCCGCGACCTCCGGGCCGATCCCGTCGCCGGGGAGGAGCAGGAGCTTGTAGCTGGCCATGGCGGTCTCGCGGATTCTCTCGACGTGCCGGCGGGCTTTATCGAGGCGGGACCGCCATTGGCAAGGCGCCCCGGGAGGCAAACGGAGGCTGGCACTTGTGTTTCGAGCGGACGGGCGCTACCTCTGCCGCCCACCGCGCGGATGCTGCTCGATGCCGTCCGCGCCCGACCCGGGAGAGACGAGCCTTGGCCAGAGCCGGCTCAGCGACCGAGACCGCCTGCACCGCCGCTACGGTGCGCCGGCTCCGTGCGCGCCGCGCCGGGCTTCGCCTTTCGCTTCTGCTTACCCGCCCCTGAGGGCCGTCCGGGCGCGCGCCTGGGCCTTCAGGGGATTTTTCGACATTCGCGAACCCGCCCGCCTGGGCATCACGCCGCGCCGCGCCACATGCCGGCCGGCCCGCGACAGGGTAAGACTATGACCACGACCAGCATCACAGCCCGCGACCGCATTCTGATCTTCGACACCACCCTGCGCGACGGCGAGCAATGCCCCGGCGCCACCATGACGTTCGACGAGAAGCTGGCGGTGGCCGAACTCCTCGACACGATGGGCGTCGACATCATCGAGGCCGGCTTCCCGATCGCCTCGATCGGCGATTTCGAGGCCGTCTCGGAGATCGCGAAGCGCACCAAGCGCGCCACCATCGCGGGCCTCGCCCGCGCGATCCCCGCCGACATCGCCCGGGCCGGCGAGGCCGTGCGGCACGCCCAGCGCGCGCGAATCCACACCTTCGTGTCGACCTCGCCGATCCACCTCGCCCACCAGATGCGCAAGAGCCAGGACGAGGTGGTCGAGATCATCCTGAAGACCGTCGCCCAGGCCCGCGACCTCGTGGAAGACGTGGAATGGTCGGCCATGGACGCGACTCGCACGCCGATCGACTACCTGTGCCGCTGCGTCGAGGCCGCCATCAAGGCCGGTGCCACGACGATCAACCTGCCCGACACCGTGGGCTACGCCACGCCCTCCGAGTACCGCGACATGTTCGCGAGCGTCCGCGAGCGGGTACCGAACGCCGACAGGGCGGTGTTCTCGGTCCATTGCCACAACGACCTGGGGCTGGCGATCGCCAACTCGCTCGCCGGCATCGAGGGCGGCGCCCGGCAGGTCGAGTGCACGATCAACGGCATCGGCGAGCGGGCCGGCAACGCCGCGCTCGAGGAGATCGTCATGGCCCTGCGCACCCGCGCCGACGTGCTGCCCTATGAGACCGGGGTCGAATCGACCATGCTGACCCGCGCCTCGAAGCTCGTGAGCCACGCCACCAACTTCCCGGTGCAGTTCAACAAGGCGATCGTCGGCCGCAACGCCTTCGCGCACGAGAGCGGCATCCACCAGGACGGGATGCTCAAGAACGCGGAGACCTACGAGATCATGACGCCGGCCTCGGTCGGCCTGACCAAGACCTCCCTGGTGATGGGCAAGCATTCCGGCCGGGCCGCCTTCCGCTCCAAGCTGGAGGATCTCGGCCTCCACCTGTCCGACAACCAGTTCCAGGATGCGTTCGAGCGGTTCAAGGCCTTGGCCGACCGCAAGAAGCACGTCTACGACGAGGATATCGAGGCGCTGGTGGACGAGAACCTCGCCACGGCGCACGACCGGATCCGCCTGGTCTCCCTGTCGGTGATCGCCGGCACTCGGGGCCCGCAGCGCGCGACCCTGCGGGTCGCAGACGAGACCGGCACGCGGATCGAGGAGGCGGACGGCAACGGGCCTGTGGATGCCGTGTTCAACGCGATCTCGGCCCTGGTGCCGCATCAGGCGCAGCTGGAACTCTATCAGGTCCACGCCGTCACGGGCGGGACCGATGCCCAGGCCGAGGTCTCGGTGCGCCTGCGGGATGGCGAGCGCAGCGTCACGGCCCGCGGCGCCGACCCGGATACGCTGGTGGCGTCCGCCAAGGCGTATCTCTCGGCGCTGAACAAGCTCGCGGCCCATGCGGTGCGCGTGCATGCACAGCATGCCGCTGCGGAATGAGAAAAACCGGCGTCGGGGGTGGACAGCCCCCGGCCACGTTGGTATCAGCCCGCCACCCCAGCGGACTTGGTGGCCGCCGGGCGATCGCAGATGCGATCGGGCGCATAGCTCAGTTGGTAGAGCAGCTGACTCTTAATCAGCGGGTCCTAGGTTCGAACCCTAGTGCGCCCACCATCCTCTCAGACTTACGAAGCGATATCGTAGACCCGGCGGGATAACAGCTGGATCTCGGGTTAGGACGTGCTCAACGTTGAGGCCGCGTGCATGCGCTGCGGCTTGGAGTTTCGCTGCCTCGGCCTACGGGCGAGGCGAGACCCCGAACGTTGAGGAGCCCGCCATCGTCGCGCGTCGGATCGCCATCCTCCTCTGCTGCGCCTGTCGCGGTCTCGGACGGCGCTCTACCGCCCAATCTCGAGCCGGGCCGTCTCCTGAAGCCCGGCCTCGGAGCCGCTGGCGGCGTCGATCCCGAGGCACAGCTCGAAGCCTCAGCCCGCGAACGGAGCACCTGGGCTCCGTTTCGCGCGGAGCCGATCGATCGACTGGCCTTCGTCAACTCCCGGAATGGGGGCCGCGGCGATCGCACCGCCCCGACCGGCATGGCCAGGACGCCGTCCTCCGGCACCGGAGACCCTCGGGACGATGCATCACCCGCCCAAGGGCGAGACGCCACGATGGATCGCCTGGAACATGAGGGGCAGCCCACGGCCAAGCCGATCTGCAGCGCTTGCTGAGACCGGTGGCCTCGGCCTGATGGCAGGATCGTCGTCCAGCGATCGTGTGCTGTAGCACGTCGACCGGGAAAGCTTGAGCTTACATCGGTGTCACGCCGCGAACATTACCGCGGACCCGATGGAGACAGACGATGACCCGCACCACCCGCCTCACCGTCGCAGCCGCAGCCGCCGCCGTGACCGTCGCCGTTCTGGCCGGCACCTACGCCGAGATGCTCGACCGTGCCCTGCCGCTGCATTTCCTCTGATCGCGCCGGGCGCGCCGCAGGACACGCGAAATCTGAGGCGCCACCGGTCCACGGCGGCGCGCTCGGACGGGGAGGGAATCGCCGATGAACGGAACGCTGCACCGGGTCTTCGATCACGCTTTCAAGTTCGTCGACGCGCTCGACGACCTGATCGGGGAGGCAGCCCTCGGTTTCGGAGCCGCCGCCCCGATGATCATCGACCCGAATGACGACGCGCCTTGCGAACCGAGCCGGACGGTCGATTAGGCGTCCGATCGAGCGGTCGATTCAGGGATCCGCCGCTCTCGTTCCGCACCACCCGCCACAGTCGCGCAACGGGAGTTGATCCTCGCCCCGCCTGGGACGACCCGGGTGGAGCGCTCCTGAGCGAGTCCGCAAAAGCGGCCACCGGTTTGGCAACGAAAACCTGTGGTACACCAAGGGCCAAAGCGAATGATGCGGTGGCCTGCCCACGGTACGCCACGCGAGACTGCGAAACCACAAGTCGGCCCGCCCAGCCAATCCCTTCAACCTGAGGCGCTGGAGCGAAGCCTCGGCCTCAGAGGAGACCTCCGGCCAGCCGCGCTATCCCTGCAGCTCTCCTTCGAGGCCCGCTGAGGCGGGCATTTCAGGATGAGCTGGCGGGTGGGATCGCCCGATGACGCTAACCACAGGTCGCTGCCGTGTACCGTGTGCAAGGCGATCGGCCATGGCAGGTGTCGAGTTGGCCCGCTTGCGCGGTAGTGGCGAAGGTAGGGGCATCGCAGATCGCCGGAACGCAACATCGCTTGTCAGATGCCGAGCGGCCGTCCGGACAGCAGGTTTCGCGGCGGGACGTCGCTGCCGCTCAAGCACGTTCCCGCCCATCGATCCGGCCGGCACGCCGCACGCCGGCAGAATCGGCCTACCGCATTCGGAGGATGCCGAATCATCGCGATCTATCTGACAGTTAGGAGCGGCATCACTATTGCCCAAGTGGCGATAGGTATCCATCTCTTGTCTCACAGGCGGACAAGCGGCGGGTCGCAGTCCAGGATTGAGCCAATGGCGTCCGTTACTCTGGAAAAGCCGCTCGATGTCGGCGGTCCGATCAGCCGCCGGGCGGCGGCGCTCGCCAACGCGAAATGGTTTCGTGCGCTGGCGTGGCGCGCCCTGCGCGAAGGCGGACCGCAGGCTCCGCTTCGCGCAGCGAACGCGCGGGCTGCGGCGCGTATCATCCTGCGTCAGGCCCGGCGTGAGGCCGTCGTCGCCCGGATGGCGCACGAGGCCTTCGACGGTCCCGTCTGACGCGCGGTCCAGCCGAGGTGCGTCGCAGCCGTGCCGTCTGAACGGTGCCGGACCGTCCCCGCCCGTCACGCGGCCGGGGACGAATTCCAGATGCTTACCGCTTGAACTTGCCGTCGTACTTGAATTCGGGCGCTGACTTCAGCTGATCCTTGCTCGCGCCGATGATCGCCTTCCACTTCTTAGCGTTGGCGTCGTAGCCGAGGGCGATGGAAGACGGCGTGACCGCCACGTAGTGCTCGCCCATGCCCAGGAAGCCGCCGACCGAGACGATGTAGCCCGTGAGCTTGTCGTGATCGATCACGAGGTCCTTGATCTCGCCGACGGTGTTGTTCTGCGCGTCGGTGACGTTGAGCCCGATCAGGTTGTAGCTCAGCACGGCGTCCTGCGGGACTGATTCGAACTTCGGAGCGGTGGTCGCGGGCGCTTCATTGGCGGCGAGGGCCGGTCCGGCCAGGGCTGCGACGGCGAGGGTAGCGAGGACGAGGCGGCGCATATGTGTCTCCAGAAGCCCGAAATAGGCGGCTGGAAATCCGCTGAGTCTCCGACTCGTTCCGCAACCGCACGGAAATGTTAATCTCCGGAACATGGAACAGCGGGCGATTGCCGGGGGCACGGATCGACCCGGATCGTACTGCCCGCACGGCAGGACAGATCGGCCGCCCGACATGGCATCGTCCCTGGCAGCTGCTCTTCGGTGATGTCACCCACGGCGGTGGCACGCACGGGAGGGTCGTTTGGTGGGACAGCCGGTTTGGATGACATCGGCGCGCCACGGCAGCGCCGGCGCTTGGATCGACGGGCTCATCGGCGTCTCGATCTTCAGCGCGTCGCTGGTGGCCACGCGCCTCGCGCTGACCGGCATGGATGCGCCGTTCCTCAGCGCCGCGCGGGCAGCCCTCGCCGGGATCGCGGCCGCGGCGACCCTCGCGGCCTTCCGGGAGCGACGGCCGCGCGGGCGGGATATCCCGGCGCTCGTCATCGTGGCGGCCGGCGTAGTGCTGGGTTTCCCCCTGCTGACGGCCTTGGCCCTGAGGACGGTGAGCGCGGCGCACGGCACCATCTTTGTCGGTCTGCTCCCGCTCGCGACCGCGCTGTTCGGGGCGCTGCGATCCGGCGAACGGCCGTCCCGCACGTTCTGGCTGCTGTCGATCTGCGGCGCGCTCATCACGGTGGGCTTCGCCGCGCGCGGACTGTCGAGTGCACCCGGGCCCGGGGACGCCCTGATGTTCGCCGCGGTCCTGATCTGCGGCCTCGGCTACGCGGAGGGCGGCGTCCTGGCGCGGCGGCTTGGCGGCTGGCAGGTGATCGCCTGGGCTACGGTGCTGTCGCTGCCGGTCAGTCTGCCGCTGGCGCTGATCCTGAGCCCAGCCGAACCCGCTGCGATTCCACTGCCGGCCTGGGCAGGCCTAGCCTACGTCGCGACGTTCAGCATGCTGATCGGGTTCGTGTTCTGGTATCGGGCGCTCGCCCGGGGCGGGATCGCCGCGATCGGGCAGCTCCAACTGCTGCAACCGTTCCTCGGGTTCGGCGTCGCCGCCCTCGTGCTCGGCGAGCGGATCGAGCCGGCAATGATCGTCGCGGCTGCCGCGGTCGCCGTCTGCGTCGCGCTGGCACGGTGGTTCGCCTGATGCGGCCCGCGCCTCAGCCCGATTTGGCCACCACCTCGATATCCCGGTCGAGCCCGCTCTCGACCTTGAATTCGCGGGTGTAGACCTGCCCGTCATGGCGGGCGATCAGGACGTAGTCGCCCTCCGCGAGCGTCACCTGCGGGAAGGCGCCGATCGCCTCGCGGATCGTGTCGCCGCCGGGCGTCAGTACCGAGAAGGCAGTGCCGGCGAAGGCCTCCGCCCCCGGTGCGGAGACCAGCTTCAGGGTCACGGTCGCGGCGCGGTGGTTGAGGGTCGCCTCCGTCACCTTGCCGTTCTCGACCCGGAGGTCGGCCCGCTGGATCGCGTTGGATTCGCCGTAGATCGACACCACGTGATAGGTGCCCTCCGGCAGCCGCAGCAGCTCGCCGGTCTTGATGCCGGAGCGGACGAGCCGGCCCTCGGAATTGGTCCCGACCGGCACGAAGACCGAGAACGACACTTCGGCCGGTGGAATCTTCTGATCGCCCACCGCACCGGAGAGCTTCAGGGCGCCGGCCGCCACGCGCAGCGTTTCAGTGACCGGCTGGCCCGCCATGACGATCCGCTTCGACGCGGTGGCGAAACCGTAGGTCACGGTCGCCGTGTAGGTACCGGGCGCCAGGACGAAACGTGGCTCGGCCTCCGACGATCGCGCGACGATCGAGGGCCGGACGCCATCTCCGGCCTCGTCGTAGATCCGCCATGCGAGGCCCTGCCGCAGCGGGGTGCCCGGCCCGGACAGCAGCGCCGACAGCGACAGCGGCGCCTCCGGCTCCGCGGATGGGAGGGCGGGCGGCAGATCCGGCGTCGTGATCGACGGCGAGGGCAGGGGGCCGCCGAGACGATTCTGGATGGGATCCTGGGCGCGGGCGGGCACGAGCGCGATTCCCGTGACGAGAATCGCCAACGCCGTCGCGGCCAGCCTCGTGCGCATCGATCGGACCTCTTCCTCTGCCGGCCTCTTCGCCGCCTCGGCGTCCGGCACGATCCACGTCGGTGACGGGCGGGCACACTTCGCGGACCCGCGCCGCGTTCAGCAGAGACCCCGTCCCTGTCGTATGCCGTCTGCAACCGGACCATGGCGACGGCAAGGCCGCACTTCCCCGGGCGGCCGGCGCATGCCACATCCCGTCCGCATCGCGAACCCGGGACGGAGCGCATGACCGCCACCCTCGATCTCCTGAAGACCCGCCGCTCGGTGCCGCCGCCGCTGCTGGACGAACCCGGTCCGGACCGGGCACAGCTCGAAACGATCCTCACGGCCGCCTCCCGTGTGCCCGATCACGGCAAGCTGGCACCCTGGCGCTTCATCGTGATCGCTGGCGCGGCGCGGGACCGGGTCGGCGAGACGATCGCGGCGACCTTCGCGGCCGACAATCAGGACGCTTCCGCGGAGCGCCTCGCACAGGAGCGCGGGCGGCTGACGCACGCCCCCGTCGCGGTGGCCGTGGTGTCGCGGGCGGGCCCGCACGTGAAGATCCCGGAATGGGAGCAGGTGCTCTCCGTTGGCGCCGCCACCATGAACCTCGTGATCGCCGCCAATGCGGCCGGGTTCGCGACCTCCTGGCTGACCGAATGGTTCGCCTATGACCGCCGCGTGTTGGACGCGCTGGGGCTGGCACCGTCGGAAAAGCTCGCGGGCTTCGTCCATATCGGCCGGGCGCGCGAGGTGCCCCCCGACCGGCCGCGGCCGGCGCTCGACGAGATCGTCACCTTCCTTTGAGGGTTTGTTCGGCGCTGGACCCGTCGGACCCACGCGACGATGCGAGCGCAGCGAGGCGACGGAGGCAAGCGCGACAGCTTCCGGCGTGGCGCGTCACCGGGCTGCGTCGCTGCGCCGGCAAGGACGGCCCTGCGTGTCACGATCAATAATTGGTCGTGCGATCTGTCGCGAAGAGGCGTCTTTCGATCGCGATCGTGCGTTAAGGACCAGTTGCTGTCGCCGCCGGGACGTTTGCCGTCGGCGCTTCGGAGGTCCTCGGTGCATTACGATCTCGACGTCCCGCGGGAGGCGCGCGCGCTTCCGCACAACCCGCTCAAGGCGATCGTCGCACCCCGGCCGATCGGCTGGATCAGCTCCATGAGCCGCGACGGCAAGCTGAATCTCGCGCCCTACTCGTTCTTCAACGCGGTCGCCGACAACATGGTCGCGTTCTCGTCTTCGGGTCGAAAGGATGCGATGACCTTCGCGGAGGAGGGGCGGGAATTCGTATGCAGCCTCGCCACCTGGGATCTGCGCGACGGGATGAACGATTCCTCGGCACCGCTGCCGCGCGGCGAGAGCGAGTTCGCCTTCGCCAAGCTCGCGACCGCCCCCTCCCAGAAGGTCCGCCCGCCACGGGTCGCGGCCTCGCCGGCGGCCCTCGAATGCCGGTGGCTTCAGACCGTCCCGCTGGTCCCGCTCGAAGGCGGCGAGGCGAAGAACTTCCTGGTCATCGGGCAAGTGGTCTCGATCTATGTCGACGCGGCCTACGTGAAGGATGGGATGGTCGATACCGGGGCGATGCACCCGATCATGCGCGGCGGCTACTTCGATTACTTCCACGCCACGCAGGACACCCGCTTCCAGATGCGGAGGCCGAAGGGCGCGGGCGAGTTCTCGACGTCCTGAAACCGGACTTCGTCTTCCAAGACGGATTGAGGGCTTGTTTACCATAGCGGGCGCAGATTCCGGAGGTCTCCAGCCCCCGTGCGCGCCCGGATGTTCCTGTTCACCACGCCGTCCAGCCCTCCGGAGAGCCCGCCGCCGCCGGCGCGAGCGATGCCGGGGACAGCCGTCTCAGGACCGGTGGTCCAGGCGATCCGCGATGGGGCGATGGCGAGCGGCGTCGGGTTCGACTACCTGCTCGCCACGGCGCGGCGGGAATCCGCCCTCGATCCCGCCGCCAAAGCCGGGACCTCTTCGGCCACAGGGCTCTTCCAGTTCATCGAGCAGACCTGGCTCGGCGTGATGAAGAACGCCGGCCCCCGCCTCGGGCTCCAGACCGAAGCCGATGCCATCACACGGCAAGCGGATGGCAGCTACGTCGTGGCGGATGCCGGGCAGCGGCAGGCGATCCTCGATCTACGGCGGGATCCGAAGGTCTCGGCGACGCTCGCGGGAGCCCTGACGCAGCAGAACGCCGAGGCCCTGTCCGGGACGCTCGGCCGCGAGCCGACCGCGGGCGACCTCTACGTGGCGCACGTGCTCGGTGCCAAGGGCGCCGCCGCGCTGATCGCGACCGCGCGCGCCCTCCCGGCCCGGGCCGCCGCCCTCGATCTGCCGGAAGCCGCCGCCGCCAACCGCGCCCTGTTCTACGACCGCACCGGCCGCCCGCGGGGCGCGGCCGAACTCTACGCCAGCCTCGCGGCGGCCGCCCAGGGCGCCGCCGCCACCGATCTCACCGGCCTGCGCCAGGACGAGGCGGCGCCGCAGGCGGTCTCGGCCTATGCGAGCGCGGCGACGGCCTTCGGCGGCACGAGCGACCTGCGCAGCCTGTTCCAGACGGATCCGCGCGTGACCGCCACCGATGCCGCCGCGCGAAACCTGCAGGCGCGCAGCCAGGCGCAGGCGTCCGCGCACGCCGCACCGACCTATTTCCCGCGGACCGGTTCGGATCCGTTCACGGCCGCATCCGCTCCGGATCCGGTCGCGACCGGCGCGCTCGCTGCCCCCGCGGCGACGCCGCCCGGCGGCGCGCTCGTCAACCCGCCGTTGCCGCCGCGGCGCCCGGCCGAGCTCGCCGCGGCGGGCGCCACGACCGGCGTCGGGAACAGCCTGTTCGCACCCCGGAGGGGTCCATGATCATCCGCGAGTTCCTGACCCGGACGCAGACCGCCTCCGCGGCCCAGCGCGCCGAGGCCGCAGCTGTCCTGGCGCGCGCCTATCTCTACGGCGACCTCGCCGCGGACGAGGCCTGGGAGGCCAAGACCGCGCTCCTCACCCTCCTGGACGATCCCTCGCCGATCGTTCGCCGGGCCCTAGCGGAAACCTGCGCGGCCTCGGCGCGGACGCCGCGACCGCTGGTGGTGGCGCTCTCCTGTGACGTGCCGGAGGTGGCGCGTCCGGTCCTGGCGCGCTCGCCGGTTCTGACCGATGCCGACCTCGTGGACGCCGCCGCCCTCGGCGACGAGGCGACGCGCGCCGTGATCGCCGCGCGGCACCACCTGTCCCACACGGTTTCCGGGGCGCTGGCCGAGATCGGCGAGCTCGACACGCTGGTGGCGCTCATCCGCAATCCGACCGCAAAGATCACCGCCGGCCGGATGCTGCGCATGATCGAGCGCCGCGGCGCGGAGCCCGACCTGCGCGAGGCCCTGCTCGGCCGGGCCGACCTGCCGCCGGAGGTGCGCCACGCCGTCGGACTCGCGGTGGCGCAGGCGCTCTCGGGCTTCGTGATCGACCGGGGCTGGCTCGGGAGCGAGCGCTGCGACCGGCTGCGCCGGGAGGTCGGCGAGCGCGTCGCCCTCGACGTCTGCGAGGGCTCCGGCGCCGCCGGCGTCGCCCGGCTGGTCGCGCATCTGCGCACGAGCCACCAGCTCAACGCCGGACTTATCCTGCGCGCCGTGCTGTCGGGGCGGACCGACTTCGCCCTCGCCGCCCTGGCCGACCTGTCCGGCCAGGATCATGCCGGGGTCGCCCGGGCGATGCGCGACCCGCGGGCCTTCGCCGATCTGCACCACCGGGCGGGTCTCCCCGACGCGCTGCTGCCGGCCCTGCAGGCCGCGCTCTGGGCGTGGCAGGACGTCGCCCGGCGCGCGACGCCCGTCCGCGGCACCGGCCTGTCGCAGCGGATCATCGCCTGCGCGATCGAGGCCTGCGCCAGCCTGCCAGGGGCCGAGATGCAGCCGGTCCTCGTGCTGCTCAACCGCTACGAGGCCGAGGCCGCCCGGGATGAGGCCCGGGATGCCGCCCGCGCCATCGCGGCGGCCGCGGTCGCGCGCGAGACCGCGCGCCGCGAGGCCGAGACGCTCGATGCGACGTGGCGCGCCGCCCTGGACGACCAGCGCCGGTCGGCCGTCTCGTCCGAGACCGCACAGGTCGTCGTCCCCGACACCGCGGTCGCAACGGTGGTGGTCGAACCGAACAACCCGGTCGGCGCGATCCTGGATGCGCTGCCCGAGCAGATCCTGGCCTGGTACCGGACCGAGGCACCAGCGGCAGACCCGGCGACGGAGGCCGCCACGGAGGCCGTGCTGAGCAGCCTCGAGGACAGCCTGCTGGATCAGTTCCGCGCCAGCCGCACGCCGGTGGCAGGCACATCCGCGGAGGGCGAGCCCGACAAGGCGGCCAAGATCGCCGCCTGACGGCGCGTATGTTGGATCAGGCGTTCGTCGTGATGCGGTTGGTCATCGGTGGCTGCGCCACCATCGATCACAATCCCACGTTTCACGAACGTTGACCGTCGACAGGTCGCCTATCGGATCTCACCGGTGGGCATCGTTCGGCGCGGTTTGCCGCGGCGCTATGCAATGTTATTCCCTGATCATACCGGCAAGGCACCGTCAGGGCGGGGTTCATAGGGCCGACATGGCGCGCATGACGGTGGTGTTCACCGAGCCCATGGCGGCAGAAATCCGCGCGGCTGTGGAAGCAGGGGAGTACGCCTCGACGGGTGAAGCGGTCCAGGACGCAGTCCGGCCCTGGTCGACGCGCCGCCAGCTTCGCGAACAGGACGTCGCGGGACTTCGCACGGCGTGGGACCGCGGACTTCCCAGTGGCTTCGTCGGTCCGCCGGACTTCGGCGATCTGCGGCGGGACGCCCACGCAGGCATGATCGTAACAGACGATGTTGAGCATGGCGGTTGAGGTCATCTGGACCCGACATGCCCGCGAAGGACTAATTTCTATCTACAGGGCGATCGGCTCGGACAACATCATCGCGGCCAATCGGATCGAGCCGCGTGTCTCGCGGCTCGCAGATCTTCCGAGAATGAGCTCACGGCGGCCGAACATCCGCCCGTCGACGCGCATCCTGGTCGCGCATCCGTCTCTCATTCTCTACGAGACCGTTCCTGACACGGATTCTGGTCCGGTCAACCGCGTCAATATCGTCACCGTCGTGGATGGCCGCCGCAATCGGCTCGACGGCATGTCCTGAAGATTTCCAAGCCAGCCTAAGCCCGTCTACTCGGCCGCCCTGCGCTCTCCCGCATCCGCAGTCTCCGTCAATCCGTAGCGCGCGATCGTGTCATCCAGGCGCAGGGCGGCGTTGATCAGCGCCATGTGCGAGAAACCCTGCGGCGTGTTCCCGCGCTGCTCGCCGGTCGCCGGATCGATCTCCTCGGCAAACAGCCCGACATCGTTGCCCCGGGCGATCAGCCGCTCGAACGCCGTCTTGGCGTCGGCGGTCCGGCCGTCGAGGGCGAGGCAGCCGACCCGCCAGAACGCGCAGGCCGTGAAGGTGCCCTCGTCGCCGGCGAGCCCGTCATCCATGCGGTAGCGGTAGATCAGATCGCCGACGCCGAGCTCCCGCTCGACCGCCGCCAGGGTCGCGCGCGTGCGCGGGTCCTTCGGATCGAGGGCGCCGAACAGGACGACACGGAGCACCGCGGCATCCAGGTGATGCGACTCATAGGCCCCGGTATAGGCCTGCTTCTCCTCGCTCCAGCCCTTCTCCAGATACTCCGCCCGGACCTCGGCGGCGACGCGCTCCCACTCCGCGATCTTCGCCTCGGGAACGCCCTTAATGTTCCGGGCGATTCGCGCCGCGTCGGTCAGCGCCACCCAGATCATCGCCTTGGTGTGGACCTGATGGCGCGGCCCGGTCCGCAATTCCCAGATGCCGCTGTCCGGGTCGTGCCGGTGGCGGATCGCCCGCGCCGTCAGGTTGTCGAGCACCTCGGGCAGGCGGTCGTTGACCTTCTCGGGCGGATCGTAATCGACGGCCTCCAGAAACACGCACAGGGCGCGCAGCAGCTCGCCGTAGATGTCGTGCTGGTCCTGCCCCTCGGCGAGGTTGCCGATCACCACGGGCCGCACGCCGTTCCAGCCGGCGAGGTGTTCGAGCTCCTCCTCCTCCGGCATGCCGTCGCTGATCCCGTACATCAGGCGCGTCTCGCGGCCGTACGTGCCGTCGCGCTCGCGCAGGAAGCGCAGGAACTCGGAGGCCTCGCGCACGTAGCCGAGCATCACGAAGGCCGTCACCGTGAAGGAGGCGTCGCGCATCCAGGTGAAGCGGTAATCGTAGTTGCGGTCGCCAGGTACGGCCTCCGGCAAACCCGCCGTCGCCGCAGCCAGGATACCGCCGGAGGGCGAGTAGGTCAGGAGCTTCAGGCAGAGGGCCGAGCGCATCACCGCATCGCGGTAGGCACCGTGGTAGGTGCTGCGGGCGCACCAGCGGCGCCAGTATTCCCCGGTGGCGTCCAAGCGGCTCTGCGCCCCCGCGAAGTCGTCGATTGCGGCGTCCTGCTGATCCTCCCCGTGGGTGAGGACGAGGTAGGCGCTCTCACCCGCCGCCAGGGTGAAGCGGATCTCGGCGGTATCCTCCGCCAGAACCGGCCGTGGATGCGCGTTCACCCGCAAGCGGCAGTCGCCGGCCTCGAACAGCACGGACGTGCCCTCGACGGTCGGCGTGCAGGGGCGTCGCGCATAGTCGAAGGTCGGGCACACCCGGAACACGCCGCTGACGCTGCCCGCGTCGCAGGTGAGTATGCGGATCAGCCGGCTCTCGCCCTCGCCGTCGGGACCCTCCTCGGGCTCGGGGCTCGGGGGGTTCACCGGCATGACGTCGATCAGGCGCGCCCGTCCCGTCCGCGTCGAGAAGGTCGTCTCGAGGATGTTGGTCTCGGGCAGATAGCGCCGCGCCGTGCCGTCGAGGCCCTCGAACGCCACGCTGCAGGCGCCGCCGTTCTCGTCGTCGAGGAGTTTGACGAACAGGGCCGGCGAATCGTGGCGCGGCCAGCACAGCCAATCGATCGAGCCGTCGCGGCTGATCAACGCGCAGGAATGGGTGTCGCCGATGATGGCGTAGTCGCTGATAGGCTTTGACACGGGGATTTCCGGCTTGCGGCCTCGCCCGTCAAGCTAGGCGAACGCTGACCGGGGGAGTTAGCCGGGGAGCGTCGCGTGAGGAGTCCGGATCGACGATTCGCCGCAGGAGGAGCAGCGACGCGGCATGGCGCCGCGATGTCGCACCGGAGGCGGTGCTGCAATCCGTCCAACCCTGAGCGGGATCGTCGGGGCGGTGCCTGTATCGGTGCGAGCGTCCGCAGGGAAACACGCGCTTACAAATTGGTTCCGTCCACCGTCTTCGAATAATCGTCGGTTCGGGGCATGATGGATCCATGATGCAGGCTGAACCGCACACAGACTCCGTCGCGATGACGATTCCGGCGACCCCCCATATCCTCGTGGTCGAGGACGATCGGGAGATCTCGACCCTGATCGCACGCTATCTGCGCGGGAACGATTGTCGCGTCACGCTGGCCGGCGACGGCACCGACATGGACCGGGCGCTGGCGGAATCGCGCATCGACCTGATCGTGCTCGATCTGATGCTGCCTGGCGAGGATGGGCTGAGCCTGTGCCGGCGCCTGCGCGAATCCTCGCAGATTCCGATCCTGATCCTGACGGCGAAATCCGAGGATGTGGATCGGATCCTCGGGCTGGAACTCGGCGCCGACGATTATCTCGCCAAACCGTTCAACCCGCGGGAGCTCTTGGCACGGATCCGCGCGGTTCTGCGCCGGGTCACCGCGGAGGCGCCCGACACGGACGAGCGCCGCCGCCTGCACTTCTCGGGCTGGACCCTCGACGTCTCCCTGCGTCAGGTGCTCTCGCCCGAGGGCGCGCGCATCGCCATCACCGGGGCGGAGTTCGATCTGCTGCACGCCCTCTGCCTGCGGCCCGGGCGGGTCCTGTCGCGCGACCAGCTTCTGGACCTGACGCAGGGACGCGCCGCCGGGCCGTTCGAGCGCAGCATCGACGTGCTGATCTCGCGGATCCGCCAGAAGATCGAGCGCGATACCCGCAATCCTGAATTCATCCGGACGATCCGCTCCGGGGGCTACCTGTTCACCCCCGAGGTCACGCGCTCATGAGCGTGCTGCGGCGGCTGCGCGCCCGGCTGCGGCCGGCGACCATCGCGGGGCAGATCGCGTTGCTCGTGGTGGCGGGGATCGCGGTGGCGCATGTCGTCGCCACCGCCGCGTTCCTGCTTCTGCACGAATCCCAGAACCCCGACGAACTGCCCGGCGTCGCGGCGAGCCGCCTCGGCATGCTGTCGCGGCTCCTCGATACGGTCGAGCCGGCGGCCCGGCCCGCGCTTCTGGCGAGCGCGCGCAGCCTGCCGCTGATCCATGTCGAAGCCTGGGACGGCCACGCTCCACCAGGCGCCGTGCCGGTCCCGGATCTTCCGGTGATCCGGCGCCTGCGCAACGGTGCCGGACGGCCGGTGACGATCGTCGACCTGTCCGCCGCGGACCCGGACCAGGAGCGATCGGCCGGGCGTCTCCATGTCGGGATCGTCACGGCCGGCGGGGCGACGCTTCAGGCGACCCTGCCGAACGATCCGCTCCGCACGCCCAAGCAGGGTGCCCTGATCTTCACCGTGGTGTTTCTGGCGCTCACGCTGGCGCTGCTCTGCGTCTGGGCGACCCGCGCGCTGACCGCGCCGCTGAAGCGGCTCGCCGGCGCCGCGGAGGCGTTCGGAGCCCGCGACGATCACGTGGCCCTGCCGGAGGCCGGACCGCGCGAGGTGCTGGCCGTGTCGCGGGCGCTGGACCGCATGCGCTCGCGGGTGCGCCGGCTGATCGATGACCGCACGCAGATGCTCGCGGCGATCAGCCACGACCTGCGCACGCCGATCACCCGCCTGCGCCTGCGCGCCGAATTCATCGAAGACGACACCGCCCGGGCCGCCACCCTGCGCGACCTCGACCAGATGAACGGCCTCGTGGAGGCGGCGCTCTCCTTCGTGCGCGACGGTCAGGCGCGCGACGCCAGCAGCTTCACCCTGGTGGACCTCGCCTCCGTGGTCCAGACGGTCTGCGACGATTTTTCGGATATCGGAGCGCCGGTCAGCGTCGGCCGCAGCCGCCACGTCCTCGTGCGCGGCCGGCCCGAGGAACTGCAGCGGGCGGTGACGAATCTTGTCGACAACGCTGTGAAGTATGGCGACCGGGCGGAGGTCCACATGGAAGCCTCCGCGCGCGGGGTCCGCGTCTGCGTGCGCGATGGCGGACCGGGCATCCCGGAGGCCGAGCGCGAGGCGATGCTGCAGCCCTTCGTCCGTGGCGACCGCGCGCGAAACCTCAACGAGGCGCGGGGCTTCGGCCTCGGCCTCTCGATCGTGCAGGCCATCGTCGAGGCGCACGATGGCCGGCTGATGCTGGAGAATGTCCGCGGCGGCGGCCTCGACGCCGTGATCGAGCTGCCCCTCGCGGCCCAGGTTTTCGCCGGGCAGACGGTCCGAAGACCGGCTCCGGCCCCCGCCGAGGCTGCCTGACGCCTATCGCCGGCACACTCGATCGAGTCGGGCGGGCCACGGACCATCAGGCCCTTTGCGTCGAGAGACTGCGAGATCGATGCGTGAGGTGTTGCGCATCGCGCGGGCAGCCCGAATCCTGGTTTCGAAAGGTTTCGACTCCGCCCTTTCAAGGTGTTTCCAACCGGCGGCAGGGTGAGGTCTCTATGCGATCATCAAGGGCTTGGTGGGTATTGCCTCCGCTCACTGTCTTTGCGCGCGCGAGCGAAGCAATCCAGTCGGCGCCACGCTCACTGAGGTCCCACTGCCCCGGGTCGCTTCGCAGCGCGCGCGATGTCGGCGCGCGGTCGCGGCCAAGTCGAACGTACAACATCCGGAAAGGGCTGGGTCTTACCGTTGGGAGGCCCTCGAACCGGGGTCGAACAGATACGAAAGCCGCGCTGAACACGCCCGTCATCGATCCGCGCCGCGTCATCGAACAGCGGCCCGCGGCCTGCTAGAGCAGTAAGGAGCGCAGAACACCGCGGGAGACGGGATGACGGGCGAGACCAGTTCCTGCGGCGAGCACAGGATCGCGCTGATCGGCGCACCGATCGAGGTCGGGACCAGCGAGCCCGGCGCCCTGATGGGGCCTGCGGCCCTGCGCACCGCCGGCCTCGTCCGTGCCCTCGCGGATCTCGGCTATGCGGTTGCCGATCACGGCGACATCGTCCCCGATGGGCCGGTCGGGGAGCGGGGTCTCGACGCCGTGGCCGCCTGGACGCGCGCCCTGTCCCGAGCCGTCGAGAACGCCCTCGTCGGGGGTGCCTTGCCGCTGACCGCCGGCGGCGACCACAGCCTCTCGCTCGGCTCGATCGACGGCGTCATGCGGCACTGCGCCCGGCACGGTCGGCCACTCGTCGTGCTTTGGCTCGATGCCCATGCCGATTTCAACACGCCGGAGACCTCGCCTTCGGGCAACGTTCACGGCATGCCGCTGGCGGCGCTCTGCGGGGAGGCGGGCTTTCCGCACCTGTTCGCCGATCCGGTTCCGGCCGCGCTCAGCCCCACCAACGTCCATCTGTTCGGATTGCGCTCGATCGATGCCGGCGAGCGGGCTCTGGTCACGGCCCGGCGCGTCGGCGTCACCGACATGCGGACCATCGACGAGTTCGGCGTGGTCGCCCCGTTGCGAAAGATCCTCGCGCAGGTCGCCGCCCAAGGCGCGCACCTCCACGTCAGCTTCGACATCGATTTCCTCGACCCTTCCATCGCCCCGGGCGTCGGCACGACGGTGCCGGGCGGCGCCACCTTCCGGGAAGCCCACCTGATCATGGAGATGCTGCACGATTCCGGCCTCGTGCGCTCGCTGGACATCGTGGAGCTCAACCCGTTCCTCGATGAACGCGGCCGCAGTGCCCGGGTGCTGGTGGAACTGGCGGCCAGCCTCTTCGGGCGGCGCATCCTCGATCGCCCGACCGTGCCGATCGAGGCGGTGCCTCCCGACGCGACCGAGCGCGACTGATGCACGGCCAGATCCCGGATGCGGGCAAGACGGCCGGAGGGGCGCCGGGGCGGCAACGCTCGAACGGCCGCGTTCGGCTGCGGGCCGGACCGGCCTGCGCGGGCGGCGAGACGCGGATCCTCGACCTATCGGAATCCGGTCCGTTGCGGCTGCGGTTTCCGCGCGGGGAGGGGCCCCTGGAGGCGGTTCTCGTGAACACGGCCGGCGGCGTGGCGTGCGGCGACGCCTTCTCGATCGCGCTGGACCTCGCGCCATCGTCCGACCTCACGCTCACCACCACGGCGGCCGAGAAGGTCTATCGATCCGACGGGCCGGTGAGCCACATCAAGAATCGCTTGAGCCTCGGGGCGGGGGCACGGCTCGCCTGGCTGCCCCAGGAGACGATCCTGTTCGACGAGGCCCGGATCAACCGGCGGTTCGAGGCCGATCTCGCCGCGGACGCGTCCCTCCTCGCCGTGGAGATCGTCGTCTTCGGCCGCGCCGCGCGGGGCGAGCGGATCACCGCCGGATCCTTCAAGGATGCGTGGCGCGTGCGCCGGGCCGGCCGACTCGTCTATGCCGACGACCTCTTGATCGAGGGGCCGATCAGCGACCTTCTCGCCCGTCCGGCGATCGGCGGCGCCGCGTGCGCCTGCGCGACGCTCCTCGACGTGTCCGACCGGGCCGAGGCCCGGCTGGACGAAGCGCGGGGCCTCCTGGCCGCGGCCGAGCAGCCCGGGATCGAGGCGGCGGCGAGCGCCTGGAACGGGCATCTGGTGGTGCGCGCCCTCTCGGCCGGCGTCGGCCCCTTGCGTACCCTGGTCGCCCGCTTCCTCACCGGCTACCGCAATCTGCCGATGCCGCGGGTCTGGCAGAGCTGAGACGATCCTGCGGATCGGCGGCGTCGAAGCCGTTGCCTGCGACCGCCGACCTCTGCTAGAGACGCGCACCCGGAGCTGTCCGCCAAGCTCCGCACGGCGCATCGGCGCCGTCGGTACGGCCTCGTGGCGGAGTGGTTACGCAGAGGACTGCAAATCCTTGCACCCCGGTTCGATTCCGGGCGAGGCCTCCATCCTTCCTTTCCGACATCGGCCCTGGCGGACGGCTTGCGACGAAGCGGGCCGCGCAGCGCCCGAAATCGCCCCCATAGCCAGCCTCTCTGCCTTTTCGCGGTTTTGGGCCGAAACACTGTGCACGGCCCAGAGCCGGTCTGCACGGCCGTCTTCCCGGGCGCACGCAGCGCCGGCGGGATCGGGACGCAATGCTGTCCGTGCCAGTTCCCGGCCGAGGTTCCGCTGACGCTCCACCAGTCCGGAGAAGGGCGGCACGTCATGGGTCCAAGAGCACCGATTCGTTGCCGGGCACGCGGCAAGGCGCGTCGAACGTGCCGGCCGGCGCCGGCGTTCCGGGCTTACGGCTCAGGCGCCGTGGACCTGTATCATGTAAGTCTCGATCGCCTGCTGCAGGCTGTGCGTCCCGGTCGTCACGCGCGCCGCGCTGCCGCGCACCTGACCGGCCTGGGCCTCGTTGGACGCGGCGGCGGCCCTGACCCCGGCGACGCTCTCGGACACCTTGCGGGCATCCGCCGCCGCGTCGAAGATGGCCCGCGCGATCTCCTGGCTGGCGTTGCCCTGCTGATCGGTCGCCTCCGCGACCTCGGAGGCGATCATGCTCATGCGGGCGATTGTCTGGGCGATCGACTCGATGGCGCTGACGGTCCGGTCGGCGGCGCCCTGGATGGACCCGACCTGCCCGGTGATGCGGTCGGTGGCGAGCGCGGTCTGGCCGGCCAGCGCCTTGACCTCTGCGGCGACCACCGCGAACCCGCGGCCGGCGGCGCCGGCACGGGCCGCCTCGATGGTGGCGTTCAGCGCCAGAAGATTGGTCTGCTCGGCGACCTCGCGGATCAGCGTCACGACCGCCCCGATCTCCTCGGCAGCCTGCGAGAGCGAGCGCACGGTCGCCTCCAGGCCCCGCGTATCGGTCAGGGCCGTCGATGCGATCTCGCTGGTGTAGCGGACACGGGCCTCGATCTCCCGGGCCGACGCCGAGAGCTCCTCGGCCGCGCTGGCGATACTGTCGACGATGACGGCAGTCTGGCTGGAGGCGCCGGCCACGACAGTCGCCCGAGCCGCCATGTCGCCGGCGTTGCCCGAGAGCGTATCGGCGGCCGCCTGCATCGCCTCGGCCGAGCCGGCGAGATCGGCGACCGCCGTTTGCGTCTCGACTTCGAATGCGTGCGTCGCCGTCGCGAGTTTGTCGATGCGGACGAGGTCGCGGTCGCGCCGGGCCTGCGCATCCGCGTCGAGGTCGCGCTTCTCGATCAGGGCCTTCTGGAAGGCCGCGATGGCCCCTGCCATCTCGCCGATCTCGTCGCGGCGATGCGTGAACGGAATCGGCTGCCCCAGGTCATTGGCGGCGAGGGTCGTCATGCTGGCCTTGAGCCGATGCAGGGGTCGCCGGACCTGCGTTAGGATGATCCAGATCGCCGCGAGCGTGCCGATGGCCAGCGCCAGGGCCGGCACGGTGATCAGCGTGATCCGCGCCTGCCTGCGATCTGCGGCATCCGCGGCGCGTCGGGCGTTCAGGCGCGCCAGCACCTCGCGGCCCAGGGCGGCGATCTCCGAGACCATGCGCTCCCGATTCTTCACCGTCGACTCGTCGGTCGCCTGGATGAGGGCGGCCTTGGGGGACACCGTGAGACCCAACTCGGCGGTGTCGTTCTGGTAGGCAATGAACTCCTTGACGAAGAGATCGAAGCGCCGGCGGCGATCCTCCGGGAGCTGATCCTCCATCGCTTCGAGGAACGGAACGCGCACCTGCTCGACGGTGGCGAGAGCCTCATGGAGCGCGGACAGGCGCGTCCGGGCCTCCGTCACGTCCTCGGAGGTGAACAGCGCCGTCGCCTGGACCACGGCATGCTCGATCGCCTGACCGAGGGCGCCGGCCTGCAATCCGGCATTCCAGATCTTGTCGGTGGCAGCCGCGCGCTCCTGCTCCAGCGCGGACTGGCGCAGGGCGAAGACCGCGATGCCGATGGCCACGACGGCCAGCAGGCCGACCACGACCGAGAGCTTAACGCCGAGGGAGATGCGCATCGCGACGAGGCTGCTTCTGCATGGGACCCGGATCGATCAAGCCATACAGCAGGCACAGGCGCAGCACATTCAAATATAGCCGGCAAAAATCAAAAATCTTTCCTCATCAAGAACGGCCTTTTTGAAGATGGAAGCATTTGCTCGCGATCCACGCACATCGGACGATAGGCCATGGAACGCTTTCTAGTTTTCCTCAGATCTGGATTTGACGATTCGGCCGAAGGTGAGTGACCTTCAACGTTGAGGTCCATCGCTGAGGGCGGCATCATCTTGGCTCGGCCCCGGTCAGGTCGGAACGTCAGGCGAGCGGCACGAGTCACGGCCTGCAATCCCGCCCGGGGTACCGCCGGCCCGGCCGGCGGGACGAACGCCAAGACCAAATCTCTTTCGGGCGCGCCCTGTGAATCGCGAACCCTCTGCCCGTCGTGCCGCCTGCGGTCCGTGCGTCCGATAGCGGGGGGCTGACCCGCCGCGACGCGCCCTCGCCATCCTGACGAAGGTGAACGCGAGCGAGGCATGGCGATCTTCATCGAGGCCCTTGCGCCGGTCGGCTCCGGTGTGTAGAGACGCGGCCGTGATCCCCGATAGCTCAGTTGGTAGAGCAGGCGACTGTTAATCGCCTTGTCGCAGGTTCGAGTCCTGCTCGGGGAGCCATCGGTCCTTCGATCGTTCGGGCGCTTCGCGATCGCCCAGGTCTGGTAGACCGGTTGGCGCGGATCGTCCTCCGCCGATTGACCGTTGGGCATCACCCGGACGTATCCTGAAAGCCTGGCTCTCGACCGACGCCGGATCCCCCGGCTCGCCGGAACGATCGACACGGCCGCCCCACGCGGCGTGCCGTCTGGGCTGAGGCGCCTCGGCCGCGCGCGCATACGGGGACTCGCGACGCGCGAGATCGCCCGTGCAAGGGACGCGCCGGCCAAGCCGGGCCCCGTGCGGCGCGACCCACTGCAGGGAAGATCCGGAGCGCGCTGCTTCGATCGCCGGACCGGACTGCTTCAATCTGAGGGATAAAAGCGCGATAAACGCGCCATGTTGCGCCGATTCGGCTATCCCGCGGAAACAAACAGCCTGTTCATCGCCCTTGTCGATGAACTTGCGACGGGCGTGTTTCCCGCCGCCATCATGGCCGTAACTTATTGCGGTGTGGCGAGCGTCGTCGCTTTCAGACTTGGATCACCGATGTTGTGGGTCATTGCCCTCACAGGCACGATCATCAGCGGCTCGAAGTGCCTTATCAAGCGATGCCATCAACGTGCCCTGCGGATCCGTTCGTGGACCCGCCAGCGCGCGGCCCGCTGGGAGTGGGTGCACACCGGGTTCACGCTCGGCTTCGCGGCCCATATCGGTTGCGTCGCCGCGTGCGGGTTCCTCGCCTCCGATCCCGCCCTCCCCATCCTCGTGACGGGGCTCGTGTTCGGCTACTGCTCGGGCACCGTGACGCGCATCTCGTTCAGGCCCGTCGTCGCGGGCGCCGCCATCAGTATCGCGACAGTACCGGGGATCGCGGCGACGGCCCTCCGGGGCGACGTGACCAGCATCGCGATCGCAACGGTGTTCACGGTGTTCCTGTGCGGAGGGTTCGAGACCATCCGGTACCTCTACCGGAACACGCGGCGTCAGATCATCCTGCGGCACGACATGGCGACGCTGGCCAAGAACGATCCCTTGACGCGTCTGCTGAACCGCCTGGGCCTGCGCGAGGCGTTCCGCGCCGTGGTGGCCGAGGCGCGCGGGAACGCGATCGCCGTGCATTGCCTGGACCTGGACGGGTTCAAGCCGGTCAACGATCAGTATGGCCACGCGGCCGGGGATCTGCTCCTTCAGGCGATCGCTGACCGGCTGCGCGCCGTCGCACCGACCAAGGCGGCAATCGCCCGCGTCGGCGGCGATGAGTTCGTGATCGTCCACGGACCGTTGCTGCAGCCCGATGAAGCCGAGCGTCTCGCTCAGCAACTCGACCGCGCGATCACCGAGCCGTTTCTGATTCAGGGCCGGGAGATCCGCGTCGGGACCAGCATCGGAATCGCGACCGCGCCGCCGGGCTCCCTCGAACTCGATCCCCTCCTGGCCGCGGCCGATGCCGAGCTGTATCGCGCGAAGAAGGGCAAAGGCGGACGCGCCGCTCGGCCGGTGCCGAGGGCGGCGGCCGATCACCAGCCCACCCTGCAGGTGAACGCAGCGTCCTGACCCGGCGCGGGGCGTTCCGCCACAAAGCCCTCGGTTCAACGGGCGCTCTTAGGCCGAACCGGTGTCCAGTGCGGCGGAGAACGCTTCAGAAACGCGCTTTCGCGAGGCGGGGACGTCCGCGATCGTCGGCCTGCCCATCGCGATCGCCGCGGTGTTCAGCCTGGGCGGTAGCCTCACCTGGAAGGCCGGCAAGTGGGCCGAGGCCGTGACGGACGGGTGCCGCGCCGTATTCCTGCGCCGCGGGCTACTGAACGCCATCGCGCGGTTGTCGTTCCTCGCCGGCATCGCATCGGCTGTCCCGACCGTGATCCGGTCCCGGCCGAGCGGGTCCTCCGGGCCGGCAGGATTTGCCGCGCGGCCGATCCTGCCGCTTTTGGAAGCCGATGCGTGCTTGAAAAACAAAGCGAATTTCTGGAACGCCCCATGCCTGACCGCATCACGGCAACGATTCGAGGACTGAACATGTCGGTCAACGCGGTATCGGGAACATCACTCCGGCAGGATCTTGTCAGCGCCTTGCGGCAGGCGCGCGCCGCCAGCACCCAGCCGATCGACGCCAGCGGATACAGCACGGCGAGCCAGGATGCAGGCACCACCCAGGCCACAGGGTCCGCCACGCAGACGGGCAGTGCCGCCGCGAGCCCGGCCATGTCCAGCGACCTGATGGCATCGCTCCTCCAACTGCAATCCGATTTCAGCCAGATGGGGCTGCAGACCGGCGTCACGTCGGGTGCCGAATCCGACAGCGCGTCTGCGACATCCGGCGCCACGGAGGCAAGCCAGGCGTCGAGCGGCGCGGCCCCCGTCCATCACCATCACGGCCATCATGCCCGCCCGTCGGAGTCGGACGCTGCGGCCGACGCTCAGACCGGGTCTTCGGCGACCGCCACGAATGCGGCCACGACTTCGGACGGCAGCGTGACGTCGGGCGGGACCGCCACCGCCACCGGCACCGAGTCGACCGATGGCCTGCAGGGCCTGTTCCAGCAGATGACGAAGGCGATCGCCGCCTACGCCACCGGCGGCCCCGCCGGCATCGCGGCTGCCGCGCTGACGAGTCCGTCGAAGGCCTGAACCGCGCCCGGGTCGAAGCACCCTGGAGCGATGCGCGTTTCCCTGACATGATCGGCCCCTCCGGAGGCTGCCATGTCCCTCACCGTACCCGTGATCCTCGGCAGCGTCCGCCGCGACCGGCTAGGTATCCGGGCGGCGCGTTTCCTGATCGCGCAGCTCGATGCGCGCGGTCATGCGGCACCTCTGGTCGATCCGGCCGAGCTGAAGCTGCCGCTGCTCGACCGGATGTACAAGGAATATCCGGCCGGCACGGCGCCGGAAACCCTGGAGCGATTGGCCGCGCTCTATCGGCGCGCCGACGCATTCTTGGTTGTGACGGCCGAATACAATCACAACGTGCCGCCGGCGCTGTCCAACACGCTCGATCATTTTCTCGAAGAGTATTATTGGCGGCCGTCGGCGATCTGCTGCTACTCCGCCGGGCCGTTCGGCGGCGTCCGCGCCGCCATGCCCCTGCGGGCGATGCTTTCGGAGTTGGGCATGCCGAGCATCCCCTCGCTCCTGCCCATCCCCCGGCTGCAGACTGCCGTCGGGGAAGACGGCGCGCTGAATGAACCGCGGCTCGAAAGCTCCGCCGGGCGCTTCCTCGACGAGCTGACATGGTACGCGGAAGCGCTCGGCGAGCGCCGCCGGCACGGAACGCCCTACTGACGACGCGCGGTGCGATGTTGCCCGCGCGCCCATTGCCACCGTCACCCGACTTCACCGCGTCGCGCAAGGATTCGCTGTACCGGCAGACCTGATTTCGCTGTTGCAAAAAGGTGGCTGCGTGCACGGCCAAAGTATGAGAGCTTAACCGTGTTCCCGAACACGGATTGACTCCGATGAAGATCGAAGACCGGGCGCTCCTGCAGGAGCGCGTGCGGACGCTCGTCTTGCGTCACGCCCTTCAGGCCGTCCTCGACCGCCTTGCGGCCGCGACCCGGGTGGCCGGGCAGGATGCGGAGGCCGAGTTGCTCACCCTCGAGCAATCCCTCGTGGCGGCCGCGCGCAGCCTCGCCGATCGTGCGAGCGCTCAGAAGCTGGCGGTGCTGGTCGCCGTCGAGGATGCGGCCGCGACGATCCGCACCGCCTTCGACAACGCGCATGACCGGCTCGAAAACCTGACTCCGCCCCAGCTCGCTTTCGTCGAGGCACCGGCCGCGGTCGCCGCTTAGAGCGCTCTATGCCGCAATGGACGCCGGTCCGGCGCAAGAGAGCTTGTCACGACACGGGCCGAGAGCCGCGCGCGATGGCAGCGCGATCGGGCACGGCGCTCGGGTGAGGACGTCGACGGGACGCACGCGAGCCGCCGACTGACCATACGGTCAGTCGAAAGCGCCGACGCGCGAGCCCGATCCGACGCGACGCGCGGCTCACTGCTTCGCGCGGTTGATGATCGTCCAGAGAGCCCGGGCCACCGGCTCGGTCACCGTGCGGCGGTACTTGCGGTGGACGAGCTGGCCGTTGTGGAAGACATCCTGCTCGACATAGAGCCTCTCCCCATCCCAGCGGACGATGTTGTCGGACTCGATCGTCTCCTCGACGCCAAGATCGCCTCGCAGGATCGAGCTACCCGTCTGGTTCAGCATACGCGCGTCCTCGTTCACGCAATCGATTCGCCGGGGAGCGCATCGATCCCGCCGATGCCGCCATACCCTACCGTGCGTCCCGGACGGCTCCCCATGTCGGCAGCATAGGAGGGCGCGGCCCGACACGCCAGCGATGCCGTCGACGCAAACGGGCAGCCGTAACGCGGACGCGCCGTTCCGTCAGGGCCAGACCGGTTTCCGCGCCCCGTCACGTTCCCATGTGCGCTTTTGCACCTCGGGACCGGCGTCGTCGTGCGATGTTCCTTGAGCGCGCCAGGGCTGCACGCAGGACAGGTCGCCGAGGGTCCGGACGCCCGGGACCCCGCCACGGAGGCGCTCATGGTGGTTCGCCCATTCCGCTTCGTCGCCCCGGCGCTGGCCGCCCTCGGCCTGATCGGCCTGCGCCTCCTCAGCCCGATCATCGGGCCGGTGCAGCCGGCCTCATCCAGTCCGGTCGAGGACGGGCGCGTGGTGTTCCGCCACTACCTCTGACGCCGCAGCAGGTTTCGGGGAAGCGGCCTCCGGTTACGCGACGAAAACCTGCGGCCCACCAACGACCTGAGCGGCCGACGCGTTGGCCTGCCGACGCAAATCCACTCAGCCGCGTCGGTCGAGGACGGCGCCCGGCATCGCGCAGGCCGGCTGCGCCGACGGCCCCAGGATGATGTCCCCCTGCTGCGGGTTGTTGACCGTGAAGGGCGCGGTCTCCTGAAGGCCGATGAAGCCGCGCCCGATCTGCGGGACGAACAGATCGCCGCCGAACCGCACGAAGCAGCGGTCGAGCACGGCCTCGTAGTCGAAGGTGCGCTGTTCGACGGGCGTCCCCCCCGCCGACGGAATGCCGCAATAAGCCGCGAGGTCGATCCGGCCCGGCCGCGACAGCCGCAGCGACACGGACTGCCCTGGAAGCATCACCGCCGGCGGCCCGCCATCCTGGCGCGCCACAAGGACGAGGCTCGAGCGATTGTAGACCCGGCGCAGGCAATCCGCCGAGGCGGGGGAGGGGATCGAGGCCGACCCGGCCAGGGCGAGGCCGATACCGGCCCAGGCGCACCATACACGCTTCGTCACCGCAAACCCTCCGCCGGACGACCGTTCGATCAGTATCGGTCGCGTTCCACTAGAACAGCGGCCAGCGTGGCCGCGCAAGACGAACGCCGCAACAGCAGGAGCGTTCATCCGCGCGGTTTCGATCGGATCGACGGCGATGGAAAGCCGGTCTCAGCGCCGTTCGTAGAGCAAACGCGCCCGGATCGTCCCCGGGATGGCCCGGATCTCCGTCAGCAGCACCTCGGCATCGGCGTCGGTGGCATCGGTTTCCAGCACCACGTAACCAACTTCGCCGTCCGTCTGGTAGAACTGCGCCGCGATGTTGACGTGCCCGCGGGAGAACACGTCGTTCAGGCGGCCCAGCATGCCGGGCAGGTTGCGCTGGACATGGATGAAGCGCGTGCCGGTCGGCCGGGCGGGGAGCTGGACCTGCGGGAAGTTCACGGCGCCGACCGTCGACCCAATATCCGAGTAATCGACGAGCTTGCGCGCCACCTCGGTGCCGATGCGCTCCTGGGCCTCCTCGGTCGAGCCGCCGATATGCGGGGTCAGGATCACGTTCTCGATCCCCTGAAGCGGACTTACGAAGGCCTCGGCGTTGGAGCCGGGCTCCACCGGAAATACGTCGATGGCCGCACCCTTCAGGTGTCCGTCGCGGAGCGCGCGCGCCAGGGCGTCGAGGTCGACCACCGTGCCCCGGGCGTTGTTGATCAGGAAGGCGCCGGGCTTCATCGCCCGGATCTCGGCCTCACCGATCATGTTGGCGGTGGAGTCGGTTTCCGGCACGTGCAGCGAGACCACGTCGCTCTGGGCGAGGAGGTCGCGCAGCGTCCCGGTCGGCTCAGTGTTGCCGTGGCGCAGCTTGTCGGTGTGGTCGTAGTACAGCACGCGCATGCCCATCGCCTCGGCGAGGGTCGAGAGCTGCGTGCCGATATTGCCGTAGCCGACGATGCCGAGGGTCTTGCCGCGGACTTCCAGGGAACCCGCCGCCGACTTGTCCCAGTGGCCCGCATGGGCGCCGACCGAGCGCGGCACGATCCGCCGCAGCAGCATCACGATCTCGCCGATCGTCAGTTCCGCCACCGAGCGGGTGTTCGAGAACGGCGCATTGAACACCGGGATGCCGCGGTGGCGCGCCGCCTCCAGTTCCACTTGATTCGTGCCGACCGAGAAGCAGCCCACCGCCAGCAACCGGTCGGCCGCCTCGAACGCCGCGGCGTCGAGCTGCGTGCGCGAGCGGATGCCCAGCATGTGCACGCCCTGGAGCGCCTCGTGCAGCGCCTCCCGGTCGAGCGCCTTCGGCAGTCGGGTCAGGTTCTTGTAGCCGGCCGCCCGCATCAACGCCACGGCGCTGTCGTTGATGCCTTCGAGGAGCAGGATCCGGATCTTGTCCTTGGGCAGGGAGAGCTTGTCGGGCGTCATGGCGATCGATCGTCTGTCACTGCGGCCTGGCGGGCGTGACGTCGCCGGACCTGATGGTGAACCGTGAGCGATACGAGCCTGCCCTGTGCGATGCAACATGGCGCCGTGCTGGGCAGCCAAGCATGGCCGGGAGCTGCGGGTCCGGAAGGCGCCCAGGTCCGCGCCGCACGTCGGCGCCCCTATGCCGAACATTGAGGCAGTCCGGCATTGAAAACAGCACTGCTTGGCGGAACTTGATGGGCCTTGAAGCTTTTTAGGCCGCTGTACTGTTCTTGCCTCTCCCGCTCGGCGTTGCGCCGATGCCCGACACGGTCCACTCCCATGCATATCCGCACCGGCTTCACGATCAGCTTCGAGACGTTCGGCCCGACGCCGATGAACCTGCTGCTGAACGTTCACCCGGATCGTCACGACGACCTGATCACCCCGGAGCTGATCACGTTCGATCCGCCGGTGCCGGCACGCCAGCACATCGACGCGTTCGGGAATGTCAGCACCCGCATCGTCGCCCCCGGCGGCCGCATCGCCATGGCGGCGGATTTCACCGTTTCGGATACGGGTATGGCGGACGCGGTCGAGCCGGCGGCGCGTCAGATCCCGGTGCAGGACCTGCCCGACGCCGTGCTGATGTTCCTGCTCGGCTCGCGCTACTGCGACACCGACAAGCTGTCCCAGACCGCGTGGTCGCTGTTCGGCGGCATGCCCGAGGGCTGGGCCCGCGTCCAGGCGATCGTCGACTACACCCACGAGCGCCTGCGCTTCGACTACCAGCGCGCCGACGCCACCCGCACCGCCCATGACGGCTTCATGCAGCGCGAGGGCGTCTGCCGCGACTTCGCCCATCTGGCCATCACGCTCTGCCGCTGCATGAACATCCCCGCCCGCTACGCCACCGGCTAT
>NZ_JAKSYM010000124.1 GCF_022829545.1 Methylobacterium sp. J-030 | reverse complement strand
GTGGGACAGGGATCTGCGCGCACCCTCCCCCCTCTGCGGGCTAGCGGATTCACACATCGGGTTCGGGATTGTGGTCCGGTCGCTCGATGAGGCGGTCCAGAAGCCCTATGCGCCCTCCCTCCCCCCTCTGCGGGGGAGGGTGGCCCCTGCGTCAGCAGGGGTCGGGAGAGGGGAACCCGGGTTCAGAAAGGGGCGCGACCTTCATGAGGGACAGAGCTCAAACCTGCACCGTCGCTCCCCTCTCCCGACCCCCTTCGGGGGCCACCCTCCCCCGCAAAGGGGGGAGGGAGGGCGCGGATCCTACGCGCTTCCTGCGGCAGAAGCCCAACCGCCTCAGTACAGCCCGCCCGCCTGCGCGGCCCGGTCGGGATCCGCCGGCACGGCCGCCGCCGCGGGGGCCGGCGCCTGGCTGCCGCCGGACGGGGCGACGTAGGAATCCGGCGGCGCGGTGCCGGGCTTGAACGCCTCCAGGATCGTCCCCGCCCCCTCGCTCGAACCGGCGCGGGTGCCGCTGGCGAGGTTGATGCGGATCAGCTTGATCCCCGGGGGCACGCGGAACGGGGTCGGCGGCTTGTCCTTGAGGGCCGTCTTCAGGAATTCCAGGGCGATCGGCGCCGCGAGCCCGCCGCCGGTGGCCCGGTCGCCCAGCGAGCGCGGCTTGTCGAAGCCCATGTAGATGCCCACCGCCAGATCCGGCGAGAAGCCTACGAACCACGCGTCCTTGGCGTCGTTGGTGGTGCCGGTCTTGCCGGCGAGCGGCTTGCCGATCTGCTTCAGCAGGGTCGCGGTGCCGCGCTGGACCACGCCCTCCATGATCGAGACCATCTGGTAGGCGGTGAGCGGGTCGAGCACCTGCTCGCTATCGTCCACCAGCTTCGGCTCGTCCTGGCCCGACCACTTCTCGGCGTCGCAGCCGATGCATTTGCGGTTGTCGTGCCGGTAGATCGTCTCGCCGGTGCGGTCCTGGATCCGGTCGATCAGGGTCGGCCGGATGCGCCGCCCGCCATTGGCCAGCATCGAGTAGGCGGTGACCATGCGCATCACCGTGGTCTCGCCGGCGCCCAGCGACATCGGCAGCACCGGCAACAGGTCGTCGTAGACGCCGAACCGGCGGGCGTACTCGGCGATGAGCGGCATGCCGACATCCTTGGCGAGCCGGACCGTCATCAGGTTCTTCGAGTGCTCGATGCCGTAGCGCAGGGTGTGCGGGCCGCCGGACTTGCCGTCGTAGTTCGAGGGCGTCCAGGCCTCCTGGCCGGGGCCGGCCTCGATGGTGATCGGCGTGTCCTGGATGATCGAGGCGGGGGTGTAGCCGTTGTCGAGCGCCGCCGAGTAGACGATCGGCTTGAACGACGAGCCGGGCTGGCGCATCGCCTGGGTGGCGCGGTTGAACTCGGATTCGTCGTACGAGAACCCGCCCACCATGGCGTGGACGCGGCCCGTATTCGGGTCCATGGCCACGATGGCGCCGGAGACCTCGGGCTTCTGCCGGAGCCGGAACTGGCCCTTCCCGCCCTCGATCGCCTCGACATACACCATGTCGCCGGGCTGCAGGTTCGGGCGGCCGGCCCAGCGCATCCCGTCCGGGGTGATCACGCCGGTCTCGCGGTCCTTGCCCACCTGGCCCGAGGCCTCGCGCTTGGGCTGGAGGCCGACCTGCACGCCGCCGGCGCCGTTGCCCAGCACCACGGCGAGCCGCCAGGGCGCCACGTCGCCGAGCGCCGGAACCTCGGCTGCCGCCATCCCCCAGTCGCGCCCGGTCAGGTCGACCTTGGTGACGGGCCCGCGCCAGCCATGGGCCTGATCGTAGCGCACGAGGCCGTCGACCAGCGCCTTGCGGGCCCAGCCCTGCATCTTCGGATCGAGGGTGGCGCGCACCGAGAGGCCGCCCTCGTAGAGCTTCTTCTCGCCGTAGCGCTCGGAGATCTCGCGGCGGACCTCCTCGGTGAAGTAGTTGGCGTTGGCGGCGTTCGGGAAGGCGACGCGCGGGTTGACGCCGAGCGGCATCTTCTTGGCGGCGTCCGCCTCGTCCTTGGTGATGTAGCCGTTCTCCGCCATCAGGCGGATGATCTCGTTGCGGCGGTCCAACGCCGCCTGGGTCTTGCGGTAGGGGTGGTAGTTGTTCGGCCCCTTCGGCAGGGCGGCGAGGTAGGCCGCCTCGTTGATGGTCAGCTCGTGGACCGATTTTCCGAAGTAATCCAGCGCGGCGGCCGCGACGCCGTGCAGGTTGCGGCCCGGGACGATCGTCCCCAAAAAGATCTCGTTGAGGTAGAGTTCCAGGATCTTGTCCTTGGAGTAGGCGGCCTCGATCCGGAGCGCCAGCAGCGCCTCCTTGATCTTGCGATCATAGGTCTGCTCGGACGACAGCAGGAAATTCTTGGCGACCTGCTGGGTGATGGTCGAGGCGCCCTGGCGCTTGCCCGACTTGGCGTTGGTCAGGAAGGCGCGCACGATCCCCTCGGGGTCGATGCCGCCATGCTTGTAGAAGTTCTTGTCCTCGGCCGACAGGAAGGCCGCGACCACGATCTTCGGCATCGCCTGGATCGGCAGATAGAGCCGGCGCTCGCGGGCGTATTCGGCGAGCAGAGAGCCGTCGGCGGCGTGGATGCGGGTCATCACCGGCGGCTCGTAATTGGCGAGCGCCGCGTGGTCGGGCAGGTCCTGGCTGTACTTCCAGTAGAAGTAGCCGCCCACCGCAGCGCCGACCACGAACAGCACCGCAGCGGCGCTGAACAGGATCCCGAAGAAACGAAGGATCAGACGCATCCGGTGTTCCGCTCGTCGCTGGCCCGGCCGCATGCCGGAATCGGCTCACCCGGCGCGTGCGTCCGCTCACGGTACGGTCGGCCCCCGGATGGTCCCGTGTGGCCCCCTCGGAATGCCGGTGCGACGGCTGCGAGCGGGCGTTCGGACGGCCCGTATCGACACTTACTCTATGGTAAAACTGGGGCGATCGCGGCCGCGCGACGCGTCGAAGCCGGCCGGTTCAGGGTGGCGCGATTGGTAAAGAACAGATCGATCGCCTTGGCCATGGACCCGGTGACGCCAGCGCGCCACTCCGGCGATTGCAGCATCTCCAGGTCGTGCTTGCTCGACAGATAGCCGAGTTCCACCAGCACGCTCGGCACGTCGGGGGAGCGCAGCACCACGAAGCGCGCCTCGCGGTGGGGCTTGGAACTCATCTCCATCACGGGGCTGAGCTGGCCCATCAGGGTCCGGGCGAAGCCGGAGGAGAAGCCGCGGGTCTCCCGCAGGGTCAGCTCCTGCAGGATGTCGGCGATGTCCGGGGGCGCCTCGGCGGCGTCGACGCCCGCGGCCGCATCGGCCCGGTTCTCGCGCTCGGCGAGCTTGGCGGATTCGAGGTCGGTCGCCTTCTCGGAATTGGTGTAGATCGTGGCGCCGCGCACCTGCGGGGCCGCCGAGATCGAATCCGCGTGGATCGACACGAACAGGTCGGCCTTGGCCTCCCGGGCGAGGCGCACGCGGTCGGCCAGCGGCACGAACACGTCCCGGTCCCGGGTCATCCGGACCCGGTAGCGGCCCCCCGCCTCGAGCTTCTCGACGAGCGCCTGGGCGAAGCCGAACACGATGTCCTTCTCGAACACGCCCCCCACCGCGATGGCGCCGGGATCGGTGCCGCCATGGCCGGCATCGACCATGATCAGCGGGCGCTGGTCGGCGGTCTCGGGCGCGGCGGCCCGGGCCTGCGCGGGGGCGGGATCGGCCGCGGCGGCGGCCTTGCGGAACGCCTCGCGGTCGGCGCGCTGGAGCGGGATGGTGAGCAGCACGGCGCCGTCCCGGGGCCGCGTCGTGGTCTCGATCTTCCCCACTGTGGCGGGCGCGGCGAGGTCGATCACGATGCGCGAGCGCCCGGGGGCGAACAGGCCGTAGCGGAAGGATTGCACGAGGCCGTCCCGGCGGCTGCCGGTGCCGGATTCGAGCTGGAAATTGACCTCGGGCAGGTCGATCACCGCCCGGTCGGGCCGCTCCATCACGAAGCCGCGGGCCTCCACGGCCCGGGACAGGGTCAGGGTCAGGCGCGTGGCGCCGCCCTGGCTGGCGAGATCGGCCCCGATGGCGATGGCGGGCTTGTCGCCGTTCTGCGCCGCGACCGGTGCCCCCGCCAGCGCGGGAAACAGCGCGACGGCGAGGCTCAGACAGGCGGAACGGATCAGGCGCGCGCAGTTCGGCATTGGTCCGGTATCGTCTCCCGCACCCTCCGTTCAGGCATGGGACCGTCATGGTTAACGGTAGGTTGCCGGGGCCGGTTTGATCCCGGAGCCCTGCGCCCGGGATGCGACAAATCTGGGGCCGCGTCAGCGGAACGCGACGGCGCGGCTCGCCTTGCCCATCACCGTGACCCAGCAGGTCAGGGAGGCATCGGCGGCGCGCTGGACCTCGCCGACCTGCAGGCGGATCAGATCGGCCGGCGTCCGGACATCCGAGAGGGCGCGGAAATGCGCCAGGGCGGCCTCGCCCTCGCCCTGCACGTAGCGGGCGATGGTCGAGCCGATCTCGATCGCGTCGATGCGGTCGGGCGCGAACACGATTCGGTTCGGCGCCGAGGCACCGGCGGCGCGCGGCGCCACCGGGGCGGGGACGAGATCCGGCGCGGGGCCTTCGTCGAACTCCCGCTCCGGAGCCGCAGGGTCCGCCTCACGGGGAAGCACGGCGTGGGCGTTGCTGTCCGGTAGCGCGGCTTCGGGCGCGGCTTCGGGCGCGCCTTGGAGTTCGGCCGGAGCGGCCTGTGCCGCCGGCTCGGCATCCGCGAACGCGGCGGGCGACGGAGCCGCCTCGGCCACGGCCGACGCATCCGTGGCCGACTGGGACAGCGACGGCTCAGGCACCGACGATTCGGACACCGATGATTCGGACACCGACGCGATCGGAGCGGGCATCTCCGCATCCAGGGGCGGTTTCGGCTGCCAGTTGGAACGACCCGCTCTCGGCCGACGCGGTTTCCCCATCGCGCGATCTCCTCCTGTCCGCTTCGTCCGACCCGCGGGGGTGGCGGTCCGCGACCGGCCGGCCCTGATCGGGGTCGAGCCCGTGACGCTCGGGCGTCGAATCGGAAACCCGGCCGGTCCGAAACGGCCGCCCGGATCGCCGAGAGGCCCCCGATCCGAGCGGACCGGGGGTGCGCCGGCCCTTAGCGGGCGGCGTTCTGGGCCAGGGCGCCGTAATCCTTGGCCTGGGCCTGGAGGGCGGCGAACTGGCTGCGGACGAACTCGGACTGCACCTCGAAGGCCTCGCGCAGGTCCTTGGTGCGCGCGAGCTTCTGCGCGAAGTCGAAGGTCGCGTTGGCATTGGCCTGGGCGTGATCAAACCCCTTGGCGATCGCCGCGCTGACGGCCGACTGGAAGGTCTGGCCCGAGGCCTGGGCCTGCTCGGCGACCTTGACGGCGTTGGCCATCATGGTGCCGACGGCGTTGCGCGCCTGGTCGACGCTCTTCTCGGCGAAGTCGCGCATCTCGGTCGGCATCTCGAAATTCGGGGTCTGCATCGATGTCTCCAGTGGGATTGTGGAGCGGGACGCCGGCTGCGTCCGCCGTGACGCGTCCGTATATGTTGCACTGCAACAAGAAGTCAAGTGCATATTAGGCGGCCGGTCCGGCCCCGGTCTGCATCGATAAAATTCCGGATTCAGGATCTCGGAAAGTCCTCGCGCCGACCCGGCAGCGATAGATCAGACACGCAACCAAGCTTCGCCGTTTATAGGGCGGACTGGACTGCTGATTCGCTCGGGGAGTCGATTGACAAGAAATCATCCCGTTGTCCAGAGGGCTGGAACCGGTCACGTATCCTTTATATACCCGACCGGTCGGGCTGTTCGAGAGCTGCCGCGGCCTGCCGGCCCAGGGGGCGATGTTGCATCGCACCAGAGGCGTTCGCCCCGAGCCCGCCGTACAGAATCCGGAGCGCGGCCGCGTGCGTCGCGAGGGTCATCGGGGCGGTCCGGGCCTCGGCGTAGGCCCGCGCACCGAGGCTCCGGGCACAGGTCTCGTCCCGCAGGGCCGTGAAGGCCGCGGCCAGGGGCCCGACCTCCGGCGCGACCACGAAGCCGGTCTGCCCGTGCCGGACCTTCTCGGCGGCCCCGGAGCGGTCTGAGGCCACCACCGGGATCCCGGCCGCCAGCGCCTCGTAGACGGTGAGCGGCCCGGTCTCGTACCAGCGCGACGGTGCGGCCAGCGCCCGGGCGCGGCGGCGCAGGATGTCCCAGACCGCCTCGGGGCTCTGCCAGCCGATCACCTCCACGCCGTCCCGGGCACGCAGCTCCGCCTCCAGGGGGCCGGCACCGATGAACAGGGCGGGCAGGCCCGCCGCGCGGGCGGCCGCGGCCACCAGATCGGCGCCCTTCTCCCGGGTCAGGCGCCCGACATAGGCGATCGCGTCGCCGCGCTCAGGGGTGGCTGCCGGTCCCTCCGCGACCCGGACCGGGTTGTCGATCCGGTGGTGGGTGACGGCGTAGCCGTCGAGAAGGTCGCCCATCCGCCGCCGGCTGGCGTCGCAGACATGGACCACGTGGAGCGGCCGCCCCCGCACCGCCTGCCGCAGGGCGACGGTCCGGGCGACGCGCACCAGCTTGTGGGCGCGGCTGCGCGCGTCGCAGGGCGCCGCGATGCAGGCGGCCGATAGCGGCGTCAGCCCGCAGGGCTCCGCCCGGTCGAAGCGGTAATAGACGCCGTTCGGGCAGGCGAGGGCGTAGTCGTGCAGGGTCACGATGAGCGGCACGCCCGCGCCCGACAGGACCGGGAAGACCGCCGGCGACAGGGTGCGGGTCCATTGATGCAGGTGGATGCAGTCCGGCCGCACCGGCAGCGCGGCGAGCGCCGCCGCGAGCTTACGCGAAGCCGCCGCGTGCCAGATCCCGGCCGCCGCCGCCCTGGCCCCGCCGAGCGACCAGATGTCCGGCAGGCCGAGCACGACCCGCCGGATGCTGTCATGCGCGAGCAGGGGATCGGGATCGCCCGGGATCGCCTGGAGGTAGGTAACCGAGACGCCGGCCTCCGCGAGCCCCCGGGCCGATTCGAGCGCGACCTTCTCGGCGCCGCCGCTCGCGGACGCGAACTCGGCCAGGATTACGACGTGCATGGAGAAAGCCCCGGCCTCTGCTGCCGGGATGATGGCGAAGACCGGTTTACGGGGGATCAACCGCGAGCGGTTACAGGTGTTCGGCCCAGATCCGAGCCCCGGAAACACGACCGTGCACGTCGTCCTTGTCGCAGACCACGCCTCGATCAACGGCGGCCAGGCCAAGGTGGCGATCGAATCCGCCCTGGGCCTCGCGGCCCGCGGGGTCCGGGTGAGCCTGTTCGCCGCCGTCGGGCCCGTGGATCCGCGCCTCGAACCCGCCGGCATCCGGGTCGTCTGCCTGGAGCAGGACGACGTCACCACGGCGCGCAGCAAGCTGGCCTTCGCCGCGCAGGCGATCTGGAACGGCGCGGCGCGCCGCGCGCTCGCCCGGGAACTCGCCGCCTGCGATCCGCGCGACACCGTGGTCCACGTCCACGCCTTCGCCAAGGCGCTCTCGCCCTCGATCGGCATGGCTTTGCGGGAATCGGGCCTGCCCTGCCTCTACACGATGCACGAGTTCTTCCTGGTCTGCCCGACCGGCGGCTTCTACGCCTATCCGGAGCAGAAGATCTGCCACCGCACGCCGATGTCGGCCTCCTGCATCGTGGCGAATTGCGATGCGCGCAGCTACCCGCGCAAGGTTGCCCGGATGGTCCGCCATGTCGGGCTCGCGCAGGTGGCCCGGCTGCCGGAGCTGTTCTCGCACGTCATCACGATCAGCGACCTGCAGGAGCGGGTCGTGCGGCCGTTGATGCCCCAGGGAACCGCGTTCCACCGGGTCGACAACCCGATCGCGGTCGCGCAGGCGCCGCTGCGGGACGGGCCGCCGGGCGATTTCCTGTTCGTCGGGCGGATCTCCACCGAGAAGGGGGCGCCGATCTTCGCCGAGGCGGCCCGGCGGGCAGGGGTGCGGGCGGTGTTCGTGGGCGACGGCCCGGAGCGGGCCGACCTTGCGGCGCGCTACCCGGAGGCCGTCATGCTCGGCTGGCGCGCGGCGGACGCCGTGCAGGATCTGATGCGGCAGGCCCGGGCACTGGTGTTCCCAAGCGTCTGGTACGAGGGGCAGCCGCTGACCGTCTACGAGGCGCTGGCCTGCGGCGCGCCGGTGATCGTGAGCGACGCCTGCGCGGGCCGGGAGGCGGTGATCGACGGCGCGACCGGATTCTGGTTCCACTCCGGCGATCCGGAGGCGCTGGCCGCGCACCTGCGCAGCCTCACCGACGACGGCCTCGCCGCCCGGATGGGCCGGGCCGCCTACGACCGCTACTGGGCGGCGCCGCTCAGCCTCGACGCCCATCTCGACCGCCTGGGGCGCGTTTACGAGACCGTGATGCGCGGGGCCGATGCCCGCGGGCCGGTCGCCGCCCCGGCGGCCGAGCGGCCGGCTGCGACGGCCTGATGCCGCGCCTTCCCCGAAAGATCGGAAACACCCGCCGCCGCCCGCGTTGATGCCCATCGGCACCCTTGCGTGCCCCGTCACGGACGAGCGAGCGACATGGCCGACGAGCAGAAGCAGAACGCAACCAAGCCGGGCTTCCAGCAGGGCAGCGCCAAGCCGGGCGACGACAAGCACCCCGACAACAAGCAGGAGAAGCTCAGCGAGCGCCTGGACGACGCCCTGGAGGAGACTTTTCCGTCGAGCGACCCGGTCTCGGTGAAGATCACCAAGTAGGACCGGGACGACCGAGCTTCTGAACTGCTCAAGGCTCAGCCCCTTAAGGGTTTAGCTGAGCGCTTGGCGCGCCCTTTCCCGGACAGGTGAAGCGTCAGCGGAACCTGATCCGGGATCCAGCACGAAGAGCGCCGCGCCAGCGGCACAGGTTAATCCAGATCGACGCTTCGCGATGTTGTGTGCTGGATCCCGGGTCGCACTCCGCTGGCGCTCCATGCGCCCGGGAAAAGGGTAGCGCCTCTGACGAGACACCGGAACGCCTTGAAACCGTCCGGCTTCAGCCCTTCGACGAGGCGTCGGGCGGCCAAGCCGCCCGGTCGCTCACGCGGCTTCGAGCAGCCGGCGGGCGATCACCTGGGCCTGGATCTCGGCCGCGCCCTCGAAGATCGACAGGATCCGGGCGTCGCACAGGATCCGGCTGACCTTGTATTCCAGCGCGAAGCCGTTGCCGCCGTGGATCTGCAGGGCGTTGTCGGCCGCCGCCCAGGCGACGCGGGCGCCGAGCAGCTTGGCCATCCCGGCCTCTAGATCGCAGCGCTTGCCGGCATCCTTCTCGCGGGCCGAGAAGTAGGTGAGCTGGCGGGCGATGTTGATCTCCACCGCCATCATGGCGAGCTTGTCGGCCACCCGCGGGAAGCTGACCAGCGCCTTGCCGAACTGCACCCGCTCCTCGGCGTAGCGCAGGCCGACATCGAGGGCCGACTGGGCGACACCGATGGCGCGCGCCGCCGTCTGGATCCGGGCCGACTCGAAGGTCTGCATCAGCTGGGCGAAACCCTTGCCCTCGACCTCGCCGAGGAGGTTGGCGGCCGGGACCTCGAACCCCTCGAAGGCCAACTCGTATTCCTTCATGCCCCGGTAGCCGAGCACCTCGATCTCGCCGCCCGACAGGCCCTGGACCGGGAAGGGCTCCTCATCGGTGCCGCGGGGCTTCTCGGCGATCAGCATGGAGAGGCCCCTGTGGCCCTTCTCCTCCGGCTTGGTCCGGACCAGCACGGTCATGATGTCGGCGCGGACCGGGTGGGTGATCCAGGTCTTGTTGCCCGTGATCTTCCAGGTGTCGCCGTCCTTGACGGCCTTGGTGCGCAGGCTGGCGAGGTCGGAGCCCGTGTTCGGCTCGGTGAAGACGGCGGTCGGCAGGATGTCGCCCGAGGCGATCTTCGGCAGGAAGCGCTGCTTCTGCTCCTCGGTGCCGCCGCACAGGATCAGCTCGGCGGCGATCTCCGAACGGGTGCCAAGCGAGCCGACGCCGATATAGGCGCGCGACAGCTCCTCCGAGACCACGCACATGGCGGTCTTGGGCAGGCCCATGCCGCCGTATTCCTCGGGGATCGTCAGCCCGAAGACGCCGAGTTCGGCCATCTTGGTGACGATCTCCATCGGGATGTAGGCGTTCTGCAGGTGCCATTCGTGCGCCTGATCGACCACCTCGGCCTTGCCGAAGCGGCGCATCTCGGAGCGGATCGCCTCCATGTCCTCGTCGAGGCCCGAGGCGCCGACGGTCGCCGAGCCGCTGCCGTCGCGCATCTGGGCGACCAGGGCGGCGCGGTTCTCCGGCGTGTTGCCCTCGGCGATCAGGGTCTCGACCGCCTCCGTGCGGTATTGTGCCACCTCCTTGGCGGTGAGGCCTAGCGACCCGGTGAGGCGGACCATCTCGCCCTGGCTCATCGGGATGCCGGAGAAGAGCTGGTCGAGATACTCGCCGGCGCCGATCCGGACGAGGAGCGCCTCGGTCTCGCCGAACCGGCCCTCGGCCTGCAGGCGCTCAGCGTAGCCGCCGAGCTCGGCCACCGCCTCCGCGTAGGTGGCGAGCCACGCGAGCCCGTGGGCGGCGTGCTGCTGGCCTTCGAGCTTGGCCGCGTCGATCCGCCCGTCCGTCCCGAGGATCCGCGTACGGACCCGGCGCGTGGCCTCGGCGGCCAGCGCCTTGGCGCTCTCGCCGGCGCTCTTGGTCAGGGACACGAGGTCCTGCGGCTCGGTCTGGATGGCGGGGGATGCGGACATGGCTTTTGGCTCGCCTGGCGTTTTATTGGATCGTGTCTTTTAACCTGTCCGGGGCGCAAGCCGAAGCAGATTTCGTTTGGCCCGTCTTGAACTGAAGTTGAAGGCCGGGGACGCGGCAGACATCCGCTCGACTTGGAATGCCGGATCACATCCGGATTCCGGCTTCCGTTCTCAGGTAACGACATCTGCCAGACCCGCGCGTTTCCCTCCCCCCTCTGCGGGGGAGGGTGGCCACTGCGTCAGCAGGGGTCGGGAGAGGGGACCGCCGGTGGAGGAGAGGGCTTAGGTCTTCATGGAGGCGGCGACCAATACAGAAGCTGGGTTCCCCTCTCCCGACCTCCTTCGGGCGTTACCCTCCCCCACAGAGGGGGGAGGTAGAGACACGGCCCGGTTCGCATACGACCTCACTGCTTCTGCTCGCAGGACGTCCTCACATAGGCGCCGTCTTCGCACAGAAAACCGGAAGTCGCGCAGAGCAC
>NZ_JAKSYM010000119.1 GCF_022829545.1 Methylobacterium sp. J-030 | reverse complement strand
CATGCGTGGTTTGCGCTGCGAGGGTGGCCTCATGCGTCGAGAGTTGTCGGTACCTTCGAGCGTCCGAAGGGCGCGAAAACAAATGGTGGCTTTCTGGCGCCGAGCCAACTACTGCTCTCCACCCCGAGCTGAAGTTGCCGGACGGCTGACAAACGTCCGCTTCGGGGGAACCCCGGCAGCGCCTCCGGCGGCCGCGTCGGGTCCATGCCGTGTCACAACGCCGGGGATGGGCTTTGTGCTGTGACGATTCTCGGCCAGTGGGGCGAGATGCCGGACGACTTCGCCGCCAGCCTCCAGGGCGGCTGACCGTCCGCGTCCCGCCACCGCTACCTCCGACACCGGCGCACACGGTACCTGACGCCTTCGGACGAGATTGCGCT
>NZ_JAKSYM010000115.1 GCF_022829545.1 Methylobacterium sp. J-030 | reverse complement strand
GGAGGACGACGGCGCCGTGTCGGTTCGGGGATGCCACGGCGCGCGCGCCGCCGGTCTGCTGGTCGGGGGCGCCGGTGCTGTCGCTGCACGTGCCGGGGCCGATCGACAGGGTGGCGGTAGTGGACGGGCCGGCGATCGCCGCTGGGACGACGCCGGCGACCGGCAGGCCGACGAAGCTGACCGAGCCCGGGCCGCCCCCTCCGTCGCTCGCCACCGAGCCGGTCATCCGGAACGCGGCGCCGTCCCAGCGGATCTCGAAGTCCTGGTTGACCGGCAAGTCGCCGGCCTGCAGCGCGGTGCCGTTCCGGCGCAGCAGGGGCGCGGTCACCGTACCCGTCGGCGTGCCGATCCCGGTCAGCGCCAGCGTGACGCCGGCCGAGCCGCCGACCGTCGCGTTGGTCGCCGTGACGAAGCCGCCGAGCTTGATCCCCCTGAGCAGCGAGGCGAACACGACGTTGTTCGGCAGCACGCAGGTCAGGGCGTTCGGCGTGCCG
>NZ_JAKSYM010000110.1 GCF_022829545.1 Methylobacterium sp. J-030 | reverse complement strand
ACCGACTGAGCCCTGCAGAAGGGCGCCCTGTCGGCTTGCGGGGAGGCCGGCCTGGCCTTCGTGCGCGATCTGATGGACATGGGCCAGGAGTAAGGCCGGGCCATCGTCGTCGACCGCGTGGATAGCTTCGTTTTGGAGGCGGCGCCGGCCGACGCCGACGGGAGGCTTCGGCGGGCTGCCGCACGGCTGGGCATGATTGGTGCGGCGGGCGAGTTGGCCCGCACCTTCAACATCGTGCCGTGGGAGGAAGGTGAGGCCGAGGCCGCCGCGGCGCGGGCGCTCGCGGACTGGATCGGTTCGCGTGGTGGCACCGAACCGGCCGAGGTACGAGAAGCCATCGCCCAGGTCCGCCGGTTCTTTGAGGCGCACGGCGAGAGTCGGTTCGAGATGATTGGCGACAGCGATGCGCGTCCGATCTCAAATCGTGTTGGCTGGCGCAAGGGCCATGGCGATGAGCGTGTCTGGCTTGTGTTGCCTGAGGTGTGGCGCTCGGAGATCTGTGCTGGCCTCGATCCGGTAGCGACTGCTCGCATCCTCGCCACGCATAAGATGCTGATGCCAACGAACGACGGGAAGAAGTTCCAGCGGGTCGAGCGGACGCCTGCCAGCCTTCAGCCGATCCGGGTCTACGTCATCACGCCAGCGATCTTCGAGGGAGGGTCAGATGCGTGAGGCGCTTCGCCAGCGGCTGCGGGAAATCAGCGTTTCCCGTTCGGCTGCAAAAAACGGTGTTACCGGTGTTACACCCGCCGTGACACCGCCTGAGGACGCCGTGTTACACCGCCGGTTACACCTCGAGCGCTCAGAAAAACCGCAAACAAATCAGCGGTGTAACACCGTAGCACCTGTAACACCCTCGAAATTAGAAGGTGGCCTGGATCGTTACACCGACGATGGTGATACGGCCGGTGTAACGGATCGTTCGAAGTCGGGGTTACAGGCTGAGGCTGAGGCTCAGCGCGATCGTGAGGACTGGTTCGCCCACTTCGAAGAACGCGCCGCGATCCGGGAATTCGAGGGCGGATTCGCCCGCGCCGAGGCGGAGCGGCTGGCGCTGGACGAGACGATCGCCGCGTTGGGGCCGCAGCCGGCCACCCTCCATTGAGATCACGGCGGCGGTGCTCGTCGCCGCCTCCCTCGCCGCTCGCCGTGCGGACCTACGGACTCACCCAGGAGAAGGGATCGACCATGACCAACGTCACCAAGCTGCCGACCGCCATGGACCGGGCCGAGGCCCTGAAGGCTAAAGCACTGA
>NZ_JAKSYM010000096.1 GCF_022829545.1 Methylobacterium sp. J-030 | reverse complement strand
GTGCCATTCTAAAAATATTTCTCGCACTTCTGCAAGTTCGAAACGTATTGCTGGTAGAACTAATTGTTTAGCCCCGTTGCAGTCTTAAGAAGACCACCCGCCCGGTTGCCGCCAGCCACATCACCGTGGGATGCCGAAAGCCGTTAAACCGTGCCCACTGGCTGCTCCATTTGGTACTGGTAGCCGGCCGCGGCCTGGAAATCCTGCGTCGCCTGAGCTGACCCCGCCGCACCATTCCCGCCGATCGCGTTCTGGAACCGCGTGAACGACCCCTGAGACCCGGAGATCAGCGGGTCGTAGGCAGCCGTGGCCTGCCCG
>NZ_JAKSYM010000094.1 GCF_022829545.1 Methylobacterium sp. J-030 | reverse complement strand
ACCCACACGGTTTCGGTGGTGGCACTCTCGCCCCTACCTTTGACGATCTCGGCGGTCAGACCGCCAGAGTTCATGGAGTAGCTATCGAAGGAGATGTAGGCAGGTGCGGCCTCGACCCGGTCGACATGCTGAAGCACCAGGGTAGCGAGCGCCTCGGGCTGCCAGCCGTCTTCGTCAAGGCCGTCGGCTGCGTCCCAGCCCTCGGGCGGCTCACGACTCTCACCGGACGGCAGGGCCGCAGCAACCCGCATGGCGTCGACCGTGGTGACCGTGCCGGCACCGACCGCGGCCAACTCACGCTCAACGTCGAGGGCGTAGCCGAGGCCGGGTGCGTCGTTGTCCGGCCAGATCATTACCTGCTTGCCGGCGAGCGGCGTCCAGTCCGCG
>NZ_JAKSYM010000092.1 GCF_022829545.1 Methylobacterium sp. J-030 | reverse complement strand
GCCGAGAAGGGCGAAGTGTTCGCGCCCGAGGACGACGCCTGACAGCCGGCTCGACCCGGCCGACTGCGGGGATCTGAGGGCGGCGTCGGCGCCGCCGCGGGAAACGGTTCTGCAGCTATTCTGGGCGCGCCAGCCTTGCCTCGGGCGGGGTGATTCGCTCCCCCGCTGCCCCCCGCGTCGGCGGGGGTGGAGCGACGGCGGGCTCTGGGCGCCGGCCGCGGCGTAGGGCCAGAGCGACGGGAACCCCGAAGTGGCCCTTCCCCCTACTCTCCTTCCGTGGGTTGGGGGCCCCCCGGCACCAGTCGGCCCGAGGCGCCGGGCCAGCGTCCGCCGGGTCGGGCGCGGCACGCAGAGCGTGACAATCACGCCCGTGGGGGCGATGGCGCAGGCCCTGGCTGTGCCGGTTGCCGACCTGCTGGCCGCCCCGCCGCCGGGGGCGGCGCGACCGCAGCCGTTGCGCGCCGGCCGCCGGCCACGGGCAGAGTGACCGGTAGCCCGACGTGGCCCTGCCCC
>NZ_JAKSYM010000066.1 GCF_022829545.1 Methylobacterium sp. J-030 | reverse complement strand
TGCCGGGTGTATCCCCGGCCGCCGCGAGGGCTGCAGCAGCTTCGGCGTAGCGGGCAGCAAGACTGGCCCGCTCGGCCACTTCATCGAGGGCGAGAGTGGGGAGCACCGACATCACACGCCCTCCCGAATGAGAGCGCGGGCCTCAACGCGGCCTGTCACGAAGCCGAGGAAACAACCGCGGCTATCGAAAACAAAGGGCCTGCCGTTGGCGGGGTGCCGGTAGGGTGCTATATCGGACGGGTCGGTCTGCCGAGCGACACTATCCGAGGGACGTGAGCGCTGGCCGGCGCTCCGTCCCTCAACAGTTTTTAGGGGCATCGTGCTACGCGGCCTCCTGCACCAGAGACGCCACGTAGGCGCGCAGGCTCTCGTCGGTGACGTAGCTCGACCGGCCCTGGTGGACGATCTTCAGCTTCCCTTCGTTGACCAGTCGGTGGAAAGTGGTGTTGCTCGTGTCGAGCATCTCCTGAGCTTTCTTCCGGCGATGCAAAAGCTTACCCGTCGACGCGCGCAGGTCTGCTGCCGCACCGTGAACCATTGCGTTCATAGCGGTCGTCCTTAGCTTTACCCGGCGAAATTCCGGGGAACGTCAGCAGACTAGGATGGACTACTTGATCTATTCAAAGGGGGGCTTTGGTAATTTTTCTGCACGGCTTTTTCGCCCTTCTTTTAGGCGACCCACCGCTTCTTCGGCCTGCTGAACTGCGCTGTTTTCGACTGATAAGATTGGGAATATAGCGCTGACCAAATTTACAAACATGCCAGACCGTGAGCCATCAGTAACGTTGTTTGTGATGGAAGGATCTTTACCGACAATAATTCTATATTGATACGCAATCTGAGATGCTATTGCGCTCGCACGATGTGCGCTCCTTCCCCTATTTTGATTTTTGATGTCGGAAGTGTCGAGGGCTTCAAAAACTTCAGCTAAATATACTAGGGGCTCGATTTGCCTCTCAACAGCGTTGATAGTGATATGGGCGTCAGCAATTCTTTCTATAGTGGTCTGATGAAACTTATTGAGAGTTGTCCTGAGCGCGCGAACGTGTGAGGCGAACTGTAGGAGTTCTTTTTCGACTTTGGCTGCTCCGGCGCTCTTGAAGGCGTTTGGATAGAAGCGATCAGAATCCACCATTCGAGCTAACATCTCTGCTGCAAGTGAGACACGAAGTCGAGTCTCATCACTGTCATCTAGTTTTAATGCAGTGAAGAAGGCCTGCTCAATCAGGTTGCGGCGCTGTTCCTCAGCTATCGCCTCGGTTCTCATGCTTGTGCTCCGATGTAGACTGCCCAAGCGTCCATCAACTCACGTCGCTTCTCGAATAGGTCCGATCGCCAATAGGCCCGCTCGGTCGTGCCGCCGACCGTGTGAGCCAATGTCATCTCGGCGAGATCGCGAGGGAAAGATGTTCGCTCAGCAACCCAATCCCTGAAGGTCGATCGGAAGCCATGAATGGTCAGGCCCCGGCCTCTAAGCTTGGCAAGCAGATCTCGTACAAGCTTGTTGTCGATCCGGTCCCTCGTCTGGGGGCCACAGAAGACGAGCGGGCTGTCCGACCGCTCCATGCGTTTCAGAATCGCTAGAACTGGCTCGGAGAGTGGTACGCGATGTTCAACCCCGGCCTTCATCCGCTCGGCCGGTATGGTCCAGACCGCAGCATTCAAATCAATATCAGACCAGCGTGCTTCTGCTGCCTCGCCTGCCCGAGCTGCCGTGAAGATGATGAACTCTAGCAGCCGCGCCTTGACCCGCGTCTCCTTGGCGAGATCGGCCATGAAGTCGGGCATCTGATCGAATGGCAGTGCCGGGTGATGCTTCACCCTCTGCACCTTAGACCGTTTCGGCAGCAGGTTTTGGAGATGTCCCTTCCAGCGCGCTGGGTTCTCACCACGCCGGTAGCCTCGGGTGGTGGCCCAATCCAATACTACTTCGATGCGCCCCCTCACCCGGGTCGCGGTCTCCGCCTTCGTGGTCCAGATCCCCTCCAGAACCTTCATCACCAAGCCGGTGTCGATGGCCGCCACCGGTAGATCGCCAAAGACCGGATAGACGTAGGCCTCCATGGAGGCTGGCCATTGTTTCAGATGGGTCTCATTCCGCCACCCGGCCTTGTGAGCCTCGAAATAGGCTTTGGCGCACTGGATGAAGGTCACCGACCGCGCGGCCTCCAGTTCAGCTTGCTGGCGCTTCTCTTTGCGGATCTCGATGGGATCCACTCCGTCAGCCGTGAGCTTCCGGCATTCACGCGCACGGTCGCGCGCCTCGGCAAGGCTGAAAGTCTGAGCTGAGCCCAAGCCCATCTCGCGAGATCGCCCGGCGAGGGTGTACCGGTAGATCCAGCTCTTCGCGCCTTTACCGGTTACCTGCAGCCACAGCCCATAGCCATCGCCGTACATGCCTGGCGTCTTCAGCCGTGCAACGCCGAGCGCCGTGAGCTTCCCTTGCATGTTATCCGTACCCTCGCACTTACCCACATCGCGAACAGAGCTTGGGGGGAATGCTAGGGAACTTCGGGAAACACTGCAATCTAAATATCCGTTGCCGGACATCATGTTATGGGATGCCAGGGAATGCCCGGGAATTACTTGTCTTGGGAAGGAGCACCCGCAAACGGTGGCGCTGATCCTGTCCAAGGTGAAGCCGTCCTGCGCCGCCAAGGTGATGGCCCAGTTCCCGGCGACGCTGCGCAACGGCGTCATGCGGCGGATGCTGACGTTCAAGCCGATCGTCGATGCGACGATGCGGATGATCGAGCAGTCGATCCATGAGGACTTCATGATCAACCTGGCCCGTAACGCCGCGGCCGACACGCACTCGCGGATGGCGGACATCATCAACAAGATGGAGCGCCAGAACATGGAGGAGGTTCTCGATAACCTCTCGCAATCGCGGCCGAAATCGGCCGAGATTCTGAAGAGCCTGCTCTTCACGTTCGATGACATCATCAACATGACCCCGCGGGCGCGCACGGCCCTGTTCGATCAGATCCCGAACGAGAAGGTCATTCTGGCGCTCAAGGGCACGAACCCACAGCTCCGCAACGTGGTGCTCAGCGGTCTGACCGCCCGTGCCCGCCGCCTGGTCGAGCACGAACTGGACGGTGGCGAGCCTGCTTCCCAGCGGGACGTGCTCGAAGCCCGGCGCGCGATCACCGACCAAGCCCTGGAAATGGCAGCCCGCGGCGAGATCGAACTCAACGCCGCCGACGCGGAAGATACCTACATCCGATAGAGAGCCGTGCGCGATCGCTTCGACGACAGGCACGATTCCGCGTCCTGGCCAGCCCACCCCTTCCCCGACCGGGCCAGCCACCCTCACGGCGGCCTGCGCCCGAGACTGAGCTGCCGCGATGGCCGACGACGACAAGGATAGCAAGACCGAGGCCCCGAGCGGCAAGAAGATCAGCGACGCGATCGCGCAGGGAAACATCCCGTTTTCCCGGGAGGCGCCGGTCCTCGCCTCGATCCTGGGCCTGCTGCTCTTCCTGGTGTTCGTGGCGCGGGACCAGGGGGTCCCGCTGCTGCAGCGGCTCGCCCTGATCCTCGAGCAGCCGGGCAACTTCCGGGTGGAGACCAGCCGGGACGCCATGCACCTCGTCTACGCCCTGTCCCTCGAGATGGGGCGCTTCCTGCTGCCGATCCTGCTGATGCTGTTCGTCGCCGGGATCGCGGCCTCGGTCTTCCAGAACGTGCCTCAGATCGTGTTTGATCGCATCCAGCCGCAATGGTCCCGAATCTCGCCTCTCAGCGGTTGGGGGCGGCTGTTCAGCCTGCAAGGCACCGTCGAGTTCGGAAAAAGCCTCTTCAAGTTCCTGGCAATCGGCAGCATGGCGTTCTTGGTGCTGAGCGCCGACCGGCGCGAGATCGTGAATGTCATGTTTATGGATCCGGTCGGGCTGCCCGAGTTCCTGCTGACCCTGTCGGTCCGTCTCGTCTCGGCGGTAAGCGTGGCGACGATCGCCCTGGTGGCGGGCGACCTTGTCTGGACCCGGGTGCGCTGGCAGCGCGACCTGCGGATGTCGAAGCAGGAACTCAAGGACGAGTTCAAGCAGCTGGAGGGCGATCCGCTGATCAAGGCGAAGATGCGCTCTCTGGCCAAGGACCGCCTGCGCAAGCAGATGATGGCCGCGGTGCCCCGCGCCACCATGGTTCTGGCCAACCCGACGCACTACGCCATCGCGTTGCGCTACGATCAGGACGAGAACGACGCGCCGATGGTGCTGGCCAAGGGTACGGACCTGATCGCCCTGCGCATCCGGGAGATCGCCGAGAAGAACCGGATCGAGGTCGTGATCGACAAGGCCCTGACGCGGGCGATGTACGACCACGTGGAGATCAACCAGACCATCCCGGCAGAATTCTATCGGGCGGTGGCGAATCTCCTCGTCTACGTCATGACGCGCAAGCGCCGCTGACCGGCCCCGGGAGGCCGCGTCGCACCGAGATCCCGTCAGGCGCTGTCCAAGACTGCGGAAATCAAGATGTCGCTGACGTCTCTGTTGGTTCCGACCTACAAGCAGATGTTGCGAACCCTTGCAGGCCTGCTGGACAAGGCCGAGGCGCAGCGGCCGGCCGGTCCGGCGGAGGACCTGCTCGCCGCCCGGCTGGCGCCGGACATGTATCCGCTCGCGTCCCAGCTCCGCTTCGCGGCGTTTCAGGCTCAGGAGGCGGTGTACCGGCTGAAGGACGCACCCTGGCCGGACAGCCTGCACCGGGTCGCCGCCGAGGGCCGTGACGCGGGTGAGAATCCCGGCACGCTCGCGGAGGTCCGGGGACGGCTGGATGAGGCCCTCGCCTGTCTCGACGGCTTGGCCCCCGATGCCCTCGATGCAGGAGCGGGGCTGACCATCGCCCTCGATCTCCCGGACGGCCTCGCCTTCGACCTGACGGGGGAGCAGTATGCGCGGGACTGGGCCCTGCCCCAGTTCTACTTCCACGTCGTCAGTGCCTACGCGATCCTGCGGAGTAAGGGCGTCGCGATCGGCAAGGCCGACTACGTGCCGCACATGTTCGCGTATCTCCGGACCGGCACACCGGCCCGGCC
>NZ_JAKSYM010000062.1 GCF_022829545.1 Methylobacterium sp. J-030 | reverse complement strand
GGACCTTGAAGCCCGTCCGCTGCGCCCACTGCCGGACCTCGGCGAAGGTGACGCCGGACAGCAGATCGATGGCCTGCCGGCACTGCGCCGCCGTGAATTTGGCTGCGTGGCACTCGTCCACGGTGAGCAGCATTCGCTCGGCCAGCCAACCGTAGACGCGGCAGCGCGCGGACTGCTCGAAGTAGTAGGCGGCCGGACCGGTGTACTTCCGGATCTCACGGCGGGTGTAGCCACCGGTCCGAGCGGCCTGGCGCCAGATCGGATCGAGATGGTGGTGAACCTCGGCGCGGAGGCGGAAGAGCTTGGGGGCAGTCACGCACGCCTCCGCCGATCGCGCGTGCCGTGATCCCGCCATGACCAGCGTGGACGCGTTTGAGCCACCGGAGCCGGCGCGGGCGCTCGCCCGGCGATCTCCCTCAAGAGGTCGTTCTCGGTCTCCAGCGCGGCCAGCCGCTCTCGGAGCCAGGCCTCGGTCTGTGCGTCCTGCGCGACACGCACCTCGCCCCCCGGCGCAGTCTCCCGGCGGAACGCGGCGTGGCCCTCGGTCGTGAGGCCGAAACCGTCCCCGTGATAAGTCTTGATCTCGATCGCGCTGCCGGCCGCCGACAGCTTCCGCCGGAGCTTACAGACGAAGACGTCCACGATCTTGATCTCGACGTCGGGCTCGAGCCCGTAGAGCGCCGTCAAGATGCGTTCCTTGTTGAGATAGCCACCGCGCGCATGAGCCAAGACGTGCAGCAAGCGCGCCTCGCTCTTTGTCAGCTTCCAGGCTTCCGGCATCGCCGCGGATGGCTCGAACGCATCGCGGAGCTGGCGGACTTCCTCCTCCAACACGTCGACGCGCTCGCGGAGGTTTGCTACCTCACGATGAAGGACTGAGCGCTCGCTCATCCGATCTGCCTTTCTGGCTTTCGGGCCGCGGCCCGAGCGTTGTCGTTGGCCGCCGCCTCGGCCGCATCCCTCCGCGCGATCGCCTCCCGCAGCAGCTCGTCCAGCCACGGGATCAGGATGATCCCGAGGACCAGGAACAGGACCAGGACCGCCATGGCGATGCCGAGGGGCGCGGCGCGGCCGGTCATGCGGGCTCTCCCTGCGCTGGAGGCTGCGGCACGCCCTCAGCGGCCATCCGCACGACGGCGTGGCGGACCGTGGTGTAGTCGCGGTCGCCGAAGACCCGGGCGAGCTCGTAGAGCGACAGGTCCGGCCGGGCCTCGCGCACCGCGGCGATCGCCGCCCAGCGGGCACGCACCAGCGGCACGCGCTGTCGGGGCCCGAGGATATCGGCGCCGGTGAAGCCGAAGGCCGCCGCGACGTCCTCGATAATCCGCATGGGATCGAGGACGGTGGGCGCCTGCGGCACGCCGTCGACCGACATCTTCCGCAGCGCATTCTCGATGGCGCTGTGATCTCGGCCACCGAATGCGCGGCCCAGGACCGTGAGCGTGAGGTCCGGCCGGGCTGCGCGCACGGCGCTGATCGCCGCCCAGCGGGCGCGCACCATCGATGCGACTTGGCAGCGCCCGACGATGTCGGCGTACGTAAACCCGAAGGCCGCGGCGACTTCGGCGATGATGGACCTCGGATCCCGAGCCAGATGCTCCGGCGTCAGGACCTGCGCCGTGAGGGCGCGCACGCGCTCACGCTCGACCAGGGCGGCGGCCTCGCGCTCCGCCGACTCCCTCTGCTCCCGCTCCCGCTGGGCTTCGGCGAGTGCGCGCGTCCGGCTCGTCTCTGGGGTCGCCGGCACCGCGCGCGGGGCCCACGTCCGGGCATGCAGGGCGCGGTAGTGCGCCTTCAGAGCGTCGGCGTCGGCGAACTCTGGTGCAGGGGCGCCCTGGCGCAGCATCAGGACTGCCCCCCATCGCGCCGCTGCCGATCGGCGGCGAAGCCCGCGCGGAGCGCCTCGGCGCCGTCGGCGAGCGCCTTGCGGCCTTGGGGCGGCAGGTCCACGAAGGCAGCGGCGAACCGACAACCGTCCGGATCGAACACCAGGGTGGCGATGTGAGCGGCCGGAGCGGTGTCCGGGGATGCTAGAGCGGCCGGGGCGGTGAACACCTCGACGGGTACGCCGAGGGCGGCGGCGATCCGGTCGAGCAGGATGGCGGAGCGACAGGGAACAGCCATCACGCCTGCCCCGTCGTCGTCGGATGCGGGATCGGCTTGTAGACGTGCACGACCGGCCGATCGGCCTGCAGGCGCGCCTGTGCCAGATCTCTGATCGTCGCCAGCATGCGGACGGCCATCGATCCCGCCTGCCGCGTGTCGCCACCCTGGAAGTTCAGGCAGTGGCTGATCACGAGATTGGCGATCGCGCTCTCCAGCGATCGCTGCACGGCATCCATCGACATATCCCGGTCGCGCATGTCGGCGACCGGCAGCAGACCCCCGCGCATGAGGGCCATCGACATCTCGCGTTCGAAGCGACCTGGTGCGGTGAGCGAGAGCGCCTGCAGCTGCCGCTCGGCTTCTTCGAAGCCCTGGAGGAGCGAGTCGCGGTACGGCGTGAGCGTGGTCATCGGGCGCTCCGGAGCTCAAAAGGGGAAGGCGGCGCGGTGCAGTCGAGGCGGCGGCGCGCTCGGCCGGCGGTCGCCGACTGGAGCAGCCCGAGCTCGTGCAGCAGCTCGGGGCTGAGGCGAGCTGACCCCGTTTCCAGCAGGCGGTTCGCCGTGCGCAGCGCGGCGAGCAGCACCGCGTCGTCGTCGCTGCGTGGATAGTCCGGACGCAGGCACGGCAGCAGCGCCACGTGCGGACCGAGGTCCGGATCCGGCGCACCCAGCACCTTGACCACCGCGTCGCACTCGCCGCGCGGCAGGGCGACCGTGACCAGCATGGTCTGGCCGGGCGCCCGGGGATCGAGGTGGGCGAGGACGCCGAGGAAGGCGGCGGGATAGGTCACGCGGAGGCCTCCGGAGCGGACGCGGCGGACAGGGGCGGGAGCGCCGCCGCGACCGCCGCGGCCAGGGCATCGGCCGGCGCGGCGGCGCAGCGTTGGGCGAGCGTGCGGTTGCCGGAGGCGGCGAGCGCGATGTCGACGGCGCCGTCGCCTGGCATCCAGGCGGTGATGACGACCGCGTCGGCGCCGAGGTCGAGGCGAAGCGCCTGGGCGTCGGCGCCGTTGAGCGGACCGGCTTGGCGCGGCTGAGGCGCGAGCGCGTCGACCGCGGCCAGCACGGCGCGGACCTCGCGGAGCCCTGCGGCCAAAGCCTCGTCGTCGACGGCGCTGTCGCCGAGTTCGTCGATCGCGACCTGGGCCCAGCCCTGGGCGCGGAAGAGCGCTTCGACGGCCGTCCGCTCGCGCAGGTTCGGGATGAGATCGATGCGGCGCGTCATGACAAGTCGTCCTCGCAGTCGGAGATCAGGTCGGCGGCGACGCGGGTGATGTCCGCTTCCGCGGCGCCCTGCTCGCGCAGCCAGTCGGACAGGCGGGCCACGGCGGTGTGGGCCGTGTCGGGCGAGAAGATCGGGCCGGTGCGATGGACTGTGCCGGCGATGCCGCGGGCCCGGCCGAACACCTGGCGCAGCGGGCGATCGTAGCCGGCCACGAGCTGGCGCTCGGGACGCTCCTGGACGAGGTAGCAGCTCACGACCGCGATCCCTTCAGGCAATCGGGGAGCGGTACGTCAGGCAGGTCCTCGCCGCCGTCGCACTCGCTGGACAGCAGGCCGATCAGGACCCCGAGGTGGTAGGCGGCCATGGGCTCGGTCGCGAACTCGTCCGGGATCTGCGCCTTGGCCCATTCGCCGAGATCGGCGAGGTCGTTGGCCTTCTGGGGCGAGCTGACGACAGGACGCCGGCCGCCGAGACCGGATCGGGTCGGCCAGCCGCCGCGAGCGTTCCCGGGGCTACCGGTGCTGGGTCCACGGAACACCTGCCCGAAGAAGGACTGGAGCGGGTGGTCGAAGCCGAGCACGACGTGCCGGTCCGGTCGATCGAGGAGCAGATGGCGACTCACGACTGCGCCTCAGCCAGCTCAATGGCGCGGTCGTACATGCGCAGGACCGCAGCGTGGCCGATGTGATCGTTCACGCCTGCAGGGGGGCTTTTGAACAGATCATCCGCAGCGACGCGCAGATACTCTCGGGCATCGACGATTTCGCCCGTGCCAAGACGTTCAAGGGCTCCGTAGGCACACCAGCACACCGCCTCGGGCGAGTTGGAGGCGACGGCCGCTCCTCGCCGGTCACGGGCATATGCCTCTTTCGTCCAGTGCGCCGGGTCAGTCAGCGTGTCCCGTGCGGCACGAAGGTATCCTCCGGCGGTCGTCATGAGATCATCCCCACGGGCACAGGATCATAGGACGGCAGCTCGGCGTGATGGACGAGCGTGAGGCCGGCGGTGGAGCGGGCGAGGACGGCGCCGGAGGCGTGGAGATCGAGGACGGCCAGCCGCCGCCGGAACGTCCGGGCGACCGGATGATCCGGGTGCAGCAGCGCGAGGCCGCCCGGCAGGCGGTCGATCCAGTCGACGATCCGGATCTCCTCGCCCGTCATGGCGTCGGGGACGACGCGGCGGCCGGCGAGCGGATGCTCCTTGGCGTGGGGCATGTCAGGCGGCCTCCTCACGAGCGGCGAGCATGGTCAGGCGGTTGCGGACGGTGTCCGGGCTGCGGGGATGGCCGAAGGCCTCCGTGATCCGCCGCGCGATCTCGGCGATGCGCAGGCCCTCGACGCGCAGGGCGACGAGCGCGGCGTCTTCCTCAGGGCTGAAGGGCTTCACCGCGCGGCCGTTGCTGCGGACGTGGGACTGGCTGTTGCCGTAGCCCGGGGCCCGCAAGCCCATGCGGTAGAGGAACCACTGCACCGCGCCCTCGTGGCGCTGGATGATCGTGCCGATGCGCTTGGCGCCGTAGCCCTTCTCGGCCAGCGCCAGGATCGCATCCTTCTCGGGTTCGGTGAGGGGGCGGCCCATCTCAGTCCCTCCCCACGCGGCGCAGCACCCGGCCGCCCGGGCACCAGGGCTCGAACACGATGGTCAGGTGATCGGCGCACCAGCTGCTCTGAAGACCGCTCGCACGGGGCGCGATCGGGCGGCCGCAGAAGCGATGCTGGCTGCCCTCGCTCGAACACGGGAAGTGGCACTGGCTGGAGCCGAGCTGATCCAGGCGGTAGGCGCCGAAGTCCGGGCGGACCGGGACGATCACGGGCGCCGGTTCGGGCGCGGGTTGGCGGCGGGCGCGAGCGGCCATCACAGCCGCTCCATAAAGATGTCGATCGCCACGGAGAGGCAGGCCAGGACGCCGACGAGCGTCATGCGGGTGCCGAGTGGCTCCCCATGCCACCACGCAAGGGCGATGAACGCTCCGCCGCAGAGCCACAGGATGGCGAGGACAGTGTAGAAGACGCGGGCGGCCATCAGGCGACCCTCCGGCAGCGCGCCGGCCACTCGTGCGGCCCGCGGATGTACGTGACGATGCAACGGATCTGCGGGTTGAACACCGCGAAGTAGCTGCGGAACTCGCCCGCGATCTCGTGCAGCTCGGCGCGGCTGCTCTCGTTGCCGCTCCACAGCACGAGCTTGGTCAGCCCGTACCGGATCATCGCCTCGTGCTCGATGACGTCCTGCATCACGAAGGCGAGGCCATAGCGCTGGGCGGCACGGCGGATGGCGTGGCGGCGGGCCGCGGCCCGATGGCCCTCGCTGCCGTAGACGTTGGGCATGATCAGGCAACCTCCCGCTTGGAGGTGCGCACCGTGATCGCCGCGATCGCGTCCGCATCCCAGATGCAGCCGGAGGCGCAGTCCCAGCCGTAGTACCAGAGGCCGCCATCGAGGCGCCGGTCGTACCGGTAGGGCGCGATGACGATGCCCTGGTAGGCCTCGGCGACCGCCCGCCAGTCGATGTACATGTGATAGTCGGACGGCACGAAGCGTTCGGTGCGGCCGTACTGACTGGCGAAGGCGTCGAAGTCTTCGACGGTCGGGATGAGTAGGATCCGCGCGTCCGTCGCGAGTTGCACGTCGTGGACGACCCGCAGCCGGTAGCCGTGATCGCGGGCTTCCGCATCGATGTAGTCCGGCCAGCTGATGCTGCCGTCGTCGACGGACACCCAAAGCCCGTACGGCTTGAAGTGAGGCTCCGGGCTCTGGGCTACCGAGTAGACGGGGTCGACCGTACCGGCGCTGTAGTGGGTCAGCGCCGGGATCGAGGCGATCGGCGCGTGGGCGAGCGGCAGACCCGCGAACATAGGGGCGGCCGCCATCACAGGTCCCTCACGTCGATCGACCCGCGACGGGACAGGACGGCGCCGGTGGCGCGGTCGCGTGTGATGCCGAACCCGCGCGAGGTCCGGCAGAAGCTGGATCCGGGCATCGGGCGGGACGGCGCCTTCGTGCCGGCGTGGCGCTCGGCCTGACGGCGCGCCTTATCGATCGCTCGGCGGTCGGCCGAATACTTCGCGCGATCGCAGGGCAGGCAGAGCACCTGGCAGTTGTCGAGCGTCGGGCGGCCGCCGTTGGCGTCCGGGATGACGTGATCGAAGATCCGGCCGCCGATGGGGATCGCACAGGTGCAGCGATCGCCCGACGGCAGATCGCCCTCGCAGCGGCCGGCGGCGCGCTCCAGCGCCTGGATGCGGACCGCCTTCGAAAAGTTCTGGCGCTGCCGGGCAACCATCAGAACGTCCTCACGCCGGTCCGACGCGCCGGCCTCGCGGGCGCCGTCCGAACATCGAGCGCCCACATCGCCACCGCCGCCGTGCGCAGGTCCGCGAACACCGGCTCGACCACGAACTCGCCGACGTGGAGGCAGACGATCCGGGGACCGCCCTCGGCCATCAGCTCGGCGCGGTAGAAGCCGTCACCGAAGGCGGGGCCGAGGATGGTGCCGGGGATCAGGGAGCCGTCGGCACGAGGGCGGCCGATGCGAGTGCCGCGGGCGAGAGGGGCGGCCATGTCAGCAGCCTGCCAGAGCGAGATGCAGGTCGGCGCCATCTCGGGCCTGCCGGGCGATCCGCAGGTTCACGCGGACGTGGTCGATGAGGGCATGGGCCGCGAACGGGCCGAGGCCGATCGCGAGTGCGCTCAGAAGACTCGCGGCGATCTGAGCACCGGCCGAGGCGTGCTGGAGGTGGTTGAGGTAGGCGCTGAGCACCGGGGCGGCTCCGTCGCGAGATGCGATGAGCTATAGGTAAGCACAGCTTTCCTAAATTCACAAGCGAAAAAGGTAAGCTCAGCTTGCCATGTTTTATCCACACTTGTCCACAGGCGGGGCAAGAACCGCCTCGACTCCCGTCACGTTCCAGTTGCAGCATGAGAACACAACAGGAACAAATATGAGGCCCGGATGGGAGCCCTGCCGCGAGACTTCACGTCCGAGCTTGCGGACGTGATTGGGATCTACATCCAATGCGAGGATTGCGGCCGGAAGTCGTACTGGCCGAGTTTCAAAGTAAGAGCCGCAGAGCGGCAAGGGTATCGGACCATCCAGGCGCTTGGCAGTCGATTTCGGTGCCATGTCTGTGAGGCGCAAGGCGGTGGGGGCCGCAATGTTACGCTGCGCTTGGTTCAACGAGGTCAGATCTAGTTCAGCCTGAGGAGGCGGTTCGATGTCTCTAACGCCGGTCGTAGCCCACAGCGTTCAGTTGTTCGTCCTCATCAAAGGTCATTTGGCTGAAGGCAGCGTCATGGACTGCAAAGGAGCATCGGAGGCCTGCAGGATCGCCGAGGAGAAGGTCCGACTCGGCCGGGCAATCGGCGCGGCCGCCCTTACCCGCACAGTCGTGGATCCGGACCACGACGACGGCGGAGAGCCAATCACGCTGGCGATTTTCGGAAGAGTACCATCGGGGCTGGCGGATCAGTTACCGTTCTGACATTTAGAGCGGCGCGATCGTTGGTTACCTCTGCCCCAAGCGGCAATGGAGCTTATGGCAGAGCATTCGATCAGAAACATTAGGTTTGGGATCGGCGATGAGGCGTACTCCTCTTGGGATGAGGCCGCAGCGTCCTCAAGCGGGTATGACAGTAGGCTGATCTCAGACCTAGCCCTGGCCGGCGCCTTGGCCGTCAAGCGCGGCGACGCAGTGTTCGAGCGCGATACCGTTCTGTTCCACTCGCCAGCCCATCGATGGCAGTTGCTCGCTTGCATTTCCGCCGTCGCCGCCTCGAACGCGGGACGGGTGCACGTCCTGGACGTCGGCGGATCGTTCGCCAGCGTCTATCTGCAACATTTGAGCTTCTTCAAAAATTATCTCGGCCTTCGATGGTCGGTGGTGGAGCAACCGCACATCGTCGCCCTCGGCCGCGAACACCTGCAGGACGAGCGATTGTACTTCTTCTCCACGGTCGAAGAGGCGAATGCCGTATCAGCCGCCGACCTGATCGTGTTCTCCGGCAGCTTCCAGTTCATGGTCGAGCCCTACGCGATGCTGGAGCGGGCGGCGCGCACCAGATGCACCCACATCGTCATCGATCGCATCACGCTCTCGCCGGGCCCCGAGGATCGGATCACGGTGTTCCGGGTCGACCCGAGCATCTATCCCGGCAGCTACCCGCAGTGGGTGCTATCCGAGCGGAAGGTGCTCGGCCACCTTTCTGATAACCTGGGGTTCTTCGAGACCGCGCGATACGTCGATGGGATCGATGGCGGCGATCACGTTGGGCTCCTGTTCGAGCGGCGCGGCGGCGTGAGCTGCACCTCGGGGAACGCTCGTCGCTTCGCGATCCGGCCGATGCTTGAACGACTGCGCCGTCTCGTTCGGCCCGGCTGATGTGTTTCGGACGGGACACGATCCTTTGGCACGGCTCGTGCTCACTTAACAGCGGCCGCCGTCGTTCCCACAGTCGTAGATCCGGACTGCGATGATGGCGGCGAGCCGATCACGCCGGCGATCTTCGGGAGGGTGCCGCTAGGGCTTGCGGATCAGTTACCATTTTGAACGACAGGCGTCAGGCAAGGCGGAACGATAGGCCTGTAGTTTGCTTGGACACCGATACGAGGGACAAGTGGCCGTTCGATAAAATGCTGTCGTTTACAGCAAAGCAATCGCAGGCCGACCTTCGCACGGTTATGGGATGAGCAACTTAAAGCCATGACCGCGCGGCGAACGATCCCACGTCACGCCATCGTCCTTCCGGCCTTATGCTGGCGCGCCGACGGCTCCGAGTTTCACGCCGTCACGGTCGACATCTCGGGTGAGGGCATTCGGATGCGCTCGGCGACGACCCCGCCTATGGACGCGGAGCTCGGCTGCTCGATCCGTGGCGTCGGAGCGATGCAGATCCGCGTCGTTCGGACCGGAGCCGTCGACTTCGCCGTCCGCGTCATGGGCCGCGGCGCCACGCCCGGCGAGGTGGTGCGCAGCCTCGTAGGCTTGGCGCGGCTTCAAGCCCCACCGCCGGAGGAGGTGCGGGTCTATCGCCGTGTCGTGCCGGAGCGAAGGGCCGTACAGGTCGCACTGGCGGATGGCACTAGCATACCCGGTCGGATCGTGAACCTGTCCGCCTCCGGCGTGGCGCTGCAGCTCGACATGCCGCTGGAGGTAGGACAGGTGATCGTGGTTGGCCGCCACCGCGCGAAGATCGCGCGCCGGATCGATGGCGGCGTCGGCGCGGCCTTCCTCGTATCCCTCGACGAAGCGACGGTGGGCGAGCACACGGTGCTCTGACAGCCGGCTGATCTGGTCGTCGCTAGGGCTCGCTGATCGGCTGCCATGCCGACTGCGCCAACGCTGCACTCGCCGGCATCGGCCATCCGTGCCAGCATCCGGCAATGGCCAAATCACATCACACAATCTGCGAAGTCAAAGTTGAGGGCAGCTGGCAGCGCGTGACAGCCGCCGAAGCGCACGCGACACACCGTTCTGCGCCGAAGCGTTGCCCGGAATGCCACGGCCCGGTGATGACGGCGAGCAACTATACCCAGCCCGTACGGATCCGGATGAACCACCGGAAGTCGCATGATGGCTGTTCGCTCATACCCGCGCACTTCACCGGCACGCGCTCGCCGCATCCGCAGGCTTTAGCGTAAGCTCGGAGCCGATCACGCTGGCGATCTTCGGAAGGGTACCGCCCGGGTTGGCGGATAAGCTGCCGTTCTAAACGCGCCTGATCTGAGGGGCCGATAGTCAACCCAATGGAAGCAACGTTCAAATTGGTATCGCTAGTGCTCAGATAATGGTTCTGAATTACTGTTGCACAGCGAGGTAGGCGGCAAGACGTTCCCGGTCTTCACGTCGGATCCGGGCTCCGCTCAGATGGATTATCCCAGTCGCGGGGGCGCCCCATAACTCGCCACGCTTGATCAGTACTCGTCTGGTACCGAGCGTTTCCGCAACGCCCGCCGTGAGGTGGTCGACGGTACCGAGGCCGATCACCACGACATGGCGGGGCATCAAGGTACGGACGATCCGCTCGGCGCGGGCTAAGCTGAACATTTCGAGTTCGCGTCGAAGTGAGCGCTCAATGCGGCCCCAATCGGCCACGCTCTTCGATCGAAAGAAAATCGCGTTCAAACCAGTCGAGCGCTCAACCACCTCCTTGCCAAGCGTCTCGCGCAACCGCACTGCCAAGGGCCATGCTTCAGTGGCGTACTCGCTTAAGACCGGCCATGTTTCGTGCTGAACGCCACCTTCCGCTATCTTTCCGCCTGGCTGATAGCCAAGGAACAGAACGGGCGCTTGCGCGAGCGGCGGTCCGTAAAGGATGCGAAAGCCAAGAGCAGCGTCCTTTAGAGCGGATGCATGCGCTTCATAGAAGCCTCTCGTTTCTGCATAGATCTCACGGCAGATGGAAGCAGGATTACCGCCCACAGGATCAACTCATGCTGTGCGTTGTCTGGATGGCTCGTTCCCTCGAGCGTGGGGCGGCAGCATCTACGAACGCACCGGTAACGTCCACACTTCACAGACGATCGAAGGGCTTGCCGTCCGGGCGCCATTAGGGGCTCTGTAGCCAGTGCCGTTGGATCAGCTGCTCCTTCGATGATGCGATATCAGACTGGCCCCGCGTCGCTGTTGCGCTGCTTGCACCGCCAGCCGACGAAGCAGGCCGGCACGTCCAGCGTCGGCTCGTAGGCAGACGCTCCGGTCTCGTCCTGCTCGCACGCGCCGCTGTCCCGATGGACGGTCTCATAAGCGAGGTCGCTCGACGCGAGCACCGCGTTCCCCGACCGGGCGACGAAGGCCCTCATCGCCGCGCAGGTGACGGTGCGTGTGTAGGTGCGAGCCTGCGCGACGGCGCCGGTAAAGAGGCCGACCGCGAGGACGGCCGCTATGGCATTCGAGGCGTGGCGCATGAGGTCTTACCGAGCGGTGTGCGATGATCCGCATGGTGCGCCTCGGCGCGTCCGGCGACTATGCCCGGCGGCGCGGCATAGGCACGCTGGCGATCTTCGGGACGGTGCCGCCGGGGCTGGCGGATCAGCTGCCATTCTGAGCGCCAAAGCGAGTGCTACCGTATGATCCGTTCGTTGTGAGTTCCCCACAGCGAGCTACAAACTCCGCACGTACTCGATCCGTACACCAACGTTCTGCAGCCAAAAGCTTCTAACGCCGCACGTTCACGTTGCATCAGTCTGCGTCGCACGAAGACTGCATAAAAATCGGAACGGTGGGCGGAAACAGTGTCTGGAACTCTCTACTTTGGCGACAATCTTGACGTTCTGCGAGAGCACATCCGTGACGAGAGCGTTGACTTAATTTATCTGGATCCGCCGTTTAATTCCGCGGCCTCGTACAACGTTCTATTCAAAGCGCCGGATGGCAAGAATAGCACGTCACAGATAAGAGCGTTTGAAGATACTTGGTCTTGGAACGACGCTAGTGAACGGGCTTTCGATGACGTGATGCGATGTAATCGATCGGAAGTTTCAAACGTTCTTAGAGCCATGCGTCAGTTTCTCGGCGAAAACGATATGATGGCATACCTCGCCATGATGGCGGTTCGCATCATTGAGCTTCATAGAGCTTTGAAGCATACTGGAACCTTGTACCTCCACTGCGATCCCACAGCCAGTCATTATTTAAAGATCATTCTTGACGCGACATTTGGGCCAGATCGATTTCTAAATGAGGTTATATGGCGCCGAACCAGTGCTCACTCGAACGCAACGCTGAAACTTGCCTCCGTCCACGACATTGTATTGATTTACACCAAAGGCCAGAAATTTGCGTGGAACCAGCCTTTTACAGCGTATGACGACGCTTACGTCCGCGAACACTTTGTACATCGGGATTTAGACGGACGGGTGTTCCGCCGCAGCGATCTTGTCAATCCGGCCGTTAGGCCGAACCTTCGATACGACTATACTGCAAGCAATGGAATAACCTACAAACCGCACCACAACGGCTGGAAAGTTTCCTTAGAGGTGATGAAGCGATTAGACGAAGAGGGTAGGCTGTTCTTTCCAGCCAAGGAGGATGCGCGGCTTCGCAAGAAGATCTATCTTGATGAAAGTCCCGGCGTTCCATTGACGGACGTGTGGTCTGATCTGCCTCCGATACATGCCTCGTCGCAGGAAAGGCTTGGTTACCCGACGCAAAAGCCCGTGGCCTTGCTGGAGCGCATCCTCCAGATGTCGTCCAGCCCAGGTGACGTTATTCTCGATCCATTCTGCGGATGCGGCACCGCCGTCCACGCCGCACAAAAGTTGGATCGTCGTTGGGTCGGCATCGATGTAACTCCGCTTGCAGTGAACCTCATCGCACGCCGTCTTAAGGCCGCTTTCCCGGGAATTGTTTATGAAGTGCGTGGTATCCCGAAGGACATGGACGGCGCGCGCGAGCTTGCCGCTAGAGACAAACACCTCTTCCAGTTATGGGCAACCGACTTGATCGGCGCTCAACCTTACCGCGACGGCAAGAAAGGCGCCGACGGCGGCATAGACGGCATGGTTTACTTCAAGCCGGATGGGCGCACGACGAAGGCCGCTATCGTGTCCGTGAAGGGCGGCGCGAACGTCAACGTTGCTCACATCCGCGACCTCAGAGGTACCATCGAGCGCCTGCATGAGCCGATGGGCATCTTCGTCACCCTTCACCCACCCTCTGAGCCGATGCGTCGAGAGGCGGCCGCCGCAGGCCTCTATGATGCCGGCTTCGGCAAGCCGACGCCCAAGATCCAAATCGTCACCATCGAGGACGCGCTCAAGCTCGGCGATCGCGCAGTACAGATCCCCTACGGCCACAGCGCCAGCTTCAAGCAGGCACCGCGGGAGACAAAGCCCGATGCCCAACACGCCTTCGATATAGCCGGTTCACATGCTGCGGGATCAAAGGCGGCAGCTCGCGACAAGAAACGCGGGGTCTCGCTACCCGGCAAGCTTCGGCAAGTCGCCACCAATCGATCGCGCGACTTGATCGACCTCGCATCCGAGGCTGCACTGGGACTGCATCTGATCGCGGCCGACGACGGAGAGGGCAACGAGATATTGATCCCAACAACCACGCCGTGAGCCTTCTACAGCTCGCCTCCCTCGTCTCGAAGCACCCGCAGCCCCTCTTCTACGATCCCCCGCAGGTGTTCCAGCGCATTCACCCCGATCGGCACCCCCACCCGGTGTCCTTCCACGGTGGTCACCACCAGGACGGCCAGCGCATCCCCGACCTGAAGCTCGGGATCCGGCAGGCAGATCGGCAGGATGAAGTCGGTGTGGAGCTCGCCGAGCTGGAGGTAGGCGGCCTTGTCGGGGCGGAAGGGGGCGGGGTCGGTCATGGCTTCTTCTCCAAAGCGCCTTTCGCCAACGCGCCGTCCGGCCCGAATTGGCGGTACGTGTCGGCGCACCATGCGTCCTTCCCGGACCGCTCATAGGCCGCGATGACTGCGGCGGTGCTCTCGCGAATCCTGTCGGCGATCACCGCATCCTCGGAGTCGGTGATCCGGGCCTGCATGCGCAGAAGTGCGAGCTTTGGTGCGCTCGCGCGCAAGCCGGAGCAGGCCTGCTCCGCAAACGTCGTCGTGGAGAGGGTCCTGGCGTAGACCTTCAGCTGGTCCGCATGGCTCTGCGCGTGCGCCACTTCGAACGTGAGTGCGACTGCCAGCGTCGCGGCGAGGCGGGCGCACCAGTGCAGACCGCCAGCGCGGCCCCCTAGCGCAACTCTGGCGGTACCGGCGCTGAAGGTCGCGGCTGGTGTCATTTGCGTGCGTTGCTCGGTATCGGCGGGCTGCCATCCGCCCCCTCTATCGCCCCGACGCCCGGGGACACGTCTACCGTGCCCGCAGCGTCAGGGGCCTTCAGTGCGCTCTCGGAGTTCTTCGCCTTGTCGCCCGACATACCGGAGGTGTCGTTCTTAGATGGTGGCTGACCGGTGGGTGCGGTCTGAGCTGACGCGATTCCATCACCGCTCACGGTAAGCGGGAGCGCGAGAGCGGCGGCCGAATAGCGAGTCATGGGTCCCTCCGGCTTTGTGGGTTTTGGTTTGCGATCAGATCCCAATAAGCTCCGTCCACGGGATCACCCGGTGGACGCGCGCGATATCAGCCTCGTCGAAGACGAGCTCCTTCGGTGGGTTGTGCTGCTCGACAACGACCTTGCCGCCACTACGCCGAACGAGGCGCTTTACAAAGGCGTCGCCAGCTTCGCCGTCATCCTCGCTTTTGAGCTCGACCACGACGTAGTCGCGAGCTTTCGGGCGACGGTGCGGATCGATGTAGGCCGGATCCCCATCCTCGAACCGCGGCGCCATGCTGTCGCCGACGATGTAGACGACGAACACATCCTTCTTGCCCTCGATGCCGGGCGGTCGAGGCGCGTAATCGATCGTCTGACCGTTGAAGCGGAAGTCGCCTTCATCGCCGCCCACGCCTGTGCCTAGGACGGGAACGTCCCGAGGCCCCTTCAGCTTAGCGGGTTCGACTCTCTCGCCTTCGCTGGCACGTCGAACGTTCGGTTGGGGCTTCGGCGCAGCGGCGGCATTACCGCCATCCACAAAGACCATTTCTCCACGCATTGCTGCGGCGAGATCAATGCCGAGAAGGTCGGCCAGGCGCGGAAGGCGATCGCGCTGAGGGCCACTATCACTCGTTTCCCAGATCGTCACTGCGTTACGAGTTATGCCGAACTCAGCCGCGATCTGACCCTGCGTAATTTTGCGGGCCTTTCGAGCTTCCTTGATCACATTGCCGAGCGGAGTGGGCATGCCTGACAGCGTGTAAGCAAGCCTTTCACGTCCGCTAGGCCAGAATTTCTTACCTACCACCTTGCGACTCGTGTAAGCGTGACTTACCCTCTGAAGTCATGGCACGGACCGCGCTCAGCAAAGCGATCGAATCCGCCGGGGGCCCAAAGGCGCTCGGGCGCAAAATTGGCATTTCTTCACAGGCGATCAGCCAGTGGCAGGAGTGCCCGCCTCTTCGCGTCCTCGACGTCGAGAGAGCATCGGGTGTCCCTCGCCACGAGCTGCGACCCGACCTGTATCCAGTCACCGAAGCCGCCCCCACCGAGGGAGCTGCCGTATGATGTGCCTCTGCCCGCCTCAGCCCTTCTTGTCCCGGTCGAATTTCAGATGCTCGATGTCGTCGCAGCATGCATTCGAGCCGACCAGCGTCGTTCCGGCAGCTTGCACCGTCGTGCCGCCCCGCGGCCGTGATGCGCTCTCCACGGCCGTAGCGTATCGCGCGGTCAGTGTTCCGGGTGCCGCTACGCCAGAGGATTTCCCTTCCGAGCATCGTGATCCGCGGCCATCTCCGCAATCGTGCGCCCACGGCGCCGACCAAGCGGAGCTTCTGACGCGGGCTCGCTCGAAGCTGGATCGACCGTGCCGCCTGCCTCGGCGATCCGGGAGCTGACTCGATGCAGCTCCTCCTTCGCCCTCTCGACGGCGTGCGCGTAATCACCGTCCGCGAGGGGCACCCACGCGGTGAAACGGCTCTTATGGCCGCTCGCCTCGGTGATGCGCAGCTCAACCCGCCACACGTCCTGGTTGGGCGTGACGTGTTCGCGGATGAGGGCGTCGACGCTGATCGTCGGCGCGGCTTCGTCGGCCATGTTTCAAGCTCCATCGGTCTTCGCACTTCCGATGGTAGCCAGCGCGGTGGGGCTGTCGAGCTACGTGTTCGCAGCTTCACCCGCGCTTGCCTTTCGGCCGGCACGACCCGTGCAAGCCGTACCCCTGCCCATGGCGGGCGTTTCCTCCCTAAGACGACTGGCCGGGGCCTTCGGGCTCCGGTCCCTTTGGGAGGCGCCTGATGTCGGCGCGCGCCCTCAAGCCGGACTGCGATTGCCTCGAATGCCGGATCGGCCGCGCGGTCGACGGCTACTATGCCGAGAACGGCGATCGCGATCCCGTCTCCGGGCATCACCTCATCGACTCGTCTGAAGCGATCGCGAAGCTTCAGACCGTAGCCGGCGAGCTGATCGCCGGCTTGCGCGACCGCGGGCAGAGGCGCGCGGCGCTGAAGTTTGCCCACGATGCGCTTGATGCGGGTGTGCGTGCCGCGCGCTCCGGTGCCGCGGAATACGTCACCGTCGAATCCGCGGCGGAGCACTGACATGGCGTTCCTGCTGCTCATCCCCAGCATCGTCCTGGCGTACACCGCCCTCGGGTTCGCCCGGCTGATGGTGCGCGAGGTCGGCAAGCACGGGGTGTACAGCGACCCCGTGCGCCACGCCGTCATGGGGGCATGCTGCGCCGCCGGCGCGATCGCGCTCGGCCTCATAGCGACGGGGCGGCCCGCATGACGCGCACCGCCCCCGCCGTCCTTCACGCGCCTCACAGCCTGGCAGCCCCGGCGCGCGTCTCTCTGCATGGTGTCTTCGTCCTCCTCGCGAGGGCCGATCGATGACCGCCTCGCTGTTCCCGACCGGACCTGTCGGCCGATCCACCTCGATGCCCACAGCATCGAGGACTGCAATGGGAAAGTCTGGCCGCAGCAACGGTAGGATCGCCCCAAGTGATGGTAGAACTTTAGGAGAACGGGTTGCTTCGTACCTACGTACAAAGCACCCCGAGAAGACGGCAATCTACGTAGCCAGCGAGATCGGCGTCTCTTCAGAGACCGTCCGGAAGTGGCTCGAAACGGGTTCGGTCCCGAACGGAGCTGCGATGCTCGCGCTGATCCGGCGCTACCGGATGAGCTTCGTCGACGGCGTCCTCGGCGAGGATGCAGACGAGTGGATCGCGGAGCTCGCACGCCAGGAAGAGCAGGAACGCCTGGAGGCGAAGGCCGCCGCGATCCAACAGCAGCTCGCCTACGTCATCGGAGGCGGCGCGCGATGAGCGTCCGCTGGCATCTCCTGCGCGCCGTCGCCACGGCGCTCCGCTGGCTGTCGCTGCCGTTCCTGTTCGTCGGCGCGGCGGCGACCCCGATCCTGGCAGTGGCCGCAGCCTGCGAGGATCGCGCCCGCGAGTGGGATCCGCGCCTCTGGTCCCGCGGCCAGCACACCGACCTTCACCCGCCCCCTGGAGCTTGAGACCCGTCCATGCGCGCCCAGCTCGCCGCCCTCGCCCTCGTTCTCGCCAGTTCCTCGGCAGCCCTCGCGGCCGAGCCCCCAGCCTTCCGCCTCTGCACGGGGTCCGAATCCGGCAACTACTTCCGCGCCGGCCACATCCTGAAGAGCAAGGCCGGCAGCCTGAAGGTCGAGGTCGTGCCGACGCAAGGCTCGCTCGACAACCTGGACAAGCTCTCGTCCGGGCAGTGCGACGGCGCCTTCGTCCAGTCCGACGCGCTCCTGGTCTACTCCTCGAAGAACGCGGCCGCGCTCTCCACGATCGAGCGGGCCGGCGTGCTCTACCAGGAGCAGGTCCACCTCCTGTGCAACCGAGGCGCGGGCATCTCCCGCATCACGGACCTCGGCAAGGCGACCACGGTGGCGGTGGGTCCCGACGGCTCGGGTGGCCGCACCACCTGGGACGCCTTCGCGCTCGCCGACAAGAAGCGCTTCGGGCCGGTCAACGTCGACACCCGCTCGGGCGTGCGCGCGCTCTCCGCCGTCGCCGATGGCAGCCAAGTGCAGTGTGCTCTCTGGGTCGGCGCGCTCAACGCGTCCTTCATCAAGAACGACGCGCAGGCGCAGGGCGACCGGGTGGTGCTGGTGCGCTCCGACGACCGGGAGATGGTGGACGGCGCCAAGGACGCCCGCGGCCAGCCGGTCTACGGCTACGGCGAGATCCCGGCCGGCACATACCCGCGAATCCAGCCGGGCGGCCTCGTATTCGGCACCAAGGCGCTCGACACGATCGCGGTCGACGCCCTGTTCATCACGGCGCTGCCCTGGGTGAACGCCAACGAGCGCGCCTACGATTCGCTGCTGCGCGCCTTCACGGCCGCCAAGCCGCAGATCCAGGCGATCGCGCAGCCGCAGAACTGAAGCCGTGGCCACCCGCTCCCCCTCGTTTTGGCTGCTGATCGCCGTCCTCCTGGTCACGGCGATCATGGTGCACCCGAGCCTCGCCGCGCTGCTGACGGCGCCGGCCCAGCTGGGCCTGCTCGTGGCTCTGCGCTGGCAGGCGCGGCGCGAGGGCCGGGCGGCCGAGAAGGCGCTGCGCGTGCCGCTGCGCCGGGGGTTCGTCTGATGGCTGCGCCCCGCTCTTTGCCGGGGCTGATCTCGGCATGAATCCCGGGCGCGCCACACCGCGTGCCGTCCCCACTCCTAATCTGACTTCACAAGGGCGCGTGATGCGTGGGCCGAGGCCGTGGCTGTTGAGCGAGATCGTGGTCGCCGCGCGTGCCATTCTGGCGATCGAGCGTGGAGCGGCGCAGGCCCGCAAGCTGGCTGGAACCTCCCGGCAAATTACCGGAAGGTCGGAGGCTCTGGACCTCACTGCCGCGCGCTGGGGGAAGGCGAGAAGATGGCTCGAATGGGCGCTGAAGGCAAGTGACGCTGCTGAAGCCGAACCCGATCGCTTCGGCCGCGTCATGGGTTTCCTGGACCGCGCTGGCGCGCCCAATGTCGCCTGGGCCTGGATCGAGGAGAACCGCGAGCGCGCCGCCGGCGAGCTGACGCCGCTGCCCGCCGGCGGCGCGGCCGGTCCCGTGCTCACCCCGCGGTGGGACAGGCTCTCCGACGTCGCCGTGGCCGCCCGCGCCCTGCTGACGGGGATCCTGGACCACGGCACGCCCGTCCCGGGCGTGCGCTACCTGGACCCGGCCCGCCGCCGCACGCAGGCCCTGAATCACGTCGCCGCCCTATGGGGCCAGCGCGGCGACTGGCTCCAGAAGATCTTCGATCTCTGCGAGGCGGCCGAGGAGAATCCGGAGCGCTTCGGCTTCCTCGTCGACACGATGAACCGCGCGGGGCGCCCGCAGGCCGCCTGGACGCGCCTCGGCTCGCTCGTGGACGAGGCGCGCGTCGGCCTGCTGGTGCCGACGGACGGCCGCTTCCACACCCTCGTGATGGACGTGCCCTGGCGAGTCGACGAGATTTCGGAAGCCTCCGATCACGGCTACGCCCAGATGGGCTTCGACGAGATACTCGGGCTCAAGTCCCTGATCGACCGGTGGGCTGCCGACGACTTCTGTCACCTATGGTTCTGGGCGAAAAACAACTCGACGGGCCTCGCCCATCAGGCCCTCGAACACTACGGCTTCGACTTCAAGATCTCCCACATCTGGTCGAAGCCGATGGGCCGCGGGCGCTACGCCCGCAACTCGCACGAGACGGTGCTGTTCGCCATGCGCGGCGACCGCAAGTGCAAGGACGCCTTCCGGGGCACGCCGACCGTCCACGCCTGGCCGCGGCCGGACGGCCCTGAATCATCGAAGCCCGACGGCTTCTACGCGATGGTCCAAAGCCTATCGCACGGCCCCTATGGGGAGGCCTTCCAGCGGATGCCGCGCGACGGGTTCGTCGACCTGTACCGACCTGCCGAGCCCGTCCTCAGCGAGGCGGCCGAATGATCGCCGCCACCATCCTCATGGCGGTCGCTGCGATCCTCGCTGAGGCCCTCCACCGCAGGGTCCGGCGCGGAGATCCCGCGTCTCGGATCGCCGGCGTCACGGCGCTGCGCGTCGCCCTGGTGGGTTTCGGTATGGCGATGCCGGCCCTGCTCATGGCGCTGTTGAAGGCGGCGGGACTATGAGCGCGAATCCGCACCGCCGCAGCCTCCTCGGCCTGTTCGCCGCAGCACCGCTCGCCGCGGCCGCCGGCGTCCAACCCGCATCCGTGCTTGGCCGCGCTCAAGCGATATCGTTGAGCGCACGTGCCACGGACGGCTTCACTGGCGTGCTCGGCCGAGTGAAAGATCAGCTCAAGGGATTGGAATCGACCATCCCGGGGATCAACGTGATGCTCGATCGAGCTCATCCGCTCGATCTCGACATCGAACCGGCCTCCACCCGGTTCTCTGGCCTACTCAGCCGCCTCGATTCGAATCCCGCCAGCATCCCGGCCCAGCAGGCCGCCGATGTGCGAGCGATCGCCGCCCTGGCGCAGGCCTTCCCGCCCGAGATCGCGGCCTACCGCTCCTTCGGCGCCCCGATGCGCCGCCGGCTCTACGCCGAGCTGCTGACGCGCGAATCCGTACGGTTGGCCGCCGCGGGAGAACCGCTTCGACCTGAGCGAGGCGCGCCATGAGCGGCTTACCCGGACGTCGCCACCCGCTGCCCGACAACGCGATGTGCGACGAGCACCCCGACCGCCCGGCCGTCGCCAATGTCCAGGGCAAGACGGACAGCATGGGCTACGAGTCGATCCTCATGTGCCAGGAATGCCTGGACGCGGATCGCGCCTACGAGGCGACTGAAGAGGCCCGCAGCGGCACCTGCGATTGGTGCAAACGCGAGGCGACCGACCTCGCCTGGGCCCGGGACTACGAGGAAGGGATGAGCGGCCCGGTCTACCGGGTGTGCAAGGCGTGTCGCGACCGCGTCGAGGCCGGGGCCCGGCGCGAGCTCGATGAGCACGAGCTCGACTATCCGGAGGACGACGACTGGGACGACGAGCCGGACGACTGGGATCCGGCCGACGACTGCGGGCTGACCGACACCGGCACTTGCATGAACGCCGGCACCGAGTGGTGCGATTTCGAGTGTCCGCACCGCGGTCGGCTGGACGCGCCCGTACAGCCACCCCCGACGCCGTCGGCGTCACCCGGACCGGACGCCTAGCGTGGCGCCCGGGAGCAGGCCCCAGAGGGGTCCCGACTCCCGCCAGACTCGGAATCCGAATCCCCTTCCGGCCCGTCTGGGCCGCCTCTCCGCCTGCGCGCGCCACCCCTCCCGAGGTCACCCATGAGCACGCCCGCCATCCCGGTGCTGATGTCGAAGGACAATCCCGACGGCTGGAAGCTCGAGCTGCTCCTGCCCCAGCTCTGCCAGGAGCTCGCCGACAAGAACGCGCGGCTGGCCGGCGACCCCTCGGCGACCGCGATCCTGGTGCGGGCGAACAACGTCCGGATCCTCGACCTCCTCCTGGAGGCCGAGCGGCTTCAGCGGGACACGCAGGCCCGCCTGACCGAGCTCGGACCCGATCGCGGCCCGAGCGGCCGGCCGCGCATCGGCGCCGGCTCGGCCGGCTCGCAGGCCTGAGCCCGTGTCCCTCCTCTCTTTCCTCTCCCCGTCCGGGCGCCGTCGCCCGTCCGTGCGGGAATCCCTCGGCGACCTCACAGGCAAGCTCATGAGCATCGAAGCATCGGTCACCCGGATCGAGGCACAGAACGCCGTCATCGCCGAAGTCCTGGTCGGCGTCTTCGAGGTCCAGAAGACCCACACCGAGATGCTGAAGACCCTGTCGGCGGCCGCACCGCAGGCGATCGACACCACGGGACTCGACGCCTCGATCGCCGACACGGACGCCAAGCTCGCGACCCTGACGCAGCCGGCCGGCAGCGGCACCGCGACCGGGGCCGCCGTGCAGCAGCCCGACCCCGCGACTGGGACGGCCGCGGCCGGCGCCGAGCCCGGCCCCACGACCGCCCCGCAGCCCGACGCGCCCGCCGCCGGCGCCACCACGGCCGCCTGACCCGGGAGCGCTGACGCCATGATCACGCAGCTCTGGCCCCTGCCCCGCGGTCCCCCGCGCCCAGCCCCACAGATCTTCGCGCGCCCTGCGTCAGGTCCCAGCCTCGTGCCCGACTGATGCCGCCCGGTCCGGACGAGATACCGGCCTTCCGCAGGTCCTGAGCCCACGCCTCCAGACGCCGTCCCTTTCGGCGGAGGCGACCGCTCGGCCCGCGCCGCGAGATCCCCACCCGCCACACCGATCCGCACGGCGTCGCGACCAGCGATTCGGCCGACGGGTTTTTGCGTGCCCGGAGCCGGACAGGCTTCGCGGCCGGACGATGAAGCTTTGCCCTCAAGAAGGCAGCCCAGCCATGACGAACATACGCCGCCGCCGCGATCGAACCTTCACCACCGTGCCCCTCGACCTGTTCGAGGATGCGCGGCTCTCCCTCCCGGCCATCGGCCTGTACTGCTGGCTCGCCGACGAGACGCGAACCGGCGACGAGGCGATGGCGCGCTTCGGCATCAACCGGGCGCAGCTCACCATGCTCGTGGTGCAGCTCAACGAGGCCGGCTTCATCGAGCTTGAGGGAGCCGGTTCATGAGCTTCCTCGCCGAAGCCTGGGCCGACGCCCAGAAGCCGCAGACAGGCGGCCAGCTCCACCTGCTGCGGATCATCGCGAGCCACTACCGGGACGAGGAAGGCTACGCCTGGCCCTCGAACCGCTACCTCGCGGCCAAGACGCTGGCATCCGAGGCCACCGTCGAGCGCAACCTGACCGCCTTGGAGCGACAGGGCTACCTGCGCCGCGAGACCAAGACGTGGGGCCCGAACGGCGGCGCCAAGCGGCACATCTACCTCAGCTTCGATGCCGAGCAGGTCGAGGAAGGCCTCCGGCAGAAGCGCGCGCGGCCATCTCGAAAGCGGGCCGGGGAGGCCCAAATCAGGTCCCCTCAAAATGAGGGGACCTGCCGGGACGCGCGAGCCGGATTGAGGGGACCTCAAATTGAGGGCCAGGTCCCCTCATTTTGCGGGTCAGGTCCCCTCACCGGTGAGGGGACAGAATCCCTTGGGACTCCCTTGGGGAATACCAGACCCCCCAATCCCCCCGAGGACGGGGGGACGAACGCCTCTCAGAATCGGGATGGGGATCAGGGAAGCGGCGGGACCGGTCAGCTAGCATCGGACGGCGCCAGCGCGGCGTCGACCAAACAGAAGGCTCGCCAAGGGGGCGATGCGGCCGCTGGCGGCGAGCCCGATCCGGTGGCGGCACGATTCGCGGAGCTGGCGGCGGTCTGGCCGGACGGCCTCGTGCGCAGCCGGGAGCGCGATGCCCGGGCCCTATTCGGCGCGCTGTCCGATTCGCAGCAGATCGCCGCGATCGCCGCGGCCCGCGCCTACGCCGCCCACGTCCAGCGCAAGCCGGGCTACGCCTTCGCCCTGCAGACCTGGCTGAGACAGACCGACTTCAGCGCGCCACCTCGGCTGGCAACCGGCACGGCCGCCCCGCCCACCCGAGTGTTCGTCCGCGAGGGGTCGCCCGAATGGGATGCCTGGGCCGCGCACTACCGGCGTCAGGGTCGGCCGATGATGACCCCCATCCAGATTGGAGGCCAGGACGGCTGGCGATTCGAGAGCGCCTTGCCGCCCGCAGCGACGGTGGCCGCGTGATGGCCGACGACTTTACCCGCACCTCCGCCCTCGCTCCCGCCCCGTGGGATCGCGGCCGCGCCGAGAAGGAAGCGCGGACGATGTTCAGTAACGCAGCCCTCAAGCCCGTAGCGGCCGCGCTCGCCGGCGCCCATCCCCGCGCCCTGGACTACATCCGCCAGGCGCCCGTGATCGTGCTGGCCGCCGCTGTCGGCCGCCCGCACCGTATGAACGGCCGGCGCGTCCGGACAGCGCTGCACGAGAGCCTCGGGGCGCGCTGCCGCCGCGGCGAACGGTTGCGCGAGGTGATGCGGGCCTACGGCTGCGTCCCACAGCTGCGCGCGCTCCACCCGAAGGCGCTGGCACTCGGCCGCTGGCCGGTGATCCGGCTCCTGTGCGGCCTACCGCCGTCCCGCCTTGCGCCGATTATCCCGGCCGATGCGCGTGCTCAGGATGCCTGGATGAAGGCGCTGGCGACCTGGGTGGATCACATCGCGCGGCGCGGGCACCGCAAGGGGATGGAGCAGCACTTCGAGTGGGCGGCCCGGGCTCTCTCGACCGAGGTCGGCGCGCGCGAGGAGGTCGTCACGGCGGTGGCCGATCTGTTCATCGAGGCGATCCAGCCGAACCCACGGGGCGATGCCCGGATCGATCCGCGCTGGACCTTCGCGCAGGCTGCCACCGCCGCGGCGCGCTGGCACGAGGCGCTGAACCGTGAGCTCGCCGAGCGCCGGATCTGGTCCCGCCGGGACGACGACTTCGACCGACCGGTGGACTACGCGCCGCTGTGGAACGAGCCATTCGAACTCGGCGGTTACGAGGTCGTCCCCCTGCGCTCGGGGCGCGATCTCAGCCAGGAGGGCGTCGCCATGCACCACTGCGTCGGCAGCTACATCTCCGACGTGCGCAACGGCTCATCCCGGATCTTCTCCCTCCGTCGCGACGGACGGCGCATCGCGACCATCGAGATCGGCGGGGCATTCGAGCGGCTGGCGCTCCGCCAGGTTCGCGGACCCTGCAACGCGTGGCCAGTCCGAGACGTAATGGACGCGGCGCGCGCCCTGGAACGCCAAGCCAAGGCCTGCTGGGAGGAGGCGCGCACCCCACCGAAGCGTGGGATCGCTGGAACCGCGACGATCACTGGCGCGGATGGAACACAGGTCGTGCTGAAGGGCGAGATGCGCTTCACTTCGCTGGAGCGGCGGCGATGAACGACGGGCATTCTGATCTCGACCGCGCAGGACGGGCACCGCCATGAAGCGCTCCCGCCACGTCACCCTCGTCCTGCTCGGCACCACCGCGCTCGCCGGCTGCAACGACGACCGCACCGCGCCGCCTCAACCGTCGCCGCGGGAGTTCTCCGAGAGCCTGGCGCTCCCGATACAGAAGCCCCGCTGCGACCGACCCGAGGATTTCCCGCTGCCCGAGTGTCACGAGCCTGGGCCGCAGACCGCGCCGTACGCCGGCACGGGCAAAGCGGCTACGGCCTCGGGCGGCCACATCGGGGGCGGCGTCTTCTGGTTCTTCCACGGGGGCGGGTCGTCCTACGGGCCCGCGACGTCGGCCGCCCACGCCTACGCCTCGGCCGGATCCGCGGTGCGCGCGGCCGCGCCCGCCGGCACCACGTCGTTCGGCGGCTTCGGCGGGGCCGGACGCGCGAGCGCATCGTTCGGCGGAGGCGCGTGATGCCGACGCCGGACGCGGATGACTACGTCGAGGAGGTCGTCCGCCACTACCGCCCGATCCTCGCCCGGGCCGGCGATACCCTGACATGTCCGAACGGGCATGCGGTCGCGGACATCGTTCGGGATATGCGCCTCGGCGTGATCCTAATGCCCGAGATGTTCGCGAACTGGCGTGGTCGAGAAGGCTGGACCCCACAGGCCTATAACCCGCGGGCGGGCATCCAGGGCGACGACCTTCCGCTCTGTCCGGTCTGCGAGGCGAACCCATGGGTGGCGCCGAACGGCCGGCTGATCCCGCGAACCCAGCGCGGCTTCCGGTGCGTGCCGGACGATCCGGCCCAAACGGAGGAGAGCGCGTGATCATTCATGATGTCCCGCCTGAGCGTCGCCCAGACGTCCAGGCCGCCATGGCACAGGTCGGATACGAGGCCCGCCCTACAGGACGCCTGCGCCTCCTCCAGACCGCGAGCGCCGCCCGGCTCCAGCAGGAGTGGCGCGGCGAGTACGGCACCGTCTGGCTCAACGTGCCGGTCGTCCAGGTGGATGAGTTGCCGCCACGATGGGTCGAGGCGATGCCTCCGGAGGACGCAGGCAACGGCGAAGAGCGGGCCACAGAAGGTAGCCCGCCGTGAGCGCCCTGCGCGAGCGCATCCGGGACAGGCTCTGGTCTGTCCGGATCGATCGGTCCGGCAAGCCGCGGAAGGGCAAGCGTCAGCTGCTCTGGATCAAGGAGCCGGCGTTCCGGTCGAGAGGTGCTCTGCGGGAGTACCTGAACAAGCAGCGACCGGGGCCGCGCCGACGATAGGGCTGCCGGGAACACTTCAGATCGGAGGAAACACTGTGAAGAATGAGCCTCACCTGTCCACGACCGAAGGCAAGCCCTTCGGCGCCACCTGGCTCATCACCGCGCCCTGGGCGCACCCCGCCTGGAGCCAGTACGCCCTCGCACTCTACGACCTGACCACGCCGAGCGACCCGGCGCCAAACATCTACCTCGATGGCGCCACGCACGAGCTGCTCCTGGTCGCCCTCGACCCGAGTTATCCAGCGACGACCACCCGGGACATGGTCGAGGGTCGGCAGCTCCACCCGCTCAGTCCGCCGAACCACGGATATCAGTTCAAGGCCGAGAGCGACGCCGCCGCGGTGAGGCGCCTCCAGCAGATCGTCGACGACATTGAGGGGCGCTGCCTATCCCCCGATAGCGACTTCCGCGCGGCGTGGGATGCGCTGTTCCGCGACGCACACTCCCTGCGGAGATAGCGGGCGGCGATGGGGGACGGGAACTCTGCCCACCACGAAAGAGGATGCGGGATGGCTTTGGAACAGATCAGCGAGCGCGAACACATCGGCGTCCATGGGACGTGCCGCGACTGCGGAAGCCCGGTCAGCCACTACACCTGCAACCACGATCTTGTTCGTCAGAGGCCCGAGGCCGCCGGATGGGATTGGTGGTCGGCGTGCGACAACACCGAATGCCCAAACCATGAAGGTGAGGGAATTTTCCAGTCCCGACCAGATTGGGAAATCCCTACGCACTGAATAGCGCGGAGGGGGCAGAACTCGAACGGGGCGAGCAAATACATTCGCTTCCGCCTTTTTATTTGCAAATACTGCGAAAACACTGTTGACGTCTCAAGCATATCTGTGCATATTACAAGCACAGACAGAGACGGAGCAAGCAAATGCTCAAGATCATCGACACCAAGACCAACAAGGTGGCCTTCAACCGGATCAGCGAGACCGAAGCCCACAAGCGGGTCGACCTCCTCAACTCCTGCGGGATCGTCCGCTACAAGGCACAGCGGATCTGATGGGAGGGGGCTTCGGCCCCCTCTCCGGTTTCGGCGGAGCTGTCATGGCGAAGTGGAAGCGCCTCGAAGATCTCACGCCCGCCGAGGCCGAGCGAGCAGCACCACTCGTCGAGGCCGCCCGTAGGAACGGGCTCGTCGGCACCCATGTCATCCTGGGCCCGTCGGCAACCGCCGGACAGGCTCGACGCGCGCGCCAGCGCGAGGCCGCGGACTTCAAACGGCGAGAGGCGCTGCGGCGACGGGACGGTTCAGTCGCGTAGCCGACCGTCTGAGACGGAACATCGCCGGCGCATGTTGTCGCGGCGGCCACGTTGTCGTGATCCGGAACATGGTAGGAACGGAGAGCGGCGCCGAGAGCCGCGCCCTTGCATCCGATGTTCCCCCGCCAGGAAGGCCCGCCGCTCGACCCGACCCTTGGCCGCAGCCCCAGTTGGACCAGCGGCGACGTCCTGCTTTGGCTTAAGCGCGCCTGCGGGACCAACCCCAAGACCAGGAGCGCCGCCGAGGTCCGGCCGATCAACTGGCTCAACGAGTACCTCGACATCGTCGACCCGGACTGGACCAAGAAGCGGGACATCCTCCTCGCCTGGGCCCAGTGCCGCGCGGACCGGATGAGCTTTCAGGATTTCATCCGCTCCCGTCCCCGCTGGGGATCTCCGGCGACCGTGTATCGCCTCCGTGACGAGGCGGCTGCGCAGATCGCCGCCGGTATCAACGCCGCCATCATCGATCTCCAGGGAAACGGTCAATGACGATATCTCTCGTTCCAATCTATACCTGAGCAGTCGCCGAAAGGGCAGTTTGGTCGGATCCGCATCAAGGTGTATTGCTGCGGCGCAACTCAACCCTGAGGTGACACATGCGCGATACGAGCAAGGACGGTGCGCAGCGTTCACACGCCTTGCTCGATCGCATCGCCGACCTCCTACACCGACCCACTGCCGACTTCTTCGCCGCGGGAAGCGCCGAGGTTATGGGTCGAGACGTGAACGAGCTGCTTGGCCTCCTACACGATCTACCTGATCCCGAGGATCGGGCGGAACTGCTACGGTATGCCCGCTCCATCGTGGCCAAACGGCTGGGTTGCGTCCCCTCACAGGCATGAACGACGCCCCGCGAGGGCTCTCAGCCATCGCGGTCCTGCGCCTCAATCGATCGCGCCAAGGCCACCGCAGCTTGGTACGCAGCGAATTCAGCCGCCGCTATCACCGCCGCATCTCCTAGATCTCGGGATGCCTCCAGAAGCTCGATTGCGAGTTCGGCAACACGTTGTGCACGTCCTCCGTTTGGATCAGCCGCGCCGGTCGGACCGTTCAGCGACAGGATCATGATCGCGCGTTCCCTGTGGGTCCGTATGCGGTTGGGCGAGCGCTCGTGCGCTGGGCCGGTGATGCCTGACGACAGGATGGACGGGTGACTGGTCGTGAGGCCGAGCGGTCCAAGACTCCGGGCTTGTGCCAACGTCCCTCGGGACGCAGCAAGATGAGGGGATCCGTTGCCATGGAAATAGCACCCGGGTGTTCGTCGAGATCGACGATCATTTCGACGTAATCGAAGTCTGAAAAGGAAAACTCCCGCGCGTTGTCGGCGATGCGCGCGCCGAGGACTTGCTTCCAGAACGCCACATACCGTTTCTGCACGTGACCGTAGATCGTTCGATACCCCTTCATACGACAGAATTCTCGAGCGGCTCGGATGATGACGAACGCGATCTCGGATCGACGATGCTCACGCCGAACGGCAACACGTTCGAGCTTCGCAAAACCCGCGAAAAGCCGAATGCGTATTGTGGCGGCGGGTTCATCGTCGATGTAACCGATCAGATGCGTAGCTGTGAGATCGTTTCCGTCGAACTCTTCCGCGTACGGACAGATCTGCTCACCGACGAAGACCGAACTCCTGATCGATAACATTTTGCTGTAATCATCGAGATCGCGCACGATGCCGACCGCATATTTCGATGCCGGGCTTGGATAGCTGTCGTAGAGCGGCCTTTCCTCGTCCCGCGCCACCCGCCTGAACACGTAGAGCGTATCAGCATTCGCGGAGGCAGTCGGGGCGATCGGCTCGAAGCCGAGCTGAGGCATCAGGTTTTGCCCCGCGAACGTGGCCAGTCGCGAGTAAAGATCCGCATCCCGGCGCAGAGGCGCGCAGACCTGCTCGAAGGCGAGCCCAACCCCTCCGGCGACTTGTCCCGGCGCATAGATCGCGGCGAAGTAGATGGCGGCCGCCCTTTCATGCTGCCCGACCAGGTGTTCCTCTGCTGGATCGCGTGGGTCAAATGATCCGTCAAGAAGGGCCAGGTGTCCTTGAAGAGATAGCGGCAATATCGCGAAGAACCCTTGCGCCATTGGGTTCGCCCAATCGAAATTTTTCTTCAAGGCGATAGCGCGAATGATGTCTGGGTTGGCCGACATCATTCGCCGTAGTGCGTCAGCCGAAGCTGACGGACCCACCTCTGCTTCCCATAATCTGAGCAGTCTCTCGATCTCCAGCATGCTTGGCGAGAAAATCACCACCCGGCGCGCGGTCCGTTCGACATCTAAATGATGCAGGTTATGCCGCCCGGCGGCTGTGACAGACTGCCCAGCATCAGAGAAAGCTTTTGCGTCCGCAGCGTGAGCTGTCATGGCTTAGTTGAACCTCTGCAAATTCTTGTGAAGAGGCGAACTCTCTCGCACTGTCGGAGGAGGTTGTATGCGGTCAGGGGTGAAACGCAGCGTTCCAACCATGGAAAGCCTCCCTGGCTCGCGGGCCGAAACGCGACTGGATTGGCACCTTCTCCGCCTGTTTCTGGAACTCCGGCGCGCGGGCAGCTTCCGCGCGGCCGCCGAGCGCCTCGATATGTCGATCAACACCGTGCGGCGGCGCGTCGAGGAGCTGGAGGTGGTCCTCGGCGTGTCCTTATTCACACGGCACGTGGACGGGGTCAGGCCGACTCCGGAGAGCGACAGCATCCTGCACAGCGCACTTGCGATGGAAGAAGCGGCTTTCTCGGTGCTCAGGGCGCGCGACGCGCTCGAGAGTGACGTCGCGGGCGACGTGCGCCTCGCGGTGACCGAAGGACTGGGGTCGGTTTGGTTGACCCCAAGGCTCGCCGAGCTTCAGCAGCAGCACCCGCGGCTGCGCATCGACATGAATTGCGGACTAAATTCGGCCGATGTACTTCGCATGGAAGCCGACATCGCAATACAGCTGACGCGTCCAGCCGCGGGCGATCTGAGGATGATCCGATTGGGCTATCTCCACTCGATGCCGTTCGCTTCGAGCAGCTACATCGCAAAATTTGGAGTCCCGAAATCGGTACGCGAGCTCGCAGATCATAGGCTCGTCCTGCAGATCGCTGAGCACACCGGGCAGTCGACGCTGTTTCAGGCTGCAATCCCAAACATGGATCGTGCGCCCTACGTGCCATTTACCTCAAATGCAAGCACAGTACACGGGCTAGCCATCGCAAACGGCATTGGGATCGGATGGCTTCCAACATACATACACTCACTACAGTTAGGTATCATTCCGATTGACTGCGGCGTCAATTTTGAGTTCGATATTTGGCTGACCTATCACCCTGATGTTGTTAAAGTCCCGCGCGTCCGACGAACAGTGGACTGGCTTCGCGCATGTTTTGACGGGCGTCGATACCCATTCTTTAGGAAGGAATTCATACATCCAAAGGATTTACCGGTTCTTGATAAACATCTACCTTTGGCCCAGTTCTATCGAGGTTATATTCCCTGAGTATTGGAGCGGCTCCATTGCGTGGGGCGGGACACGGTTCGTTGCGACGATCATCCAAGCGCAGACGGATCGAAAATAATGCTTGACCGTGAGAAAACTGGGATCGGATCAGTCGCATGTTGCTGACCAATGTGGCTCGGCAGGACGATTGGGGACCACCGTGCCGGTTAGTTCGCAGAGCACCACCCAAGGGGCGCGCAAGCGCCGGAAGATGACGATCGAGGAAGCCCTTCGTTGGGCGATCCGCGACGAGCTGCCGAAGCGCCGGGCGGACAGCCCGATCCGCGGCCCGCGCTGCGCCTCCGACCCGGTCTGGCGCATGGTCGCCATGGGCGGCCCGGTCGACAACTGGTCACGCGAGCCCGGCATGCCGCCGGCGATGGGCGACCCCCATCCGGACGCCATCACGATCGAGGCGCACCTGCAGGTCCTGAGCGAGACGCTTCAGAAGGCGGCGGCCGGCTCGGCCACCTGCCCGCTCGATCTGACGCCCTATCCGATCCAGTTCAACCTGCGCGGCAAAGCCGATCTCGGGGTGCTGACCTCGGCCGCACTACACGCGACACCCTCATGGCTCATGACAGGCGCGATCCGCCGGCCGCCCGAGGTCGCGGGCGGCATCGAGATCGAGCCGGTGATGTCGGACAACGGCAAGATCACGCTTTGGCGGACAGTCCATAAGCCCAGCGGCGAGGGACCGGATGGGAAGCCGTGGTTCACCAGTCACGACGAGATCGCGACCTCGAAGGGCGACGCCCGGGACACCGGCCTGTTCTGCAAGCTGAACTACACCCGCACCGGGACCGAAGTGGTCGAGGAGCAGCTGCGCTACGCCTACTGGCACGCGGCGCTGGTCTACCTCGTGCCGGCGCTCCAGTTTCTCACCAGCATCGAGGTCCTGCCGCCGAAGGCGCCGATCGCGCCGTGGGTGGAGCCGGCGGAAGAGGTGCGCACTCCGCTGCCGAACCTGCGCCCGCGCCGCCAGGTCGAGCGGGATCGCCGGGTGGCCGGACGCCGCGCGGCGCCGCCGCGCGCCTCGCCGGTCCGGAAGATCGACCCGCGGGACTGGAGGCCGCCGAGCGAACGGACAGGCTGACAGTTGGAGCGGTCTCAAGGCCTGGTATTGCTGGCCCGGGTCCGCTCCCGACCCAACCAAGATGTCGGGAGCGATGTCGGCGCACCCCGGAAGCAGATGTTCCGCTTCCAGCCCGTGTGTGCCGTTCGCGTCTAAGAGGATTAGCTTCTCTGCCGACGACCTTCAGTTCAGCGCGCGATACCAAAGCGAACGAAGAACCCATCAGGATCTTGGACCCCTACGCCAGTGCTAGACGCATTCGGTAGAGCGCCCCGACCGACGAGCGCCGCAGCGGGGGTCAGAGCGGCAAAGCCGGCGACCAGGGCCAGAACAAGAAGGGTTTTCAGGTTGCGCATGATTAGACCTGTTTACGTGTAACCCGATCATGCCGGCCGACCATGAACGATCGCATCATAGCGACCTCGAGAATTTGAAGTATCCTTCGGAAAATATCCAAGCCCCCTGGCTACAGGTTGTACGAAGATAATCACAACTTGAAGCTGCATAAGTTATTATTAACTGCTATACGCAATAGACAACCGCTAAGACCAAGCAATTAGCTGCCGGCAGCCATATCGCGCGTTAGGCCGCGAGCTGAACGGGACGCCCGCTGGCACGAACGCCCGTCCTCAAACTTCGCGCGGTTCAGAGTAGGATCTCATGTCTTTCCACGTCGGCACCCGCATACAGCTGATCACCCTGACCGCACTCGGTGGCATGGCGGTGCTGATCGGGCTCGCAGGCTGGGATATGTCCCAGACGGTCACGGACGCGCGCGAGTTGAAGACGCGTGATCTCGTCGAGACCGCGCAAGGGGTGCTCGCTTACTTCGAGGGCGAAGAGCGCGCCGGCCGCATGAGCCGCGATGCTGCCCAGCAGGCGGCCGTGGCGGCCGTTCGGGGCCTGCACTACGCGGGCAGCGAGTATTTCTGGATCCAAGATATGCAGCCTCGCATGGTGCTGCATCCCAAGGCTGACCTGATCGGCAAAGATATCGGCGGGATCGTCGATCCGGCGGGCAAGCACCTCTTCGTCGATATGGTCGAGCAGGTGAAGCAGTCGGGCGCGGGCTTCGTCCCCTATCTATGGCCGAAGCCCGGCCTGGATCAGCCGGTGGCGAAGATCTCCTATGTGAAAGGCTTCGCGCCTTGGGGATGGATCATCGGATCGGGCATCTACGCGGACGACACAGCGGCGCAGATGCGCCCGACCCTGATGCGTCTGCTCGGCGGCGCGGCCATCGTTGCGATGATGATCGGTTTTCTGGCTACCCTTATAGGGCGCAGTGTGGTGCAACCGGTGCGGGCCATGACGGCGTTCATGACTGGGCTCGCTGCGGGCGATCTGACCCGAGAGGTGCCGGGCGCGCAGCGCCGTGACGAAATCGGTGCCATGGCGGCGGCCGTGCAAGTGTTCAAGGACAACCTGATCCACACCCGGGCTCTGGAGGCGGAGACCACGCAGGCGCGTTTGGCCGCGGAGGAGCAGCGCAAGGCAGGCATGCGGCAGATGGCCGACAGCTTCGAGCAGGCAATCGGCGGCATCATCGGCACGGTGTCGTCCTCAGCGACCGAACTACAGGCCACGGCCGGTGCGATGAGCGGCACCGCCGCCGAGACTGCCGCGCAGTCGACGGCCGTCGCCGCAGCCGCTGAGGAAGCGGCTAGCAACGTTGGTACGGTCGCGGCGGCGGCCGAGGAACTCGGTTCCTCCGTCCTGGAGATCGGCCGGCAGGTGGACGGCTCCGCGGCCATCGCGCGGCAGGCCGTGACCGAGGCCGATCAGACGGGTGCCCTGGTGCTCGAACTGAGCGGGGCCGTCGAGCGGATCGGCGACGTGGTCGGGCTGATCTCCTCCATCGCCGGCCAGACCAATCTGCTGGCCCTCAACGCCACCATCGAGGCGGCGCGCGCCGGTGAGGCCGGCAGGGGCTTCGCCGTCGTGGCGTCCGAGGTGAAAGAGCTGGCCGGCCAGACGGCTCGGGCGACCCGGGAGATCTCGGGCCAGATCGGGCTGATCCAGGCCTCGACCGGTCAGGCCGTGGCGGCGATCGGCGGCATCACGCAGCGGATCCGGGACATCAGCGCCACCGCCACCTCGATCGCCGCGGCGGTCGAGCAGCAGGGGGCGGCCACGCAGGAGATCGTGCGCAACGTCGCCCAGGCGGCGACCGGCACCGGCGAGGTGACGGGCAACATTGCCGGCGTGGCCAGCGCGGCGGAGGATACGGGTGCGGCCGCCCACCAAGTGCTCGGTGCGGCCTCGGAACTCTCGCGCCAGTCCGAGCACCTGACGGCCGAGGTCGGGCGCTTTCTTGCGACCGTCCGCGCGGCCTGACACAACTCGCGAACGTCTGCTTCCGCTGCATGTCTGAGCGGAAGTGGACCGGTAGAAATCCACCCGTTGCAGACGGTGCCGGCCATCATCACAGATCCGCTTGTGCTCAAAGTGTAGCTTGACCGGGAGAACGGCTTGCGGTAGTTCGGACCCTGCAGAGATTTAGAAGGTCCTGGCGACGACCGCCGGGGCCTTCGTCGTTCCGGGGTCGGTCATGTAGCCGTGAGGGCGAAAGCCCGCCCGTGAGCCGGCCGGACAGTCAAGACACTGGCGCGGGCCACTCCACAGACCTTCGCCCGAACGGGCAACGAGATGGTGCGGCGGACCATGGTCCGTGAAAAAGGCGTCGCAGTAAGCCGGCCAGCCAGGACGCCCGAAAGATCCACAGCTGCCCTCGTGCAGCGGTTGAAGCTGTAGCCCCGGCCCGCACCTTCCCCATCCGCTCCCAAAGCACTTCATTTCTTGGTAGGCTCGCTCCCATGACGGATCCGCGGCCGTGACCGAACGCGACATCGTCGAGCGCCTGCACGGCCTCTGCCTCTTGGCGGACCGCCTGCGCGCTCCGAGTCACCGCCACACCCAGGAAGACTACGTCGCCGACCGCGACGAGATCCGCGACCACGCCCGGCGCTTCTACCGCGACCTGACTGGCAACTGGCCGGGCCACGAGGCCGGAGCACCGCCAGCTCGCCGGGCACAGCTCCCGGTTCCAGCTGCTATGCTGCGCCACCGGGAGCGCGTCCGGACCGCAGCGAAGACGACCTGATCGGCAGCAGCGGGCCGGCCTCTGCTGAGGGGCATTACTGCCCGACCCGCTGACCGAACGAGAAGACCGTCTCAAGCCTCCCGCGCAGTCGTCTTATCGCGAGCGCCTCGCGATTTCATCTGCTGCGAGGTCGCTAACCCCCACAATTCCACGCATCCACAACCCCGCTCCGGCGGGGTTTTTCTTTGGAGCGTTCATGACCGCCGCCCAGCGCTCCGCGCTCCTCGACCTGTGCGCCGCGATTTAGCGCTGCGACTGCGCTCCGGCTGACCTCCGCTTCCGGGCGAACAGCCTCCAATTCCGGCTGGCGTTCGACACCGCGTTCTTCCGCTCGATCTTCGGCTGAGAGCCCGATCCGCATGACCTTCAGCGCCTCCGAGCTCGTCGACCAGGCCGTCGAGCAGCTCGCCCCGATGGTCGGCACCTCGCCGGCGAGCTTCCGGGCTGCGGCCGACGCGTTCGACGCCTACGCAGCGAAGGCCCCCTCGGCGATGCACGAGCGCATCGCCGCCGTGGTCAGCGAGGAGTGCCGGAACGCCGCCGAGTGCGTGCAGGTGCGCCGCGCCTTCCTGCAGGGGTTCCGGCTGTGAGTGTCCTGGCGCGCCTCGCGCTGCTGATCGGCCTGCGTCGTCCCGCACCCGTCCGCTCCTGGCGCGATCCGGCACCAGCCCTCTGCGTCGGCCGCCCGATCCACGCCGGACGTGCCATGTCCGTCGGTGAGGCTCCCTGACATGGACGGTCTGATCCTCGAATTTCCCGCACCGGAGCATGTCTCCCCGTTCGTGCCGCCGGTCTGCCTGTCACCGATGACCGCGCAGATCCTGGCGATCGCGTTGGTGATCCTGCTGTGCGGGGCGCTGATCCCGAGCAAGGCCGCCTGCCGCTGACATGCCGGACCTGATCGAGCGGCTGGCGCCCATCCCGTTCATCGCGTTGGCGCTGGTGCTGCTGATCGCGATCGCCGGCCTCGACGCCCACCACCCGTGCCGCTCGGCCGCGACGTCGTTCCGCGACGTCCTGCTGATCGCCGCCCTCCACTTCGCGCTCGCCGCCTGCGTCCTGATCGCCGCGCTCACTCTGGGAGATGCCGCATGAACACGGTCTTCGCCCTGATCCTGGTGTGCGCCGCCTCGACCGCGCAGCCCGACTGCACGCGCGAGACCGCGCTGTCAGTCGCCGCCATCGAGACTCCTTCGGTCTTCGCCTGCATGATGACCGGTCAGACGACGGTCGCCCGCGAGGAGATGCTCGGCGACGGACGATATTCCAAGGTGATCTGCAGCGGTCGGCCATGAGCGCGCGTCGCCGCCTCGCATGGACGGCCGCGCTGGATCAAGCCCGGACCATGCGCACGCAGCGCTCCCCCATTCGGGAGGAGCGGCTGCGCGGGAAATCGGGCTGCACGGTCGGCCTGAGCTGCTGGCGCGGACAGTCGGGCCGCCGCTACGTCGTCGCCGTCCTCACGCTGAAACAGGCCGAAGGCCGAGACGCTCCGGGCGCCGTGTTCCTGGCGATCCGACACGGCGAGTTGGGCCTCGCCCGCATCGTCGGCGCCGGCCACCGCGGCACGATGGCGGAGGCCCTGGCCTTCGCACGCGCCGATCGCGCCACCGAACTCCACCTGTACCGGCTCGCCGAAACGGATGACGAGCGAGACGCCATCGTCGAGGACCTGATCGGTGACGACGCGCTCTGACCGGCCGGCCCACCTCGACCTCTGGTCGCTGATCGGCATCTACGCGGCCGCCGCGACCATCCTCGTCGAGGCGAACTATCACCTGCCGATGGCCCTGCTCGCCGAGTGGGGCCGGATCCTACGGGACGCGTGATGTTCCGCGCCTGGTACCGCCGGTTCGCGCTGGGCTTCGCCCGGGCGCTGGTAGAGCCGAACCGATCGGCGTAGCCGCTTCGATCGACTATTTCGCGCCACAGCCGATGCAGATGCCCCTCGCGATCTTGTCCTGGTTCAGCTCATTCTGAGAGCGCCGATTGGGGCTCAGACGCGAGGTCGGGCTTGCATCGCGGCTCGGGGGCTTGGTCGCCCCCACAGCCGTCGTGTCGCGAGCCAGCGTCACTGTAGCCCCCGTCACCTGGGCCTGCGCCGCGCTTGTGCCGATGAGGATGAGGGCAAACGCAGTCGTACGCACGAACGTCATGATGGTCTCCGATCAGGGTCACAACGGCTGAGGCTGCCGTTGCAGCCTGCGGCGTCTTCGCCAGGCTGCTCTGATCGGTTCGACCCACACGATCATCGACAGTCCCGTGCCCAATCCCGAACTCGGTTCGGCGGTCAGATTGGATCGGGTTTTAATCCCGGCTTTGACGGTTTCGCGGAGCCTACGTCCGGCCAATTACTAGACCTTAAGAGATCTAGAAATTCGCCCTCAACCGACCAGAGAACGCTAGCAAAAACAGGGGTTTGTGGGTGGCTACAAGTAGCGCCCGCGCCCGGCTCGCCCTGCGTAGGAATGCCGTCCAGGCAGCCGAACGCGAGGAGGTCCGGGCGCTCGCCGTCGGCTACCTCCGGGTGTCGACGGACGAACAAGCCCAGCGCGGCAACAGCCTGCCCGAGCAGGAACAGGCGATCCGCGCCTACGCCACGGCCGTCGGCCTCGACCTCGTCCAGGTCCTCGCCGACCCCGGCGTGTCCGGAACCGTGAAGCCAGCCGAGCGGCCGGGCTTCAGCCAGGTCCTGCAGCTCGCCACCGAGCGGCGCTTCAGCGTCCTTCTGGTGAAGCGGTTCGACCGGCTCGCCCGCAACATCGCGCTGGCCGTCACCACGTCAGCCGAACTCGACACGCTGCACGGCGTGACGATCCGCTCGGTCACCGAGGCGATCGACACGGGCTCGCCCTCGGGCAAGCTCATCTTCGGCGTCCTCTCGGCCATGGCCGAGCAGGAGCGCTCGGTGATCATCGAACGCACTAAGGGTGGACGGATGCAGAAGGCCGGCCGCGGCGGCTTCGCCGGCGGCGTCATCCCCTACGGCTATTTGTCGGACGGAAAGGGCGGCCTGCTGATCGACGCCGAGCGCGCGCCGATCGTTCGCCGGATCTTCGACGAGAACGGCGCCGGCCGGACCCTGAAGGCGATCGCCGACGGCTTGAACGCTGACGGCGTGCCGTCGCCGAAGGGCAAGCGCTGGTGGCCCTCGAACGTGAGCTACCTGCTCAACAACCAAGTCTATTCGGGCAAGGTCGAGTACGTCTTCGTGACGGACGGCGCCGTGACCCACGTCAACCGCCCGGGCAGCCATGCCCGCATCGTCCGGTGAACCCTTTGTCCGAAGACCTCGACCGCCAGCTCGACCGCCTTGAGGTCCAGCACGGCGACATCCTGGTGCTGCGCACCAGGCGCAAGCTTCCGGCGGCGACAGTCACGAAGTGGCAGGATGACCTGATCCGCATGTGCCGCGACGCCGGCGTGACCGACGTGACAGCGCTGGTGCTGGACGACTGCACCGAGTTGGCGGTCGAGCGGCCGGCCATGCGCTTGGTGCAGCAGCACCGGGACGTGCCGCAGCTGATGCAGGGCTGACGCCGACGATCATTATAGTTCTACGCTGCTGTGCGGAGAAACAACCAGCAATTAGCGCGGGATTAACCACGTCTCCGCTAAACCAGCGCCACCAACAACTTTATGCGGGTGGATTTGCGATGCGTTTAGCTCTGTCCACCGCGCTCGCGGCGGCGATCTGCTGCGCCTTACCAGCGCCGGCCCACATCGAAAGCACTGTTCCGCGCCTTGATGCACATGTCGCCGTCTACCTGCGGGAAGCCTACCGAGAAGCCATCTCTGAACAGCACGGGGAGGTGATCGCAACCTATCGCGTCGGCTACCGCGACTTGGCCGCCCTCGACAGCCAGTGAGTGCGCGACAGAGCTGCGGCTTGCACAGAAGGCGACCTGCTGAATGGCCTCGCTTCGTATACTTCATCCGGTCACCGGCACCGTGGTGGTGATCGACACGGATCGGCCGCTGACCCGGTAGACTCATGCTCTCCCTCGACGTGAAGGAGTTCGAGCGGGCAGCCAGCCGGTTCGAGAAGGGTGCCAAGCAGGCCTCGTTCGCGATGGCCCGGTCGCTCAACGACAGCGCCGAGGCGGCGCGCCAGCAGATCATCACCTCGACGTGGCCCAGCGCCGTCGCTGTGAAGAACCAGCGCTTCATCTCTGCCGCGCTGACAACCGCCGGCCAACGCGCGACGAAGAGCAACCTGCGGGTCGAGCTCTACGATCGGATCAACCGCGTGCCGCTGACACGTCTTGAGGACGGCGGCACAAAGCAAGCGAAGTCTGGGATGATCGCCATCCCGACGAAGGCGATCCGGCGTGGCTCGAACGGCGCGGTCGTCAAAGGCCAGAAGCCGCGCGCGCTCGATCCGAAGAAGGTGGTCAAGAAGGGCAACCTGCTCTTCACCCGTGTCGGACGCGGCAAGAACCAGAAGCTGCGACTGCTCTACAAGCTTCAGAGCAGCGCAAACGTGCGGGCGCGCGTCCCCTTTCATCGGACCTTCAACGAGGTGGTGCGGCGGGAGATGCGGTCGAACTTCGACAGGAGGCTCCTGGAGGCGCTTCGGAACGCCCGCTGACCGGCGAAGGCTCGATCGGGCGCTTCACCGGCTCGGCGCCAGCGCCCGCGCCCGACACGTCAATGCCGGACACAGATGAGGCCGCCCTCGCGCCCTAGGACAAAATTCTTGGGTCCCTCCGGAGGGGGGTCGAAGCTGCGGGGACGCGCGACCTCAGGTCCTCTCCGTTTCTGAAATTTTGAAAACGGATTTTATGTTTATGTCCGACCTCGAAAAACGGGGCCGGATCGTGAACCGGTCGGACCTCGCAACCCTCTGTAATGTCACGCTCCCCACCATCGACGCGTGGGTCCGGAAGGGCTGCCCGGTCGTCGAACGCGGAAGTAAAGGCCAGCAGTATCAGTTCGACTGCGCGGCGGTGATCGACTGGCGGGTCGCCAGCGCCGTCGAGGACGCGGTGTCCGGCCTCCAGACCGGCGACGGCAAGGTCTCGAAGGACGAGGCGGTCCGGCGCCGCGCGGTCGCCAGCGCGATCGTCGCGGAGGTGGAGGCGGACGAAGCCCTGAAGTCCGTGGTCTCCCGCTTCGACGCCGAGACCGTCGTGGCCGACTTCTGTCAGGCGCTGCGCTCCGCCCTGTCGAACGCGGGCTCGAAGATCGCCGGCCGCGTCGTGCAGATGACCCAACCCAACGAAGTGCGCGACCTGTGCGAGGCGGAGATCAACCGCGCCTTCCAGGCCGCCGAGAGCGACCTCCAGGAGCGGTGGGCGGACGTCGATGGCGAGGGCGACCGCAGCGGAGATCTCGACGAGGATTGAGGCGCATCGTCCTGGCAGCTACCGCAGCGGCCGTGGCGAGTATCGCCACACGATCTTGGGTCTGTTCGGCTCGGCCCTGATCAAGCCGCCGCGGATGAGCGGCTCTCAGTGGGCCGAGGAGTTCGGGCGGATCCCGAAGAGCACCGGCGCCGACAGCGGCAAGATCGTGCTCTACGGCTACCAGCGTGGCCTCCTGGACGCGATGTGCGACCCGACGGTCCCGCGCGTCACGGTGATGAAGGCCGCCCGCGTCGGCTACACGCGCTGCTTCACGCTGGCCGTGGGCTACCACCTCCACCACGCGCCGACGCTCTGCGCCATCGCGCAGCCGGTGAAGGAGGACGCCGAGGACTTCGGGGGTACCGAGATCGCCCCCATGCTCCGGGAGACGCCGGTCCTCAAGCGCATGATGCGCCCGGTGCGCAAGGGCGAGAAGCAGGACAAGGCGACCTTCTTCAAGCTCTCGAACGGCGCCTCCGCCCGCCTCGTGGGCGCGGCGGCCGACGATGCGTTCCGGCGCTACTCGGCCCAGTTCATGGCAGCCGACGAGATCGACGCCGACGGCTGGACCCCGGACTACAAGAGCCAGGGCGACAAGCTCGACCTGTTTTGGACTCGCGGCGAGAAGTTCTGGAACCGCAAGCTCATCGTCGGATCGACGCCGGTCCTCGAAGAGACGAGCCGGATCGCGGCGCTGTGGGCGAAGAGCGACCAGCGCCGCTACTTCGTGCCGTGCCCGCAATGCTCGGACGCCGCCGGCCACCTCGATGGCTGGCAGTACCTCGAATGGGGCGGGAAGGAGACCCTCACCGGCATCAAGTGGGAGGAGGAGAAGGGTCGGGTCAAGCGGCTCTGGTACGTCGGGCAGTGCGGCTGCCTCATCGACGAGAGCCGCAAGGCCTGGATGGACGCCAACGGCGAGTGGCGCCCGACCAACCCCGACGGCGACCACCCGGGCTTCCACCTCTGGACCGGGATGTCTCTCGACCTCAACGCGTCCTGGCAGTCGATCGCGCAGGAGTGGCTGAACGCCCAGATCGACCCGATCAACAAGGTCCAGCCCTTCGTAAATCTGCGGCTCGGTCGGACCTACCGCGCGAGCTTCGATCGCGAGAGCAAGGCCAGCGAGTTGCTCGGCCGCGTCGAGTTCTACGGCGCCGAGGTTCCGGAGGGGGTCTGGTTCCTGACCCTCGGCGGGGACGTGCAATCCGGCGAGAACGCCCGCATCGAGGGCGGCGTCTACGGATGGGGCCGGGGCAACGAGAGCTGGCTGATCGGCCACTTCGTGCTGCCGGGCGACCCCGGCGAGGCGGCGGTGTGGCAGGACCTCGACCGCCTGCTCGGCCGACGCTTCAAGCGCGCGGACGGGCGGACCATCGGCATTCAGGCGGCCGCCATCGACTCCGGCGGTCACTACACGGCGGAGACCTACGCGTTATGCAACGAGCGCCGTCGGCGCCGGATCTGGGCGATCAAGGGCCGCTCGGAGATGCGCGGCAAGCGCTCGCCGGTCTGGCCGCGCAAGCCTTCGGGCAACCTCGGCAGCGCTTGGTACATGATCGGCGGCAACGCGGCCCGCGACTACGCCTACCAAAACCTCTCCATCGAGAAGCCCGGGCCGCGCTACGCGCACTTCACGGATCAGCCCGCGGCCGGCTCGCGCGAGATCGACGACGACTTCTTCGAGCAGCTGACCTGCGAGACCCGCGTCACGCGGCGGCAGGGCTTCACCGAATGGGACAAGCCCAAGAAGCCGCGCGAGGCCGGCGTGTGCTTCGTCTATGCCTACGCGGCCGTATGCGGCCTGCAGGCATCGAACGGGCGCTACGTGGCGCTCGGAAGCATGTCGGACGCCGACGAGCCAGCGGTTGAGGCGGCGCAGGCCCCACCGGCTGTGCCGCTCGTCGAGATCCCATCGTCGCCGGCACCGGCGACCGCCCCACCGTCGGGGCGGGCGGGCCCCTCGATCACCTCGGCCCAGCCGACCCCGAAGCGAACCCTTGCCCGCAGGTTGGCCCGATGATGTTCGACACCAACCGCAGCATGCTCGCCGGGACGACGGTGGCGATGCGCCGGCAGTGGCTCACTGACGCGCAGTCCGCCTACGCCCTGCTGATGTCCGGCGGCAAGCCGGTGAGTGTGTCCTACGAGGGCAAGGCGGTCAGCTACACGCCGACGGATGCCGGCGCGCTCCTGTCGTGGATCGGCCTGCTCCAGGCCTCGCTCGGGCTTGGCCGCTCGCGTCGGGCGCTGCGCCCGTACTTTCGGTGAGGGCGCATGTCTGAGGGCGTCCGTCTCCTCGGCCCCGACGGGCAGGCGCTCCCGCCGCGCCGCGCGCGGTCCGCTCCGGCACAGCGCGGCCCCAGCGCCCTCAACGGCGGGCGCGGGGCCTGGGGCGGCGCGCCCTACGACGCCGCCGACATCTACGGCCAGCACATGGCCGCGTGGACGCCGGGGCTGTGGAGCCCCGACGGCGAACTCAACCCGTATCGCGACCGGATCGTCTCCCGCGTCCGCGACATGGTGCGCAACGACGGCTGGGCCTCCGGCGCCGTCACCCGCATCCTCGACAACGCCATCGGACCGAACCTGCGGCCGATCGCCAAGCCCGACTACAAGTACCTCGCCCGCTACACCGGCAATCCGGCCTTCGATGCCGTGTGGGCCAAGGAATACGCCCGCGCCGCCGACGCGCACTGGCGGATCTGGGCCAACGCGCTGGGCAAGTGGTGCGACGCCGCGCGCAACCAGACCTTCGCGCAGCTGATGCGCACCGCGTTCCGGCACAAGCTCGTGGACGGCGACGCGCTGGCCGTCCTGAAATGGCTGACCGCGCGCGTCGCGCCCGGCCGGGCCCGGTACTGCACGGCCGTGCAGCTCGTCGATCCCGACCGGCTGTCGAACCCGCAGCAGGCGTTCGACCAGAACGTGATGCGCGGCGGCGTCGAGATCGAGGAGGATACCGGCGCGGCCATCGCCTACCACATCCGCAAGGCGCACGCGGGCGACTGGTTCAGCGCCGCGGCCTCTTTGACCTGGGAGCGCGTCGAGCGGGAGACGGCCTGGGGCCGACCCATCGTGGTCCACGACTACGAGGGCGACCGCGCCGCGACCCACCGCGGCGGCGCCGGCATCTTCGGCCCGGTGCTGCAGCGCCTAAAGATGCTGGTGAAGTACGACGGCAACGAGCTCGACGCCGCGATCATCAACGCGATCTTCGGCGCCTACATCGAGTCGCCGTTCGACGCGACGCTCGTGCGCGACGCCCTCGACGACGCCGACGGCGGCCTGGAGCAGATCAACGGCTACCAGGGCGCGCGGGAGGACTTCCACCGCGACTCCTCGCTGTTACTCGGCGGGGTGCGCGTCCCGATCATGTTCCCGGGCGAGAAGATCAACACCGTCGCCTCAACGCGGCCGAACAACAACTTCGGCGCGTTCGAGGGCGCCATGCTCCGCAACGTCGCGACCGGCCTCGGGCTCTCCGCCCAGCAGGTCTCGAACGACTGGAGCGACGTGAACTACTCGTCGGCGCGCGCCGCGCTGCTCGAAGCCTGGAAGACGATGACGCGCCGCCGTCACGACTTCTCCCACGGCTTCGCCGGACCGATCCGGTCGGCGTGGCTGGAGGAGGCGACGGTGGTCGACGACTTCCCGCTACCGCGCGGCGTCGTCCCAGACACCTTCGCCGAGTGCCGCGACGCCTACGCCCGCTGCCGCTGGCTCGGGCCGGCGATGGGCTGGATCAACCCGGTCGACGAGCGCACCGGCGCGGTGATCGGCATGGATGCCGGGTTCCAGACCCTCGAAGACGTCTGCGGCGAGCAGGGCCTCGATTACGAGGAGGTGCTCGAACAGCGGGCCCACGAGATCAAGCTCTTCGACGACCTCGGCATCCCGCGCCCGGAATGGAGCGGGCAGGTCGCGGTCGCCCGTGCCGCGCAGAAGCCGGAGGCAGTATGAGTATGTCGGTCGAAGGCCTCCTCTACCGGCCGCTGGCGCTGCTGCCCGCGCACGCCACGGCGCTGCTGGAGCGGCTTCGCATCATCGGCGCCGACCGGCCCGTAGCGCCATCGGCGTTCCTCGACGGCGTCGAGGAGACGGCCTCGCGCGATCGGCGCCGTCCCTACGAGGTGGTCGACGGCATCGCCATCGTGCGGATCCAGGGCGTGCTGGTCCACGGCGACGACTGCTGCTGGTGGTGGGGCGAGACGAGCTACGCCTCGATCCGCCGGACGCTGCTGGCCGCGCTCGCCGACCCCGAGGTGAAGGCGGTCGTGCTGCACGTCGACTCGCCCGGCGGCGAGGTCGCGGGCTGCTTCGACCTCGCCGACGACATCTATCGCCTGCGCGGCGAGAAGCCGATCGTCGCCATTGTCGACGAGTACTGCTGCTCCGCCGCCTATGCCCTGGCCTCGGCGGCCGACCGGATCGTGGCGCCGCGCACCGCGGTCATCGGCTCGATCGGCGTCATCACCATGCACCTCGACGTGACCGCCGCCCTGGAGCAGGCCGGCCTCAAGGTTACCACGGTGCAGTTCGGCGACCGCAAGTCGGACAGCTACCCGACCACCGTGCTGTCCGACGACGCGCGCAAGCGCATGCAGGCCGACATCGACAGCCTCGGGAAGATGTTCGTCGCCCTGGTCGCCCGCAACCGCGACCTCAACCCCGATGCCGTCCGCGCGACCGAGGCCGGCACCTTCCTCGGCGCGGCGGCGGTCAAGGCCGGCCTCTCTGACGCCGTCCTGACACCCGATGCGGCCTTCGCGGCGCTCGTCGAAACCCTGGGAGATTGATCATGTCCACGCGCACCAGCCTCAAGGCCAGCACCAGCCCGTTCGCCCACCTCGCCCGCCCGCCCAAGGCCTCCGACGAGGACGAGCCCAAGAAGGACGACGCCAAGAAGATCAAGAAGGCCGAGGCCGAGGCCGACGACGAGGACGACAACAACACTGGCGCCAAGAAGGCCGAGGGCGACGACCAGGAGGCCGGCGACGAGGAGAAGAAGGGCGCCAAGGGCAAGGGCAAGTCCGCCAAGAAGGCCAAGGCCGACGACGAGAGCGAGGCCGAGGATGAGGCCGACGACGGCGATGACGACGCCGACGACACGAGGGGCAAGGCCAAGAAAGCCAAGGCCGACGACGATGGCGACGATGACATGGAGGACGAGGAGCAGGACAAGTCCGCTCGCGCCGCCCGCGGTCGCGAGCGCGCCCGCATCCGCGCCATCCTGACGTCGGAGCCCGGCAAGGCGGACCCCGTCGCTGCGGCCCACCTCGCCACCGGCACGTCGATGCCGCGCGGCCAGGCCATCGAGATGCTCGCCGCGATGCAGGCTGGCCGCGTATCCGCGTCCGCGTCCCCCCCGGAGCCGCGTCGCGACGGGCTGCGCGAGCGCATGGCCGAGGTGAAGAACCCCGAGGTGGGCGCCGGGGGCGAGCGCCCCGCCCCGAACCTCGCCGCCCAGATCATCGCCGCCGGCAAGAAGCGCCGCGGCGAGGCCTGACCCTCCGCTGATCCTGCGGGCGGAAACCTCCGCCCGCCACCGCCGCCCGCGCTACCGAGGACCCACTCGCCATGACCGTGACCGTCAACACCATCGCCGGCAACCCGCAGATCCCGGGGGCCACCGACTACGTCTACGTCCCCGATCAGCTGATCGCCGGCAATCTCAAGATCGTCACGGGACAGGGCGTCCTCACCGGCGGCGTGGTGATCCCGCGCGGCACCGTGCTCGGCCAGGTGCTGGAGGCGGCCCCCTCTGCACCGGTCGCGACCGCCGGCAACGTCGGCAACGGCACGATCACCGCCGTCGCGTCCGGCGGCAAGGCGAAGGTCGGCACCTACGTGGTCTCCTTCACCGGCCCGACGGCGTACACGGTGCTGAGCCCGAACGGCACACAGCTCGCGCCTGGCAAGGCCGCGGGCGCGTACGTCGATGCCGAGCTGTCCTTCACCTTCACCCCCGGCGCGACCGCGATGGGGGCGGGCGACAGCTTCGCGATAACCGTGGGCAACGGCTCCGGCAGCTACCGCCCCTGCGTCGCCACGGCGACCGACGGCAGCCAGGCGCCCTGCGCGGTGGCGGTCGACACCGTCGACGTGACGGCCGGCGATCTCCTCAGCGGCGTCTACCTGATGGCCGAGCTGAACGGCAACGCGCTGATCCTCGACCCGAGCCTCTCGCTGCCGGCGGTCGCCGCCGCGCTGCGCCCGCTTGGCCTGTTCGTGAAGTCTGCGGTCTCCGCCGCCGACCCGACCTGATCCCAACACCGACCCCTCAACCGCTGAAAGCTTCGCCCCGGCCGCCATCGCGCGACGCGGGTCTTTCACCATGTCCGGAGAAACCCGATGTCCGCGCCAGCCGGCTCCCTGATCTACGACACCAACACGCTGATCCAGGTCGTCCCGAACCTGAAGCGCTCGCAGTCCTTCCTGCTCGACAAGTTCTTCCCGAACCTCGTCGTCAGCGACAGCGAGTACGTCTCGATCGACGTCGACATCGGCATCCGCCGCATGGCGCCGTTCGTGTCGCCCCTGGTCGAGGGCAAGCTCGTCGAGCAGCGCCGCGTCCAGACCAACACGTTCAAGCCGGCCTACGTGAAGGACAAGCGCGCCCCGGATCTCCGCCGCCCCGTCCGCCGCCAGATCGGCGAGCGGATCGGCGGCGAGCTGTCCGGCGTCGAACGCGAGATGATGAACCTCGAGTTCGAGATGACGGACCAGGTCGACATGCTGACCCGCCGCCTGGAGTGGATGGCGGCCTCGGCGCTGGCGACCGGCACCGTCACCATCGCCGGCGATGGCTTCCCGACCGTGGTGGTGGATTTCGGGCGCGACCCGAGCCTGACCGTCGCCAAGACCGGCGCGGCCACCTGGACCCCGGCCAACGTGGCGGCCGGCACCGCCTCGCCGACGACCGACATCGAGGCGGCGCAGCGGCAGGTCCTGAAGAAGTCGGGCGCCAAGATGCTCGACATCGTCTTCACGACCTCGTCCTGGGAAGGCTTCATCGCCGACCCGCTGCTCAAGGGCGCGATCTACTATCCGAAGCTCGGCGAGGCCGGGAACAACGTCAACGTCGGCGCCGCGATCGAGAAGGGCGCCGTCTACAAGGGCCGGTGGGGCCAGTACGACCTCTGGATCTACAACGACTGGTTCGTGAACGACGCCGGCGTCGAGGTGCCGATGCTCGCGGACGGCTCCGTCGTGATGTCCGGCCCCGACCTGATGGGCACGCGCGCCTTCGGCCAGATCATGGACCCGGCGTTCAACTACGCCGCCCTGCCGTTCGCGCCGAAGACCTGGGTCGAGAACGACCCCGCCCAGCGCATGCTGCTGATGCAGTCCTCGCCGATCGTGATCCCCTCGCGGGTCAACGCGGCGATCTCCATCGTCGCCTGCCCGCCCGTCTTCAGCTGATCGCGGCGCGGCTCCGGCCGCGCCCCACCGCACCCTTCCCACCCCGGAGCCGACATGCCCGAGACCAAGGAAGCCGCGCCGAAGCTCGCAAAGGGCATCGTCGCGAAGGGACGCACCGTGACGGTGCCGTCCGACGAGCGGCGGATCGCCGGCTACACCGCGGAAGGTAAGCCGGTCTACCAGACGGTCCAGCGCGTCGCCGCGCCCGGCGAGGAGGTCGAACTCCCGGCCGCCGAGATCGCGCATCTCCGGCTCGCCGGCTTCCTCGTCGACCCGGACGCCCCGGCCGTCGTCTACGGCGCCGGCCCGCGGTTCGGCCACCAAGCCTGAGCGCGGCGCGATGATCGACTTTGCCGCGCTCGCGCTCGGGCCCGGGATCGACGCCTTCGCGCGCCCGATCTCGGTGTGCCCGGTGCGCTCGCAGCCGGGCAAGCCGGCCTACCCGGCGCGCGGCGTCTGGAGCTCGCGCAACCTCGACGTGGCGACCGAGGACAATCGGCTCCTGAACAGCCGGACTTTGACCCTCGGGATCCGGCTCTCCGAGTTCGCGATACCGCCGAAGACCAGGGACATCATCGACGTGCCCGCCTACCTCAGCCTGCCGACCGAGAACACGCTCTGGATCGACGACATCGATCTCGACGGCCAGGGCGGGGCGACGCTGTTCCTGAAGCGCGGCGTGCCGCCGAAGAGCGGGGCGACCGGGTCATGAGCACGGACGCCATGCGCATCCGGGACGCGATCACCGAGCGTCTGAAGGTGCTCCCCGGCCTGCCGGCCCTGACGATCCGGAACCAGCCGATCCCGCAGCTGCAGGAAGACGAGCTGCCGGGCCTGCTGGTCGTGATCATGGGCGAGACGCTCTCGCCCGACGGCGACGCGAACGACGGACCGCCCCGGTTCGAGGCCGAGATCACGATCGGCATCTCGCTGGTCGAGGGCTACGAGACGCCCGAGCGGATCGACGGCGACATCGATGCGCTGATCACGCTGATCTAGACCACGCTGCTCACCGACCCGAGCTTCGTCAGCAAGCAGGACACGTCCAAAGCCTGGGACGATCCCGAGCGCTTCCCGCTGTTCGAGGCGGTCACCCGCATCCAGCGCCGCCGCCTGTTCCCCCAGGACGGCGACACGTACCTCGGCGAGCTGCGCGTCGAGATGACCTTCCTGAAGCGCGTCGTCTACGACCCGGGCGTCCGCCAGGACCTGCAGCACCTCATCTTCACCGCGCGCCCGCTCGGGCACGACGCGAACACCCCGGCCGTCACGATCCACGTCGACGTCCCCGGCGCCGTTTAGCGCGCCCCTCTCCCGTCGGAGCTCTGGAATGCCGCTCATCGCCGTCAAGGCGGTGCGCGCGGGCGCGTGCCCGCCGCACCCCGCCGCCGGTCCCCTGCCGCCCGACGGCGGCAACTGGCCCGACGACCAGTTCACGCTCCGCCTGATCCGCGACGGCGCCATCGCGCCGCTCGAGGCGGTCGAGCCGGATCCGGCTCCCGCCTCCGAGCCCGCCCCCATCGAACCCGCGCCGGCCCCGGCCGAGACCAAGGAGTCGTAAGCCGTGACCTTCATCCAGACGATCCCGCCCTTCTACAAGGTCCCGGGCATCGGCATCGAGGTGGACTCCACGCAGGCCGGCACCGCGGTCGCGACCCTCGAGGCCCTGCTCACCGGACACATGACCTCGGCCGGCACCGCCACGCCGGGCGTCCCCGTCGCCTGCGCCTCGAAGGGCCAGGCCGACGCGATGTTCGGGATCGGCTCGATGCTGTCCCGCATGGTGCAGGTGTTCATCGCCATCAACCAGGGCGTGCCTCTGCTCTGCCTGCCGATCGCGCCGGCGACCGGCGCCCCGGCGGCCAACTCCGTGACCTACGCGGCCACCAGCGTCCAGGCCGGGACCTACTACCTGTACGTCGCCGGCCAGCTCGTGCAGGTCGCGATCACCACCGGCATGAGCGCCGCCCAGGTCGCCGCCGCGGTCGTCGCGGCGATCACGGCCGCGGTCGACCTGCCGGTGACGGCGGCCGTCGACGGCACCAATCCGGCCAAGGTGAACCTCACCTGCAAGTGGGCCGGCAACTCCGGCAGCGAGATCCGGATCGAGGAGAACGTCCTCGGCACGCTCGGCGGCCAGACCACGCCCTCGGGCCTGGTCGCGACCTATCCCGCGGGCAACGTGCTCGGGGGCGGTTCCGGCAACCCGGACTTCTCGACCGCGATCCCGAACCTCGGCGACCAGAACTACGAGTGGGTGGGCATGCCGTTCACCGACGCCGGCTCGCTCGCGGCCTGGGCGCAGGAGTACGGTTTCTCCGACAGCGGCCGCTGGGGCTGGCAGCGCGAGATCTACGGGCAGATCTTCTCGGCCCACAAGGACATGTACGCCAACCTCTACACCTGGGGCCAGCAGTTCAACTACCCGACCATCTCGGTGATGGCGGACGAGCTGCAGTCGCCGACGCCCTCCTGGGAGCTCGCGGCGATCTACGCGGCGACCGCCTCGGGCAGCTTCGCGGCCGACCCGGGCCTGCCGCTGCAGACGCTGCCCCTGGTCGGCCACATGCCGGCCCAGCGCCAGAACCAGTTCATCAAGTCGCAGATCAACTCGCTCGCCACCGTCGGCCTGGCGATCAAGACGGCGATCGCCGGCGTCTCGACGATCATGCGCGAGCAGACCCAGTACCAGCTCAACGCCTACGGCCGGCCCGACAACGCCTACGAGCTCGCCACCACGCTCGCCACCCTCGCCTACATCTTCCGAGCGCTGCAGACGCGGGTCACGCAGAAGTTCGGCCGGTGCAAGCTCGCCGACGACGGCACGCCGTTCGGCGCCGGCCAGACGATCGCCACGCCGAAGACGATCAAGGCCGAGCTCGTCGCCCACTACCTCGAACTGGAGGAGCAGGGCGTCGCGCAGCAGGGCGACGACTTCGCGGCCAACCTCCAGGTCGTGCGCTCGCAGACCGAGCCGAACACGGTCGAGGTCTACTACCCGCCGGCGGTGATCAACCAGCTGCGGCGCTTCAACGTCCGGGCCGGCTTCCGCCTCCACTACACGAGCTGACGCTCGCGCACGGCGCGCTCCAGAGCGCGCCCGCTCCCCTTCTCCGCATCCCTGATCCGATCGGCAGCGAGCCGCGCGCTCCCAGCCCTGGAGGTACATCGTGGCTCGCATCGCAGGCGTCGCCTTCTGGTCGGTCGACGGCACCCGCCTCGCCGTCCGCGGCAATCTCACGGTCTCGCCGTCGGCGACCGAGAAGGCCGGCATCGCCGGCCAGGACTACGTCCACGGCTACAGCGAGAACCCGCTGGTGCCGTACATCCAGGGCGACGTCTCGCTCATGCCTGGCACCCGCGTCGCCGACGTCGACGCGATCACGAACTCGACGATCACGGTCGAGCTCGCCGACGGGCGCGTCTTTACACTGAAGAACGCGTGGCGCGCGGGCCGCTCCGAAGTGAACTCGAAGGAGGGCATGTTCCAGGTCCGCTTCGAGGGCACGAGCTGCACCGAGCTCACGAGCTGACGCGCGGCTGACCTGAGGATCCCGCCATGACCGACACCGCAAAGCCCGCCGGCGCCGTCACCCTCTCGCTCGCCGAGCCGGTGCTCGCCAACGGCGAGATGGTCTCCGAGCTCGTGTTCAAGAAGCCGACCGCCGGCGACATGATCCAGGTCGGGGGCAACCCCGTCCTGATCGACATGAACGCGCTCGACCCGGCCTCGACGATCCGCTTCGACACCCGGCTCATGGGGGAGATGCTGTCGCGATTGGCCGGCGTCCCGCCGTCCACGATCGCGCGCCTCGACCCGAACGACTTCGCCGCCGCGTGCTGGCGGGTGTCGGATTTTTTCTTGCCGGTCCAACGGGCGAGACCCCCCTCCGGGACTGCGTCCGGCTCGCCGTCGTCCTGAAGGGCGCGGTCCAGCTCCCCTGGCTCCTGGACCAGCCCGAGCACGTGATCACCGCCCTCTGGAACGAGGTCGCCGAGGTCCTGGAAGAGGTTCACGGGGATGGCTGACGACGCGCTGCGCATGCAGGCCGAGATCGTCGACAAGTTCTCCGGCCCGCTCAAGAGCCTTCAGACGCAGCTGCGCGGCATCAGCGGCGGCCCGGGCGTCAAGCAGCTGAAGAAGGACCTGGAGGAGGTCCAGGGCCACATGGCGAAGACCGCCACGGTGGCCAAGGACATGCTGAACCCGGCGCTCGCTGGCTTCGGCATCGCGGCGCTCACCGCCGGCGGGGCGATCGCCGGGATCGGATCGGCCCTGCGCGGGTTCTCGGCCGACACCACGAACCTGTCCTACCTCTCCCGCGAGGTCGGGATCGGCGCCGGCAAGCTGCGCGAGCTGCAGTCGGTGGCCGGGCGGTTCAACCTCGACCCGAGCCAGATCGCGCGCTCGACCCGCTACTTCGCGGACCAGATCGACCAGATGCACCGCAACCGCGGTGAGGCCTACAACTTCCTGCTGCAGCAGAGCTCGAAGGACCCGACCGGCAACGTCGCCAAGTGGACCCAGTCCATCAAGACGGCGCGCACGAACGCGGAGGCCTACCAGAAGACGCTGGACATGATCGCCAGCGTGAAGGACCCGCTTCAGCGCGGTGACCTCGCGGAGAAGCTGCTGGGCGACCGCTCGCTCGGCGCGCTCGGCAGCGAAGGGCTCGCCGGCCTGCACAAGCAGCAGGAGCAGGCGCAGAAGGATCTCGGCAGCTTCGGCAAGGCGGCCGAGGATGCGGCGATCGTGTTCGAGCGACAGATCCAGTCGCTGCGCGATCAGCTCCGCGGCCTGCGCGACGATCTCGGGCCCGACCTGCTACAGCCGCTGAACGCCGGGCTGACCGAACTCGGCGGCTGGCTGCGCGAGCACAAGGGCGACATCCGCGAGGGCATCGTCGACGGGCTGGCCGCCGCCAAGACGGCGATCCAGCAGTTTCCATGGGCCGAGGCCAAGGCCGGGGCCGCCGCGTTCTTCGGTGACATCAAGACGTTCGGGCAGGAGACCGCGACCGCGATCCGGTCGGTCGGCGACGCGCTCGGCGTCGTAAAGGACCTGCTGCACGGCAACGTCGGCGACGCGCTGAAGAAGCTGGGCAAGATCGACAAGGACACCGACCTCGGGCTCGGCAAGGACCGCCCGGCCGGCCGCATCCAGGACGGCATGCGCGGCGACCTCGCGCCGCTGATGCTGCGCCAGGGCGACCTGCAGAAGCAGCTCGCGATCCTCGACGAGAACATCGCCCGCAAGGAGAACCAGCCCGATCCGATGGGCGAAGGCCACGTCGTCGCCAGCGACGAACGCCAGCGCCGGGACAAGCTGACGGACGAGATCAAGAAGCTCGCCGAGGAGATCAAGCGCAAGCGCGAGCAGGACGAGAAGACGAAGAGCGAGCTGAAGGCCGACCCGGCGAGCTTCGACGGGGGCGGGTTCGGCGGCGCGCGCATCGTGAAGGCAAGCCTCGGCGGCGGCGGGTTTGGCGGCGGACCTGGAGGAGGGCTCGGCGTCGCAAGCAGGGGCGGTGGCGGTGGCAATACCGGATCCGGTGCCGATCATCCCCTTCGGCAGCGCGGTGGCGGCCTTGGCGGCGATCCCGGTGAACCTCCGGCGGTCGGCGGCTATACCGGCAACGACGGTCGACGCGCTGCCCGCAGCGGCATGACGGCGGCCGGGCGTGCCAACGTCGCCTCATGGATGGAGTTTATGCGTCGCCCCGCCGACCAGGGCGGCATGGGCTACACTCAGGAGCAGGCCCGCGGCCAGATCGCCATGATGCAGGGCGAGTCGGGACTGAACCTCAACCCGGCCGCCATGGGGGACAAGGACAGCCGCGGCGTCCCGCATGCTTTCGGGACAGTCCAGTGGAGCGACGCCAAAGGCAACGATCGGTTTCCTCGTCTGCGAGCGCTCGCGACCGAGATGAGGAAGGATTGGCGTGACAGGTCGGTCCAGCAGGAGATGTACCGGCGCGAGATGATGGGCCGGTACCGCGGTGTCTACAGTCGGATCATAGCCTCGCAGCGAGGCGAGCAGTCGCTGTGGAACGGCATCACGGGGTACGAGAACCCGCAGAAGCACGGCCTCGCCTACGCAATCCGGAAGCCCTTCCTCGATCGGCTTCGCCGCGATGGAGACACCGCCGGTGCGAAGCCGACTGAGAGGCGTTCCGCTCTGATGGGGCGCGCCCGGGCCGCGGCGCAGGCCGGCGGTGCGGCCAAGGCCGAGGGGCAGGTCCACGTCAACGTCAACGCGCCGCCGGGCTGGCGGGCGAGCACCGTCAGCAAAGGTGAGCTCTTCCGAGAGGTGAAGCTCAACCGCGGGAACGCGATGCAGCTCGCCTCTCAGGAGGCTTGAGGGGGCTCCAAGACATGCCGATCGCCCCTTGGCGCCTGCAGCTGCGGTCGGCCTCCTTTCGCGGCGTCGGCTTCCACGTCGAGGTCGGCGCGCTCGCCGGCGGGCGGCGCATCGCGCTCCACGAGTTCCCGAAGCGCGACACGCCCTACGCCGAGGATATGGGCCGTCGCGCGCGGCGCTTCCCGGTCACCGGCTACATCGTCGACGAAGACTACATCCCGCAGCGCGACGCGCTGATCGCGGCCCTCGAGGCCGGAGGCGGCGGCACGCTCGTCCACCCGACGCTCGGCACCTTCCGGGTCGCCTGCGACGGCTTCTCGGCGATCGAGCGCCGGGACAAGGGCGGGTACGTCGAGTTCGAGATGACCTTCGTCGAGGCGGGGTCGCTCTCCGCCGCCTCGATGAGCGCGACCACGGACACGTCCGGGGCTGTGAACACGGCGGCCGACGGCGCCGGGCAGACCTCCGCCTCGACGCTCGACGGTTCCCTCGACGCGTATGACACGCCGGGCTTCAACGCCTCGGATGTCCAGAATATCGAGGTCGGCCAGCTCCCCGGCGCGACGCTGAACGACTTCACCCTCCCGGGCTTCGAGGGCTCGGACATCGACAATGCCGGGATCGGCCAGCTCCAGAGCGGCGATCTCACGAACGGCACGGCGTCCGCGACCCAGACCGACGGTTCCGCCTCAGCCCCGACCGCCGCCTCGCCCGGCGCACCCGGGACGGCGACACCCGAGATCCTATCGATCTGAGGCCTACCATGCAGCTCCGCGCGCCCGAGGCCGTCACGCTCCTCACGACCGTGCTGGAGACGCTGCGCGGCGTACCGAGCGACGCGACCACGACGGCGGCCTCCGCGCTCTACCAGCGGATCGGCGCGCTCGAAGCCGAGATGAGCGGCGGCTCCCTCCCGGCGAGCCTCGGCTCCCGCCTGCTCGCCTGCTTCGAGGCGGCCCGCGCGGCCGGCGCGACGCAGCCGGCGATGGGCCGGGCCCGGGTCGCGATCGCCGCGCTCGCCGTCGCCTCGGCTCCGGCCGCCTACATCCGGGCCGCCGCGGTGCAGATGTGCCTCGTGGAAGAAGCCAAGATCGTCGCCGCGACCACGTACCGGTCACGGGATGCGATCCAGAGCGTCCGGGACATCCTGACGGTCGCGTTCGACAACGCCGAGGCACAGGCAGCCGATGCAGGCGCCGGCGCCGTCTACCGGGCCCTCGTCGCGCTTCAGGGCGCGGTGGTTCGGGACCTCGCCGCCCGATCCCGCCCGCTGCCGCGGATCGCGACCTTCACGTACGGCACGAACCTGCCGACCGCGGTGCTCGCGACCATCCTCTACGACGACGCCGACCGGGCCGACGAGATCGTCGCCGAGAACGGCATCTTCCACCCGCTCTTCGCACCCGCCTCGATCCGGGCGCTGACGGCCTGATCCATGCCCGATCCGAAGACAGTCGCGCAGATCTCGGTGAACGGGACGAAGTACGCCGGCTGGGAGACCGTCGAGGTCTCCCGGTCCTTCGACGACAAGACGATCACGTACTTCAAGTTCACCGCGACCGAGTCCGACGGCTACACCTCCTGGGGGGCGCTCAAGATCAAGCCCGGGGACCAGTGCCAGATCATCCTCGGCGGCAAGACGGCGATCCAGAAGGGGTTGATCGAGGTCCGGCAGGCCTCCTACACGGACAAGGCGCACGGCCTGCTGCTCGCTGGCCTGGCCCTGACCGGCGACGTCGCGGCCGCCTCGGTCGACGCGCAGTCCGGCCAGTACAAGAACACGAGCTACGAGCAGATCTGCCGCTCGGTGCTGCAGCCGTTTGGGGTCAAGTTCCGGGTCGACAATGCGCCGGACGGCAACGGCCAGTTCAAGCTGGTCAACGTCCAGTTCGGGGAGACCGCCTGGGCGCTGATCGAGCGCCTGACCCGGATGGTCAACCTGCACCTGCGCGAGGAGAGCGACGGGACGCTCGTCGCCTTCTCGGGCACGCGCGGCTCCGCCGGCGACCTCGTCGAGGGCGGCAACATCCTCTCGGGCTACTGCGAGATCGACTACAGCGGGCTGTTCAACCGCACCGTGGCGGTGGGCCAGGCGCCGGGCAGCGACGACAGCTTCGGCGAGAAATCCCGCAACGCCGAGGCGGTGCAGACGAACCCGCTGATGCAGCGGTACCGGCCGAACAAGTTCCTCTCGGAAGAGCCGGGCGACCAGGAGGCGATGAAGCGTCGCGTCCAGCGGGAGGTCGACGAGCAGATCGGCACCTCGACGGTCGTGCGCGTCACCGTCCCGGGCTGGTTCAACGGGGCCGAGCTCTGGCTCGACCAGATCGGCAAGACGGTGACCGTCGACAGCCCGATGCTGTTCCCGGGGCCCAACGGTCGGATGAACCTCGCGATCAAGGCCGTGTCGTCGACGCAAGGGGGCGAGGGGACGATCTCCTCGATCGAGCTCTGCCTGCCCCAGTGGCTCGGGGCCGCGCGCCCGACGGATGCCAGTGGCGACCAGGGCAGCCCGTTCGGAGCGACCCCGGCGCCCGTCAGCTACGAGACCTGACCCGATGCAACGCTCGACCACCCGCGACGCGGCGACCCGCGCCGGTGTGATGATCACGCGCGGCACGATCCAGAGCGCCGACGACTCCAAGAAGATGCAGGAGGTGACGGTCAAAGGGCTCCACGACGAGGTCAAGGACGGCGTCGAGCACTGGCAGCGCTACGGGTTCAGTTCGGTCCCGCTGCAGGCGGCCGAGCAGGCCGCGGAAGCCCTCATCGCCTCGCTCTCCGGAGGGCGCTCGCACCCGGTCGTCTTCGCGGTCGACGATCGCCGCTACCGCCCGAAGAACCTCAAGGCCGGCGAGAGTCAGCACTACGACGATCAGGGTCAGAACACCCACATCACCCGGGCCGGCATCAATCAGACCGGCAAGAAGGTGACCATCACCGCGGGGTCGAAGCCCGCCACCGACAACTTCGAGCTGAACGAGCAGCTGAAGGGCCTGGCCGCCCGCCTGTCCCAGGTCGAGGACTCGCACCACGCGCTGTTCGACGTCGTGTCCAAGCTGCGCGAGAACATCGAGAGCGTCGTCCAGGGCTTGGCGCCGCTGAACCTCGCCACCCAGGTCACCGCCGCGCTGAGCGGCTTGCCGGCCGGTCTGGACGCCATGAAGGCGCTCGCGGAGGGCAAGCTCACCGGGTACCTCCAGAACGCGATCCAGCGCGGCCTGAAGGCCTTTCTGGACCCGAGCCGCTTGATGGGCATGGCCAGCCTGCTGTCGGGCAACGTCGAGGGCCTGATCGCCGGCTTAGAGGCGCAGATCGCCGGCCTCATCGCCAACAACCCGATCATCGCGACGGTCGACGGCCTGGTCGACGAGCTGGCGGCACTGGCCGAGAGCGGCAACACGGCGGCGAGCATCGCGTCCAAGACGGTCAGCCTGCAGGCGCAGATCGACCAGCTGACGAAAGCCAACCCGATCGTCGGTCGGATCGCGAACCTGCGCGCCACGCTGCAGCGGCTCTCCGACCAAGCCGGCCCGGCGCTGAACTTCCTGGAGCCGCAGAAGCGGCTCGTGCAGGGCCAGACGAAGTCGATGCGCTTCGGCGGCCCGGGCTGATGAGCGATGGCTGACGGGGGGATGGATCCATGAGCGGCGTCCCCGATCCGATCACTGTCGCCCCGCACGCCGTGACCTTCGACTGGCTGCTCGGCGATGCCGCGGAGGAGGCCGAGGACGAGCTGCGGTCCGCCGTCATCATCGCGCTAGCGACCGACCGGCGGGCCGAGGACGACGACGCCCTGCCGAGCCCGGGCGACACGAACCGCCGGGGCTGGTGGGGCGACACGAACGCCGACGTCCTGTTCGACGCCTGGCCGATCGGCTCGCGGATCTGGCTCCTGTCGCGGACGAAGATCACCGGGCCGGAGGCGAAGGCCGGCGCGACCGTCGCTCACGTCCAGACCTACCTGAACGAATGCCTCCAGCCCTTCGTGGACGCGGAGATCGCCTCGGCCTTCACCGCGAACCCGGAGCGGACCGGGGTCGAGAGCATCGCGGCCGACGTCGTCCTCTACCGCGGCCCGCTCTCGGCGGTGGCGCTGCGGTTCGCCGACCTCTGGTCGCTGATCAAGTCTTGAGACCTCGAACCTGGCGCCCGCGATGCCCCTGCTCATCCCGACGCGCGACACCGTCCGGGCGCAAGTCCGCGACTACCTCGCGGCGCGCCTGGCCGCGGCCGACGGGCTGCCGCCGAACTCCCGCGCGCGGGTGATCGGCGACGGCAACGCGGAACTGGCGTTCTCGGCCTACCAGTTCATCCAGGCCCTCGCCGTCCAGTTCCTACCCGATACCGCGGTCGGCCCCTGGCTCGATCGCTGGCTCGACATCTTCCTCGACGGGCGCGAGGCGGCGACCTTCGCCAGCGGTGCCGCGACCCTGACCGGCACCTTCGGCACGGTGGTGCCGGCGGCGACGCAGCTGACCGCCGGCGGGCTGACCTTCGCAACGACGCAACAGATCACGATCGGGACCGGCCCGACCGCGGTCGCGATCATGGCGCTCGCCGCCGGCTCCGCAGGCAACCTGCCCGCGGGCACGTCGATCGCGCTCGTGACCGGCATCCCCGGCGTCGACGGCTCCGGCCTGGTCGTCCAGCTCTCGGGCGGCGTCGACGTCGAGGACGATACCGACGCGCGCACTCGCGTGCTCGCGCGGATCCGCCAGCCGCCGATGGGCGGCGACGCCGACGACTACGTGGCCTGGGCGCGCGAGGTGCCGGGCGTGACCCGGGCGTGGTGCGCCCCGAACGAGATGGGCGTCGGGACCGTCACGATCCGGTTCATGATGGACAACCTGCGGGCGGGCAACTTCGGCTTCCCGAACGCGACCGACGTGGCCACCGTCCAGGCGCACATCGACCTGCGCCGGCCGGTCACGGTCGCGGACTGCTTCGTGTGCGCGCCGATCCCGACCGGGATCCTGGTGCCGATCACCGGGCTCTGCCCCGACACCGCCTCGAACCGCGCGGCGGTCGCGACCGCGCTGCAGGCGATGCTGGCCCAGCGCGCCGCGCCGGCGCGCTCGGTCAACGGCGCCCTCGTCCCGGCCCAGACGATCTACGCGGCCTGGGTGTACGACGCGATCCTCGGCGCCGGCACGGTCCAGCACTTCGACACCAGCTTCGTCGACGCGGTGATGCCCAACAACGGCTGCATGGCGGTGATGCAGCCCGGGAACGGGGGCGTGTCCTTTGGCTGACGCGATCCTCGGCCACTCGGGCGACGACTACGCGGAGGGGCTCGGCAACCTGCTGCCGACCGGGGCCGCCTGGGACCGTGATCCGAACGGCGCGCTGGGTCTCCTGATCTCGGCGCTCGGGCAGGTCTGGGGCGACGTCGATACCCAGGCCCTCGGCCTCTTGCAGATCGAGACCGACCCTCGGTTCACCCTGCAGCTGCTCGGCGATTGGGAACGGGCCTTCGGCCTGCCCGACCCCTGCATCCCCGTGGTCCAGACGCTGCCCGAGCGCCGCGCGGCCCTCGTCCAGAAGATGACCCTGCATGGCGGCCAGTCCCGCGCTTTCTTCATCGGGATCGCGGCGGCGCTCGGCTACGCGATCACGATCACCGAGTACGTGCCGTTCCAGTTCGGGCTGTCGAGCTTCGGTGGCAGCCACGGCCGCTTCAACCCGCCGAACTTCCGGTTCGTGTGGTCGGTCTCGATCAGCGGGCAGCGGTTGACCCGCTTCCAGTTCGGCGCGTCGTCCTTCGGGCGCGACCCCTTCCTCGATATCCGCAGGGCCGAGGACCTGGAGTGCATCCTCCAGCGTCTGAAGCCCGCGCACTCGATGCTGTTCTTCAGCTACGGCGCGGCCGCTCCGACGATCATCCAGCAACGCTTCAGCTTCGGCGCCTCGGAGTTCGGGCGCGATCCGCTCCTGCGCCTGATCGACGCCTGACGGCTCAGGCCGCCCCTCGCCCGCTCTGAACCGGCCGCTCGCGGCCCGCCCACCGGCTCCCATCCGGAGAGAGAACCCGTGCGCCAGCACTACCCGCTCAACCCCCTGGGCGCCGAGGATGCGGGGCAGATGCCCTGGACCGACGGCGTCCCCTCGACCGGAACGCAGGGATCCTACCCGGGCCACGCCATCGTCACCGACAGCGAGGCCGAGATCCTCTCGGCGATCGAGGCCTCGGGCCAGACGCTCAACGGCTCGGACCTGACGCAGCTGATCCAGGCGATCGCCCGCGGTGTCTACGTCGGCCAGTTCGCCGGCACGCCGAACGCCCTGACCTGCGTGCTGCCGAACAACGTCGTGTTCGCCTCGCTGCTCAGGGGCATCAAGTTCGGCGGCTTCGTCACGGCGACCAACGCGACGGTCGGCGGCTCGGCCGGCGTCACGCTGGCGCTGACCGGGATCGGCACGCCGACGGGGACGGTGACCGCGCCGCTCCTGCGCCGGAACGGCACCGCGCTGCAGGCCGGCGACCTGCCGGTCAACCAGGACTTCGAGATCCGCTGGGACGGCGCCGCGTTCCGGATGACCGGCTCGGTGGCGAGCGACGGCGGGGGCGGCTCGGGCTCGGGCACCTTCGTCGGCCTGCCGATCGCCGGCTTCGTCCCGGCGGCGATCGCCGGCTCGGCCACCACCGCCACCCTGTCGATCGGCCCCGGCTCGTGCGTCGACAGCACCGGCGCCTCCGCGCAGAAGACCGGCGGCGCGCTCGCCTGGGCGGTCTCGAACGGCAACGCCGCCGGCGGCTTCCAGGGCGGCACGACGCTCCCCGGCGCGTCGACCCTGTTCATATTCCTGATCTGGGGCACGGCCGGCGTGGCGCCGTTCGCCTCGGCGAGCCTGAGCCCGACGCTGCCCTCGGGCTACGCCTACGCCAGGCCGCTGTTCCCGTTCACCACCGATACCTCGGGCAACCCGATCCCGTTCACGGCGGTCGAGATCGCGGGCGGCGCGCTGGAGTGCACGCTGGCGACCTTCGTCATGGACGCCAACCCCATGACGGTGACCGCGACCCGGCAGCTCCTCCTCACCAGCCTGCCGGTGGGCCTGATGGGATCAACGGGGCGACCGCGATCCCGGACGCGGTCTCGGGCAACACGGTTACCCGCGGTGGCTCGGCTGCGATCTCGACGGCCCAGAGCGCGTTTGGCGGAGCCTCGCTGCGGCTCGCCTCGACCACCTCCTACCTCGCCATCGCCTACGCCTCGCCCGTGGCCATCGGCACCGGTGACTTCACGGTCGAGGGCTACGTCTGGTTCGACGGCGTCGGCTCGGCGCAGGTCATCTTCGCCACCACCTCCGCGTCGAACGCCGCCGGCTTCTACATCTTCCTACGCGGCTCGGACGGGAAGCTCGCACTCCAGGACTATGCCTCGGGCACGGCCTACAGCGTTTCGGCGACGACCCCGGCCGCCAACACGAAGGTCGGCTTCGCCTTCGTGCGCAAGGCCGGCACGCTCTACACGTACATCAACAACACGCTGGAGAACTCGGTCGCCTACACGGCCAACCTCGGGACGCTGACCGGCTACCGGCTCGGCGGGGACACCGCCGGCAACAACGGCGCGGTGGTCTACCTCGACGAGGTGCGCAGCTCGAACAGCGCGCGCTACATCGGGTCGACCTATCCGGTCGCGACCCAACCCTTCGTCGTCGGCACCTCGGGCCTGCTCGACCTGCGCTCGATCGCGCGCCCGCTGCTCGTCGTCCCGACCAAGGCGATCCTGTACGCACGCGTCTTAGAAGACGGCGGGCTCGCTGAACTTCGGCTCGGGCGGCAATCTCACCGGCTTGGTCAGTCGCACCGGCAACGTCGCGGACGGCTCCGCGGCCACGTTCACGCAGATCGATGCGGACCCGGTG
>NZ_JAKSYM010000031.1 GCF_022829545.1 Methylobacterium sp. J-030 | reverse complement strand
TTATATCAAGTCTCTGATCGCCATAACCCGTCGCCAGCAACTGACCACCGGCGCCGTAACCGGCCTGGAGGGCGCTGAGGCCCTGACCGAGCAGGTAGTTGTCGGCCTGCGTGTAGTTGTCGCCGAGCGCTGTGCTCTGCTGGTTCAGAGCCGTGTTGATGGTCTGCATGTTGTTCTTGTAGGCGGTCGTCGCGGCCCCGACCGTAATCGAGTCGAAGATACCCATAATCAGTGCACCTTCAGCGGGTCGGGCATGGGGATGCCGCGCTCGGCCGGCTTGGGACGGCGCATCGAGCGGGGCATGATCCAGAGGGCGTCTTGCGCGGTCAGAGCCCAAAGCTGAGCGTCGGCGCCGTTGAGGCCGCCGCGGGCGAGCCCTTCGTGCTTGAAGCCGGTGCGGCGCAGGAGGTCCGCCAGATCCGGGCGGTCGGCCGGCACCCGGGCAACGACGCGCGACCAGTTGGCGGCATAGAACGCCCAGCGAAACAAGGCCCGCAGGACCGTCCGGTTCAGCACGCCGCGATGGGCGACGATGACGAGATCGACCTCACCGTAGGGGTTGGGCGAGTGCAGGGCGACGAGGAGGCTGCGCCGCAGATCCTCGCGCCAGAACCGGACCCACATGGGGAAATGCCCGACGTTGCGCCCGACATCGTCGCGAACGACGCTGCGCACAACCTCGAGCGGATCGGAGGTGACGACCTGCGCCAGGCCCGGGGTGCCCGGTTCGGACACCTCCTGTAGAACCGTGTCGATGTACTCCTGGAGGACATCCTGCGGGGTCTCGGCCACCTGCAGCACGTCGCCGAGCGTCCGTTCCTCGGCGGACGGAGGCGCCACGTCGAGCTCGAACCCCTCGGGGAGATCGGCGGGGCCGCTCATCACGCAGCAGCCTGCATCGGCTGGCGTGCGCCAGGCGCGGCCGGCGGGGGCGGGTCGCGATCGGGCGTGCCGACGGCCGCGCGCAGCGTGCGCCGAGCGAAGGTCGACACGTTCTCGCCGGAAGCCTTGGCGCCGTCGTTCAGAGCGGCGCGCAGATCGCGATCCACGCGGATGTAGAGGTGAGTAGGGAACTTGCAGCGCATGTGCGGTGCCTCGATGTTGTCGAGGCAGTAACGCACGAAGTCGGTCCTATGTCTTGCGCGTCACAGGAATATGGCTCTCAATTGAAAATTGCCGATTAGTATTTATCTAGCCCAAACATTAATGACGCGAACCAACTTATCCCAAACAAGTCGTGTCTGAGACGCATGGCTCACTGCTTCGACTCGACTGCTTCGTTCCGTCTGCCAAAATCCATCGCAGATTTCACGATGGCTTCTGAAATCTCATCGCTGACATCAATTCGCTTCGCGAGCGCGACGGCGTAAGCCGCCGACGCCGCCCCGAGCTTCCCGATGGTTTGATAGTGCCTGTACGGCTCCCCCAGAGCTGCCAAAGCACCCCCAGGGACGTAGTTTGCAGGGTCTCTGTCGTCTATCGGCTTGACCATAGCCATAACGTCGGACGCAGCAACGCGCATCGCGTTCAATACATCCTGACTTTGTGTCCATTTTTGCCTAGACATAACTTCGATTAGCTTCCAAGCTGAGGCAATAGTTGTCAGCAGATTAAGATTTTCCGGGCCCCCAAATCGATCTATCAGTCGCTCTTGCTCGCCAAAACTGTCCTCAAGCCTGCGCTCAATTTCTTCGCTCAGCGACCTCTCGTTGGCCTCAGCCGAAGCGATTAGACGTTCGTGAAGCTGCGACCCCATGCGGAACGCCATCGTCGGACGCTTAGCTTCCGGCGAATGCTTCCGAGGACGCCCACCTTTTTTTCGCTGCGGTTCCTGATCCGTCACTGCTCGTCCCCGTCCGTACCAATCGTTGTTATGTTGGCACGACAAAAACCCCTTGCCAAGGGGATCGTATGGGCTATCTTGGTTTTAGGCGTGATCGCATAACACGATCAGGAGCTACATCAGGATGCTTGAGACAGCGACCAGCGCAGCGGCTCTTTCGATCGCTGCCGATCCGTTCCTCGCAATGTTGAGCGAGGCAGACCGTAAGATTTTCCAGCAGCCGACGACCGACCTCGTAACGGCCGGGCGGCTTCTCGGAGTTGGAAAGAACACTTCCTACAAAGCCCGTCGGTCTGGAGACATCCCGACGATTTCGGTGTGCGGCCAACACCGCGTCTCGACTGCGTGGCTCTGGCAGACCCTCAGCCGTGGCTTCTCGCTCGCCGCCTGATCCCCGCCATCTGCGGGCGATCCCCGCGGGCCGCCCTCCCGCGCCGACGCGGCCGGCGCACTCAGCAGCAGGACACCTGAAATGCGAAAGACCCGCGCAACGTCGCGGGTGGCAACGTCGGCGGGTCTCGAAAATGCGTTCTTGGCAGCACGCAACGAGACATATGCCGTAGCCACCGCGCTCCGACAAGACCTTCATCTCGCCCAGCGCTTCGGATTACCGCCCGCCACTGCCGCGGCGATTGCCGAGCTGGCGTTCCCTCGCCTCGATCATTGGAGCGCCCGAGCATGAGGGTGCCCGCGACCATCACCCCGACTGACGCCCTCACCTTCGACGCGGTGGCCGAGGCCGCCAGCGTCGCAGAGAGCTACGCCAGGAACGCCGCCGAATTCGCGTTGATCCGCGACGTTCGAGGCGCGGCCTACAGCCTGAATTGCGCCGCCAAGGCTCTCGCGTCGGCCGCCTCGACGGCTCAGGCCCTTCGGCCCGCTCGGCAGGATGGGGGCGGCCGATGACGCATCCCCGCATCCTCTGCCCGCCCGCTGGGGCGCTCGCCTGCGCGAACTGCACGGCCTGGAATGCATGGGACAGCATCGCCGTCGGACAGGACGGCCCGCGCGGGTTCGTGGTCATCGGCCGCAAGCCGACCGGCCAGTGCCGAGCCGCGCCGCCGACCATCAATCCCGAAGCCATCGCAGGCGACAACGCCGTCTGGCCGGTGGTCGCCGCCGACCATTGGTGCCGTGCCTTCGCAGCGCGCGACCGGAAGGAGGAGGCCGCCTAATGGGTCGCGTCCTCACCTTCGGGCCCCGGCCGGCGCCGAGCGCCCGCCCCAAGCTGCCGCGCGCCCCGTGGGGTGCCGACGTGTTCCTCGTCCCGTTCGGCGCCCCGCCGCACCAGGGCTGGACTGTCTACGACGAGTCGCCGTCTGGCGGCTCGGCCGGCAGCCATGGCGAATTCACGGACCGCGCCGAGGCGGTCCGTGCGGGCCAGCAGCTCGCCGAGGAGATCGGCGGCACCTTCCACGGCGGGGGCGCCTGATGGGATCCGTCGTCGCCTTCCCCTCGCCCATGTCCACCCAACGCACGCCGGTCGCCGTCGAGGTGATCGTCTGCCCGACCGCGGGCGTGTGGATTAGCTGGCTTCTCTTGCCCTGCGGCCGCTACGTCGCTCTGGAGCGCACACCGGACAAGGAGCACGCGCTCCGGGACGCGCGGGCCTACTCCGCCCGGCACCATGGCATCCCGGTCTCGGTGCTCAGCGGGCCGCTCGCGGTCGTGCTGGATCGA
>NZ_JAKSYM010000029.1 GCF_022829545.1 Methylobacterium sp. J-030 | reverse complement strand
CATAGCCGCCGTGGCTGCGCGCGCATTCCCCGGCTCGGCCGGTCCAGAGATCGAGGCGCTGGCCGGTACCATCGAGCGCGTCACCTTTCACAGCCCCGAGACCGGCTTCTGCGTCCTGAAGGTCCAGGCGCGGGGCAAGCGCGACCTCGTGCCGGTGATCGGCCATGCCCCCGCCATCGCGGCCGGCGAGTGGATCACCGCCACCGGCATCTGGCACACGGACCGCCAGCACGGCGTGCAGTTCAAAGCCGATACCCTCAAGGTCACGCCGCCCACCGGGGTCGAGGGCATCGAGAAGTACCTCGCGTCGGGCCACATGCGCGGCATCGGTCCCGCCATGGCCAAGCGCATCGTCGCGGCCTTTGGGGAAGGCACCTTCGAGATCATCGAGGCTGAGCCGCAGCGGCTGCCCGAGGTCGCCGGCATCGGCCCGAAGCGCGCCGCCCGCATCATCGCCGGCTGGGCCGAGCAGAAGGCCGTGCGCGAGATCATGCTGTTCCTGCACGCTCACGGCGTCGGAACGGCGCGGGCGGTGCGGATCTTCAAGACCTACGGTCACGAGGCCATCTCGGTCATGACCGAGGATCCGTATCGGCTGGCGAAGGACATCCGCGGCATCGGCTTCAAGACCGCCGACGCCATCGCGATGAAACTCGGGCTGACCCCGAAGGCGCCGCAGCGGCTGCGCGCGGGCATCTCGTTTGCCCTTCAGACCGCAACCGACGGCGGTCACTGTGCCCTGCCTGTGGCGGAGTTGATCAAGTTCGCGGGCGAGCTGCTCGGCGTTGAGGCGACGCTGATCCGCTCGGCGCTGCTCGACGTGCTGGAGACCGGGGAGGTTGTGCAGGACATCTTCGGCGATAAGGCGTGCATCTTCCTGGCCGGGCTGCACGCCGCCGAGCGAATGATCGCTGAGCGGTTGCTCCGCCGAACGAAGGGCACGCCGCCCTGGCCCGAGATCGACCTCGCCCGCGCGCTGCCCTGGGTCCAAGAGAAGACCGGGAAGACGCTCTCGCCCTCACAAGGGGAAGCAGTGCGGCTCGTGCTCGGCGCCAAGCTCGCGGTGATCACCGGCGGTCCGGGCGTGGGCAAGACCTCGACGCTCGACACGATCCTGCGCATCCTGCGGGCAAAGGGCGTGCAGGTGCTGCTCGCCGCCCCGACCGGCCGGGCAGCCAAGCGCATGAATGAGCAGACCGGCTGGAGGCCAAGACGATCCACCGCCTGCTGGAGATCGACCCGAAGCACGGTGGGTTCGCGCGCAACGAGGACAACCCGCTCGCCTGCGACCTGCTGGTGATCGATGAGACCTCGATGGTCGATGTGCCACTGATGAACGCCCTGACCAAGGCGATTCCGGAGCACGCTGCGCTGCTCCTCGTCGGAGACGTCGACCAGCTACCCTCCGTTGGGCCTGGGCAGGTCTTGGCGGACGTCATCGCCTCGGGAGCTATCCCGGTGGCGCGGCTTACTGAGGTGTTTCGGCAGGCGGCCGAGAGCCGGATTGTCATGAACGCGCACCGGATCAATGCCGGCAAAATGCCCGAACCGGCCGCATGGGGCGCGGACAGTGACTTCCACCTGATCGAGATCGACGAGCTCGAGCCGGCGGTGGCGACGCTGATCGAGGTGGTGACCAGGCGCATCCCGGCCCGCTTCGGCCTCGACCCGGTCCGGGACATTCAGGTGCTCACCCCGATGTAACGCGGGATGCTCGGCGCGCGCAACCTCAACCATGAGCTTCAGGCGGTGCTGAACCCGAACCCCTCCGTCTCGGTGGAGCGGTTCGGCTGGCGCTTCTCGCCCGGGGACCGGGTGATGGAGAGCCAAAACGACTACGACCGGGAGGTGTTCAACGGTGATCTCGGCACGGTGGCGCGCATCGATGAGGACGAGGGGGCGGTGATTGTCGATTTCGAGGGGCGGGAGGTGATCTACCCTTACGGCGAACTCGACACGCTGGTACCGGCCTACGCCACGACCATCCACAAATCGCAGGGCTCGGAGTACCCGGCGGTGGTGATCCCGCTCGCCATGCTGCATTGGACCATGCTGGCGAGGAACCTCCTGTACACGGGTGTGACCCGCGGCACGCGCCTCGTCGTGCTGCTCGCACAGCGCAAGGCGGTGGGCATCGCGGTCCGCGGCGGCAACATGCGGCCGCGCTGGACCAAACTTCACGAATGGCTCAGGGCAACGACCCGGCCTTGATAACGGCGGTTGCGACCGGAAACGCAATCAAAGGCCCTGTGAATGATCGACGCGCAGCCGCTCGACGCTGCCATCGCAGCGACTGAGGTCCGTTTCAGGCCCCCGGCGCGCTGGAGCATGCGGGCCTGCGCACATTTTCACGGCTGCCATTTCGTGGAGGGTGCCGGCCATCTGGTGTAGCAGGAGCAGCCGTAGGCTGTCACCGACCTGATCTCAAATTTCCGCCGCCGTGGCCCGGGCGAGGTGACCGCCCGAATCTGACCCCTAGCAGAAATTAGATGGGTCCGCTTACGAGCAGACCATCGCTCCTCAATGTGTCACCTTGGCGGAGGGGACCGACCCGAGCTACGAATTTTTGCTGCTACGAGAGTTGCGGGTGGCGCTAGGGAGCCAAGGTGGACGTCGAAACGCGAACTCGACTGCTGGCCTCGATGCTGGCGGGACGTCTTGTCATCGTTTGCGGGGCTGGCCTTTCCATGGCGGCGCCAAGCTCACTTCCTTCCGCTTGGCGCGTGGCCTCCACCTGCTTTGACCGGTACCAATCGGAGATCGACCCAACCTGCGATCCGAATCTGCGCAACGACCTGGAGGCTCTAGCCGAACTCTTCGCACGCGCAGGCACCCTCAAGACAGTCTTCATCGATGCTCTCGTCCCCTGGGATCTGTTCACCCGGCCTCCCAACGCCGGACACGCTGCAGTGGCGGACTTCCTGCTGACAGGGGCAGCGGCCGGGGCACTCTCAAGCAATTATGACAACCTGATCGAACGTCGGGCCCAGGATTACGGCGCCGACTTCCTGCCCTCACTCGACGGGGACCAAGCAGCTGTCCGAGCACGGTTGCACGCACCGCTCCTGAAGTTCCATGGTTGCGCATTCGCGGACAGGAGGGCGACAGTTTGGGCGAAGTCTCAGCTGACCGGCGATCCCAACATCGCCGCCCGCCTCGAGCGTTCAAAGCGATGGATGGCGGCCAACTTACGCGAGAAAGACTTCCTCGTCGTCGGGTTCTGGTCGGACTGGGGCTACCTGAATGAACTGCTGGCGGAGGTGATGAGGGGTGTAGCGCCCCAGACCGTCACAGTTGTGGATCCCTCCACCCCCGACGAGTTGCAGGCTAAGGCACCAGGCTTGTGGGAGTTAGCCAATGCCGAAAACGTCGCCTTTCGACACGTGATGGGCTCCGGGGCTGAGGCCCTCGACGAGCTTCGGCGGTCATTCTCGGAGGCATACCTTCGCAAAGTCCTACAAGCTGGCCGGCCCGCCTTCGAGGAGGAAAGTGGAGTCGAGTGCGACGCCGGAATCCTGCATCTGCCGCCGCTGTCGAGCGAGGAACTCTATACCCTGCGACGTGATGCCGAGGGCGTGCCGCCCACCTCCCCAGCGAGATCGCGGGAGCCGATGGCAGCAGAAGTGCTCGGCCTGACGCACCTCCTCTTGCGCGCTGCAGGCGCCATCGCGACCGCGACCGGCTACGATTACAACGGACGCACGGTCCGCGTTGTCAATGGTGGAGGGCGGATCCTCGCGAGGGTAAGGGGCAGCTTTGGTGAAGCGCCCCTAACTGCGTCTGACATCGTGATTTGCGCCGGCGCAGTTGATTTGGGCTTGCCCGACAGCGTCGTCCGCGCAGGCACTCCAGGCAGCATTGTCAGGCCGGCGCCAACGGCGCACTGGATGGACTTGCAGACAGCACGAGAGGAGCTTGCCATCTGATGGATGTCGAGATGCAGGCCGAGATCCTCCTCCGTCAGGAGGGGTACAGGACATGGGTGTCGAGCTCCTCGCCGGTCCCGACCGTCGGCTTCGAGAATGAGACAGTCCTCGGCTTCCTGCACGTATTCCCCGATGCAGGGCGGCTTGTGGACGCCTGGGAGAACGTGCAGCGCGTCACGCTCGCGCGCCACCAAGCAGCGTTAAGGACCGCGGGGGCGAAGGCCTGGAACGTCTACACGGTCTTCCTGACCGCCGGTCAGGCAGGCGAGCTGGCGGGCGTCATCGAGCGGATCGAGGAGGACTTCAGTCTTACACGCAAGATCGCTAGGTCCGGGGTCGGGACACCGACTGACTTACGGCGGGCATTGATGCCCCTTACCCCGCTAAGGACTTCGCCACAGATTGGGCGCAGCGACTATTTCGAGCGGCTGCGAGCCCGCCTGACAGACATACCCGCCGAGGCTGTGTCGGCGTTTCTCGGCGGCGAGGACGAGTATTCTGTAGCTCGCATTCTGGCAGGTGCGCAATGAGGTTGGCTTACGTCGAATTGTGCGGCTTCCGCGGTTTTCGCGAGAAGATCCGGGTCGACTTCGGGGTAAGCTTCACGGTTATCGTCGGGCGCAACGGTGTGGGCAAAAGTACTCTTTGCGACGCAGTCGAATTTGCGATTACGGGGGAGATCAACAAGTATCAGGTTGAAAAAGCAGCGAGGGAGAGTATCGCAGATTACTACTGGTGGCGCGGTGAAGGGACCCCCAAGGCTCACTTCGTAACTGTTGGCTTTCGTGACGACGACGGTCGGATCTCGTCGGTCACGAGGACGCGCGGCGACGGGGCGAACATGGTACCAGAAGCGATTGAGCGCCTGCTGTGCTTTGATGCCCTCAAGCCGGATCAGGCGCTCCGCCAATTGTGTCGAACATCGATCATACGCGACGAGTGGATCGCGGCGACAAGCTTAGACCTGACGGAAACAGACCGCTTCAACCTCGTGCGCGCCGCCTTGGGCGCGGTCGAAGGCCCCGAATTCGTTCGAAAGGCCCAAGATACGGTCGCGGCCGCCGAGACCGTTCGCGTTAAGGCGGAGCGAGACTATGAGGACCGCCGTCTTCGCCTGAGCGATGCCCTGACCGAACTTGCGGAGACGCGAGGCGCGGTTGCGAACGCCGGTGACGTGACGGAGGCGCTGTCCGTGCTAGGCGTGGATCCAGCGTCTACCGACGGCATCGCAACCGGCATCTCCGCAATACGTGCCAACCTTTCAGACAGGCATGTCCGGCTGGGCATGCTCGCCCGCCTTGCTGAGGAAGTGCAGAGGGTACACGAGTCGGCAGCGCGCTTCCGTGCAGCTGCGTTTCAAGACGACGTCGACCGGCTTGAACGAGATGTATGGACCTCGACGGCCAACGCCAAGTCTGCTGCCGCAATCGTGGCGGCTGCCGAGGTACGGGTGGCTACCGAACAGGCAGCCGACGAACTAGCGGCGTCGCTCGCGAGCCTAATTGATCATGGAGCTAAGATCGGGCTGCACGACGGGTGTTGTCCCCTATGTGACGCTATAAGGACCACGCCCGAATTCGAAGAGGGACTCGGCAAAGCTCGGGCGCGTCTCGCGGAACTCTGTTCGGGGCTGGCCGCCGCCAGGAACGCCGCTTCCGAGGCACGTGGCGCGCTGGCGTCAGCCAGACGGGCGGTGGAAGCCGCCCGGTCATCACTCGCCGAATTGATCGGACCGCGCGAGGAGCTAGGAAGTCGCGAGGCGACATTAATGGCCGAACTGCGGCGCCTTAAGCTGGATCCAATGGATTTCGAGCCCGAACGTCTCGATGCCTACGCAAGGGAGGAACGCAGCCGCCTCGTCGACCTTGAACGCGCGATCCTGACAGTCGAGGCCTCGCAGGCGATCGGACGGGTTGCTGAGCTGGAACGAAAGGTTGGTCTTCTCCGAGAGGACGCGGATGAGGCGGCGGGGCACCTCACACGGGCACAGGCCGCCGTCACAGCAGCGAAAAGCCTTGACCGCTCGGTTAAGCGAACAAACGCAGAAATCGTCGACGAGCGCCTCGCTACGATCTCGCCCCTGCTCAACGAACTTTACCAGCGACTAAGGCCGCACCGCGAATGGCGAGACATTGAGTATAGCATCAGGGGGGACGTCAGACGCCTCTTAAGCCTGAAGATTGGGGATAACTTGAACCCGCAGTTCGTATTCAGCAGCGGGCAGCGACGTGCGGCAGGTCTGGCATTCCTGCTGTCCGTCCACCTATCCCGGCCCTGGTGCCAATGGAAAACGCTCGTCCTGGATGACCCTGTTCAGCACATCGACGACTTTCGTGCGCTCCACTTGGTCGAAGTGCTTACTGCCATGCGACAGACCGGTCGTCAGATCGTCTGCGCGGTAGAGGATGCCTCTTTGGCGGAACTCATGTGCAGGCGGCTCGTGGGTACCATCGAAGAACCTGGGCGCCGCATCGATCTCGACTTGGCCGCGGGAGGCGCCGCGGTGATCTTGAAGGCCGGCGACATTGAACCTGTGCCCGTGGACGTGTTGGGCGGGACTTGGATGACTTCGGCCGTCAGCTAAAGGTCCGCTTCCAGGCGCCGAGCCAACTTCCGCTTATGGCGCGTATGCGACCTCGGCAAACTGGTCACAAGCGGTCCAGCACGTCCGCCTTCAACGCTACAAACTCGGCCTCGCTCAGATGACCGTCCGCGCGTAGGCAGCCCAACCGCTCGATCTCCGCCACCGCCTCGCTCGGTAACAGGCGAACGTCGCGTGCCGCATCCTCCGGGGCCCCCAACCGTGTCGGCGGCTGGTTGCCGAGCCGAAATGAGCGCACATCGTCGACGAAGATCTTCAAGCCCGAAGCGCGTTTGCCCGCGCCGTCAACCGAGTAGTCCGCCGAGCTCTTCGCCCAGGCCAACGCCCCGGCCCAGCCGATGCCGGTGCCACCCAGGAACAGGTTCGCCGACAGGATCGCCCAACGGTGCGGGTGGCGGTTGCGAAACGCGGTGATCGTCGGCAGCAGCAACACGAACCACCCGAGCGCGATGCCGCCGAACAGCACGGTGATGAACTCGGCATCGTCCGCTCTCATCGCTGCCGCCCCCCGTTCAGGATCTGCGCCTTCAGCACCACGAACTCGGCCTCCGACAGGGTGCCGGCCGTGCGCAGCTGCGCCAGCCGCTCAAGCTCGGCTACCACGTCGCGGCGCGGGGCTGCGGGCGGCGAGGCGGCCGTCGGCATAGGGGTCGAGGCGACGGGCGGCACTTCGGTGGGTGACGGGGCTGAGGCTGGCGCGCGATCGAGCGGGTCTGGCCCGAACCGGTTGGGGCCGGGCTGGCCGTCCCGCAGGCACCGGAGCAGCAGCACGATCACGCCGAGCGGCACGACGGGGATGAACGCACCGAGGCCGAGCAGCGCCCACCTGCCGCTGAGATCCATGTCGTGCAGGCGCCGCACCGTCAGCGCCGTCCAGGGCGCCGCGTGCGAGCCGACGATCAGCACGAACAGCAGCGCCGGCCAGATCGAGCGTGGCCCATCGACGAAGGGGACGCCCAGGCCGAAGAAGGCCACGAGGATGAGCGGCCCGAACACGAGGTGGGCTCGCCAGTAGTCGGCGCGAGAGGCGCGCCCCTGGGCGGTAGCGTAGCGACGCATCGCGTCGAGGTAGGCGTGCATGCTCCTCATCCTCCATAACCCGGCTGGGTCGAGCCTATCGTGATCGGGGACTGTCAGTCCGTCGATTGTCAAGCCGCTGATCGGGCTTGCTCCCGCCATGGACGCGCGCGCGATCATCGGTTGGAACCTGCGGCGGCTGCGCGTCGAACGCGGGCTGTCGCAGGAGCGGCGGGCGCTCGCCGCCGGCATCGATCGGGCCTACGTCGGCCGCGTCGAGCGCGGATCGGAGAATGTGACCATCACCACCCTGGATGCGATCGCTCAGGCCCTTGCGGTGCCGGTGGCCGACCTGCTGCTCGCCCCGCCGGCGGGGTCGGCGCGACCGCAGCCGTGGCGCGCCGGCCGACGGCCACGGGCAGACTGACCGGTAGCTCGACGTGGCCCCGCTCCTCACGACCCGATCTCGAGGTGCGGAGCGACCTGCACCAGTAAGTCCCAGCCGCCCGTGACGGCGTCGCGCGTGTTCGGGGCGAGATCGGCGCGCATC
>NZ_JAKSYM010000024.1 GCF_022829545.1 Methylobacterium sp. J-030 | reverse complement strand
CTCGTGCTGGCCCAGGGCGATGACGAGGACGCCTACTATGCCGCCACGGTCGTGGCCACGAAGGCCGACGACCACTTCGTCCTGACCTGGGTTGACTATCCCGATTACCCCGAGTTCAGCCGCTCCCGCCGCGCACTCGGCTTGCTGCATCCTGCAACCCCGACGCGCGGGCGCTGAGCCAAGCCTGCGATCTCGGCGCCCCGTTGCCTCGGCGTGTCGCGCCCCACCCCGGCCGACGCGCCGCGGTACCGCTCGACCCTCACTCACAAGAGAGACCTCATGTTAGATCGGAAGATTGATCACACTGCGGCCCCCCACGCACTCTCGCGCCTGCCTGTCAGCGGCGCGGCCGTACCCGACCTTGGCCGTGCGCTCGCCAGCGTGCTCGACCTCAGCGCGGGCGAGCTGGAAGCGGTGCTGTGCGCGGCCGAGGCGCAGCGTCCGGGGGTACGGCAGGCGCTGGGTGCTGCCTTCGAGGCCGAGGCGCACCGTTTGGCCGACTTATCCCGCCGCGCCTTCGCCGCGGCCGACCGCTTGGCTGCCCATCTCGCATCAGCGGAGTAAGGTCATGGCCAACCATACCGCACGCTCAGAACAAAAAGCGAACGTGCTGGATCGCCGACCCCATTCGCATGATGGAGAGTTGACGGCCAGAGGCAACGGCGCAGCTCGCATCTCGGTGCTGAACGACGCCCTCCGGCGCAGCTTCGTCGGCGGGCGAGTAATCGCGACGCCCGGCGTGCTCGCGCTGCCCGAGGCCGAACGCATCGCCCTGCTGCTGGCCGTGCGCCGCTTCGATAACTTCGACGGGGACAACGATCCGCACGGCGAGCACGATTTCGGCGCGGTCGCGGTCGGCGCCCAGCGCTGTTTCTGGAAGATCGATGCCTACGACCGCGATCTGCGCGGGCACTCACCCGACCCAGCCAACCCAGCGGTGACGACGCGTGTCCTGACCCTCATGCTGGCCAAGGAGTACTGACGTGAGCGGGCGCAGGCTATCGGCCGCTCGCGTGCCGACGCTTGGCCCCTGGCTCGTGCGCGGCGAAGCCGAGGCCGACGATACCCCCGCGGTGCGGATGCTCGGTGTCGAGCCCGCGACGGAAGAACGGCCGGGCGGGTGGCCCTACTTCATCCGGCGGGCGCGCCCGGTCGAGTTCGGCGGATCTTGCCTGCACATCGCCACCGGGATCCAGCGCTTGGCCGACGCGAAGCTGATCGCCGCGGTACCGGATCTCACGACCGTCCTGCTGCGGCTCCTGACCACGCCCGAACTGATGCGCGACGACCTCGCCCCGAACACG
>NZ_JAKSYM010000021.1 GCF_022829545.1 Methylobacterium sp. J-030 | reverse complement strand
CGTTCGGCGGGGCCGGCGGCGCGACGCCTCGGCGCTCAGCGCGCTCGTTCCACGCGGGCGGCTCTTCGTGCGTCAGGCGTGCCGCGTCGAGGGGCGCACGGCTGATCAACGGCAGATGCGGGTTGGCACGTGGCGGTAGGGTCGCCGGTTGCGCAACCGTATCCACCGGGTTCGGGTCCAGGAAGGTGCGGGGTCCGTCGGCGACGGAGAAGGTACCTGGATCGTCCGCATGCGAGAGAGGCCCCGTCAGGTGTGGGACCTCTATCCAGCGCGGGAAGATAGATGGCGGTGGCGAATCCCTAGACGCCGCCGACGCTGGCTGCCGAGTGGATGTCCAATCGGTGTGGGGAAGAAGCCAAGCCCCGCCCACCGCAAACAGCGTGAGGGTAGAGAGGCAAGAAATCGAGATCGTGGCCCAAGACGACAGGCGGCTGCTGGGCCTAACGACCGTAAGAGGCCGGGCCGCGCCGAGGGGCTTCAGGTCGCCAACAAAGATGGGACCACGCTGTAACATTCTCGGAGAACTGCACTTTGCCAACGACAGTTCAAGGCCGGTACGATTTAAAATTCTCGTTGAGTGAACGTAGTTAAAAATATTCGAGTGCACACTAATGATGCAGACTGCTCAAATAACCCGATGTGAGCCGTCGCATGGTAGCCGACGAAATTCGCTTGCATCACGGGCGTTCGACAAATGGTCCGACCTCAGACCGTCACCGTGGAGGACGTATTGATCCGCCGGATCGTCGCCACAGGTTGTTCTAGCCGGATGCCGTTCCTAGCGTCGCGGCAAGGAGATGCCTGATGCGCTTTTTGACCCTCAGTGTGGTCGCTGCGATTGGAACCACAATTCTATCCCTGCCCGCTGCGGCCGTGCCTGCCGCCCCCGTCGCCGGTATCTCGTCGCCGTCCGACATGCTCACGAACGTGCGGATGAGGCGTCACCACATGCGCCGTCGGATGATGTCGCGGACCCAACGGAGATATCCCGGCGCCAGCTTCGCCCGGAACAAGACGCCGGGAGCACCCGCTGGCAGCGGTGGCGGCAATGGGGTGACCGGTAGCTACGCC
>NZ_JAKSYM010000017.1 GCF_022829545.1 Methylobacterium sp. J-030 | reverse complement strand
GTAGCCGGCGTTGATGCCGAAGTAGGCGCCGGTCCAGGTGAACACCGGCACGGGGGTGAACACCGGCGGCGGCGCGGCCCGGCGCGGCAGGTCGGCGGCCGAGGCGGCCGCCGTCAGGGCGGTGAAGGCGGCGAGCGAGGCGAGAAGCTTGGTCATCTTGTAAGGTCCAAAATTCGATCTGGAGATATGGCTACCGGACGGTGAGCCAAATGGCTGTAGTTTTATCGACACACCGGCCAGCTTCGACGCCGCCCATCGTAGTAAATCATCTATGAATGCGTATTAGATCGTCGCAATACTTCGCGCCGTACACGTTCGAGCGACACAACATCTCGGTGCGGCTTTAGTTGCCACCTGTCGGACGGTAAGTGGTCGGCTGTGGCTGAGATGCTACAGGGCGGACTGTCCGCTTCGCTGCAGGGTAGGTCGCCCCCGTGTTCTCACCTCCGCCATGCCGATCCGGCCCGAGCACCGCTTCTTCTACCCTATCGACTGGGTGCAGCTCTCGGCCGTGATCCGGTTCGGCCGGGCGAGAGGCTGCTGCGAGGGCTGCGGGCGGCCGCATGGACGGATGGTCTACCACCTGGGCGATGGGCGCTGGTGGGATGCGGATGCCGCCGGTGGCGCGACGGGTGGGGGCGCCGGATCCGGATCGCTGCAGAAGCTGACATCCTCGGCAGCGCCCGTCGCACCCGCGTGGTACTGGCCGCAGCACACCGGGATCACGGCACCTCGAACAACGCGGGCTCCAACCTCGCGGCCTTCTGCCAGCGGTGCCACATGATCCACGACCGGCCGCGGCATCGGCGGCGGCGGGCGCGCACGCTGTTCCGGCGGAAGCGGTGGGGCGGCCCGTGAGCGGGGCCATCAGCCTGGGGGTCGGCGGCCGCGGATGTTTCGATCT
>NZ_JAKSYM010000016.1 GCF_022829545.1 Methylobacterium sp. J-030 | reverse complement strand
GTCTCCAGAGGTGCCGTGACGATGATGAGGTGGCGGAGATCCCTGACGGACTTCTCCGCCGTCTTCTGTAGAGGGTCTGCCATTCCCGGCCTCACCGCCTCGATCGCATCGATCCAGGGCCATAGGATCACAGCGAGCACGCTGGGCAGACCGGTCGTATCAAGGGCTCTTGGCATCAGTCTGAGAGGGATAGAATTCGCGACGCTACACGGGATGAGTAGCTGCACCGGTCGGTATGGAAGCCGACCGCAACGCTATCACGATGCAAGGTTCGCTCCCCACGACGCGTCGTGGGCATCTCACCAACGAGGTTGTGATCGACATCACAACGACGAAGTGATGCGTCCGACCCGCGCCGACACCCGCACCGCGATCTTGCGCGCCGCGTGGGCCGTTCTGCTGCCCGGGCCCGGCGGGAGAGAACGTACCTGACGACGAACCGGGGAACGGCAGGGTTCACGCCCCGCCGCTCTTAACCCTCAGATTGGCTGATTTCAGTACCGATCGCGCGGCGGGGGCGGACCGCCCTCGTCGAACTCGCGCCGACGCTCCTCACGACGCTCCTCGCGGAATTCCTCACGCCGGTCCTCTCGGCGTTCTGCATCAATCTCGCGTTCACGCGGCGAGCGCGGATCGACGCGCACGCCACCCGGTCCGATGTCGATACTCTGAGCGACGGCCGGTACGCTCGGGATGGCGAGCAGACCCGCTGCGATCAGCCCTCCAGCGATGATGTGCTTCATGTCGATCTCCTCCAAAGCTTGGCCGGTAACGGGCTGAATGGGATCACGTTCCGCCAGAGACCTGATGCTCGCGGGCCCCGCGACCACTGTTCCCGCCACTGCTCTGAGCGAACCATAGTCGGATCCTATATACCAACAGCAACCCGATAGATTTCAGCTAAGACCATGAGCAAGCCGTCGAACCTCAAGCCTTTCGCGCCCGGCCGGTCCGGTAACCCCGGCGGTCGCCCGCGCCTGCCCGACGACGTGAAGCAGCTCGCCCGCGGCTACACGCGCGAAGCCCCCGAAACCCTGGCTGGCCTCCTGCGCACAGACGAAGCGACGGCCGCCGCTCCCGTCACTGCCTCCAGCCACCTCACCGATCGCGCCTGGGGCACGCGGGCCCAGCACCCCAGCCTCGACTGGCGCGGAGAGCGGTGGGTAGGGAGATGGAGAAGGGTACGGGTTGAGATAGGGCTGGAGCGAGTATGC
>NZ_JAKSYM010000008.1 GCF_022829545.1 Methylobacterium sp. J-030 | reverse complement strand
CGTCCGACAACGTCGCCGCACGGCCTTCCTGCAGTAGCTCTACCGCCGTCACGTCGAAGACGGCGAGCGCGGATGCGGCACCGCGGTCAGATCGAAGCGGGATGAGCGTACCCGTCACCGTTGCGCCTCACCCAGGTTGGGGGCCCTCGCGCTGGCAACGTCTTCGACAGCATCGGGGGCGTGCCCGCGCAGGCCACTTTTCAGCTGACGCTTCAGCCTCTCGGCTTCCGCCAGCGCCCAGGCCAGATGCCGATGCGGCGCCATCCGATGGTCGAACACGGCGTCGATCCGGGCATAGCTCGTTGCGTCGGGCTCTGTCGGGTTCTCGACGGCTGCACGAAGTAGGTCACCGAGCGCCCCGTCCAGGCTGGCCTGCACTGCAGCCTCCTCGCCCGTGTCGTTCATGACCTCAGCCCACCGCCCGCGCCGCGTCGCGCACCTGCTGGGTGGCGGCGTCGACCCGCTCGCTCGCCCGCGCGATCGCCTCCATGCCGCCCGCGATCGCTACCACGCCGTGCGCGGCCGTATGCATGCTGCCCGACATCTCACGGGTCACGGCCGACTGTTCCTCCACCGCCGCCGCGATCGCCGCCGAAACCTCGTCGAGGGATCGGATCGTGCCCTGGATCGAGCTGATCGCGCCCACAGCCTCGCGCGTGGCCGCCTGGGTCGCGGTGATCTGCGCCCGGATTTGGTCGGTGGCCTTGGCGGTCTGCTCGGCCAGCGCCTTCACCTCGGAGGCGACCACCGCGAAGCCCTTGCCGGCGGCGCCGGCCCGGGCCGCCTCGATCGTCGCGTTCAGCGCCAGAAGGTTGGTTTGCGCGGCGATCCCCTGGATCATCGTCACGACCTCGCCGATCTGCGTGGCCTGCCCACTCAGGCCCTCGACGATGCCGCCGGTGCGGCGCGCCTGCTCGACCGCCTCACCCGCCATGCGCGCGGCGTGGCTGACCTGCTGGCTGATCTCGCCGACCGAGGCCGACAGCTCCTCCGCCCCTGAGGCCACGCACTGGATGTCGTTCGAGACCTGCCCGACCGTGCCAGCCGCCTCGGCCGTCTGCCGGGTGACGGCCTCGACCGCGGTGCCGATCGCGTCGAGATCCGCGCCGATCGCGCGCTGCGCCTCAGTCCGGCGCTGGTGGTCCTGGACCTGCGCGGTGATGTCGGCGGCAAACTTCACCACCTTCAGCACGGTGCCATCCACGTCCTTGATCGGGTTGTAGCTCGCCTGGATCCAGACCTCGCGGCCGCCCCTGGCGATGCGCCGGAACTCGCCAGCGGCGAATTCACCGCGTCCAAGCTGATCCCAGAACCCACGGTAGGCCGCGCCCTGCTGCTCGGTCGCGTCCACGAACATGCTGTGGTGCCGGCCCCGGATCTCCTCGAGCCGGTAGCCGAGTGCGTCGAGGAAGTTCTGGTTGGCGTCGAGGATGGTACCGGTCGGATCGAAGGCGATCACCGCCTGCGAGCGGTGTAGGGCGGCGATCTGACCGTCGAGATCGAGCATGCGGCCCTTCTGTTCGGTGATGTCGGCCGCGAACTTGACGACCTTCACCACGCGGCCTGCGCGGTCGAGTACGGGGTTGTAGCTCGCCTGGATCCATACGGTCCGCCCGCCCTTGGCGATGCGCTTGAACTCAGCGGACTGGAAAGCGCCCCGCCGCAGACCATCCCAGAAGCTACGGTACTCGGCGCTGTCGCGGTAGCAGGGCTCGACGAACATGCCGTGATGCTGACCCTGCACCTCGGGCAAGGTGTAGCCCATGGCGGTCAGGAAGTTGGCGTTGGCGGTGAGGATGGTACCATCGGGCTGAAACTCGACCACGGCCTGGGAGCGATCGAGGGAGTCGAGCTTAGCTGCCTGATCCGCATGCGCGCGCGTTCCACCGAACATGGCCGTTCCCCCAAGATTGTTGTGCTGCTTGACGACAAATCTGAAGGCAGTCGACCAGAGGAGCACCCTGCCGACACGTCGACCCTCGCCTCATCGCTTACGGCGACATTAGGTAACGAGAGTTACTTTGCGCTTAATGCGTTCGATCAAGACCTGTATTTACGCTGAAATTAACTCATATCAGTCCCTAAAAGCAGTTTTACGCCGCCGTGATTAGAAACAATACAACTTATCCGTGCTTAAAGATAGCGAGTTCGCGCAAGGCACTGGTTAATGGATCGTCACTTACCAAACCGGTCTCATAGCGACCGGCCGCGCTGACGGTGGGACGCCCGATCCGTCGGGTCACTGCGCGCTCGAACGCCACGAAGTTCTCGATCCGCCCATCGGCAGCGCGCAGGGGCCGGCAGTCGATCTCGACACGATATTTGGACCCGTCCTCACGATAGTTGGTGAGGTAGCCATGGAAGCGCTCACCAGCAATGAGGGCACGATGGCAGGTGTCGAGCGTCGAGCGGCGCGTCTCCTTGCCCTGCATGATCCGTGGATTGCGACCTATGACATCCTGCAGGTTTCGTCCAACTAGCCGCCCAGAAGCTTCGTTGGCATACAGAATAACTGGACCAGGCGGGAGGATCGTCGTGTCCGTTATGATCACGCCGACCGTCGCGTCATGAGCCAACGCGCGAATGATTTCGAATGCCGTCATCATGGAGCGTCACTACACACGCGCCGACTATCTGATAACGTCGCACGACGCATCCCCGGTCGGCGAAATTGGCGCTTCTAGATGCATAGCCGTTCAGCCTCGGCCCGCCACGCATCTCGCTTCACCTGCACCGCCTCGATGCAGGCGTGCAGGTGGCCGGCGTCGATTGCGGTCTCCAGGAGCATCTCTTAAGCGGCCGCCAATTGCTCGCGCAGCTCGGCGTTCTCCGCTGCCAGCGGTCAGCAGAAGCGCCGCCATGTCGTCACCCATGCCGATCCTCGCACCGCCGCCCCGGGGACGCGGCTGGTAGGCCCGAGATGGTTACCCCGTCGACAAGGGGGTGGGGTCCTTGGGTGTTCGTGGCAACCTCATCTACAACAGGATCGCCGGGTCACGGGAACAAAGTCGCACCATTTTCCGTCGCTCCGATCGAACAACCTGTGGGACGTGGCTCGGATGGAAGCTTAAACCTCCGGCCCTCCGTGAGGGCTCTCGTGCTCATCGCAGTGTCGGCGGATCCTCGCTTGCTCGGCTCACGAAGGAGCGCGCGAGATCGAGACAGCGTTGCCGATGGTGCGGGTTCGCGATCTGCTGGAACAGCATCAGGAGTTCCGCCACCTCCGCAGCGGATGGAGCGCTCGCGTGTCATCCAGCGGGGGCCGCGAGAACGCCTCCACCGGCAGGCCCAGCGCACTCGCGATGGCCTGTAGCCATCTAGCTGACGGCGTATCGCGATCGGATCGGTCCATGCCATCCCCGCGGGCATCCGCGAAGTCTGGGATGGACTATGCCGCGGCGTTGATCGTTCAAAGGAATTTTGACTGCAAGTTGAAAAAACTGCGCCCTGTCGCCCACTATACGTCAGCGTTTCCACCTGCAATTGTACGCATAATCAGAACCAAGGCTCGGAGAAACGCCATGGCGGGCGATGACCCCGCTCACGGAGCAGGGGAAGCCAGAGGCCGAAACAACGCCCTCGCAGCAGCCGGTATCGTCGGGACATGGGAATACGATCACGGCCGCCAAGTCATGCGCTACTGCTCCGAAGCCGCCACGCTGCTGGCAGGGGACGTCGATCTCGCGGGCCACGATCTGGACCCTATTCAGGCGCTGGCCGGCGTTTACACCGATGATGTCGCTTGGCTACGCACCCAGATGTGTCGTGCGGCCTCGGCGCCCGGTGTGTACATCAGCGAGTACCGTGTCCGGTCCGAACAAGATGGGATCGGTCGGGTCCTGTGTCGTGGTCGGACCTACTTCGATGTCGCGGGCAAGCCGACGGTGACGCTGGGGATTGTGCTCGATATCACCGAGATCGAGGCGGACGGGCGGTATCGCCATACGAGCGGCGGGGACAAGCTTGATGCCGCCGCGGAGCACGGTGTCGCCGCCTACGAAGCCATCCAGGCGACGGGCATCGAGTGTCTTGTGGCGCCGGCACGAAATCTGTTGCTGGCGATCGGCCAAGAGATCGCGCGTAGCCTGACGAAGGTGCGCAAGCCCCTGCACTGATGGGCCGTGGGCCGCCGCTCGCGGTCTCCAGTCCCGCGGCGCTGCGCCGACCCTCACGCGGCTGCCCGGCCGAGGCATCACGGGCGCTCGATGGGGAACTGGCCCAGAACCCACCTGTCGTCGCGTGCTTACCCGCCGCGGGGCCGTGTGGTGTCGCGAACACCTATCGGGTACGTGTGCGGGAAGGATCGGTAATGTAACAGCCGCGCAGAGCAATGTCGCCGCTTCGGCCTGACATCGCATTCGATTTTTGCGGGGGGAGCATGCGCTTACGCCGTCACATGACGGCTTCAATCAGCCCGAGCGCTTTTGCCTTTTCAGCCTCGATGTACCAATTCTCCGGGGCCCGTTGCAGCACCTCTTCCATCGTAACCGATGAGCCGCGGATGAGGTTCTCGAAGCCCTCGTTCTGAATGGCGATCGACGCCTCGATCTCGTTCAGCGTTGCCTTGAGCACAGCGCCGCAGGTGGTGAGTGGCCCCTGGATATGCAGGTGCTTGTCCAGCTTGCGCTCGTGGATCATCAGCCGCGCTCCCCGGGTCAGATACCGGTTCTGCCGGGCGAAGAAGCTCATGAACGTGGTGCCGGCGGAATAGATCGCTGCCTTCCCCAGGAAGACGAAGCGTCGGTCTCGTTCCATTTCGCTGTGATAGCGGACGTCCTCACCCATCATGCGCGCTACTTCCGGGTCACCGCCAAGTGTTGACAGCTCGATGACGACCAGTTCACGCTCGCTCGCCTGCGTCAGCTGACGCCGGAAATCCTTGTACATTTCGTAATCGACCGACCCTGACAGTAGAACTGCGGGTGTGCCGAAGGCCGAAGCGGTGAGAGACGATAGATTCATGGATCCACTGCGAGGGAACAAGATCAAAATGCGTTCGGGACCGCCTGCATGCGGCGTACCATAAACGGTTTCGGCTCATCGAAGACACAGCATCGAGCTTAAGGCGTGCCCCGCGGATTTAACCCGCGGGGCGATGATGTGCTACTTACCGCTCGGAGCGGCGCCGCTACCGGTGGCACCGTTGCCCGAACCGCTGCCGGTGGGCGCGCCGGGCGTGCTAACGGGCGGGCCGCCGCTGGTGCCAGGCCCCGCGCCTGTGCTCATCGTACCCGTGCCCATCGAGCCGCTGCCGCCCCCCATGGACTTCTCAGAGCTGCTCTTCACCGAGCCCGGGTTGTTCATGTTACCCTCGGCGCTGCCGCCGCCGGCCGCGGTCTGAGCGACGGCGGCACTGGACACTCCAAGAGTGAGCGCAGCCGCTAAGGTGAGTGTCTTCATCGACATGGACGTTCCTCCAAACGGATCAATTCGATCGGTCTCGCTCTGAACGTCGCCAACATCTTTATCGTTCAGACACTTGTCACGGCTGGGGTTACAAATCCTGCCGCCGCCGAAGCCGTAGCGCCAGGATCAGCGCGCCGGGCCAGAACACGAGGCTGAGCAGGGCGACTGGGACGATGGGACTGCCTTTCCACCACACGATGATCACCGGCAGAAACAAGCCTGGGATCGCCACCGCGAGGAATGCCCAGAACTCAAGGTCGGATAGGTCCATATGTGATCCGTAGACGAGGAACGGGCTCACGGAAGCGCGATTGCCTTGTTGCCGCATGGCAGGTCCTGCAACCGGCCAGCGGTCAACAGGGAGATACGCCGATGAGAACTGCACTGACCA
>NZ_JAKSYM010000003.1 GCF_022829545.1 Methylobacterium sp. J-030 | reverse complement strand
CCCGATCAGAACATCCCCGCCCGCCCGTTCCTCGTGCCGGGTATCGAGAGCATCACGAAGCAGGCGGCCGAGCGGCTGAAGAAGGGGGCGATAGCGGCCTTCTCCGGCGACCTGTCCGCGCCCGTGAAGGCCCTCAACCAGGTTGGGTTGATCGGCGGGTTCGGGCTGGCGGCCGGCCCCGTCTGCCGGAAAGCAGATGGCGACGCGCTTGCCCAGCTCGCGCAGCACGCTCTGCGAGAAGGGAGAGAGCTTGGCGGGCGTGGCCGTGAACTTCGATTTCATCGCCATGGCGAACCTGCGGTGGTGGTGGCCGGCGCCAGCCTCCGAGAGGGAGCTGCGCCGGCATGCGGGGTTAGGTTTTCGAAGCACTCGCCGCATTGCCTCGCCCGGCCACGGAAAGCCGGGAACCGCGCCGGGGAGGACTCACCCGAGCGCGGCGTCTGCATCCGCCTCAAGCGCCCGGTGGAACGCCTGCCACGTCGCCGAGGCGCGGGCGAGAGAGTCGGGCGGTTCGTTGCGACCGTGGGGGACGGAGGCGTTGGCAAGCGCAGCCGTGTCGGGCTTGAGCCGATAGCGTGGCGCCGCCGCTAGACCGTCCTGCATCCGCTGTAGGGCGACCGCCGCCAATTCCGCCCGCCGATAGATGACGGCGGCCTTGCGGCCCTCGCTGGCGACATCCTCGGCCACTGCCTCGACCACGCCGCGGACGGCAGCCTCGACCCGTGCTTCGGCCTCGGCGAGGGCGGCGCGCTTGACCTCGACCACCTCGCCGATCGCCGCGACAGCCTGACGGGATGCGGCAGCCTTCACCCGTGCGCGGTCGCGATCATGCCGGGCATCGAGGCTGGCCGGATCCGGGGCAAGGTCGGGCCGCTCGCCGCCCCTCTCAGACCATTCCGTGATCCGGCGGGCCAGGTCGTCGCCGCCGTCCAGTTCGGCAAGCTGAGCGCGGCTCTCGGCGACGATGGCCTCGTGCTCCACCTCGCGCGCCTTCGCCAAG
>NZ_JAKSYM010000346.1 GCF_022829545.1 Methylobacterium sp. J-030 | reverse complement strand
TCGTTGCGGGTGAGCGTCAGGTCGACGTCGTTCGGCAGGTAGCGCAGGCCCGGCGAGAGGAAGGCGAGGTTCGACGTGACGCTGGCGAACTGGCCCGACACACCGCCGGCGGCCGACAGGATCGTGTAGGTGGTGCGTGGGCCGTAGGCACCTGAGGCGGCCAGCACCTGGACGGTGCCGCCCGCGAGCACGGCCTGTACGGCGGCGGTGATCCGTTCTGCTTTGCACGCGGCGTTTGCCTCTCCCCGGTAGGTCGAGCCGGCCGCGAAGGCGGCGTGGCCGGTGACGGTGAGCGTGCCGCACGAGTTGCCCGGCGACACCGTGCCGCCCGACCGTGCGCTGACCCCGCCCAGCGTGCGCGCCCCTCCTAGCACGCCGCCCGCACCGCACGGAACCGTGCCCGCCACGGGGCCGGTGGGGG
>NZ_JAKSYM010000342.1 GCF_022829545.1 Methylobacterium sp. J-030 | reverse complement strand
CGATCGCCTGGACCTTGCCGGATCGGTGACGATGTCACCCAGGGCAGCGCAACCTCGGCGGGCGTGGCGCCGACTGGATTGCTTCGCTTGCGCTCGCAAGGACGGTGAGCGGATGAAATGCCCACCAAGCCCTTGATGGTCAAGTAGAAAACCTGACCGCGCCGCCGGTTGGAAACGCCTTGAAAGGGCTGGGCTTGAGGCCTTCGAAAGCCTCGGCGCGTAGCTCAGCCGGCCGAGGCCACCTGCCTGCGGAAGGCGACCAGCACATCGTCCGGCGCGGCGTCGCAGCCCGCCGGGACGACGATCCTGACGGCGACGTCATCGGCCGCGGGGTTCCGTCCCGTCGTGAGCCGGGCCTCGGCCAGGCGCGCGAAGTAGATCACGTTGAGGCCGACGGTCGCGAAGCGATGCCCGAGATGCCAGCCGCGCCAGACGTACGCGATCCGGTCGTCTGGATGCGGCGCGTCCACCAGCGCGGGATCCGAACCGTAGGGACCGGCCCGGACGAAGCTGACCAGGGCCGGGCTCGGACAGGCGTCCACCGGTACGCGGTAGCGCCTCTGATAGACGATCTTGAAGACGAGCTTACCCCACAACGCGTAGATGGACAGGGCAAGCCAGATCTGCCCGATGCCGGCCCAGGGCCGGCCGCCGCGCCTGCCGAACAGGAGCCAGCCCCCGGCCAGTGTCGTCGCCAGGTAGACCCCGTGCTGCGTCTGCTCCTGCGGTCTATGACCCGGGAGCCAGCGGCAGGCGCTTCATGTCCACGGCGCGGCCGGCCATGATCGGAGCCGTCCAGATCAGGTGTTGTCCGGGCGGGTCAACGGATAGTGAACTATGCTTAAAGGATATTTTTACCAAAAAACTCTCCTTATACAACTATAGACGGACGTGAGAGGAGCGTCGTGAGCGATATACAGAGCTTCCGTGGGGACGCGTACCCTCGGGCCGCCGACCTGATCGGCTCGGATCGGGACGCCGTGTCCGGTGAGCGATTCAACACGCGCCTGCGCATCGTCCCTTCCCCGGAGGCGCGGACGCCGGTGTCGCAAACAGCGCCCGCGCTGCCCGATTGGAGCGGACTGGTCGACTTGGTGCACGCAGCCGCACGCCACCTGCACCGGACGCAGGCCCAGGCCCAGGATCAGGATCGCGCCTCCGGGCAAGCGTTGCGGCGCGCCCGCGACGCGGTGGTCGCCGCGGAGCGGCAGGCTCGGCAAGCCGAGTCCCTGGCCGACGCGGTGCGCCGGCGCGCCGAAGATCGGGTCGCCGCCGCCGAGCGGCGGGTCGCCGCCGCCGAAGCGCACGCGCTGGCCGCCGAGGGCCGGGCCCGCGAATCCGAGGCGTGGCTCGGGCGCGTGCAGGCGACGATCCTGTCGGCGTTCCCGGAGCCGAACGATCAGGCCGCGGCATGAGCGCGCCGTCCGGATCTCCACCGCCCGCGCCGCGCCCGCTGCCGAAGCCGGGCGGCGGGTCGGGCCTCGATCCACGCCGGATGCCCATCCTCGTGGTCGACGACGTGCCCCTGATCCGCTCTGTGGTCCGCGCCGTCCTCGAACAGATCGGGGTGCGCGACGTGCACGAGGCCGCGGACGGCGCCGCCGCCCTGGCGATGCTCGACGAGCGCGCCTACGGCCTCGTCATCTCGGACTTGCACATGTTCCCGATGTCGGGCTTCGAGCTGCTCCGCCGGGTGCGCGACGACCGTCGCCTGCGGGAGACACTGTTCGTGATGATGACCACGAAGGAGCACGCGCACGGTTTCACGGCGGTGCGGCGGGCCGGGGTGAATGCCTGCCTGGTCAAGCCCTTCATGCCGGCCGATCTGCGGCGGACCCTGGCGGAGGTGTGGCCAGCCTGATCGCGATCCGGGCTCGGCCCGGAGGCGTGCAAGCGGAATGCCGTCGTTATCGGCGGCCGGCGCTGGGCCGGCTCTCAGCAACCGCCCTGCATCCCCAAAGCAGACCCGCCTTCGGCCTGCTCGGCCCACCGCAGCAGGCTGTTTCATGCGTGCGGCCGTCTTAACCCTGTCCGGATCGTTTTCGAGCCCGCAGTCGATTCGGATGTGAAGCCGATAGAGAATGGTTCTACCGTTTCCAGATTGAGGCGCGGCCGATCGGGCGTCGTCGTCTTGCGTTTTCACGGGTGGAGCGATGCGCGGGGCACGGCTCGGCTATGTCGATACGATCCGCGGCCTCGCCGCCCTGGCGGTGATCTATTTCCACATCGCGGATCATCTGGTGAAGACCGGGCAGGCGTGGGGCGGGGTCGAGCGGGTGCTGTTCCAGGCGCTCACCCAATCCGTGGACCTTGGCAAGGTCGCGGTGGTGATGTTCTTCGCCGTCTCGGGCTTCGTCGTCCCCTACTCGCTCGACGCGCGCAGCCGGACCCCCGTACGGGATTTCGCGATCAGCCGCTTCTTCCGCCTTTATCCGGCCTACTGGCTCTCGATCCCCCTGGGGATCGTCGCGTTCTATATCGCATTGGGCCGGGATCTCTCGGTCTCGACCGTGCTGGCCAACCTGACGATGCTCCAGCAGTTCGTCGGCATCGAGAACATCATCGCCCTGTACTGGACCCTGCAGATCGAACTGATCTTCTACGGGCTCTGCGTAATGCTGTTCTGCGCCGGGCTGCTCCAGCGGACGCGCGGCCTCGCGGGCGCCGCCTTGGTGATGCTGGCGGCGGCCGTCCTGATGGCTTTCGCCCGCCATCACCTCGGCAAGGCACTGCCGGTCGCGCTGCCGCTGGCCTTGGCGATCATGGTCTGGGGAACGCTCTGGCGGCAGTGGCACGTCGAGGGACAGGCGGAGGCGCGGCGCGGCGCCCTCGGCGTCCTGGGCCTGATCGCGCTGGCGATTCCCGTCATCTCGGTGCTCGCCTACGGGCGCGACCTCGGCTTCGGCGAGACGTGGTACCGCTACACCGCCACCTACGCGCTGGCGCTCCTGCTCTTCGTCCTGATGACCACGCGCTGCCGGATCGAGGCGCCGCTCCTCGCCTGGCTCGGCGCGGTGAGCTACGGCCTCTACCTGTTCGGCCCGATCGCCCAGGAGGTGGTGATCGCCGCCGCCCGGGCGGCGGGTCTCGTCGTGCCCGGCCACGTGCTGATCGCCGCCGCGATGCTGGTCGCGCTGGCGATCGCGGCCCCGGTCCACCGGTTCGTGGAGCGGCCGTGCGTCCGCCTGGGGCGGCGCCTGATCACGGCCCGCGGCGGCGCCGGCCGCGCGCGTCACAACGGCATCGCAGGGCTTCGCCCGATCTCGGGGCTCTGCCCCGAGGCCCCGCCAAAGAGATGATCCCTTCGGAATCCCGCGATTCTAGCGTCCCCCGGCGCTGCGGCGGGTGCGCCGTTCGGCCTTGCGGGTGGCGGTCTCGCGCAGGTGCTGCTCGATGGAATCGTTGGCGCGGCCGCGCATGTGGCGGATCGCTTCCACGTCGTCGAACGTCTCGGGGAAGCGCCGCGACAGCCACAGATAGGCGCTCGCGAGCTTCACGGTCCGTTCCTGATAATCGAGGGCGCCCGCGAGGTTGCCGCGCAGCGCCGGCACCGTGAGGCCCGCCGCCCGCGCCTGGCACCAGCGTTCCAGCAGGCCCATCGCGATCTCGTCGCGCCGGTCGATCGGGCAGACCGAGAAGGCGAACTTTTCCTCGATCGGCAGCCGCGCCCGGTCGACCGTCCGGGCCACCTCCAGCACCTCCTCCAGGGCCGAGGGCTGGAACGGCGAGCCCGCGTAGAAGGTCGCCCGGGCGAAGTGGGTCAGCACCTCGTACAGGCTCGGCGTGCGCATCTCCTCGGCCACCGAGCGGATCGCCCCGAGATCCGGGCGGACGAAGAAGCGCGTGTCGGCCGCCGGCGCCGTCGGGGCGCCCGAGAGGGCGGTGCGGATCGGCTCGATCGCGGTGGGGTCGGTCGCCGCCACGTAGCCGACATCCTGGTGGCCGTAGCGGCCCGCCCGGCCGGCGATCTGGCGGATCTCGGAATGGGTCAGCGCCCGCTCGGCGGTGCCGTCCCACTTGCGCACCGCCGAGAACACGATCCGCTTGAGCGGCCCGAGGTTGAGCCCCATGCCGATCGCGTCGGTGGTGACCAGCACAGTGGCCTCGCCGGAGCGGAAGCGCGCGGCCTCGGCCCGGCGGACCTCGGGCGACAGGGCGCCGTAGATCGTCGCCACCCGGTGGCCCCGCGCCACCAGGATCTCGCGGTTCTCGTGGACGGCCCGGCGCGAGAAGGCCACGACCGCGTCGCCCGCCTCGACCTTCTCCAGGGGCACCGCCTCCTCCTTGAGCAGCAGCGGCGACTTGCGGGTGAAGGGGATGACCTCCAGCGACTCGTCGGCGGCCTCGGCGGCGCGGCGGACATACGACAGCGCGTCGTCGGAGCCGCAGACGATCACGGTCCGGGCCGCGACGCCGAACAGGGCGTTGGTCCAGGCCCAGCCGCGGTCGGGGTCCGACAGCATCTGGATCTCGTCGATCACCGCCACGTCGATCGGCCGGGTCAGGTCGGCGGTCTCGATGGTGCGGGCCGTGTGGGTCGGGTTCGCCTCGCCCAGCACCTCCTCGCCGGTGATCATGCCGGCGCGGAGCCCTCGCTCGCGCAGGGCCTCGTAGTTCTCCAGCGCCAGGAGCCGGAGCGGCGCGAGATAGGCCCCCGTCTCCGCCGCGGTCAGGTGCTGGAGGGCCGCGTAGGTCTTGCCGGAATTGGTCGGCCCCATGTGGAACAGGATTTTTCGGTTCAGGCGCCGGGCGGCGGTGAAACGCTCGATATAGGCGCCGAAGCCGACCTGATCGCGCAGGCGGCGCAGGCGCGAGCCCTCGCGCGCCACCGCCTTGGCGTGCCGGCGCACGGGGGTGAGGGTGTCGTTCAGGCCGCGGGCGAGCTTGGGGCCGAAGGTGAACACCCGGGATCGGAGCGAGCGATCCATGTGGGCGATGTAGGCGGCGGCATCCGCCCCGACCTCGCGCAGGTCGACGAGGAGCTGCGCCCGCAGCCGGTCGACCGGTGTGTGCAGGGCGCGGGTGGCCTCGCGCGCGGTGCGCACCACGGCCGCGCGCAGGGCCTCCAAACCGAGGGCCGGGTCGTTCCGGGCCGCCATGCGGGCGAGGATCGCGGCCGCCTCCGGGTCCGGGGCGACGTCGAGGCGCAGGTCGAGACGTCCGTTGTCGAGGAGCGGGATCTCGGTCCGGATGAGCCACGTGATCCGGTGGTCCTTGGTCACCACGGCCCGCAACGTCGGGATCGCCTGGCGGATCGCCGGCACCCCGGTCTCCGCGAAGGCGCGGGCGGCCTTCATCGCGCGGATCGCACGGGCGACGCGGTCGTCCTCCACCTCGGCGCCGTAATCGGGCAGGTCGAGATGCACCAGCAGCCGGTCGAGATCGACGGCGTCCGGCGACAGGCCGAGTCGCCCCAGGGACTCGATCAGGCTCTCGATCGTTGGGCGGAGACGCTTGCGCGCCATGCGGTCACCTCTGGCAGCGGCGTGTCACGCCAACCCGGACCGTGTTGGGCGCGTTCCGGGTCCCGACCATGCGCTGAGTGGAGGCGGCGCGCCACCCGGATCGCCGTTGCCGGCGCAGCAGTCCAGAGCGGCGCCACGCTGCCGGGAGGTCCCGCTGCCCTGGGTCGCTTCGCTGCGCTCGCAATGACGGACCTCACGGTCGCCCTGCCGCCTCGGACAGCCAGCCGCAGAAGGCGCGGATCGCCGGATCCTCCGCCCGCGCCGCCGGGACGTAGGTGTAGTAGCTCCGCGCCGGCAGCGCCGGGCCCGCGAAGGGCAGGGTCAGGCGGCCGGCCGCCACGTCGTCGGCGACCAGCCGCTCGGGTCCCATGGCGACGCCGAGCCCGTCGAGGGCGGCCTGGAGCGTCAGGTAGAAGTGCTCCAGCGTCACCGAGGCCTGCGACGTCGGGTCCGGCACGCCGGCCGCGCGCAGCCAGTCCGGCCAGACCCGCGGGAGCGTCGCGGCGTGCAGCAGCGTGTGCTGCCGGAGCTGCGCGGGCTCCTCCAGGGGAAGGCGCCGCAGCAGGGCCGGGCTGCAGACGGGGATGCGCCGCTCGGACAGGAAAGCCTCGGCGACATGCCCCGGGCGCGTGTCCGGGCCGCCCCGGATCGCCACGTCGAACGGTTCCGTCAGGTGGGCCAGGGGCACGTTGGAGGTCGTCAGCCGCACCTCGATCGCCGGGTTGGCCCGCTGGAAGCCCGACAGGCGCGGGATCAGCCAGCGCAGGGTGAAGGTCGCGAGCGCGTTGACGTGCAGCAGGCGCGGCCGGCCGCGCTCGACCTGCCGGGCGGTGGCGAGCGCGATGCGGTCGAGGGCGGCGCCGATCTCGGCCGCATAGGCCGCCCCGGCTTCTGTGAGGACGACGCGCCGGTTGTGGCGCTCGAACAGCGGCGCGCCGAGCCACGCCTCCAGCATCTGCACCTGCCGGCTCACCGCCCCGTGGGTGACGTGCAGCTCGTCCGCAGCCCGGGTGAAGCTCGCGTGGCGGGCGGCGGCCTCAAAGGCTTTCACGGCGTTGAGCGGCGGCAGCCGGCGATGCACGGGTCAGGTTTCCTCACACGCGCGTCAGCATAAGTCGTTTGTCAGGCCGGAGCCAGGCGGCCATCCTCTGCCCACAGCCGGAAGGTGACAGGATGGCCCTCGCGTCGAACCCGACCGCATCGCACGAAGCCGCCGCGCAGGAACACGCCGCGCAGGAACGCACCGCACCCGGCGAGGCCCGGCGCACCCTCGCGGCCACGGGGGTGAACCACGCCCTGCACGACGGCTACACGGATCTCATCTACGTGCTGCTGCCGGTCTGGCAGGCCGAGTTCGGTCTGGATTACGTCGCCCTCGCGCTGCTGCGCTCGCTCTACAACGGCGCCCTGGCGGCGTTGCAGATGCCGGCGAGCCGCCTCGCCGAGTCGCTCGGGGCGCGGACCGTCCTGACGCTCGGCACCCTGCTGAGCGCCCTAGGCTACGCCGTCGCGGGCGCCTCGGGGGGCCTGATCGGGCTCGGGGCCGGCCTGCTGCTCGGCGGCGCCGGCAGCAGCACCCAGCATCCCCTGGCCTCGGCGGTGATCGCCCGGGCCTACGGGTCCGCGGCCCGGGGCCCGCTCGGCACCTACAATTTCACTGGCGATCTCGGGAAGGCGGCGGTCCCGCCCCTGGTCGGCTTCCTGCTGACCCTGACGGGCTGGCGCCACGCCCTCTGGGTGGTGGCGGGCGCCGGCATCGCCGTGGCGCTCGCCGTCGGCTGGCTGCTGCCGCGTGATCCTGCCTCACGCAAGACCGATCCGGGCGCGGCGGCGCGGATACCGCCCCGGCCCGTCGGCGCGCCCGCGGGACGGGGCGGCTTCCGCCTGCTCGTGGCCATCGGCATGCTCGACAACGCCGCGCGTCCGGCCTTCCTGATCTACCTGCCGTTCCTGGTGCAGGAGAAGGGCGCGGCGCTGACCACGGTGGGCCTCGCGCTGTCCCTGGTGTTCATCGGCGGCGCCCTGGGCAAGGCCGTCTGCGGCCGGATCGGCGCGCGCCTCGGCGTGACCCGCACCGTGATCCTCACCGAGACCGGGACCGCCGTGATGATCCTGGCGGTGATCGCGCTGCCGCTCGCGCCCGCGCTGCTCCTGCTGCCGCTGCTCGGCGTGATGCTGAACGGCACCTCCTCGGTGCTCTACGGCACGGTGCCGGAGCTGGCCCCGGAGGGCCGCGTCGAGCGGGCCTTCGCGGTGTTCTACACCTGGACCCTCGGCGGCAGCGCGCTGGCGGCCCCGCTGCTCTACGGGCGGCTCGGCGACGCGGCCGGCCCGCACTGGGCGGCGGCGGCGTCCGCCGCCACGGCGCTCGCCGCGGTGCCGCTCATGCTGGCGCTGGCGCCCGCCCTCAGGGACGGACCCGCCCGGCGCCCGGCCTGACGCAGGGCTCCGTCACAGGCTCCCGATCACGCTGACCCGGACCGCCTCGGACCGGCCGTCCACCGCGATGTCCCGGATCGCCTCCGGGGCGAGGCCGGCCGCCCGGTAGACCGCCTCCGACACCACGGCCACGCAGCCGAGACCCTTGGTCAGCCCCTGGAGCCGGGAGGCAACGTTGACGGTGTCGCCGAGCGCGGTGAAGCGGGCGTCGGTGGCGTCGCCCATCTCGCCGACGATCGCCGGGCCGGCATGGACGCCGACCCCGTAGCGCAGGGTGTGCTCCAGATCCTCCGCCAGCAGCCGGTTCAGGGCGGACACCGAGGCGTCGATGAGGTCGACCGCGCGCAGGGCGTCCCGGGCCGCCTGCGCGGGCTCGGTCTCCAGGCCGAACAGGGCGAGCAGCCCGTCGCCCAGGAACTGGTTGGTCGAGCCGCCCGCCGCCCGCACGGCCTCGCCGACCGCGCCGAGGAAGCGGTTGATGATGAACACCGTGTCGTAGGGCAGCCGCTCCTCGGCGAGGCGCGTCGAGCCGCGCAGGTCCACGAACATCGCCACGATGAAGCGCTCCTCGCCGGATTCGGCCCGGTCGGACAGGTCCGCCCGGCGCACCCGCGGGTGGGGCGGCAGCAGCGGCACCACGGCGAGGTCGGTCTCGGGCCGGAACTGGCAGGCGAGGCGCACGCCCGGCCCGGCACTGATCCGCGCCAGGACCGCGCCCTCGGCCCGGCCCGGCGACGGCGTGCCGTCGCTGCCGTCGGTCACCCGGATCCGGCAGGTCGAGCACCGGCCGCGGCCGCCGCAGACGCTGGCATGCGGGATCCGGTTGCGGCGGCTCGCCTCCAGCACGCTGGTGCCCCGGGGCACCCGGACCACCCGCCCGTCGGGGTAGCTGAGCCGCACCGTCCCGCGCTGGATCTCGGCGAGCGTCCGCGCCCCGCGGGCCCCGATGACCGCTGCGACGAGACCCGCATAGACGAGGAGCATCCGGTCCCGGATGTCGGCGAGGCGCGCCACCTGATCGGGCAGGCCGACATGGACGGGCTGGAGCGCGACCGCCCGCCAAGCGGGATCCTGCGCCAGGGCGCGGATCGCCCGGCCGCCCTGCGCGAAGCCCAGCAGCGCCACGACCGGCACCAGCACCGCGAGCGCCAGCATCACCGGTGCCGCGCGCTCGAAGCCGGGCTTCAGCCGCAGCCAGAAGTACAGACCGGCGCAGCCATGGATCCAGGCGATGACCAGCACGGTCACCTGCATCGCGCCGAGCATCGGGGCTGCCACCCAGAAGGCGTAGAGTTCCTGCGCGTAGCCCTTGTCGAGCCCCTCGGTGGCAAAGGCGACCCGGGTCCCGGTGATGTGGCTGACGAGCAGCGGCGGGATCAGGAGGCCGGAGACCAGTTGCAGGATCTCGGAAGCCCGCAGGCGGAAGAAGCGGCTCGCGTAGAGCGCCTGAAGCCCGAGCAGGATGTGGAGCAGGAGCGCGCCGTACAGGAGCGCGAGCCCGAGCGGGTTGAGCCACAGGGCCGTGACGACGGTCAGGCCGTCCTCCATGGCGGCCAGGGAGACGTTGCCGAGCGCGTGGTTGATCAGATGGGTCAGCACGTAGCCGAACAGCACCAGGCCGCTCGCCAGACGGAGGCGGCGCAGGGTCAGGGGCGACCGCCGCGGCGCTACGACGGACGGCCGGGCCCCGGCGCCCTCTCCGGCGGGTTGCAGCGTCGCGATCGCGGCTGTGCGCGTCATGCTGGGGTCCGATGGGATCGCCGGCGGCTCGCATTTCGCCGACCCTCGTACCAGCAAGACTTGTATCGCGCCCGATCTATTTCGCTGCGTGCGTGTTCCACACGCGGATTCGCGCGTCGCCGGCCCCCTTCCGCGGCCGCGACATCGACCGATCTTGACGCCAGGCCGCCTGACCCGGCAGGCGCGACGGGATCCGCATCTGGGTCGAGGGCCGGGCTGCCGCGGGTGGCCGCTGCCGGATGCGACCTGCCGAACCCCGGGATCCGATGCTGGACTTCGACTTCGCCCGACAGGCCGCCGCGGTGGCGGCGGATCTGATCGGCGCCGGCCTGTTCGTCGACGGGGCGGGCGGCGTCATCGTCGAGACCGAGGCGTATGACCGGACCGATCCCGCCTCGCACAGCTTCAACGGTCCCACCCGGCGCAATGCCAGCATGTTCGGGCCGCCCGGGACCGTCTACGTCTACCGCTCCTACGGGATGCACTGGTGCCTGAACCTCGTCTGCGAACCCGGCAGCGCGGTGCTGATCCGGGCGCTCGCGCCGACCGAGGGGATCTCCGTTATGCAGGCCCGGCGGGGGACGGCCGAGGCGCGGCTGCTCTGCGCCGGCCCCGGTCGCCTGTGCCAGGCCCTCGGCGTCACCGGCGCCCAGGATGGCTGGCCGGTCGGGCGGGCGCCGTTCCGGTTCATGCCCCGCACCGAGCCGGCCGCGGTGGTGAGCGACACGCGGATCGGGATCACCCGCGGCGCCGAAACCCCCTGGCGCTTCCTGCTCGGGGGCTCCCGGTTCGTCAGCCGGCCGGTGCGGCGGGTCCGCCCGGCGACCGGGATCGCTTGAGAGGCGCCCTGCGCCCGGCGCCGCCGGGGCGGACCACCCGGGTTGGCCGGGCTGGGCGCCTCAGCTCCGCACGAGCGCCGAATCCGGCAGGCGCAGCGTGATCCGGTACTCGGTCGCGTCGTGGCTGCGCTCCACGGTCGCCTCCAACTGGCGCAGGGACATCTCCACCAGCAGCGAGCCGAAGCCGCGACCCGGCCGCGGCTCGGCCACCCGGGCCATCCGCTCGCGCCAGTCGAGCACCAGCCCGTCCGGCCCCCGCTCCCAGGTCACCGACAGCGAACCGTCCTCCGAGCCGAGCGCCCCGTACTTCACCGAGTTGGTCGCCCATTCGTGCAGGATCATCGCCAGCGACGACACGTGCCGCCAGTTGATCGCCACGAGGGTCCCCTCGATCACCGTCGGGACATGGTCGCGATAGGGCCGCAGGGTCGCGCCGATCAGGCCCGCGAGGTCGCTCATCCCCTGGCCGTCGGTCGGGTCGGCGAGCGAGTGCGCCCGGCCCAGCGCCGAGATGCGGTCGCGCATGTCGGAGGCGAACACGCCGATGTCCCGGTGCGTGCGCGCGCCCGCCGAGATCATGCCGCCGATGATCGCGAACAGGTTCTTCACCCGGTGGTTCATTTCCCGCAGCATCAGGTCGCGGGTCTCGGCCAGCGCGTATTCGGGCGAGACGTCGATGCAGACCCCGACGATCCGCTTCCGGTCGCCGCTGCGGGTCGGGCGCCCGTAGCTCCGGATGTGCCGGGGCGCGTGGTCCGGCGCCCGGACGCGGATGCGGGCCTCGAACTCGTCATGCCCGTGCGCGGCCTCGGCGAGCGCCGCCTCCAGGCCGACCCGGTCCTCCGGCACCACGCTGGCGATCAGGGCCGGGACCGGGTGCGGCCTGTCGGGGGCGAGGCCGAACATCGTGCCGGCGGTGCTGTCGACCGCGATGGTGGCCGCGTCGGGGCTGTACTCCCAGACCCCGATCCCGCCGGCCTTGACGGCCAGCTCCAGCCGCTCGCGCTCGGCCGCCAGCTGGCGCTCCAGCGACAGGGCCTCGGTGATGTCGGTGAGCACCAGGGTGGCGCCGTCGACGCTGCCGTTCTGCAGGCGGTAGGGCAGGACGCGCAGCGACAGCGTCCGGTCCCCGTCCCGGGTGGTGAGGCGCCGCTGGATCACCGAGCCGCCGGCGCAGACCGCCTGCGCGTCGTGCAGGTAATCCTGGCCGGCGAGCCGGCTCGACACGTCGGCCAGCGGCCGCCCCCGATCGCCCGCCTGCAGGGGGAAGATCGTGGTGGCCGCCGCCGTGAAGCTGCGCACCCGCAGGTCGCGGTCCAGCACGATGACGGCGAGGTCGGTCGACTCGAAGAAGTTGCGCAAGTCGGCATTGGCGATGGTGAGCTGCTCGACCTTGGTCTTCAGCTCGTCGTTGACGGTGGACAGCTCCTCATTGGTCGACTGGAGCTCCTCGTTCATCGACATCATTTCTTCGTTGGAGCTCTTCAGCTCCTCGTTCGTCGTCTCCAGCTCCTCCACCGCCGAGCGGAGCTTGTAGCGCGTGCGCAGCAGCTCCTCTTCCAGGGCCTCCACGTGGTCCCCACCGGCATCCAGCTCGATCAGGTCGAGGTCGGTCGAGGGCTGGAAGGCGCCGGAGTCGCGCAGGACGAGCAGCATCGCGCCGTCCGGCAGCGGATCGCAGACGAGCTCGACCTGCTGCAGGCCGTATTCCGAGCGCACCTCCACGCTCCGGACCACGACGCGCTTGCGCGCGTCCCGGGTCCGGCGGAGCAGGGGGCCGATCACGTCGCGCAGGCCCGGCCGCGCGAGGGTGATCGCGCTGGTGCCGCCGGTCCGGGTCACCGGGAAGTCGAAGTAGCGGCTCAGGCGCCCGTAGGCCGCGATGATGCCGCCATCCTCGGTCAGCACCATGCTGGGCGGGGCGTAGCGCTCGATCACGCGCCGCACCGCCGCGGGCTCGTCGGCCATCGACGGCTCGTCCCGGCGCTCCTCGCGGCCGCCGCGCCGCACCTCGCCGCGCCGGGCGCTGCCGGGCAGGTCGATCGGGTATTGCGGCGCGCCCGGGGGCCGCTCGAACAGGCGCGCATGCGGGTCGATGGCGGGGAAGAGGTGCTCGAACCGGCTCACGCTCTCGGAGGGACCGAGGAACAGGTAGCCGCCCGGCCGCACCGCGTAGTGGAACAGCGGCACGACCGACTGCTGCAGGCGCTCGTCGAAATAGATCAGCAGGTTGCGGCAGGACAGCAGATCGATCTTGGAGAAGGGCGGGTCCTTGACCAGGCTGTGGCTGGAGAAGCGGATCAGGTCGCGGATCTCGGCCGCGATGGTGAAGCGCTCGACGTGGGGGACGACGTAGCGCTCGCGCAGGGAGGCCGGGATGTCGGCGAGCGCCGCGGCCGGGTAGGTCGCCTCTCGGGCGATCTGGAGCATCCGCTCGTCGATGTCGGTGGCGAAGATCTGCACCGCCGGCGGCAGGTCGAGATTGCGGGCGGTCTCGGAGAACAGCATGGCGATGCTGTAGGCCTCCTCGCCGCTGGAGCAGCCCGGGATCCAGACCCGGATGTCCTCGTCCGGATTGCGGTTGCGCAGCAGCGGCTCGACCACCCGCTCACGCAGGACCTCGAACAGCTCGGCGTCGCGGAAGAAGCGGGTGACGTTGATCAGGAGGTCGCGGAACAGCGCCTCGCATTCGGCCTTGTCGGCCCGGATGCGGGCGAGGTAGGCCCGGGCGGAATCGAGGCCCAGCACGTGCATGCGCCGCTCGACCCGGCGCATCAGGGTGGTGCGCTTGTAGCCGGCAAAATCATGGCCCACGGCCGCGCGGAGCACGCGGCACAGGTCGTCGAGATGATCGGCGACCGGGCCCGCCTCCTCTCCGCCGGCGTCGGTGCCACGGCGCCGGAAGAAGGCGGTGAGGCAGTCCACGATCTCGCCCGGCGGCTGCACGAAGTCGACGAGGCCGGTGCCGACCGCCGAGAGCGGCATGCCGTCGTAGCGGGCTGTGTCGGGCTGCTGCACCACGCAGACGCCGCCGTGTTCCTTGATGGCGCGCAGGCCGGTGGTGCCGTCGGCGCCGGTGCCCGACAGGATCACGCAGGCCGCGTTGGCCTGCTGGTCGACGGCGAGCGAGAGGAAGAAGTCGTCGATCGGCCGCCGCAGGCCCCGCGGCTGCGCGAACTGCGTGAGTTCGAGGACGCCGTTCTGGATGACCAGCCCCCGGCCCGGCGGGATGATGTAGACCGTGTCGCCGGCGATCCGCTCGCCGCCCTCGCACTGGAGCACCGCCAGTCCGGTATGCCGGTCGAGGAGCTGGGCCAGCATGCTCTCGTGGTTGGGATCGAGGTGCTGGACGATGACGAACGCCATGCCGGTCGGCGGCCGGGCGCGCGCCAGCATCTCGCGCAGGGCTTCGAGCCCGCCCGCCGAGGCCCCGATCCCCACCACCGGCCCGGTGAAGGGAGGAGCCACGATCTGCCCGGCGCCATCCAGGACCTCCGGGGCTTTCGCCCCGGGCTCGTCAAGGAAATCCTGGTGCATCGAGATCCGCGAGGGTGAGCTTCGCCTGCGCGACGGTGGCGACGGTATTGGCAATCGTCATCAGGGATCCCTCGATGACGATGCCACTCTCCGCAAGCGTCGGCCTCAGCCGGGACAGGGTCCGGCTCAGCTCGGTATCGTATGCAGAAAGCAGCTCCGGTTGCGAGCGGCTGACGTCGAATTGGGATGCGAAAAGAAAGCGCACCTCGCCCGAAATGGCCTTCAGCTTGGACATGTACAGCAGGTTGACGAACGGGCGTCCGTCCTTGCGGAAATTCACGATCATCGTCCGCACGGCCAGGATCCGGTCCTCCTCGAGGAAGGCGTGGATCCTGGCCCGCGCCTCCCGGTTCTCCGCGTCCTTCTGCAGGAGGCGGCAGTTGCGTCCGACGACGTCCGCCGCGTCGTATCCGGTCAGCTGGTGGAACCGCTCGTTCACCAGCAGCAGCGGGTTGTCGGTGGCCACGGAGGCCAGCGCCAGGGCGATGTGCGAGCTGTCGAAGTAGCTCCTGAGTTCGGCCGGAATGTTCTGCGAGTCCACGGCAGATCCTCTGTCATCTCCGTTCGGTACGGCACGTCGCGGCCGGGCCGGTCATGCCGTTCACTGGCCCGCCATCATAAGGACGGCCACGCTATCCGGTTCCCGAACCGGGTCGCGGAGCGGCGTGCCGTCAGGGGCGCGACCGGCAGCACGCGACGACGTGAAATACGCGCCAACCGCTCCAGGGAAACGGTGCAGGACTGACGGCCGAGCCGGCGCCGGAGCGTCATGGACGCGGTTTGAGACGGGCAACTGCGCTGCGAGCTATGTCGCCAGAGCCGTCAGAGCAAGATCGGCATCGAATGCTACAAGGTGCAGCAGGGCCGCGACAGCCGGTTCCTGGCTCACGCGTCCCTGTTCCCAGCTGCGCCATGTGCCGAGCGGGATCCCGAGCGCGGCGGCCATCTCGGGTTGTGTCATGCCCAGGCGGATGCGCAGCGCCCGCGGCGACTCGACGGCACCTGCGCCGACCGTTCCGTTGCGATCGGCGTTGCCGTCAGCGGCGCGGTGCGCCTCGATGTCCGCCTCCGGGGTGGCATCGACCTTGGCGCGATCGACCGTCGAAGCGCGCGTTCGGATCTCGTCCAGCGTCATGCGCGCCATGCCGCCGGTTCCCCGCCGATCAACGATCAAGCCTCCCCCGCGATGATCCCCCGGATCCGGGTGGCGAGCGCCTCCAGCGCGAAGGGCTTGGTCATCACCTGCATGCCGGGGCCGAGATGGCCGTGGTTGAGGGCTGCGTTCTCGGCGTAGCCGGTGATGAACAGCACCTTCAGGTCCGGCCGGTGCTGGCGCCCGGCCTCGGCCATCTGGCGGCCGTTCATGCCCCCGGGCAGGCCGACATCGGTGATCAGCATGTCGAGGCGCACGTCGGATTGCAGCACCTTCAGGCCTGAGGCGCCGTCCGCCGCCTCGATCGCCGCGTAGCCGAGATCCTCCAGCACCTCAGTGACCAGCATCCGCACGGTCGGCTCGTCGTCCACCACCAGGACGGTCTCGCCCTGCTCGGCCCGCGGCGCGTGGGCGAGGTCGGGCAGGATCGTGTCGCTCTCCGCCTCGCCGAGGTGGCGCGGCAGGTACAGGCAGACCATCGTGCCCTGGCCGAACTCCGAGTAGATCCGCACCTGCCCACCCGACTGCTTGGCGAAGCCGTAGATCATCGACAGGCCGAGCCCCGTGCCCTCGCCGAGCGGCTTGGTGGTGAAGAACGGGTCGAAGGCCTTGGCGGCGACGTCCGCGGTCATGCCGGTGCCGTTGTCCGAGACACAGAGGGTGACGTACTGCTCGGGCTCCACCTCGCGCTCCCGCGCGGCCCGGTGATCGAGCCAGCGGTTGGCGGTCTCGATGACGATGCGGCCGCCGTCGGGCAGGGCGTCCCGGGCGTTGAGGCAGAGGTTGAGCAGCGCGTTCTCCAGCTGGCTCGGATCGACCAGCGTCGGCCACAGGCCGCCGGCCCCGACCGATTCGATCGCCACCGCGGGGCCGACCGTGCGGCGCACGAGCTCCATCATGCCCTCGACCAGGCGGTTCACGTCGGTGGGCTTCGGGTCGAGGGTCTGGCGGCGCGAGAAGGCGAGAAGCCGGTGGGTCAGGGCGGAGGCGCGCCGGGCCGCCCCCTGCGCCGCGGCGATATAGCGGTCGAGGTCGCCGACCCGGCCCTGGAGCATCCGGGTCTGCATCAGCTCCAGCGAGCCCACGACGCCGGCCAGCATGTTGTTGAAGTCGTGGGCGAGGCCGCCGGTGAGCTGGCCCACCGCCTCCATCTTCTGGGATTGCCGCAGGGCCTCCTCGGCCCGCATCAGCTCGGCGGTCCGCGCGGCGACGCGCTGCTCCAAAGTCTCGTTGAGGCTGCGCAGGGCCGCCGCCGCCCGGTCGCGCTCCGCTTCGACGGCGCGGCGCTCGTCCACGTCGAGGAGGACCCCCGGGAAGCTCAGCGGCGTCCCGTCCGGCCCGTGGTCGACGCGGCCGTTCGCCTCCAGCCAGTAGTAGTGCCCGTCGGCCCGGCGGACCCGGTACTGATGCGCGTAAGGACCGCCCCGGGCGATCGCGGCGTCGATCGCCGCGGCGAGGCCCGCCCTGTCGTCCGGGTGGACGGTCTCCACCACCTGGGCGAGGCTCAGGCCCTCGCGCCCCAGGGCCGGATCGAGGCCGAAACTCTTCGCGAAGGCTTCGTCCACTGTGAAGCGGTCGCTCGGCAGGTCCCACAGCCACGTGCCGATGATCGCGCCCGCCGCCAGGGCGAGCTGGACGCGCTCGACATTCGTGCGGGCCACCGCCTCGCTTGCGCGGAGCGCGTCCTCCGCCTTCCGGCGCGCCGTAATGTCCCGGAACAGCACCGAGACCTGGCGCCGGCTCGCCGGCTCGATGCGGACCGCCGAGACCTCGATGGTGCGGTCCACGAGCGCGAAGTAGCGCTCGAAGCGGATCGGCGTGCCGGTGCGCAGCACGCCGCCGTAGAGGTCGAGCCACGCTTCCGCGTCGTCGGGCGGGACGAGGCCGCGCAGCGTCCGCCCGACGATCCCGGCGATGCCGGTGTGGCGCTCATAGCCCGGATTGGCCTCGACGTGGACGTAGTCGCTTAAGGGGCCGTGCGGCCCGTCGAGGAAGGTGATGACGCAGAACCCGTCGTCGATGGCCTCGAACAGGGTCCGGTAGCGCTCCTCGCTGGCGCGCAGGGCCTGCTCGGCCGCGTGCAGGTCCGTGCGGTCGTGCAGGATCGTGACGAAGCCGGCAGGGCCGCCGGCCGCGTCCCGCAGGGGGATCGTCTCGCCGGAGACCCGGAAGCGCGCGCCGTCGGCGCGCAGGCGCCAGCCCGCCTCCTCGGCCCGGCCTCGGTCCTGGGCCTCGCGCATTGCCTGCTCGGGGCGTCCCTCCGCGCGATCCTCGGGGGTGAACAGCTCCGCGATCGGTCGACCCCGCATCGCGTCCGCGGTCCAGCCGAGGATGGTCTGCGCGCCGGCATTCCAGTCGGTGACGTGCCCCGTCGGGTCGGTGGCGATGAGGGCGACCTGCGTGGCGCCGTCGAGGATCGCGAAATGGCTTTGCGCGTGCGCCGCGGCGGACCCGGCCGCCCGGGCACGGAGCGCAGCAGCCTCCGCCTCCAGCGCCCCCGCGCGCCGCAGCAACTCATCGGTCCCGGCCGCGTCCATGGTTAGACGCCGCGTTGCGCCGCAGCGCGCGCGTCGGCCTGCGCGCGACGGGCGCGGCGAGGCTCGATGGGGGCGGGGAGGGCGGACACGGGGGAATCAGTCTGCGGCGGAGCGGGCGTTGCGTGGGCGTCTTCTGCCGGAAACCGGCCAGGGGCGCCACCTCGCCGCGGGCAATCCGCGCCCGCCCGCATCCGAGGCGCGGCAGAGGCCCGGTATGGCTCAGCGCGGCTCGGCGAGCCGGCAGGCGGCGCCGCTCGCCCTGGGATAGCCATAGTAGATCGCTTCGGCCTGCACGGCGGCGCGGGCGGCGATGTCCGGTACCGAGACCGTCTGCGTGTCGAGGACCGCCCCGCCGGCGCCCGTGAAGGTGCAGAGGATCTTCACCTGCGCCACCGGATCCGGACCGGCGTTGCGCAGCTCGATCAGCGCCCGTTGCGGTTCATGCGAGTCCGGTGGCGTGTGGAGGCGGGCTTCCCCGATCGCGAGGGAATCTGCGGCCCGCCCCGGGGAGGCCGCCCCCACGAGCAGGCCGGCCGCCACGAGCGTATGCGCCAGCCGTACGAACCGCAGCCCTGACATGATCGTCCGATCCCTCGCTCAGTTGCGCAGCGGCTTGGCGTCGATCTGCATCCGGTAGATCGTCGTCGGGAACTTCACCGCCGAGGCCTCGCCGCCGTTCATCGCGGGCGTGCGGTTCATCTGCGCCGCCGGGATCCACAGGCCGCCCTGCTCGTCGATCCACATCGCGTCGACCCAGATCAGCCGGGGATCCTGCACCAGCGTGCTCGTCGTTCCGTCCGGCGCGATCTTGAGGATGCGCAGGCCGTCCGTATCGCTCGCGTAGATGGTGCCGGCCGCGTCGATCGCGGTGCCGCCCGTCGCCACCGTGGCGGCATAGAGCTTGACGTGCTTGGCCCGCTCGTCGTCGCTCACGGCGGCGTCGTCGAGGTAGCGGGTCTCGATGCTGTAGAGCGGGCCGGTGCAGGCCTGGTAGTAGAAGGTCTTGCCGTCCGGCGAGACCTCGAGCTGGTCGGCGTGGATGAAGAGCAGCTTGCCCTTGTCGTCCCGCAGCACCCGGCCCTGGCCGGTGAGCGGGCGCTGCGCGATCGTCGACCAGTGCCCGTCGAGCACCCGCCGCAGATCGCCGGTGTCGAGGTCGAGGACGATCAGCCCCGGCTGGCCGGCATCCGTCAGGTAGACCTTGCGGCCGTTGAAGCGGAAATCGTCGATGAAGCTCCGGTCGGTGGTCGAGGCCTGGAGCGGGTAGACCTTGCGCACGGTATTCGTGGCGAGGTCGATCTGCACGAGCTTGGGGCCGCCCGCCAGCGGCGCCTCGCCCATGCCGGGGGCGCCCTTGTCGACCACCCAGAGGTCGCCGTCCGGGCCGATCCGGATGGCGTTGACCGCCACGAAGGCCTTGGCCGGGTCGTCCCCGCTCGTCCAGGCGTTCCAGGCCGCGTCCGGATAGGCCACGGCCTTGCCGTCCTTCCACTCGCCGAGCTCGATCCCCTTATCCTTGGACTGGCGCTGGAACGGCGAGAACACCCGGCCGTCCTTCGAGCGGGTGACGCCGTTGAACACGAGGCTGTCCGACTGGATCATCGGCTTCAGGGCGTCGGACCCGGCCGGCGCCTCTTGGGCACGGCCGGGCGTCGCCAAGCCGGCCACGAGGATCAGGGCGAGGATGGAGGGGCGGATCATGCGGCGTCCCGGATCGGGTGGGCGAGGGCTGTGCGCCGAAAAGCCTGAAGGCCGGCTCATGTTCCGTGGCCGCTCGCGGGCCGGAGCGCGCCATGAATGGGATCGGATGCGACGCTTCGCCCGGGCTGGCTTCCCCACCGTTAAGAACATATAGTGAACAAACAGTGAGGGCCGCGCGGGGCGGCCGGGAGGAGCGCGGAATGGCACGCTACCGTTTCCACTGCACCAACGGCCTCGAATGCGTGTTCGACGCTCGCGGCGCCGAAGTTCGCGCCGCCGGCCGCCTGGGGGCACGGGCGCAGAAGGTCGCGGCCGACGTGCGGCGCACCCTGGCGAACCGGACCGATTGGGCCGAATGGCGGGTCAGCGTCCACGACCTGACCGGGCGGCGCGTCCTCGTGCAGCCGTTCGAGGCCGGGGGCGACCGGGTCAAGGCGGCGGCCTGACATGGCCTCGCGCAGGGCGACGGGCCTGCCGCCGCCGGGCGCGGCCCCCCAGGACGCGGATCAGACGATCCGCCCGCTGAGCCTGTCCGAGTTCATCGGCCAGCGCGCGGCCCGGGCCAACATGCAGATCTTCATCGAGGCCGCGCGCAAGACCGGGCAGGCGCTGGACCACGTCCTGTTCGTGGGCCCCCCCGGCCTCGGCAAGACCACGCTCGCCCAGATCGTCGCCCGCGAACTCGGTGTGAACTTCCGCTCCACGTCCGGGCCGGTCATCGCCAAGGCCGGGGATCTGGCCGCCCAGCTCACCAACCTCGACGAGCGCGACGTCCTGTTCATCGACGAGATCCACCGCCTCAACCCGGCGGTCGAGGAGATCCTCTAC
>NZ_JAKSYM010000334.1 GCF_022829545.1 Methylobacterium sp. J-030 | reverse complement strand
GCGCCCAGGTCGGCTACAACTACCAGTTCACCCCGGGCTCCGGCGTGGTCGTCGGCATCGAGGCCGACGCCCAGTACCTCGACTTCGGGCGCAACCGGAACAGCGCCTTCCTCACCGGCGGCGCGCTCGCCCCCGGATACTACGACACCGACCCGCGCGGCCTGTCGAGCCTCGACTACTTCGGCACCGTTCCGGGCCGCCTCGGCTACGCCTTCGCCCGCACCCTCGTGTACGGCACGGGCGGCTTCGCCTACGGCTCGGGCAGCGCCGACCGCTCGTTCGGCGGCTTTGCCTGCAACGACAGCTTCCGCACCGGCTACGCCGTCGGCGGCGGCATCGAGTACGCGCTCCCCACCGACTCGTTCCTGAACTTCTTCCGCTCCTCGGCCGTCACGCTCAAGGTCGAAGGCCTGTACGTCAACCTCGACCGCAACACCCGCAACCAGGGTGCCCTGGTCATCAA
>NZ_JAKSYM010000333.1 GCF_022829545.1 Methylobacterium sp. J-030 | reverse complement strand
GCGCCCATCCCGGCCATTCATTGCAATTCGTCGCCCTCCCCAAAGCAGACGAACCGTTTCCTAATGTCGGGCTCTCTCGCCAGCTGTTGCTGACCCCAGCGGCTGCAGTCAGAGAGATTCTTGATGCGGATTGGGACGTCGCGGATGCGCCGTCCGGTGGCGTGGTGGACGGCGTTAGCGATGGCGGCGTTCAGCAATCGGTCCACTACCGTGAGATCGCCGTCGTGCAGGCGGGCGAGGAGCATGCCGCCGCCGGCTACCCGGATCGAGGAAGGTCGCCGGCCGATTTGCGATCAGCAGCCGCTGCAGGTCGATCTCGTCGTCGCTGAAGTCGTCCGCCGAGTGCTACCGCGTCGCGCGAGGCCTGTCCCATTCGCCATGCTGGATGGTCTCGCTGTGACGCCACATCAGGGCAATATTCAGTCCTTGCAGAAGCGAATTTGCTCGCGGCTATGTTCGTCGCAGGCACCCGGCCGGTCGCGAGTTCCCCGACCAGGGCAATGAGGACGTCGTCCGTCTCCGAGGTAAGGCTGAGCTTGCGCAGCATGGCGTGGTCATGGCGCCCCCTTACGACGACAAGGTGGCTGAAGCCCGTCCGGTCATCACGATCGCGTGGAGGTGATCGATCGACGATGTAGAGGGGTCCGGACGGTTTCCCCACCCGGACGCAGGCGCGCGCGGTCAGTGCCTGTCCTTGTTCTCCGCCAGGTAGGGGCTCCACGGCTTCGGGGCGATCGGCTTGGTCTCATAGACGATGTCGAACTGCCCGCCGGCCTCGATCTCGCCAATCATGACGGGTTTCGTCAGGTGATGGTTCGAGTTCATCGTTACGTCGTAGCCGCCGGGCGATCGGACCTTGAGGCCGATGATCGCCTCGCGCACCTTGGTCACGTCGGTCGAGCCCGCTTTGGCCACCGCCTGTGACCACAGCTGGAACAGGTCGTAGGCTGACTCCATCGGGTCGTTCGTCACCGCCTTCGGATCTTTCGAGTAAGCCTTCCAACGGGTGATGAAGGCCGCGTTCTCGGGTGCTTTGACGGATTCGAAGTAGCTCCACGCCGCAAGGTGACCGACGAGCGGCGTGGTGTCGATGCCCTTCAGTTCCTCCTCGCCCACCGAGAACGCCATCACCGGGATGTCGGTGGCCTTCACTCCCTGGTTGCCGAGCTCCTTATAGAACGGGACGTTGGCGTCGCCGTTTACCGTCGAGATCACGGCGGTCTTCTTCCCAGTCGAGCCGAACGCCTTGATCGCCGCAACCTCGGTCTGCCAGTCAGAGAATCCGAACGGCGTGTAATTCTCGCGGATGTCCTCGTCCGCCACGCCCTTAGCTTTCAGGAAGGCGCGGATGATCTTGTTGCTGGTGCGTGGATAAACGTAGTCGGTCCCTTCCAGGATCCACCGCTTCGTCTCCCCGCCGTCCTTGCTCATCAGATACTCGACGGCTGGGATCGCCTTGTTGTCCGGGACCGAGCTCCCATAAAAGATGTTCTTCGATTGCTCCTCGCCCTCGTACTCGAGCGGGTAGAACAGCAGACCATCCAGCTCCTCGAAGACCGGTAGTACCGACTTGCGTGACACAGAGGTCCAGCAGCCGAACACAGCGGCGACCTTTTGGTGGCTGATGAGATCCCGGGCCTTCTCGGCGAACAGCGGCCAGTTCGAGGCGGGATCGACAACGATCGGCTCGATCTTGCGGCCCAGCAGCCCACCTTTGGCGTTGAGATCAGCGACCTGCATCAAGATGACGTCCTTGAGCACGGTTTCGCTGATCGCCATCGTGCCCGACAGGGAATGAAGCACACCGATCTTGATCGTGTCCTCGGCTGCCCGGCTCGGGCCGGCGAAGGCGGTAGACATCAGCAGGGCCGTGGCGATCGCCCCCAGTCTCCGACGCGTGATTGTCATGATGGACTCCGTTCGGCGCGACGTAGGCGGCCTCAAGGTCAGGCTGACGAGCCAGCGGCGCGAGCGCGAGCGCCGGGATCGGCGCGTCGTCGTAGGTCCAGTCGGGGCGTGGCGCCCGCTATCGGCCTGCCGCTGCCCTGCACGAGTCGTGAGCTTCCAATGCCCGCGGTTCCGATAAACGCATCGAAAAGTTGCATGTGGAGCGGCCTATGCCCGCCCGATGGAGCCAGCCGCGAGCGATACACTAAGGCCAGTCGCCGGAGGTTTGCAGCTCAACTGGCCCCAGGAACTCCGCTCCAAACTGGACACCCGCTACAGCTTGGAGGACAACATCCAACTGAATGGGGCCGCCGATGCAACTGCCCGTGTTCCTCGACCGCTCCCGGCCCGAGACGTTGACGGATCAGCTCACAGCGCAGTTGCGCGATGGCATCCGCCGTGGCCTGGTGCAGCCCGGGGCGCGTCTACCCTCGTCGCGCAAGCTGGCCGAGCAGCTCGCAATCTCCCGCAACACCGTCGTCCGGGCCTACGACACGCTGGTGCTCGAGACCTTGGCCGAGGCGCGTCCCGCCTCCGGCCTCTACGCCCGCTCACCAGCCGCGCCCCTTTTGACCGGCCGCTTGGGCGCCGCGCCTCCGGTGCACGGCAATGGGGGCATCGGAACCGCCCCGCGCGCCCCGA
>NZ_JAKSYM010000332.1 GCF_022829545.1 Methylobacterium sp. J-030 | reverse complement strand
TGAACGAACGCGCACGCCGGGCCGAGATCCAGAAGGCGGTCGGCGACGAACTCGATGCGATCGGCGGCGCCGCCTCGGACGTGAGCCGGCAGACCCAGGAGGCGGCTCAGTCCGTGGGCCAGGTCACGCAGGATATCCGGTCCATGGCGACAGGCTCGGAGCAGCATTCGCTCTCCGTTAACGAGATCAGCTAGCAGGTGAGCCACGCGGCGATTATCGCCGGACAGGCCGCCGACCCGCCCGCGCGCACGGGCGAGATCGTGGCAGGGCTGAGCGCGCAGGCCGCACGCCGCGAACATCGGCGACGTGGTCGTCCTGCTCTCCGGCATAGCGCCCCAGACCAATCTGCTGGCGCTGAACGCCACGATGGAGGGAGCCCGCGCGGGTGACGCCGGGCGCGGCTTCGCGGTGGTCGCCAGCGAGGTGAAGACCCTGGCGCTGCAGACCGGCCGGGCCACCGACGAAATTCGCGGACAGATCGCCGCAAGCCAGGCGACGACCCGGAACGCCGTGGA
>NZ_JAKSYM010000329.1 GCF_022829545.1 Methylobacterium sp. J-030 | reverse complement strand
CTGGGGACGGGAAATGGTACCGTGCATGGCGCTATACCGAGCCGAGATGCCGCGCACCCCCTCCCCCCTCTGCGGGGGCGGGAATGCGCTCAGACCGTCGCGCTCGAATGCCGCCATCACGCTGTCACCGCCTCCCCCATCCCCCCCGAGAGCCGCCGTTCCGTGCGGGCGCACAGCTCCGCCAGCCCCTTTCCGGTCGTGACCATCACCACCCGCCCCCGCGCGGCCGGCCGGACCCCGCGCAGAGCTGGGGCCGGCAACTCACGACAACTGCCTCGCGAAACTGTGGCACCGCACCGTACGGCTGCGCTCGGGGCGGATCTAGGAGGCGGGGGCAGCGTGATGGCGACATTCGAGCGCGACGGTCTGTGCGCATTCCCTCCCCCCGCCGCGGGGGAGGGTGGCCCGCGAAGCGGGTCGGGAGAGGGGAGCGACGGTGCAGGACAGGGCGTTGGCCTTCATGACGGTCGCGATCTTTACGGACGCGTCGCTCCCCTCTCCCGACCCCTGCTGACGCAGGGGCCACCCTCCCCCGCAGAGGGGGGAGGGGGTGCGCGGCATCTCGGCTCGGTATAGCGCCATGCACGGTACCATTTCCCGTCCCCAGCCCAATCCCCGCCGCATCCCGCTCACCCTGCGCCTCGCTTTGCGCGAGCTGCGCGCCGGCCTCTCCGGCTTCGGCGTGTTCCTGGCCTGCATCGCGCTGGGCGTCGCCGCCATCGCGGGGGTCGCGTCGATCTCGCGCTCGCTCTCTGACGGGCTCGGCCGGGAGGGTCAGCGGATCCTCGGGGGCGACCTCGCCTACAACCTCATCAACCGCGAGGCGACCGGCACGGAGCGGCAGGCCCTGGCGCGCGAGGGCCGGGTCGATAGCGTCGCCTTTCTGCGTGCCATGGCGGTGGCGCCGGGCGGCGACGCGGCCCTCGTCGAGCTGAAGGCGGTCGATCCCGCGACCTACCCGGAAGCGGGCGAACTCACGACCGACCCACCGGGCCGCCCCGCCGATCTGCTGTCGGATCGCGACGGCGTGCCGGGGGCGCTGGCCGACCCGGCGCTGCTGACCCGCCTCGCCGTCAAGGTCGGCGACCGGATCACGCTGGCCGGCCATCCGGTCGAGATCCGCGGCACCATCGTCTCCGAGCCCGACAAGATCGCGGGCGGCATCGGCTTCGGGCCGCGGCTGATGATCTCGGAGCCGACGCTGCGCGCCACCGGCCTCGTCCAGCCCGGCAGCCTCAACCGCTGGAGCTACCGCATCCTCCTGCCCCCCGGCACGCCGGATTCCGAGCTCGATGCCGCGCGCGAACGGATCCGCGCGGCAACCCCGGAGGCCGGCTGGGAGATCCGCGCGCGCACCAACGCCGATCCGCGCTTCGCCAAGAGCATCGAGCGGTTCACCCAGTTCCTGACCCTGGTGGGGCTGACCGCGCTGATCGTCGGCGGGGTCGGGGTCGGCAACGCCGTCCACGCCTTCGTGGAGCGCAAGCGCCCCTCGATCGCGACCCTCAAGAGCGTCGGCGCGCCGGGCTCGCAGGTGGTGGGCCTCTACCTCGTGCAGGTGATGCTGATCGCTGGCCTCGGCACTCTGATCGGCCTCGCGATCGGGGCGAGCCTGCCCTTCCTGCTCGACGCGCTGTTCTCAGCCGACCTGCCGCTGCCGCTCAACCCGACGCTGGCCCCGGGCGAGCTTGCGCTCGCCGCCGCCTACGGTCTGATCACCGCCTTCGCGTTCGCGATCACGCCGCTCGGCCGCGCCCACGACGTGCCGGTCTCCGGCCTGTTCCGCGATACCGTCGATCGCGCCCGGGTGAGCCCGCGCTGGCGCTACCGGATCGCGCTGGCCTTGAGCCTCGCGGCCCTGGTCGGCCTGTCGGTGGCGACCGCCTTCGACCGGCGGGTGGCGCTGATCTTCATCGCAGCCTCGGCCATCGCGTTCGGCCTGCTGCATGGGGTGGCGCTCGGCCTGATGGCGCTCGCCCGGCGCCTGCCGCATCCGCGCTGGCCGGCGCCGCGCATGGCGCTCGCCAACCTCCACCGGCCGGGCGCGCTGACGCCGGCCATCGTCCTGTCGCTCGGCCTCGGCGTGACGCTCCTCGTCACCTTGAGCCTGATCGACGCCAATGTCCGCCGCACGATCAGCGCGAGCCTGCCGGCCCGGGCGCCGAACCTCTTCTTCCTGGATATCCCCTCGCGGGACGCCGCCCAGTTCCGGGCGTTTCTGGCGCGCTCGGCGCCCAACGGAAAAATCGAGGACGTGCCGATGATGCGCGGCCGGATCGTCGCCCTGAACGGCGTGCCGGCGAGCAAGATTCGCCCGCCCGAGGACGCCGCCTGGGTGCTCGACGGCGACCGGGGCATCACCTACGCCGACGCGGTGCCGGAGGGCTCGAACCTCACCGAAGGGGCGTGGTGGAGCACCGAGCAGGGCGCCAAGCCGCTCGTCTCCTTCGAGGCCGACCTCGCCCGCCAGCTCGGCCTGAAGCTCGGCGACACGGTGACGGTGAACGTGCTCGGCCGCGACCTCACCGCGACGATCTTCAACCTGCGCCGGGTGGAGTGGCGCAACCTCGGCATCAACTTCGTGATGGTGTTCTCGCCCGGCACGTTCCGCGGCGCGCCGCATTCGGACCTCGCCACGCTGACGCTGCCCGGTGGCACCGATGCGGGGACCGAGAACCACATCCTGCGGGACGTGGCCAAGACCTTCCCGTCGGTGAGTGCCGTGCGGGTGAAGGACGCGCTCGATGCCATCGGCGACCTCGTCGGCCGGCTGGTCCTGGCGATCCGCGGGGCGAGCGCGGTGGCGGTGCTGGCGAGCCTGTTCGTGCTGGCGGGCGCCATCGCGGCCGGCCACCGGGCGCGGCTCTACGATGCCGTGGTGCTCAAGGTGCTGGGGGCGAGCCGGTCCCGCCTGCTCTCGGCCTACGCCATCGAGTACGCGGCGCTCGGCCTCGCCACGGCCCTGTTCGGCCTCGCGGCCGGCACGCTCGCCGGCTGGGTGATCGTCGCCAAGGTGATGCACCTCGACTTCCGGCTGGACCTATCCGGGGCGCTGGCGGCGGCGCTCGCCGCGGTGGCGCTTGCGATCCTGCTCGGGCTGCTGGGCACATGGCGGATCCTGGGACAGAAGCCGGCGCCGTATCTGCGCCAGATCTGACGTCGGGCCTCGCCGACATCGCGCAGCGAAGCGACCCAGGTCAGCGCGACATCGGCAGGCGTGGCGCCGCTGGGTTGCTTCGCTCCGCTCGCAAAGACGGGGCGCATGACCGGCTGACGCATGAGGAAGCTGTTAAGATGTCGCGCACGGCCGTTGAACCGGCACCATCCCGGCAACCGCCAGTCGAACTGACGGCCGCGGCGCCGGAATGCATTTTAATCCCTGCGCTGATGGACAAAAATACATCGTCCGGACACGGAAAACCGGCCCCGCAACCGTAGCCGGGCACTTGTGCTGGCGGCGCCCGCGCAACATATTCCGGACCGAGGTGCCAGCCTGGCGCCAGAGGTCCTGCGTGGGCCTCGCCCGAAACACCACGCTGAGAGAGCCTCCGCAAGGAAACTCCCATGGCATTCGATAACAGCCCCTTCCGGTACGGCACCCAGCAGCCGACCGGCTACGCCGGCACCCAGGTCGAGGTCGACCAGGGCCTGCGGGCCTTCATGCTCGGCGTCTACAACAACATGGTCGTCGGGCTCGGGATCTCCGGTCTCGTCGCCCTCGGCCTGAACATGGCCTCGGTCGCGGCCTATCAGGGCACGCGCCCGATCCTGACCCCGTTCGGTCAGACCCTCTATCAGAGCCCGTTCAAGTGGGTGCTGATGCTCGCCCCGCTGGCGTTCATCTTCATCTTCTCGATGCGGATGGACCGGATGTCAGCCTCCTCGGCGCGGACGATGTTCTTCGCCTTCGCGGCGGTGATGGGTGCCTCGATGTCCTCGCTCCTGCTGGTCTTCACCGGCGCGAGCGTGGTGCAGGTGTTCTTCATTACGGCGGCGGCCTTCGGCTCGCTGAGCCTGTGGGGCTACACCACGAAGCGCAGCCTGTCGGGGATGGGCTCGTTCCTGATGATGGGCCTGATCGGCATCGTCCTCGCCTCGCTGGTGAACATCTTCTTCGCCTCGTCGGCGCTCCAGTTCGCCATCTCGGTGCTGGGCGTGCTGATCTTCGCGGGGCTGACCGCCTACGACACCCAGAAGCTGAAGGAGATGTATCTCTACGGCGGCTTCAATGGTGAGATGGCGGCCAAGATGTCGGTCAACGGCGCCCTGACGCTCTACCTCGACTTCATCAACATGTTCCAGTTCCTGCTGAGCCTGATCGGCGACCGCCGCTAAGCGAGACGGACTGCGTGACCGAAGAGACCCCGGCGGGTGACCGCCGGGGTCTCTTTTTGCCTGACCGGCCGGCGCGCTGGCGCTACCCTGCCGCCATGCTGAGAATCACCGGCCTCTCCGCCTTTCCGATCACGCCGAGCGACGCCGACGGCCGCGTCGAGGCCGATGCCCTGCGCCGGCTGCTCGAGCCGCTGGCGGCGGCCGGGGTCGATTCGATCGGACTGCTCGGCAGCACCGGCACCTACGCCTACCTGTCCCGGGACGAGCGGCGGCGCGCGGTGGAGATCGCCGCCGACACCGTATCCGGCCGGGCGCCACTCCTGGTCGGCATCGGCGCGTTGCGCACCGACGAGGCGATCCGTCTGGCCCGGGACGCGCGGGCGGCCGGCGCGGCCGCGGGTCTCCTCGCGCCGGTCTCCTACACGCCGCTCACCGACGCCGAGGTCGTCACGCATTTCGAGGCTGTGGCCGGGGAGGGCGGCCTGCCGCTCGTAATCTACGACAACCCCGCGACCACGCATTTCCGCTTCTCGCCGGCGCTGATTGGCCGGATCGCGCGCCTGCCCGGCGTGATCGCCGCCAAGTGCCCGGCGCCGGCGCCGGACGCCGCCGCGACCGGGGTCGCCGCGCTGCGGTCCGCCGGACCGGCCGACTTCCCTATCGGCTTCAGCGGCGACTGGAACGCCGCCGAGGCCCTGATCGCCGGGGGTGCCGCGTGGTTCAGCGTGGCCGCAGGCCTGTTTCCGCAGGCGTGCCTCGCCATCGTCCGGGCAGCCGAGGCGGGCGACGCCGACCGCGCCCGGGCGCTCGATGCGGCCCTCGAACCGCTCTGGGCGCTGTTCAAGGCCCATTCGAGCCTGCGGGTGGTCTACGCGCTGGCCGGGATCCTGGGCCTGTGCCGGGCCGAGCCGCCGCGTCCGATCCGGCCGCTGCCGCCGGCGGTCGAGGCCGAGATCGCCGGGACGCTCCTGGGGCTGTCCCTGTCGTGAGATCGAACGGCCACACGGTGTCCGTTTGAACGCCGCGATCGAGGCTGCCCTCGGCATCATCGCGAGCGCGGCGACGTCACGCAGGGCAGCGCGACGCCGGGAGATGTGGCGCCGCTGGATGGCTTCGCTCCGCTCGCAAGGACGGCCACACCGACGTCATCGCCTGGAACCGGTTCAGACCGCCCGGGGCGCCGGCTCCAGCACCGCGATCACCCGGGCGAGTTCGGCGCCGCGCTTCAGGATCTGGCCGCTGGCGGCGATCACCGCGTAGGCGCCCTGGCGGCGGGCGAGCCGCGGATCCTTCTCGATCCGGTAGAGCGGCATCTCGGACGAGCGGCGGTAGATCGAGAACACCGCCTTGTCGCGCCTGAAGTCGAGGGCGTAATCGCGCCACTCCCCCGCCGCGACCTGCCGACCGTAGAGGTTGAAGATCACACGCAGCTCGTCCTTGTTGAAGGCGATCTGGGGCGGCGCCGCTCGGGCCGGGAAGGGAATCACATGGCCTGCCGCCTCGTCGGGCCCCGGCCCAGCGCCCATCCTCTCGGTCATCCTGACTCCCGCGCATCCTCGCTTTGCCGGATGATGGCCCCCGCCGCGGCCGCCCGCAAGGGTGGGGCCGGGGCGCATTTGTGTCGTCCGAGACACACCCAAGCGACAAAAAACACCGTTCCGCCCAATTCGTGCCTTTTGCGGGCCGCGTTGCACCGGCACAACAGGCATCGAACCTCGCCGGGCTCTGACCGGCCGGCGCCGCGATCCAGCTCCCCAGCCATCGGTCGCCGGTCGGGATTCCAGGACCCGGCACTCCGAGGTTTCGAGACCCAAGACTTCAGGCCGCCCCATCCGGGCGGCCTTTTTTCTGTTCCGGTCCGGGCCGGGATGCCTGTATGCCACGGGACGATCATGGGGGAGCCATGGGGCCGCCCGCCTTCGACGACGCCTTCCTGCAGGATCTCGACGCGCTGTTCGCGTGGCGCCGGGACGTGCGCCGGTTCCGGACCGACCCGGTCGATGCGGGCGAGCTCGACGCGTGCCTCGCGGCGGCCCATCGGGCGCCCTCGGTCGGCAACAGCCGGCCCTGGCGCTTCGTGCGCGTCTCGGATCCCGGCCGGCGCGCCGCCATCATCGAAAGCTTCGGCCGCTGCAACGCGGCGGCGGCGGAACGCTACGAGGCCGACCGGGCGGCGCGCTATCGGTCGCTGAAGCTCGCCGGCCTGCGGGAGGCGCCGATCCACCTCGCGGCCTTCTGCGACGGGGCGACCGAGACAGGCCTCGGGCTCGGCCGGGCCAGCATGCCGGAGACCCTGGCGTATTCGGTGGTCGGGGCGATCCAGTGCTTCTGGCTGGCGGCGCGGGCGCGGGGGCTCGGCGTCGGCTGGGTCTCGATCCTCGAACCCGAGGCGGTGACGGCGATCCTGGCGGTGCCCGAGACGTGGCGGCTCGTCGCCTACCTGTGCGTGGGCCACCCGGTGGAGGAGCACCGCGATCCCGAACTGGAGCGCCACGGCTGGCAGGCCGAGGACGCGCGCGGCCGCAGGTTGTTCGAACGCTGAGCCGCCGCACCGCAAGGTCCGACGCCGTGCCGAAGCCCCTGGCCCGCGCATTTACGTTGCTGCTTTACCGTGATCAGGGGTTTCAGGAGCCATCCACGTATCAACCATAGCTTTCCCTGGAACGACAAGCTCGGCCGTGGATTACTGGCCCGCGGTTACTCTTGTTTGTCGAGGAACGAGTTATGTCGGGTCGAGTGGCGGCTTTATTTGGTTTGGCCGGCGCGATGCTGGCCGGATGTTTCGGCGGCGCGCAGGCACGGGAGATCGTGCCGTTTCAGAACGGCGTCGCGCCGGGCTCGATCGTGATCAGCGTGACGCAGCGCAAGCTCTATCTGGTGAACGGCGACGGGACGGCGATCCGCTATCCCGTGGCGGTGGGCAAGCCCGGCAAGCAATGGTTCGGCATCAAGCCGATCGACGGCAAGTACGTGGCGCCGGCCTGGTCGCCCCCGGCCGAGGTGAAGCGCGACAACCCGCGCCTGCCGAACCTGATCGCGGGCGGCTCGCCGCACAACCCGATGGGCGCGGCGGCCATGACGCTGGCGGGGGGCGAGTACGCGATTCACGGCACCAACCGCCCGGGGTCGGTCGGCACCTACGCGTCCTATGGCTGCATCCGGATGTACAACCAGGACGTGGTCGATCTCTACGCCCGGGTCGATGTCGGCACGCCGGTCTACATGACGCACTGACGGCCGACGACGCGCGAGCGGATAGCGTCAGGGGCCGGCGATGCGGGCCTCGGCGCCGCGATGAAGGCCTCGACCGCCGCCAGCCTCCGTTCGATCTCCGGCTTGTCCGGCGCGGGCTCGGCCGTATGGGGATCATCGGCCGGATAGCGGAAGGCGGTCGCCCAGGGTGTCAGGTCGGCGAGGACGTGCGCCTGCGCCTGCGCGCTGCCGGGTATGAGCGCGGCGAGCGCATTCAGATCGTGCCCGGCGCCCCTCCCGCGTGGATACCGGATCCCGGCCGCGACGAGGATCGCCTTGAAGGCCTTTTCGGCCGCTTGGTGGACGTGGAACGCCGCGTCCTCCGGTTCAGGGGGATCGATATGCAGCCGTCGCGCCGAGAGCGCATCCTGCCGCGCCTTCCTGATCCATGCGGTGGCGTCCTGCGCGCTCATCGCGCGGCGTCCGCCTTCCTGTCGAAGAGAAGAATGCCGTCCTGCGCCACATCATGCGCCAAAGCGTTGATATCGGTGCGGCGCGTCTCGAAGATGCTGCGCCGCATCGGCGTGATCTGGATGGCGAGGCCGACGTCGCGCACGGCCTGCCAGAGCGCGCTCGGCATGTACACGCCGGGGGGATGTCGTCATCGAGCAGGACGCAGAGGTCCCAGTCACTGCCCGGATCGTGATCGCCGCGGGCGCGGCTGCCGAACAGGATGACGCGCTCCACCGGCGCGATCGATTGAAGACGCGCCACCGCCGCTGTGAGCGGCGGCGGAAGGCTCTCCTGAACAGGCAGATTGCGCATGGGCAGAGTATACCGCACTGCGCGGCGATGTGCAGGACTGGGATGCGATCCCAGAGGACGGAACCGGGTTCGGAATGATGCTCAGCCGGCTGGCGGCGCGGTCGCCTCGACGGCCGTGAAGGTCTCCAGGATCCGGTAGGTGTGCTCGGCCCCGGCCGGCACGCAGTAGGAATCGCCGGCCGCGAGCGCCACCGTCTCGCCATCCACCACAAGCTCCGCCCGGCCGCTGATCACGTAGCCCACGGTCTCGTGGGGGGAGGTGGTCATCGGCTTGTCGGAATTCGGCTCCTCGCCGCGCCACATGCGCAGGCCGAGCCGCTCGCCCTGGGCCAGGGTGATCTCCCCGTGCGGACCCTCGGCCGCACCACGAGCCGATACCTTCGTCGCCATCACGTGCTCTCCCTGTCGGTCAGGCAGGGGCAACGGCCCTCGGGCCACCGCGTTCCGGCGTCAGAAGTCGACCGCGAGGCCCTTCACCTCCCAATCGTCGTAGCGCACCGGCTCCAGGCCGCCGCGGCCCTGGCGCTCCGGCTCGGCGCTGATCTCGGCCGCGCGGGCGTCGATCGCCGCGCGGCGCTCGGCCGCTTCGGCCAGCGCGCGCTCGGCCGCGGGGCTCAGCGGGCGGGGGGCGGCACCGGCCGGGTTCGGGTCCTGTCCATTCGGGTCTTGCATCGCGCTCGCTCGGGTGTGAGGGCGTGGGTCGAGAGAATTCGGCCTCGGAGCAGAAGTGGCATCGCGGGACATCGGCCGCAACACGCGGACTCAGACTTCACCGCAAAGCGCAGGCACCGATGCGGCGGGCCTCGGTGCCCGGCGGGCGGCGCAGCAGGCGGTCGCGGCCCTGATCGGCCAGGAGCGCCCGCCCGCCCTGGACGAGGCCCTCGCCCAGGCGGTCCGCGCCGAGGCCCTGACGCCGGCCGATGCCGCCCTGGCGCGGGCCATCGCGGTCGCGACGTTCCGACGCTACGGGCAGATCCGCACGGCCCTCGCCCAGCGGCTGGAGCGCGGGCTCCCGGCCGCCAAGCCCCAGCTCACCGCGCTGCTGGCCACCGCGACGGCCCAGATCCTCGATCTCGCGGTCCCCGACCACGCCGCCGTCGATCTCGCGGTGCGGCTCGCCAAGGGGGACAACCGGACGGCCCATCTCGCCGGCCTCGTCAACGCGGTGCTGCGCCGGATCGCCCGGGAGCGCGACGCGATCCTGGCCGAGGGCGCCGACGCGCTCGCCACCAACACCCCGGACTGGCTCGTCCGCCGCTGGAGCGCCGCCTACGGGCCGGAGCGCGCGGGGGCGATCGCGCGGGCGCATCTTGCGGGCGCCGCCATCGACTTGACCCCGCGGGGCGATCCGGCGGACTGGGCCGAGCGGCTCGGCGCCGTGGTGCTGCCGACCGGCTCCCTGCGCCTGCCGGAGAACGGGCCGGCGATCCCCGAGCTGCCGGGTTTTTCGGACGGCGCGTGGTGGGTGCAGGACGCCGCCGCGGCGATCCCGGCCCGCCTGCTCGCGCCGGGGCCCGGCACCCGCGTGCTCGATCTCTGCGCCGCCCCCGGCGGCAAGACCCTGCAGCTCGCCGCCACGGGGGCGCGCGTCACCGCGGTCGACCGTTCCGCGCCGCGGCTGGAGCGCCTGCACGAGAACGTCGCGCGGCTGGGCTTCGACGTGGAGATCGTGGTCGGGGATGCGCTGGCGCTGGAGGGGCGGGACCACGACGCGGTACTCCTCGACGCGCCCTGCTCGGCCACCGGCACGATCCGGCGCCATCCGGACGTGGCCTGGACCAAGGCGGAGGCCGACATCGCCCGGCTCGCCGGGCTTCAGGGCAAGCTCCTCAACCACGCGGCCGGGCTGGTGCGGCCGGGCGGAATCTTGGTCTATTGCACCTGCTCGCTGGAGCCGGAGGAGGGCGAGGCGCAGGTCGCAGCCCTCCTGGAGCGCGATCCGCGGTTCACGCGCGTGCCGGTGCGAGTCGAGGAGGTCGGCGGCGCGGCTGAGATGATCGACGCGAACGGCGATCTGCGCACGCTGCCCTGCCATCTCGCCGACGTTCCGGGTGCGCGCGGTGGGCTCGACGGGTTCTTCGCGAGCCGGCTGCAGCGTGCGGGATGACGGGCCAGCGGGGCCATGGTGCCCCGCAGCACCCATGTGCCGCGCTCGGTTCCCTCACCCAAAAAATCGGTCTACACGGCCGCTCTCTCGAAACCGCTTACCTGCCCCGTATGCAGGACTGAGCCCGGAGACATCTGAACCATGCCGATTCTCACCTTCCCCGACGGCAACACCCGGGAGATCGCCGCCGGCATCACCGGCCGCACCGTGGTCGAGGGCATCGCCAAGTCGCTGGCCAAGCGCACCGTCGCCATGGCGCTCGACGGCACCGTCGCCGACCTCGACGACCCGATCGCGCGCGACGCCCGAATCGAGTTCCTCGACCGCACCGACCCGCGCAGCCTGGAGCTGATCCGGCACGATTGCGCCCACGTCCTCGCCGAGGCCGTGCAGGCGCTCTGGCCGGAGACGCAGGTGACGATCGGCCCGGTGATCGAGAACGGCTTCTACTACGACTTCTACCGCGAGACCCCGTTCACGCCGGAGGATTTCCCGAAGATCGAGGCGAAGATGCGCGAAATCATCGCGCGCGACGCACCGTTTACGAAAGAAGTCTGGACGCGCGCGGACGTGCGGGCGCTGTTCGCCGGCAAGGACGAAAAATTCAAGGTTGAGTTGGTCGATGCGATCCCGCCGGGCGAGGATCTGAAGATCTACCGCCAGGGCGACTGGTTCGACCTCTGCCGCGGCCCGCACATGACCTCGACCGGCAAGGTCGGCACCGCCTTCAAGCTGATGAAGGTCGCGGGCGCCTACTGGCGGGGTGATTCGAACAACCCGATGCTGACCCGCATCTACGGCACCGCCTGGGCGGCGCAGGCCGATCTCGACGGCTACCTGCACCGGCTGGAGGAGGCCGAGCGCCGGGACCACCGCCGGCTCGGCCGGGAGATGGACCTGTTCCACTTCCAGGAAGAGGGGCCGGGCGTCGTGTTCTGGCACGCCAAGGGCTGGACGATCTTCCAGGAGCTGATCGCCTACATGCGCCGCCGCCTGAAGGGCGACTACGCCGAGGTGAACGCGCCGCAGATCCTCGACAAGGCCCTGTGGGAGACCTCCGGCCACTGGGGCTGGTACCGGGAGAACATGTTCGCCGCGCAATCGGCCGGCGAGGAGGCCGAGGACAAGCGCTGGTTCGCCCTCAAGCCGATGAACTGCCCGGGCCACGTGCAGATCTTCAAGCACGGGCTGAAGTCCTACCGCGACCTGCCCCTCCGCATGGCCGAGTTCGGCATCGTGCACCGCTACGAGCCGTCGGGCGCCATGCACGGGCTGATGCGCGTGCGCGGCTTCACGCAGGACGACGCCCACGTGTTCTGTACCGAGGACCAGCTCGCCGACGAGTGCCTGAAGATCAACGACCTGATCCTCTCCACCTACGCGGATTTCGGCTTCGACCAGATCGTGGTGAAGCTCTCGACCCGGCCCGAGAAGCGCGTCGGCTCCGACGCGCTCTGGGACCACGCCGAGGCGGTGATGACCCGGGTTCTGGCGCAGATCGAGGAACAGTCCGCCGGCCGGATCAGGACCGCCGTGAACCCGGGGGAGGGCGCCTTCTACGGGCCGAAATTCGAGTACGTGCTGCGCGACGCGATCGGCCGCGACTGGCAATGCGGGACCACGCAGGTGGACTTCAACCTGCCCGAGCGGTTCGGCGCCTTCTACATCGACGCCGACGGCGCCCGGAAGCCACCCGTCATGGTCCACCGGGCGATCTGCGGCTCGATGGAGCGCTTCACCGGCATCCTGATCGAGCATTTCGCCGGGCACTTCCCGCTCTGGCTCGCGCCGGTGCAGGTGGTGGTGGCGACGATCACCGGCGAGGCCGATCCGTACGCTCGGGACGTCATCCGCGCCCTGGAGCGGACCGGCCTGCGGGTCGAGGCGGATCTGCGCAACGAGAAGATCAACTACAAGGTCCGCGAGCACTCGCTGGCCAAGGTGCCGGTGCTGCTGGCGCTGGGCAAGCGCGAGGCGGAGGAGCGGACGGTCTCGATCCGGCGGCTCGGCAGCCAGCAGACCCGCACGCTGCCGCTGACCGAGGCGGTGGCGGCCTTCGTGGCGGAGGCGACCGCGCCGGATCTCCGCCGGGCCGAGGCCGTGGCCGAGACGGTCCCGACCAGCGACACGGTGCTCGACGGGCATCATGTGGTGCAGCCCGCGCCCTGAGGGGCGCCGCGCGTCGCCCTCCCCCCTTGCGGGGGAAGGGGGTGCCGCAGGATCGGTTATTCTCGTTCTCGAACGGAGATCAATGAACCCGCCCGCCGCGGCAATCTGACAGTCGATCAGAGACATCCGGAAACATCCGCGACACGGGATTACAGTATCGGGTCCGAACCATCCGGAGGGATTCATGACCCGCCTCGCCTGCGCCATCGTCTTGGCCGCCGTCGCGAGCGGTGCCGTGGCGCAGGAGCGGATCGACACGCGCGCCCTGTCCTGCGCCGCCCTGCGGGCCCGCGTCGCCCGGGACCACACGGTGATCCTCGTGCGGAGCGAGACCGCCTACGAGACCGTCCATCAGGATTCCGGATCGTGCCAGCAGGACGAGACCGGCCCCGGCCTTCGAGCCGTCGGCCGACGTCCCGTCCTGCTGGGCGGGCTGGCGCTGCACCCAGCGCAACAGCGACGGCGGCCCGCGCTGAGCCGCCGCTGGCCCTCAGCGCACCTTCTCGTGCTCCGCGAGGCCGACGGCCCTGTAATCGTAGGTCGGGTAGAACTCGGTGCGGTAGGCGCCCCAGGCGGTGTCCTCGAGGACGCGGTTGACCTCGCGGAGCCGGCTGGCGGGCAGCCGCAGGGTGACGATCTGCCCGATCCCCATGACCACGTTCCAGGCGACGACCTCGACCCCGGGCGGCGGGAAGGCCTTGTAGAAGCCCTGCCGGGCGAGCTGCGCGTTCAGCTCGGCGAGCGGGCGGGACTGATCGTGGCGCAGGAAGACCGTCAGCAGGACGGCGTTGTCCGGCGTCGCCGTCGCGGAGCCCGCCGGGGGCGGCGGCGCCGTCTGCGCCCGCACCGTCGGGGGGAGGGCGCAGATCAGCGCGAGCGCCGCCGCAAGGAATCCGATCGTACCTGTCGCCCGTCTCATCTGCTGCCCTCGACTGCCCGCGCCGAGCATCAACGCGAAGCGGCGGGGGGATATCCCGGCGTCAGCCCTGCTCGATGTCGTAGGAGAGCCGCAGGCGCAGGCGGACCACGCCCTGCGCGTCGCGCACCGCGATGACGTAGTCCTGCCGCTCCCGCGGATCCGACAGGCCCTGGGCGATGCGGGTCATCATCCGCACCGCCTGCGCCCGCGCCGCGATCAGGTCGGGGACATCAAAACCTTCATGGTCGCGGACGAGGTTGGTGCCGTCATGGATGTCGATGAAATAGCGGGGCACGGGCTCTGGCTCAGCGAGCGCATTCGCCCGCAAGAATCATTATCCGTTGTTTCTACGTAGTTTCGGCCCGACTATAAACATGCGTTGCGTGTGTCGCATGAAAAGAAGCGGGTGCCTGTCAGCGACGGGGTTCAACCGCCGAGCAGGCTCTCGGCGAAATCGTCCGGGACGGCGCCGAACTGGCCGAGGATCACCACGCTGTCGAGTTCGCCGGTCTCGTCGTCGGCGACGACCTTGAGGGCCGCCGCGCCGGGCATGCGCGCGGCCAGCGCCTCCGCCTTCTTGAGGGCGCCGAACTCGCTCTGCGCGGGCTCCTGACGCGCGGGCCGCAGGCGGTTGCGATGCAGCTCGAACGGTTGCACCACGAAGGTGGTCTTCAGGGCCATACCGGTCTCCTGCTGCGGACGGCGTCTCATAGACTGCGCGTCGTCACCCCGAGCGCCAGGAGGATGTAGGCGCCGATGAAGAACCATTGCCGGTGCGCCACGACGGTGCGTCCCACCATCGGTATCCGCGTGTACAGGCTGGCGACGGCGAGGCCGATCAGGACGGCCGACACGAGGAAGGTCAGGAGGCGCGGGGCGGAGAGCGTGGGCATCGGCCATGCTGGCCGCGACAGGCTTACCGGACCGTTACCGGTCGAGCCCGGGGACGAGGGGACGCTCACCCGTCAAAGGCCCCTTGGAACCCGGGAGCAGCCCGACCTCAGCCAGCCAGAGCGCCATGATTGCCCCTGCGATCAGCGTCGCCAGCGAAGCCAGACGTCCGGTCCACCGCCGCAGGACGATCATCATCACCAGAACGGTGAGCAGGGCGAGGAGGAGGGCTACCATGAGCATGGGGGCGCAATGCCACATCGCGGTCTCGACGTCACCACGGACGCATCGCGCCGCCGGCATCGCCGTTCGGATACCTCAAGCTCTTGGTAGCAGATATTCCTGAACTCTAGGTGGATCGCTGAATCGTTTCGCAGCCTGGGAAAAACACTCGCGCAGTCGACCACGTAGCCGCGGCGCGACAGCCAAGATCTGTGCGACGGTTGCCGAAAATACCCGCCCACCGGCCGTGGCAGGCATGCCAATCATGCACCGGAAGCCGGTTCATGAACAATTTTGTAACTTGCATTCAGCGAGCAGAAGTAGCAAATCACTTGTGAGGGGCACACTAGGAACCTTGAAGTGACAGAAGAAACCACCGGGCCAACCCCCAACTTCATCGAGTTGGCCGGCGACATTGTCGCTGCCTACGTATCGAACAATCCCGTCCCGGCCGCTGAGCTGCCTGCCCTGATCGCCCGGGTGCACGGGGCCGTCTCCGGCCTCGCCTCCGGTACCCTGACGGCAGAGACCGGCGCGACCGCGCAGGCCGAGATCGACCGGCCCAGCGCCGCC
>NZ_JAKSYM010000316.1 GCF_022829545.1 Methylobacterium sp. J-030 | reverse complement strand
CACCGTCAGCTCGACCACGCCGAGCCCCGAGCCGAGATGGCCGCCGGTGATCGAGACCGCGTCGATCATCTCGGCGCGCACCGCCTCCGCCACCGCCGGCAGCTCCGATTCGGAAAGACGCCGCAGCGCGGCCGGGTTCGGGACACGATCCAGCAACGCCGATTGCTCAGGTGATATCGCCAATGGTCGCATCCGCTCGTTCGAGTGTGGCGACGGCCGCTTCGCGTGCCCTCGGCCCTCGCGATGCAGGCACCCGGAGGTCCGCGTTCATGCTAGAACCCGCCCGTCCGCCGCTGTCATGATAGTGCCAGTTACGGATGATCGGCGCCCCGATCAATGTCAGGGCGTCGTTTTTTTCAGTTACGTGCCCTCACCGCCACAAGAGGTCCGCCTTTGAGTCCGGCTCGTCTGTGCACAATCCTGCTCACGCTGGCGATTACGGGTAACAGCCAGGCTTACGCCGAGCCCCGACCGCTGGATGGCAACCTGGACTTCCTCTGCAACTTCCTCGGCGATTGCCCGCCGCGGCTCGCCCCCGGCGGCCCGGATCGCGACGCGCGGCCCTTCACGGGGAACCTCGGCCGCCCCTGCGCGTGGCGGGACCGCCCGACGCCGGAGGGCGTGCGGCGGGTGCGCGTGTGCTGGTGAGCCCGCTGCGGGGTCGCTTTGCCGCGGCCCTGGTCCTCATCGCGGTCTCCGCCCCGGCCGCGCCGGCCGCGGAGGTCTGCCCGGCCCTGTTCGCCGACGGGCAGGCGCCGGTCCTGACCAACCCCAAGCTCGCGGCGCGCACGGTTCCGCTCTGCTTCGAGGCCTTCGCGGTGCTCCATTCGGGGGTGACGCGCACGCCGCTCTACGCGGCGGAGCATCTGACCCGCGCCAGCGTGGCCGATGCCCGGACGGTGGCCCGGGACGATTCCTTCCACGAGGAGACCCGGCTGCCCGCGGATGAGCGCGCCGCGCTGGAGGATTACGTCCGCAGCGGCTACGACCGGGGCCACCTCGCGCCGGCGGGCGACATGCCGACGCTGAGCGCCCAAGCCGAATCCTTCAGCCTCGCCAACATCGTGCCGCAGAACCGGGTCCTCAATCGCGGCCTCTGGGCCGATATCGAGGAGAGCACGCGGCGGCTCGCGACCCGGCGCGGCTCGATCTTCGTGGTGACCGGGGTGATCTTCTCCGGGGACGCAGTCCAGCAGATCAAGGGCGGCGTGCTGGTGCCGACCCAGCTGTTCAAGGCGCTCTACGACCCGGCGAGCGGCGAGGCCGGCGCCTACATCGCCCGCAACGACGAATCCCGGGACTGGCACGCGGTCTCGATCGACGAACTGCGCGGCCAAGCCGGGATCGACGCCTTCCCGGGGCTGCCGGCCGGCGCCCGGGCCACCGCGATGACGCTTCCGGACCCCCACGGCTCCGCGCGCGCCGAGGAGCGCCACCCCCGCCACGAGCCGACGTGGCAGGACTGGCTCCAGCGCGAACTCCACCGCGCCCTGCGCAAGTTCGTCCGCGACGTGCTGCACGCGATCTTCTGAGGGGGATTTTTTTATGCCCGAGGACAAACACCGCGCCAAAGCCCAGCCCCCGCCCGACGCCTTCACGCCCTTCGCGGACGATGCCCGGGTGCGCAATATCGGCGCCCTTTGCTTCGAGAACGGAACCGACCGGATCGCCCTGCACGGCTCCCTCGACCTGACCCGGGACAAGATCGGCCTCGCCCAGGCGCGCCTGCTCAAGCAGACGCTCGACGCCATCGTGAAGGCTCTGGAGGGCGAGGAACTGCCCGAGGCTTTGGCCGAAGCCCCCGAGGCGGCCCCGAAATCGGTCCCGAACCCGTTCGCCTGAGCGGGGCCGCGCGGAGACCGAGCCGGCATCCTTGCCGCGTCCCGGCGGGCCTGATAGTCGAACAGCGTGATTCCTATATCGTCGGGGCGTGCGTACAGGACGGGGGATGGGCCCCGCGCCTGCCCCGTGCCGCTGGCACGCACCGCGCACCCCGCACACCACGCCGAGGATTTCCGCGATGGCTCGCGAATTCATCTATCACATGCGGGGCCTGACCAAGGCCTATACCGGCGGCAAGAAGGTCCTGGATAGCGTCAACCTGTCCTTCTACCCGGACGCCAAGATCGGCGTGCTCGGCATCAACGGCTCCGGCAAGTCGACCCTGCTCAAGATCATGGCGGGCCTCGACAAGGACTTCACCGGCGACGGCTGGGTGGCCCAGGGCGCCCGCGTCGGCTACCTGCCGCAGGAGCCCCAGCTCGATCCGAACAAGAGCGTCCGCGAGAACGTGATGGAGGGTGTGGCCGAGAAGCAGGCGATGCTCGACCGCTACAACGAACTCGCCATGAACTACTCGGAGGAGACGGCCGACGAGATGACCGAGCTCCAGGACCGGATCGAGTCGCTGGGCCTCTGGGAACTCGATTCGAAGATCGATCAGGCCATGGAGGCGCTGGGCTGCCCGAGCGACGAGCAGCCGGTCGCGACCCTCTCGGGCGGCGAGCGCCGCCGCATCGCGCTGTGTCGCCTGCTCCTCTGGGAGCCGGAGCTGCTGCTCCTCGACGAGCCGACCAACCACCTCGACGCCGAGACGGTGAACTGGCTCGAAGGCCATCTGCGTCAGTATCCGGGCGCGATCCTGATCGTGACCCACGACCGCTACTTCCTCGACAACGTGACGAGCTGGATCCTGGAGCTCGACCGCGGCAAGGGCATCCCCTACGAGGGCAACTACTCGGCCTGGCTGGTCCAGAAGCAGAAGCGCCTGGAGCAGGAGGGCCGCGAGGACATGGTCCGGCAGCGCTCGATCGCGCGCGAGCAGGAATGGATCGCCGCCTCCCCGAAGGCGCGCCAGTCAAAGTCGAAAGCCCGCATCACCCGCTACGAGGAGTTGGTCGCCAAGCAGGCGCAGAAGGTCGACGCCTCGGCCCAGATCGTCATCCCGATCGACGAGCGCCTGGGCAACAACGTCATCGAGTTCGAGCACCTCAACAAGGCGTTCGGCGACCGGCTGCTGATCGAGGACCTTTCGTTCAAGCTGCCGCCCGGCGGCATCGTCGGGGTGATCGGCCCGAACGGGGCCGGCAAGACCACCCTGTTCAAGATGATCACCGGACAGGAGAAGCCGGACGGCGGCAAGATCGATATCGGCGAGACGGTCAAGCTCGGCTACGTCGACCAGTCGCGCGACGCCCTCGATCCGAACGCCACGGTCTGGCAGGAGGTCTCGGGCGGCAACGACATCATCTATTTCAACAAGCGCGAGATCAATTCGCGCGCCTATTGTGCGGCCTTCGCGTTCAAGGGGCCCGACCAGCAGAAGAAGGTCGGCACCCTGTCGGGCGGCGAGCGCAACCGGGTGCACCTCGCCCGGACCCTGAAGGGCGGCGCCAACGTGCTGCTCCTCGACGAGCCGACCAACGACCTCGACATGGAGACCCTGCGCGCCCTCGAGGACGCGCTGGAGGATTACGCCGGCTGCGCGGTGATCATCAGCCACGATCGCTGGTTCCTGAACCGGATCGCGACCCACATCCTCGCCTTCGAGGGCGACAGCCATGTGGAGTGGTTCGAGGGCAACTTCTCCGAGTACGAGGCCGACAAGGTCCGGCGGCTCGGGGCCGATTCGATCATGCCGAAGAAGATCAAGTACAAGCGGTTCTCGCGCTGAAGCGGTGCGGCCGGATCACCCGAGCCGCACCCGCGCCTCCGCCAGGATCACCGACAGGCTCTGCTCGAGGGGGATGACCGGCCTCCAGCCCGTCGCCGCCATGAAGGCCGCCGGATCGCAGCCCTGGGCGCGGGTACTCGTGTCCCGCACCCGGTCGGGCATGACCCGGACCGTGAAGGTCGCGTTCGTCCTATCGCGTAACACATTGAGGATCCCGGAGACCGGGGTCACGGTGCCCGATCCGACATTGTAGATGCTGCCATCCGGCAGATCCGCGAGCCGCTCGGTCAGACATAGGCACGCGGCGGTGAAATCTGCCACATCGAAGAAGTCGCGTCCCGCAGAGAGGTCGCCGACCTCCAGGTACGGGGGCGCGAGCCCGCGCTCGATGCGGGCGATCTGGCTGGCCAGGGAAGCGGCGACGAAGGTCTCGGCCTGCCCCGGCCCGATGTAATTCGATGGCCGGAGCACGAGGTGCTTCACCCCGGCATTCGCCAGCACGTCGCGCAGGATGTACTCGCAGGCGGTCTTGGTCCGCCCCGAGATGGTGTCGGGCCGCGGGGTCACGCCCTCGTCCGGGCGCGGCCGGACCCGGAAGGCCTCGCCGTAGACGACGCTCGCGCTCAGGAACACGAGGGTCGCGCCCGATTTCGCCAGCGCCTCGGCGAGGTTCAGGGTGCCGAGGAGATCCGCCCGCCAGGCATAGGACGGGGTCTCGCTCGATTGCGCGACCGAGGCCAGGGCCGCGAGGTGGAACACCAGGGTCGGATCGAACGCCGCCACCGCCGCGGCGAGCCGGCCGGCATCGAACGGGTCGACGACGAGGAACGTCACGCCGTCGAGCGGCGGTTGCGGCGCCCGGTCGATGCCCAGGATGCGGCTGTCGGATGGCAAGTCCCGCCGCAACGCCTCGAGTAGGCGGCGGCCGAGATAATCTCCGGCTCCGGTGACGAGGACGCGCATGAACCCTGCCCCTGCCCAACACCGTCGCTGACGGACGGATGCGATCCGCCGCGTCTATATCGCCCCCGCGCGGCATCGGACAGGCCTCGCTCCGGGCATCATCAGCGGCCTGCATCCGTCCGACGGTGAACAAAGACGCGTGATCGGCGCAGTCTCCGGCAGCGGTCGCGTTGCACTGCGATATTCTAGCGCCATCTCCGACCGCGGCGTACCCGATGATGACCTGATTTGACGAGCATCGACCATCGCGAAGGTCCGGCCGCCAGCGACGTCCCACGCCCGGCCGCTGCGCCTTCGACCGGTCCCGCGAAGCCAATCCGGGATGCGCGGGTCGACGTGCTGCGCGGGCTCGCGCTGCTGACGATCTTCATCGATCACATCCCGCGCAACGCCCCGGCGCTGTTCACGCTGCACAATTTCGGCTTCTCGGACGCGGCCGAGATCTTCGTTCTGCTCGCCGGCTACTCGTCGATGATCGCCTATGGCGGCCTGTTCCGCCGGGCCGGAGCCTGGAAGGCGCTGGCGCGGATCGCCCGGCGCTGCCTGCGGATCTACCTGTTCCAGGCGGGGCTGCTGATCGCCACGCTGATCATCGTCCGGATCTGGATGGATCTTACCGGGCTCACGCCGCGCTTCGGGGTCGCGCCCCTGCTGCAGATGGGCCTCGTGCCCGGCCTGCTGCGCGGGCTCGCGCTGAACGCGCTGCCGAACTACCTAGACATCCTGCCGCTCTACATCCTGCTGCTCGCCGTGTTCCCGCTCGTCTATCTCGGGATACGGCGCGGCGTCTGGTGGGCGCTGGTGCTGTCCGGCGCATTGTGGCTCGTGGCAAACGTCGATCATCAGCTCAACCTGCCGAACGCCGCCGCGGTCGATGACGGGTGGTACTTCAACCCGTTCGCATGGCAGTTCCTGTTCGTGATCGGGGCCGCGCTGGCGCTCGTGGTCCGAGCCGGAGACGGGCTGCTGCCCTGGCGCAACTGGGCTGCGGCGGCGGCCGGTGCCTATCTCGGCTTCGCGCTGCTGCAGGGCGGGTCCTGGGCCGACTGGGGCCTGCCGGATCTCCGACCGCTCGCCATCGAGGCGCCCGACAAGAGCCATGTCGGCCCCCTGCGCCTGCTCGACATCCTCGCGTTGATGTACCTGTTCCTCAGCGCACCCGCGGTGGCGCGCCTCTGCCGGTCGCGCCGGCTCCGGTCGATCGACGCCTGCGGCCGGCATTCGTTGGAGATCTTCGCGGCCGGCTGCCTGGCGGCGCTCATCGGCCGCATCCTCTACAGGACGTTCGACGCCACATGGCCGCTCCAGATCGCGGTCAATGGCGGCGGCCTCGCGGTGATGCTGGGGCTCGCGCATCTGCTGGATACGCGGGCGCGGCACAGGGAAGCCGGCGGCCGGGTGGAGAGATGAGGACGGACGATGCCGCCGATGCGCCGCAAGGGCGACCTTCCGCAGAAGGTCTGCGAGCAGTGCGGCAAGCCGTTCGCGTGGCGGAAGAAATGGGCGCGCGTCTGGGACGAGGTGCGCTACTGCTCGGACCGCTGCCGGGCGGAGGCCCGCACGCCGCGCCGGTATACCGAGGCGGGGGGCTGACCGGTTAGGTCAGGGCGGCGAGCGCGGCCGGCGTGTCGATGTCGAGACCCGTGGCAGCGTCGCCCGGGATTTCCAGCACGTCCGCCCGGCCCCGGAGGAGCGGCCCGGCGCCATGGTCGCCGCGCAGTTGCGCGATGTCGGCGCCGAGGCGGCGCAAGTTCAGGAGCACCGGGTTCCCGGAACGCCCGTCCTGCACCGGGACCACAGCGGCCGGCTCAGGCCGCGCATCCGCGAAGGCCGCCACGAGGCGGTCGATATGGGCGGCCGTCACAAGGGGCATGTCGCCCAGCACCACCACGGCGGCGGTGCAGGATCCCGGCAGCGCCGCGAGGCCGGCCCGCAGCGACGTGGCGAGGCCCGCGGCATAAACGGGGTTCTCGACGGAGACTAAGTCGAGACCGTCGAGCGCCGCCCGGACCGCATCCGCGTGCGCGCCCAGCACGGCGATGACCGGACGCGGCCCGGCGCCCAGGCCGGCCTCCGCGGCGTGGCGGACCAGGGGTTTTCCGTCGAGGCGCGCGAGCAGCTTCGGTTCCGGACCGAACCGGGTGCCGCGGCCGGCGGCGAGCAGGATCGTCCCGATCTCAGGCATCGGCCTCGCCGACCGGCTCGCCCCCGGCGCGGGGCTGCGGCCGGGAGACGATCTCCATGAGCAGGCCGCCGACGCCGAGCGCGACGATGTCGGCCCGGGTCACGGTCAGGTCGGCCAGCAGGCGGTGGAGGATCCAGTCGAAGCCGTTCTCCTTCGGCGAGCGCGCGCAGCCCGGGGCACCGATCACCGGGATGCCGCCGCGGTCGCCGACGAGCAGCAGGTTGCCGGGATCGACCGGCATGCCGAGATGCAGAACCCGGCCGCCGGCGGCCCCGATCCCGGCCGGGATGACGTCGCGCCGGTCGGCGATGGCCGAGGCGCCGAACAAAACCACGAGATCGGCCCCGGCACCGTCGATCGCCCCCGCCAGGGCCTCCGCGACGGCCCCGGCCGCGTGCGGCACCCGGGTGTCGACCACGATGGCGGCGCCCGCGGGTGCGAGGCGCTCGGCCAGCACCCGGAGGGTCTTGTCGATCGTCGTCTCCTTGAGGCTCGGCAGCCGGGTCGAGACCACGCCGACCCGGCGGCGGCGATAGGGCGACACCGCGAGCGCACCGCGTCCGGCCGCCGCGCAGGCGCGTTCCAGCACCGCGCCCGGCACCGCGTAGGGGATGATCTTGACGGTCGCCACCATCTCGCCCGCCACCACGGGCTTGAACCGGGGGAGCGTGGCCACCGTGACCGCCTCGTCGACCGCGTTCGCGGCGTCGATCCGGGCCGGGTCCAGGGTCAGCACGCCCGCGGTCTCGGCGAAGAGGTTGCAGCGGCCGGTGAACGGGGCCTCCACGCGCAGGCTCGGGCCGGCCAGGTGCGTGGCGAGGCGCGCGGCGGCGGCGTCCTCGCCGACGTCACCCGGTTCGAGGGCGGCCGCCACGACTTCCGACAGGCCGGAGCGGATGAGGTCCGCCGTCAGATCCTGCGGGATCACCGCGCCCTTGCGCAGGATGACGCCCTCGCGCCGGATGGTGTGGGCGCTGATCAGCCCGGCCGCCTCCGCGACCGGGACGGGACCGAACCTCACGCGACCTCCGGGCGGGGCACGCGGCGCAGGGCGGCGACGACCTCGCCGAGCACGGCGAGCGCGATCTCGGCGGGGCTCACCGCCCCGATGGGCAGCCCGATCGGCGCGCGGATCCGGCCGATCTGCTCGGGTGTGAACCCGGCCTCGGTGAGGCGGGCGACCCGGGCCGCATGGGTCTTCCGGGAGCCGAGGGCGCCGACGTAGAAACACTCGGCAGTGAGCGCCGCCTTCAGCGCCGGATCGTCGATCTTCGGATCGTGCGTCAGGGCGGCGAGCGCGCAGTAGCGGTCGAGGGCCGGCACGCGGGCGCCCAGGACGGCATCCGGCCACTCGGCCACGAGCTCGACGCCCGGAAAGCGCTCCGGCGTGGCGAAGGCGGTGCGGGGATCAATCACCGTCGGCGCGAGGCCGAGCCCGGCCGCCATCGGCGCCATCGCCTGCGAGATGTGGACGGCGCCGATCACCACGAGCCGCACCGGCGGCACATGGACGGTGAGGAAGAGGTTGCGCCCGTCCGCCTCCACGAGGCCGCTCCTGGCCGAAGCGAGATGCTTGGTGAGGCTTGGGCCGAGCGGATCGGCGGCGATCTCCGCCTCCCGCACGAGGCGCTGCGCGCCGTCGGCGATGTCGGTGACCAGGATGGCGGCCCGGCGCGCGGCCCGCTCGGCGTTGAGCGCGGACAGCAGGTCGGCGCGCATCAGTCGACCCGCTCGACGAAGACCCGGATTCGGCCGCCGCAGGACAGGCCGGCCCGCCACGCGGTCTCGTCGGCGACGCCGAACTCGAGGACCCGCGGCGCCCCGGCCTCGATCACCTCGATCGCCTCGGTGATCACCGCACCCTCCACACATCCGCCCGAGACGGAGCCCAAAAAATTGCCCGCGCCGTCGACGACGAGGTGGCTGCCCACGGGGCGCGGGGCCGAGCCCCAGGTCTCGATGACGGTCGCCAGCGCCACGGCGCGGCCGTCGCGCCGCCAGGACTCGGCGGCGGAGAGGATGTCGGTATCGGTGCTGAGCATGGCCTCGAAACGCCTTCGGCCGGCGGGTGCCCCCCGCATCCTACAGGTATGGCCCGGACGGCGCGGTGCAAGGCGCGGCCCCCGGGACGGTGCCATCACGAAGGGATGGCGCGGGGCGGCCGGCTTCCCTACTCTGTGGCTGCAACCCTAGAGCGGAGACGGCCCCCGAGCCATGCCCGGCCTGTCGAACCCACGCGAGCGGATCGGGACGAAAGCGCACGGCTTCGGCAGGGCGCAGCCGCAATCCGTGCGCAGGATGATACGAGCCGGCGGCTGCCGCATCCCCCTCCCCCCTCTGCGGGGGAGGGTGGCCCCTGCGTCAGCAGGGGTTGGGAGAGGGGAACCCGGGTTCAGACAAGGGCGCCGCCTTCAAGACGGGCATAGTTTCGTCCTGCACCGTCGCTCCCCCCTCGCGGGGCTTCGTCCCGACCCGACACCCTTCGGGGGCCACCCTCCCCCACAGAGGGGGAAGGGAGATGCGCGGATTCCATCGCTTCATCCCAATCAAGTCCCGCTGCACATCGCAGTCCCACGGCCGCCCCACCGGCGCACGCGCGCATGAACGCCCCCGACCCGGCCCTCGCGCGGGCGCTGCGCGCCGACCCGCCCCGTTCCGCGCCGCGCCGGCTGTGGAAGCGCGTCAGCCGGGCGATCGGCGATGCTTTGCCGAAGGGCCTCTACGCCCGCTCGCTGATCATCATCATCGCGCCCGTGGTGCTGCTCCAGTCGGTGATCGCCTACACCTTCATGGAGCGGCACTGGCAGCTCGTGACCAAGCGCCTGTCGGCGGCGGTCACCGCCGATGTCGCCGCCCTCATCGACATCTACGAGAGCTATCCGCAGGACAAGGATGCCGACACCCTCTCGCGCATCGCCGGGGAGCGGCTGAACCTCGACCTCGACATCCTGAAAGGGGCCAAGCTGCCGCCGCCGGGGCCGCGGCCATTCTTCTCGATCCTCGACGAGGCCCTCTCGGACGAGATCCAGCGCCAGATCCGCCGGCCGTTCTGGATCGACACGGTCGGCCGCTCGAACCTGATCGAGATCCGGGTGGCGATCCCCGACGGGGTGATGCGCATCACCGCCCGGCGCAGCCAGGCCTACGCGTCGAACTCGCACATCTTCCTGGTCTGGATGATCGGCTCCTCGCTGGTGCTGCTCGGCGTGGCGATCCTGTTCCTGCGCAACCAGATCAAGCCGATCCTGCGGCTCGCCGCCGTCGCGGAGGGGTTCGGCAAGGGCCGCGAGATCGAGTTCCGGCCGCGCGGTGCCCGCGAGGTGCGGCAGGCCGGCCACGCCTTCATCGAGATGAAGCGGCGCATCGAGCGGGCCATGGAGCAGCGCACCGCGATGCTGAACGGCGTCAGCCACGACCTGCGCACGATCCTGACCCGCTTCCGCCTCTCCCTGGCGCTGATCGAGCAGACCGACGAGATCGAGGATCTCAGCCGCGACGTCGACGAGATGAGCCGGATGCTCGAAGGCTACCTCGCCTTCGCGCGGGGCGATTCGGCCGAGCCCGCCACGCCGACCGACATGCGCGCCCTGCTGGAGGACCTGCGCACCGACGTGGAGCGGCTGGGCACCCACGTCTCCGAGGTCGACCTCGCCGGCGCGCCGGAGGTCACCGTGCGCCCGGGGGCCTTCCGGCGCTGCCTGTTCAACCTCGCCTCCAACGCCGCACGCTACGGCGAGACGGTGGCGATCTCCGGCCGGCTGGAGGCCCGGGCCTTCCTCGTCTCGATCGACGACGACGGTCCCGGGATCCCTCCGGAGAGCCGCGAGGCGGTGTTCAAGCCGTTCGTGCGGCTCGACGACGCCCGTCAGGATGCCGGCGGCTCCGGATTGGGACTGGCCATCGCCCGGGACATCGCCCGGGCGCATGGCGGCGACATCACGCTGCAGGACAGCCCGCTCGGCGGCCTGCGGGCCACGGTCCGGGTCCCGGCCTGAGCCGGTTCGGCCCGGAATCCCGGGTTACGCAAGGTCTCGACC
>NZ_JAKSYM010000305.1 GCF_022829545.1 Methylobacterium sp. J-030 | reverse complement strand
CCGGCCTTAACTAGATTGACCGCATCATCGCCGTGCAGAACTGCATGGACGGGGACGCGGACGTATAGGATGGCGCAGACGATGAGACGTTGCTGGCGGCGCCCCAGAACGCAGACGGCTCCCAGAGTACATGATAGCGCGGCGACGACCTCGAACGGGAGGCCGACGAAACTGACACCGATAGGCATGAAGTTGGCGTGCCCCACCCGCCGGCCTAGCCGCACGAGCGTGTCCAGATCCTCCGGGGTCGTGTCGCCGTCACAGGAATGGGAGCGCGTCGAGCGGGTCGTTGCACACTGTGCTTGCAACGATTGAGGGTCCCGTGCAGCTTGCCGCCCCCGGTACGGCTGCTTCTGATCGTGAGCGAGCGCGATGGCAGTGTCTGCTTCTGCCAA
>NZ_JAKSYM010000302.1 GCF_022829545.1 Methylobacterium sp. J-030 | reverse complement strand
GGAGATAGAATGCACGCCCTTTTTGAGAGCATTTTGCCATTTGAGGCTAGAGGCTGACTTCAGCTTCCCACCCCGAGCCGAAGTTCCTGGAGGGCTAGCGGATGACCGCTTTTTGCGAGCGCCAACAGGAGTTCGCAAGGCTGGGTTGGGTCGATAGGAGGCCGTCCGCTTTTCCGATCGGCCTTCTCCAAAGCGGCCCTTCCGCTTTCGGCCACAAGCAGTCGACCGCCGCCACTCGAAAGTAGCGGTCGCCCCATCCTCATCGCGGCTGCCGAGCCGGCTGTCCTCAGCAGTCTTCAGAGATCATCGGAAGCACCGGCCGGCGCCCACGTCAGGGTCCCATCGTCCGTCTCGGTAACGCGTCCCGCGCTCGGCTCGCCGGGACAAAGCTGGGCGAGCTTGAGAACATCGGCGAGCATGACGGCGCAGGCGGCGATGCCCCCTCGCGTCTCCTCAGTAAGGGCTTGCTCGCGGAAGGTCTTGAGCTCCAGTTCCTTCAAGTCGAAAGCGGCGTCGGCCAACAGCACCGTAGCGCCCGCCAACGGCGAGTCGGCGCGCAAACCAAGGTCGTGCCGTTCAACGATGTCCCAAACCCATTCGGGGAAATCGTCGGCTTCGAGAGGTGTGTTGTCGTTCATCGGCGTAGCTCCGTCGCGCACGACGCCGGTCGCCGTGCCTGAACCTTTACGCGAGCGATCGCAGGGTAAAGCGGCTGAGCGGCCTAACGAGATCGGCGGGCGCGTGAACCGCCGCGGCAGGTTCTCAAACCGCATCACCGCGGCGGAAGAGGCCGCGCACTTGCTGATCCGGACACGAACGCGATGTGAGAGGTCGGCGTGGCCGAAAGGAGAGAACGATGGAACTGGGCCTCAACGATAAGGTCGTCCTCGTCACCGGCGGCTCGAAGGGCATCGGGCTGGCCTGTGCCCACGCCTTCTGTGCCGAGGGCGCAAGGTCGGGATCGTCTCCCGCTCGCAGGCCAACCTCGACCGAGCGCGCGAAGTGCTTGGCGAAGTCGCGGGGTACGCCGCAGACCTTGGCGATCCAACCCAGGCGCTTGCCGCCCTCGACGCGCTGGAGGCCGAACTCGGCCCGGTCGATGTGCTCGTGAACAGCGCTGGCGCCGCCCGCCGGACGCCGCCCGACGAGTTGACCCCGGAGCACTGGCGCGCAGCCTTCGATGCCAAGCTGTTCACCTACGTCAACATGTTCGATCCGGCGGTGAAGCGCATGGCGGCCCGAGGTAGGGGTGTGATCGTCAACGTGATCGGAAATGGCGGCAAGGTGGCGGCGCCGACTCATCTCGCGGGCGGGGCGGCCAACGCGGCGCTGATGCTGGCCACGGCCGGTCTGGCGCAAGCCTACGCGGGACGCGGGATACGGGTGGTCGGCGTCAACCCCGGGCTCACGCGCACCGACCGGGTTGCCGAGGGCATGCGGGCCGAGGCGGCGCTGCTGAGCATCGGCGTCGATGAGGCGCAAGCGCAGGCTGAGGCGGGCATCCCACTGGGGCGCATGGCCGAGGCGGAGGAGGTGGCAGCGACGGTGGTGTTCCTGGCCTCGGCACGGGCCAGCTACGTGACCGGTGTGACGGTGACAATGGATGGAGCGAAGGTCGCGACCGTGGTCTGAGCGCGATGGTGGCGCTTGGTCCTTGGCCACCAGCTGATGCCGATGCCCGGCACGTCAGGCGTTCCATGCGCTGGACGTCAGTAACGTCGCGGGTGCCGCGATCGCCTCACTCGCCCATCGGCAGGCTCAGGGGCGTGATCGCGTCGACCGAGCGGCCGCGGTAGTCGCGGGCGGGGCAGAGGGCCATAATCCGGTGAAGGCGGCGTCGAGGCCGCGCCGATAGACGTGTTGGCCTGTCGCCGCGTCCCAGGCGATCACCCAATCAGCGTCGTCTGGTTCATCGCGCCCCCCTGACAGATTGCCCTGGTTGGCAACCGTCTGACAAAGCAAGCCGCCAGAAGCCGCAGAGATACTCTGCCGGGTCGAAGGCTCGGCCTAGCAGCGTAATAGCCTCGCGGCCGCGGGGCGATGCAAGCGGCGGTCCTGAGCATCGTGGATCGACAACCGTCGGTCATGGATCGCCTGCCTCGCGGGCGTTACCCCAGATGCTGTGCGCACCGTCATAGGCACTTCCTTCAGGGGCAGGAGAGCAGGCGACCCGCATGGCATGACCCCCACGCCGTCGATCTCGCAACGGCGCAGGGACCCTGATCAGGGACAGGGTGGTTTCTGCGCTGTCGCGAGCTTCAAGCCCAGCGCCGCCTTGATCACACCGGTATGCAGGCTCCTCGCCGAAGCCGCCGCGCCAGCCCTTCGAGCACGCGAGCGGCAGGGATCGGTGTCGGCTGCGCATAAGCCAGCTCGACGGCGACCTTTTTCGCGATCGCCCTGAGGCCCGCCTCGCGCATGGCATCGGAGGGCAGGCCATCGAGCAAATCGTCGATCGTCCTTATTAAGATACATTCGACCTCACTCGGTGTGAGAGCGGCAGGCTGATCGATGTTCATCCGAGTCATTTTGCATCTCGCGTTTCAGCGGGCCGAATGAGCCCGTCGATCTTTACGAGAGCGAGTTGGGGCTACCTGACTGGCCCAAATCGGCGGATCGGAACTGATGAAAATCGCTTCCTCGAGAACTAAGGCTCCTAACATAGGCCAATTACGGTCGCCGATTGAGCATGCGTCGGCCTAAGCCGGCTGCTGCGCGACTTAGAGCTCCGGGTAAATAACCTCACAATGTAGCTGCTGTGACCGCTGGATGTGCCAGCGCGATTGGCGCCTACTACATCGTAGACCGAATGCAGGGGCCGAAAATGGTGCTTGTACATGGCGACCCATGCCCGGACTGTTGTTCAGCAAGTGCGCAATGCCCTCGTCACCGAGCCCCCGCCATCGAGACCTGCCGCAACCTGCCTGCTCACCCCGAGCATGCCGCACAGCCAGAGCCTACCGCACAATTGAGAGCGTCCCCCAATTGAGAGCGTCCTCCATAGAGAGTGCCCTCGACCAACTGCAATTCAATTGCCCATCTGAACCATCACCTAGTCCTAAACCGTAGACTATTCCCATCATGTTCCTGGCGGACAGCGGCGTAAAAGGTACTCGCAACTGCGCATTTGAGGATGCTGTACTATGGGCAGCACGAGAGCACGGGTTGATTTGGGGTATCGGGCCTGGGGCGAACAGCTCGTCGCCGAGGGATGGAGCGCATACCTGCTCACTTTCATGTTCCGCGAACTCGGCGGGTCCGATGCGGGCGTCCGTCGGCAGATGGAACGGGAGGTCGAACGGGTCTACGCCCTGCTCGTCACCCGGATCGTGCGCAAGCCCACCGCCCCGTCATCGATCGGCCGCCTCCCGATTTGGTTTTGCAGCCCCGACCGGCCGGTGTTCAAGCACGCCAAGCAGGGACGCTGGGACGCCTTCGTCAACGATGGCCGGCACATGCACGCCGTCGCCTTCATCCCGCCTTGGTCGCGGCTGCGGGACGATCTCGTCACCCACTTTCTGCAGTGCGAGCTGGTCTACGTGCAACCCGGTGACCCGCTCATTCGCGTCGACGTGCAGCCGATCACCGAGCGCACCGGGTACGTCGTTGGCTACGCCCGTAAGCACATCGGCCGCGGGCTGATCGCTGAGGATGCAACCATGATTTTGCCAAAGAGTTTTGCAGAGTTACGTGGTCGTACTGCCTACCGTCCGGACACATAACCATTAGCTGAAGGTGGCCCCGATGCAGACGGCAGCGAGATAGCTCGTGGCCGAGCGGTCGTAGCGGGCGGCGCTGCGGCGACACTCCTTTCTCCGGCCGAACATGCTCTTGATGGCAGTGCGGCCGCGGTAGCGCACGGTCTCGAAGCACGGCTTCCAGCGCCCGTGTATCTTCGGCGGGCTTTGGGGGTTGGCCCCAGCCCTGTCCAGCTCTTGGCTGCGGGCTGCGGGTC
>NZ_JAKSYM010000289.1 GCF_022829545.1 Methylobacterium sp. J-030 | reverse complement strand
GCGGTCGAGCACCGCCGGGTGGTGGGTGTAGAACAGCGGCGAGGTCGAGCCGCACTGGACCGGGTGGCTGCCGCGCCCGACCTGCACGCTCTCGCCGATCGAGACGTAGCGGGCGATGTCGGCGCCGAAATAGTAGCCGCTCACCGCGTACGAGAACGCCCCCATGGTGAGGCAGTAGTCGATGCCCATCCACTTGATGCTGCACGGCGGCTCGAAGGTGCAATCCTCCGGAAGGGCGAACGGCGCAGAATGCAGGGCCGAGATGCCCCGCCGCAGCATCGCCTGCTTCATGTCCTCGTTGACGGAGATCATGCGGCGTCCTCGTCGCTGGGGCGTCGGATCCCGGCCGGCTCCGGGACGGGGGGCCGGTCCGTCCCATCGGATCCGCGGCGCGTCGCGGGACTCCGCGCCGCTGCGCTCACCGCGTGCCGCCCCGGAGCGCGGTCGCCGCGCGGATCTCGGATCGGATCTCGGATCGGATCATGGGCGGCTGTCGGACGGCGTCGGGCGCGGGGCATGGTGCGAGCCGGTGGCATCGGTGAGCCGCCGCACTAACCGAACCGGCGGGACCCGTAAACCGCAGGCCGCTCCGTGACGCCGCACTCGGACTCGATCCCCCCGCCATGCCCAGGCTCACGCTGTCGGAGGGCCAGCTCCTTGCGGGCGACTCACTTTCGATATATCGATTAAAGCGACATATCGAAAGTGAGTCGCCATCATGCAACGGGACACCATGGACCCCTTCCACGCCGATCCCTTCGACGCCTACCGCTTCCGGGCCCATCGCGGCCCGATGGGGGGCGATCACCGGGGGCGGCACGGGCAGCCCAGCCGCGGACCGGGCGAGCGCCGGATGTTCGGCCGCGGCGGTCGCGGCGACCTCGCCCGCTTCTTCGCCCACGGCGACCTGAGGCTCGTGATCCTCCACCTGATCGCCGAGAAGCCGCGGCACGGCTACGAGATCATCAAGGCCATCGAGGAGCGGGTCGGCGGCGCCTACAGCCCGAGCCCCGGCACGGTCTACCCGACGCTGACGCTGCTCGAGGAACTCGGCCACGTCACGGTGACCCCCGGGGAGGGCACCAAGCGGCTGCACACGATCACCCCGGAGGGCCAGGCCGTCCTCGACGGCAACCGCCCGACCCTGGAGGCGATCCTCGCCCGGATGGCGCAGGCCGAGGCCGCCCGGGGCGACGGGCCGCCGCCCTCCCTGGTGCGCGCCAAGGAGGGGCTGAAGCTCGCCCTGCAGATGCGCCTCGCCCGCGGGCCGCTCAGCGACGGACAGGCCGCCGCGATCACGGCCGCCCTGGAGGCGGCGACCGTCGCGGTGGAGCAGGCGTGAGGCGCCGGGACCCGCACGGTGCCTGATCCAAACCCGAACCGCCTCGCCCTCGGGGTCACCCTGTTCCGGCCGGGCCCGGATCAGGTGGAGCGCGTGCTGGCCCAGGCCGCGGTCGCGGGCGCCCCGGTGATCGCCTTCGACAACGGCGGTCTCCCGGCGGCGGACGCGGCGCGCCTCGTCCGCGCCGGCGTGCGCCTGCTGTCGGAGGGGCGCAACATCGGCATCGCGGCGGCGCTCAACCGGATCGCCGCTTCTGCCCGGGACGCGGGAGCCGGGACGCTCCTGCTCCTCGATCAGGATGCCGAGCCGCCGGGAAATCTCGCCGCGGCGCTGCTCGCCGCCCTCGGGCAGTTGCGGCGTGCCGGGATCTTGGCGGCGGTTGCGGGCCCCGCCCCGGCGCCGGCCGCCGGCCACAAGGCGCCGGCCTATCCCCGCCGCCCCGGCGTACCGGACCATGGCGCCCTCGCCCCGGTGCAGTTCCTGGCGACCTCGGGCTCGCTGATCGATCTCGCCGCGTTCGAGCGGGTCGGCCCGTTCCGGGCCGACTTCTTCATCGACGGGGTCGAGCTCGAATGGTGCTTTCGCGCCTGGAGCCTCGGCTACGGCTGCTACGTCGCCCGCGACGTCGCGATTCCGCACCGGGTCGGCGGCGGGGCGATCCGGGCCTTCGGGATCACGATGCCGCGTCAGCCCCTGTTCCGCATGGCGACCTACCTGCGCAACGCAGTCTATGCGTGGCGGCTGCCGCACGTGCCGCTCCGCTGGAAGCTCGCCCAGGCCGCCTACCTGCCCCTCCAGGCCGGGCTGTACTGGGCCGATTCGGGCTGGCGCCCTGCCGTGCTGCTGCGGCTCCTCGTGGCCGCCCGCGACGGCGCCCTCGGACGCCTCGGACCACCCGAGGATCTGCCGTGATCGAGCGCCCTGCCCTCTCCCCGGTCCTGGACGTGGTGATCGTCAACTGGAACGGCGGTGCGCTGCTGCGGGCCTGCCTCGCGAGCCTCGCGGCCGCGCAGGACGCCGGATCCGTGCAGGTCATCGTGGTGGACAACGCCTCGACCGACGGCTCCGCCGACGACCTGCCCCCCCTGCCCCGCCCGCTCCGGCTGATCCGCAATGCGGACAATCTCGGCTTCGGCCGGGCCTGCGACCAGGGCGCCGCCGCGGGCGCGGCCCCCGCGATCCTGTTCCTCAACCCCGACACGCAGGTCGAGCCCGGGGCCCTCGGCGTGGCCCGGGCCGCCCTGCTGGCCGATCCGCGGACCGGGATCGTCGGCGCCCGGCTCATCGATCCCGACGGGCGGACCGCGCGCTCCTGCGCCCGGGCCCCCACGGCGCTCGGCCTCCTCGGCCGCGCCCTGGCGCTGGACCGGCTGGGCCTCGTGCCCCCGCACTTCCTCCGCGACTGGGACCACGCGGAGGATCGCACCGTCGATCAGGTGATGGGCGCCTTCCTGATGATCCGCCGCGACCTGTTCGCTAGGCTCGGCGGGTTCGACCCGCGCTTCTTCGTCTACTGGGAGGATGCCGATCTCTGCACCCGCGCCCGGGTGGCGGGTTTCTCCGTGCGGCACGTGGCCGGGGCGGTCGCCCGTCATCTCGGCCAGGGCACCACGCGGCAGGTGCGGGCGCGGCGGCTGTTCTACTTCCTGCGCAGCCAGATCCTCTACGCCGGCAAGCACCACGGCGCCGCCGCGGCCCTGGCGCTGACCGCGGTGAGCTTTGGCGCGCAGATACCCCTGCGGCTCGCCCTGGCGCTCGCCCACCGCTCGCCGGCCGAGGCCGCGGAGGTGCTGCGCGCGGCCGCCCTCCTGGCGGCGGCGCTGCCGCGCCTCGCCGCGGCGGCACGAAGAGTAGGCTGAACTTCAGGTCCGGGTTTCCAAAGGGCGAGCCCTTTGGTGGGTCGCCAGGGCGAAGCCCTGGCCCATCGGACACGAGGCGCCGCCGTCAGCGGCCGACATGCGCCACGGAGGCGATCTCCACCAGCGCCTCCGGCTTCACGAGCCCGCACTGAATGCAGTACCGCGCCGGCTTCTCCCCCGGAAAGTACTCCGCGTAGACGGCGTTGATCGCCGCGTAATCGGCCCAGTCCTTCAGGAAGACGTGGTTGAAGGTGACGTCGTCCAGGGTGCCGCCCGCGGCCTCGACCACGCCCTTGATGGTCTCCAGCACGTGCCGGGCCTGGGCGGCGGCGTCGCCGACATGGACGACGTTGGCTTGCGCATCCAGCGGCAGCGTGCCCGAGACGTACAGCACCCCGTCGGCCAGCGTGCCCGGCACGTAGGGGGCGAGCGGCTTGCCGGTCCCCGGCGGAATAACGACCTGCTTCATTTTTTGGGACTCTTGCGGTGCGGGTGCTGGGACGACGGGTGATCTACTCGGCTGCGGCGCGGCCCCCCGCGCCGAGGGCGGCCTCGAACGACGACACGTCCGAGACCCAGCCGAAGAAGGTCTCGATGTTGGCGAGCGCCCCGTGATGCAGGCTCTCCGGCCCGGCCTGGTGGGTGGCATCCGCCAGCACGATCCCGAAATATTCCCGGTGGAACCCGTCCCGCAGGGTCGATTCCACGCAGACATTGGTGGCGATGCCGGTGAAGACCAGCGTGTTCACGCCCCGGGCGCGGAGCATGCTGTCCAGCGGCGTGTTGTAGAAGCCGCTGTAGCGCGGCTTGCCGATCGTCAGGTCGCCGGGCTCGGGCGTCAGGGCGTCCACCAGGGCGTAGTCCCAGGAGCCCTTGGCGAGGAGCCGCGCATTCATCTCCGGCCTCCGGCGCATGGTCTTGAGGGCATTCGATTTGTGCCAGTTCGGCGAGCCGGGACCGCCCGCCTCGACGTAATCCGGATCCCAGCCGTTCTGGAACCACAGGATCCGGATGCCGGCCACCCGGGCGGCGGCCACGGCCCGGACGATCTGCGCGATCACCGGGCCGGTGCCCGACACGTCGAAGCCCGCGAGGTCGAGGTAGCCCCCCGCGCTCGCATAGGCGTTCTGCACGTCCACCACGATGAGCACCGTGGCGGCCGGGTCGAAGGCGATCGGCTCGGGCCGGGCCGGCAGGACGGTGCCGCCGTGGCGGCCGTGGGGATCGCGGTATCCGGCGGGCGCGTCCATCAGGCGACCTCCGCCAGGGGAGCGGTGATATGCCGGCGCGTGCGCATCAGCGGCTGGATCCGGGTCCCGAAGGCGTCGAGACCCTTGAGGAAGTCGTCGAACACCAGCAGCACGCCCTCCACCCCGTCGATGGTCATGATCGCGTCGAGCATCGCCGCCACGCTGGCGTAGCTGCCGACCAGGGTGCCCATGTTGAGGTTCACCGCCGCGGCGGGGTCCGCGAGCTGGCGCACGTTGGTGTCGCCGCCCGACTTGGTGTCGGCCGCGCCCTGGAGGCCGAGCCACGCGATCGCCTCGGCGTCGGCCCCCGCCCGGTAATGCGCCCAGGTGGCCATCGCGGCGGCGTCGGTCTCGTCGGCGATGATCATGAACAGGGCGTAGCAGGTGACGTGACGGCCGGTCCTGGCGCGGGCCTCCGCGAGCTTCTCCACCACGGGGGCGAAGGCGGTCGGCGTGTTGAGCCCTTTCCCGAGGCAGAAATTGTAGTCGGCGTACTGCGCCGTGAAGGCCAGCCCCGCCCCGCTCTGGCCGGCGCAGATGATCTTCATCGGCGCCTGCGGCCGGGGGCTCAGGCGGCAATCGGTCATCTGGAAATAGGTGCCCTTGCGGTCGCTGGCGCCCGTCTCCCACAGGTCGCGCAAAACTTGAGCATACTCAGCCAGGTAGTCGTACCGCCTCGCGAAATGCGCGTCGCCGGGCCAGAGGCCCATCTGGTCGTATTCCGGCTTCTGCCAGCCGGTGACGAGGTTCACGCCGAAGCGCCCGTCCGAGATCGAGTCGATCGTCGCGGCCATCCGGGCGACGATCGCGGGCGGCAGGCACAGGGTCGCCGCGGTGGCGAACAGCTTGATCCGGCTGGTGACGGCGGCGAGCCCCGCCATCAGGGTGAACGATTCGAGGTTGTGGTCCCAGAACTCGGTTTTGCCGCCGAATCCGCGCAGCTTGATCATCGACAGGGCGAAGTCGAGCCCGTAACCCTCGGCCTTCAGGGTGATCGCCTTGTTGAGCGCGAAGCTCGGGCGGTACTGCGGGGCGTTCTCCGAGATCAACCAGCCGTTGTTGCCGATCGGGATGAACACCCCGACGCTCATGGCAGGCATATCCCCGGCGGATGTCTGCGAACTCGTCTCGATCTGGGTCATCACCTGCTCTCCGCCGGGCCGGTCCCGCGGAGCCGACTCGATTGCCGGACGCTCGCAAAACCGGGGCGGAGAATCAAACCCGCAGGCCCGGATCGGCGCGGAAATGCGCATCTTTCCAGCGACTTGCACAACTAGAGCGCGATGCATGCTAAAGCGATGCCCGTCCCCGGGACCGGCCGGCGCGACAGCCTTGCACGGGGTGCCGTAACGAGAACTTGAGAGAGGATTGCTTTCGCGCTGCCGGCGACCATGTTCGATAGTCGATGATTGTTATCGGCTCGGTTCTGCCGGAGTGACGTCGATGCGCGCGTGGTCCGCTCCTCTCCTTCTCGTCCTCCCGCTCGTCCTCGCGGGACCGGCTGCGGCCGACGAGGCGGGGCGTGCGGCGGCCCGGGCGGTAATCGCCCGGCAGGAGCAGGCGCTCGGCCGCGACGACGCGCCGGCCGCCTACGATCAGGCCGCCCCGGCCATCCGCGAACTCTTCCCGAACGCCGACCTGTTCATCGGCATGGTCCGCAACCAGTACCGGCCGGTCTACCGGCACCGCAGCTTTGTGTTCGGCGAGGGCCGGGATACCGGCGCGGACAGCGTGGCCCAGTCGGTGGCGATCCAGGACGAGTACGGCGTCGACTGGACCGCCGAGTACAGCCTCGCCCGGGACGCGGACGGGCAGTGGCGCATCACCGGCTGCCGCCTGATCAAGGCGCCGGGTACCAACGCCTGAAGGGGTGCCCGCCGCCCTGGCGGCGGGCACGGGGTCACCGGGGTTCGGGCTTCAGCGCCGTGAGTTTGTCGAGCATCTGCAGGGTGATGTCGGCGCAGGCCTTCGTCGTGTCGTCGTCGGCGCATTTCACGTCGATGCGGGCGTCGCCGCGCGCGATGATGAAATGCGCGCCCTTCGGCGGCGGCGGAGGCGGCGGCGGTCCGCCGGCGTCCCGCTGCGGGCCTCCGGGCGGCGGCGGGGGCGGCACGTCGGTACCCGGGCCGCGGCGGGGACCGCCCGGCGGCGGCGGAGGCGGTGCGCCGGCCTCGGGGCCGGGCCGCGGGCCGCCGGGCGGCGGCGGCGCCTGGGCGAAGGCCACGGTGCCGGACAGCAGGGCCGCGACGCCCGCGAGGGCGATGATTCGGGTCATATCGGCTCTCTTCGAGGAGGGATCCCGCCCCCGGCGCGATCGCCGCGGGGCGGCCCGAGACATGGGCGAGTGCTGCCGAACCGACCCTGAACCACCCCGTTCAGCCCCGGTTAAACCATCGGCCCCGCCCTGCGGGCTGACCGGTCGCGCGGCCCGCGGCGCGCCCGGCTTTCGACAGGCCCGCCGGCATCGTGTAGAGGGGGCGCCTTCCCTCGGAGGACCCTGTGCTCCACGTCTCGACTCGCGGCGAGGCCGCGCCGCTCTCGTTCTCGGACGCGCTCCTGGCGGGCTTGGCCCGCGACGGCGGTCTCTACGTGCCGCAGACCTGGCCGCGGATCGCCCCCGCGGAGATCGCCGCGCTCGCCGGCCGGCCCTACGCCGAGGCCGCCAAGCGGGTGCTGCGCCCGCTGATCGACGGCGAGATCGCCGGCCCGGACCTCGACCGGATGATCGAGGATTCCTACGCCACCTTCCGCCACCCGGCGGTCTGCCCGCTGACCCAGCTCGACGACAACCTGTTCCTGCTGGAACTCTTCCACGGGCCGACCCTCGCCTTCAAGGACGTGGCGATGCAGCTGCTCGGGCGGCTGATGGACCACGTGCTCACCGCACGCGGCACCCGCGCCACCATCGTGGGCGCGACCTCGGGGGATACCGGCTCGGCCGCGGTCGAGGCCTTCGGCGGGCTCGATCGGGTCGACGTGTTCATCCTCTACCCGCACGGGCGGGTCTCGGAGGTGCAGCGGCGGCAGATGACCTCGGTGCCGGCCCAGAACGTCCACGCGCTCGCGGTCGACGGCACCTTCGACGATTGCCAGAACCTCGTCAAAGCCCTGTTCCAGCACGCCGATTTCGCCGATGCGGTGCGCCTGTCCGGCGTCAACTCGATCAACTGGGCCCGGGTCGCCGCGCAGGCGGTCTACTACTTCACCAGCGCGGTGGCCTTGGGCTCCCCCCATCGCCCGGTCTCCTTCGCGGTGCCGACCGGCAATTTCGGCGACGTGCTCGCCGGCTGGGTCGCCAAGCAGATGGGCCTGCCGATCGGGCGGCTGATGATCGGCACCAACGCCAACGACATCCTGGTGCGCACCCTGGAGCACGGCGCCTACGCGCTGCGCGGCGTGGTCCCCACCACCTCGCCCTCCATGGACATCCAGATCTCCTCGAACTTCGAGCGTCTGCTGTTCGAGGCGCTGGGGCGCGACGCCTCCTCCCTGTCGCGGCTGATGGCCGGGCTGAAGCAGTCCGGCGGCTTCGCGCTGAGCCCGGAGGTGCTGGCCACGGTCCGGGCGGAGTTCGACGCCGTGGCGGTGCCGGAGCCCGACGTGATGGAAGAGATCGCCCTCACCCAGGCGGCCACCGGCGTGGTGCTCGATCCCCACAGCGCCATCGGCGTGCGCGCCGGGCGGCGGCTCCTGGAGCGGGATCCGGCGACCCCGGTGGTGGCGCTCGGCACCGCGCACCCCGCAAAGTTCCCGGACGCGGTCGCCAAGGCCACGGGCGGCCTGCGCCCGCCCCTGCCCCCGCACCTCGCCGACCTGATGGACCGGCCCGAGCGTCTGACCCGGGTGGCCAACGACCAGGCCGCCGTGGAAAAGCTGATCCGCGAGCGCGCCCGCATCACGAGGGGCGCGTGAGCTTGGCGCGCCGGTCCCCCTCCCCCCTCTGCGGGGGAGGGTGGCCCAATGGGCGCCCTCTGCGTCAGCAGGGGTCGGGAGAGGGGAGCGACGGTGCAGGATATCGCTCGGCCTTCATGAAGGCTTTTGCCCCTTCCGGAAGCCGGGTTCCCCTCTCCCGCCCCGCTTCGCGGGCCACCCTCCCCCGCAAAGGGGGGAGGGATCCCGCGCCGCATCCGGCCCCCTTCGCGACGAGCCGTCGATGAACCAGCATTTCTCCACCCACGCCGCCTCGCCGTCCCTGCGCACCACGCGGCTTGAGAACGGCGTCACGGTGGTCACCGAGCCGATGCCGGGCGTCGCAACCGCGAGCCTCGGCGTCTGGGTCGGCGCCGGCTCGCGCAACGAGCGGGCCGACGAGGCCGGGCTGTCCCACCTCATCGAGCACATGGCGTTCAAGGGCACCCGCACCCGCTCGGCGCAGGCGATCGCCGAGGCGATCGAGAATGTCGGCGGCGAGATCAACGCCGCCACCTCCACCGAGGGGACGAGCTACACCGCCCGGGTGCTGGGCGAGGATGCGGACCTCGCCCTCGACGTGATCGGCGACATCCTCACCGATTCGGTGTTCGACGCGGGCGAACTCGCCCGGGAGAAGGGCGTGATCCTGCAGGAATACGCCGCCGTCGAGGATACCCCCGACGACGTGGTCTACGACGCCTTCACGGAGGCCGCCTTCCCGGACCAGCCGGTCGGCCGGCCGATCCTCGGGCGCCCCGAGACGATCCGGAGCTTCGACGCGGCCGGGATCCGCGCCTATCTCGACCGGGAATACACGCCCGACCGCATCGTGGTGGCGGGCGCCGGGGCCGTGACGCACGCGGCGATCGTGGCGGCGGCCGAGCGCCATTTCGGCGCCCTCCCCGCCAAATCCGCCCCCACGGCGGTGCCGGGGGTCTATGGCGGCGGCGAGCGGCGGATGCCGCGCAAGCTCGAACAGGCCAACCTGGTGATCGGCCTGCCCGGCCTCTCCTTCCGGGACGAGGGCTACTACGCCCTGCACATGTTCGCGCAGGTGCTCGGCGGCGGCCTGACCTCGCGGCTCTGGCAGGAGGTGCGCGAGACCCGCGGCCTCGCCTACGAGATCCAGGCCTTCCACTGGCCGTTCTCGGATTGCGGCCTGTTCGGCATCGGTGCCGGCACTGCCGGGGCGGACCTGCCCGAACTCGTCGACGTGACGCTCGCCGCCACCGCGCAGGCCGCCCGCGATCTCAACGAGGCCGAGATCGCCCGCGCCAAGGCGCAGCTCAAGGTCTCGCTGCTCTCCGCCCTGGAGACGCCCGGCGGGCGGATCGAGCGCAACGCCCGCCAGATCCTGGCCTGGGGCCGGGTGATCCCCGCCGGGGAGGTGATCGCCAAGGTCGACGCCGTGACGGTGGCGGACGTGCGCGCGGCCGCCGCCGCGATGCTGCGGGGCGCGCCGACCCTGGCGGCGATCGGCCCGATCCGCAAGCTGCCGACGCTTGATAAGATCGCGGGCGCGCTCCGGGCTGCTTGAGCTCGACTCCGCCGTCTGTGCGAGCGCAGCGAAGCAACCGAGGGCAGCGCGCGATCTCTGACGGACGCGTGTCCCTGGGCCGCTTCGCTGCGCTCGCGATGACGGAGAGGGGCGCGAAATGGCTATCCTCAGCCCCTGCCCAACTTGATTTGGCCGCAAAGGGGCGCGATCCGCGGCATGTGGACCGGCCCTGGGGCGACCTTGCCCCAGGTCAGGCCCATGCCTATCGATCGAGGCCGCCCGGGCGGCTGACGCCGCTTCTCGCACGGCCGGACACCAAGACACCCTTGCGCATCCTCGCCCTCCTCCTGGCCCTGGTCGGCGGTCTCGTCGGTGCCCTCGCGCTCAGCGAGCCCGCCCGGGCCGTGGAGGCGGTGCGCGTCACCCTCGACGCCCCGGTGATCGACCTGACCCCGGCGATCGAGCGCTACCGTTCGGACGGCGACCTGATCCAGATCTCGACCGCACCCGGCAAGGATGGGATCGTGCGCCGGATCGTCGTGAAGGCGCGCGACGCCGGCGCCCGGCCCGACTGGATCGTGTTCGCGCTGACCAACGACACCGACGAGCAGATCGACCGGATCCTGATCGCCCCGCATTTCCGGCTGGTCGATTCCGGGGTGATCTGGCCCGATCTCGGCGGCTCGCGGATCGCCGCCATCACGGCGAGCCAGGGCATCCGGCCCGAGCGGGACGAGAACCCGGAAGCCGACCAGTTCACGATCACGCTCGATCCCGGCACGACCGTCACCTACGTCGCCGAATTGCGCGGCGCCAACATCCCCCAGCTCCACCTCTGGGACCAGGACGCCTACCGCCGGAAGGCCGCCGGCCTGACCCTCTACAAGGGCATCATCATCGGGATCAGCGGCTTGCTGGCCCTGTTCCTGACCATCGTGTTCGTGGTCAAGGGCGCGATCATCTTCCCCGCCGCCGCGGCGCTCGCGTGGTCGGTGCTCGCCTATGCCTGCATCGATTTCGGCTTCCTGCAGCGGGTCTTCCCGGTCACGGAGCTGGCCGAGCGGGTCTACCGGGCCTCCGCGGAGGCGGTGCTCGGGGCCACGCTGCTGGTGTTCCTGTTCGCCTATCTCAACCTCGCCCGCTGGCACGTGCGCTACAGCCACGTGGCGTTCTTCTGGCTCGCCTTCCTGGCCGGCCTCGTCGGGCTCGCGGTGTTCGACCCGCCGGTGGCGGCGGGGGTGGCGCGCATCTCGATCGCCGCGGTGGCGGGCATCGGCCTGCTGCTGATCCTCTACCTCGCGGTCCATAACGGCTACGACCGGGCGATCCTGCTGGTGCCGACCTGGCTGCTCCTCGTCGTCTGGGTGGCGGCGGCGGGCTTCGCGGTCACCGGCCAGATCGGCAGCGACCTCGTGCAGCCGGCGCTCATCGGCGGCCTCGTGCTGATCGTGATGCTGATCGGCTTCACGGTGCTCCAGCACGCCTTCGCGGGGGGCGGCCTCAGCCACGCGCTGGTCTCCGACACGGAACGGCGGGCGCTGGCGCTGACGGGCGCGGGCGACGTGGTGTTCGACTGGGACGTGCCGGCCGACCGGGTCTTCGTCGGGCCGGAGATCGAGGCCCAGCTCGGCCTCGCCCGGGGCACCCTGGAGGGGCCGGCGACCAACTGGCTCGGCGCCCTCCACCCCTTCGACGTGGAGCGCTACTCGGCGGCCCTCGACACGGTGATCGAGGAGCGGCGCGGCCGCATCGTCCACGATTTCCGCCTGCGCTCGGAGGCCGGCACGTTCTTCTGGTACCGGCTGAAGGCGCGCCCGGTGATCGGCGCCGATGGCGAGGTGATCCGCGTGGTCGGCACGATCGCGGACGTCACCGAGATCAAGACCGCCGAGGAGCGCCTGCTCCACGACGCGGTGCACGACAGCCTCACCGGCCTGCCGAACCGCGAATTGTTCGGCGACCGCCTCGACGCGGCGCTCGCCTTCGCCAGCCAGGATCCGCGCCTCAAGCCCACCGTGATCGTGCTCGACGTCGACCGGTTCAAGGGCATCAACGACGCGATCGGCCTCTCGGCGGGGGATTCGATCCTGCTGACCCTGTCGCGCCGGCTCGGCCGCCTGCTGCGCCCGCAGGATACGCTGGCCCGGGTGGCCGGCGACGAGTTCGCGGTGATCCTGCTCTCCGAGCGCGAGCCCGACCGGATCCTGGCCTTTGCCGAGATGATCCGCCGGGCGATCGCCACGCCGATCACCTACGCCGACCGCGAGATTTTTTTGACCGTGTCCATCGGGCTCGCGCTCTACGAGGCGGGCGCCAACCTGAAGCGCGACGAGGTGTTCAAGAGCGCCGAGATCGCCATGATCCAGGCCAAGCGCAACGGCGGCGACCGGATCGAGGTGTTTCGCGCCCACATGCGCACCGACCGCTCGGACCGGCTGATGCTGGAGGGCGACCTGCGCAAGGCGATCGAGCGCAACGAGCTGAAGGTGCTGTTCCTGCCGGTGGTCCGGCTGGAGGACCGCACCGTGGCGGGGTTCGAGACCGTTCTGCGCTGGGACCACCCGAAGCTCGGGCGCATCCCCGCCGCGACCTTCATGCCGCTCGCCGAGGAGAGCGGCTTCATCGTCAATCTCGGCATCTTCGCCCTGGAGCGCACCGCGCTCGAACTCGCGGCCTGGCAGCGCTCCCTGGAGGTCGAGCCGCCGATCTTCGCGGCCTGCAACCTGTCCTCGCGCCAGCTCCTGCGCCACGACCTGCTGCACGACGTGAAGACCGTGATGGCCCGCTCCGGCGCCCTGCCCGGCTCGCTCAAGCTGGAATTCAGCGAGAGCCTCGTGATGGAGAACCCGGAATACGCCGCCCAGATGCTGGCGCGGATCCACGACCTCGGCGCGGGCCTGTGCCTGTCGGATTTCGGCACCGGCTACTCGGCTTTGTCGTATCTCCAGCGCTTCCCGTTCGACACGATCAAGGTCGACGCGACCTTCGTGCGCCAGATCGGCACCGGGCAGACCGCGATCCTGCGCTCGATCGTGCGCATGGCGAGCGAGTTGAACCTCGCCATCGTGGCGGAGGGCTGCGAATCGGAGGCCGACGCCCAGGCGCTCGCCGGCCTCGGCTGCGAGTACGCCCTCGGGCCCGCCTTCGGCGAGCCGATGACTCTGCTGCAGGCCCGCCAGATCGTCGGGGCGGCACCGGAAGCGGCCTGAGGCTCCGATAGGGCGTTATCCGGGGGGCGTGGGCCGGGTGTAATCTGCCCTCGGGCCCCTTCGACAGGTGATGCGATGACACCCGAACAGATCAGGCTGGTGCAGGACAGTTTCGCGAAGGTGCGGCCGATCGCCGGGGCGGCGGCCGACCTATTCTATGGCCGGCTCTTCGACATCGCCCCGCAGGTGCGCGGCCTGTTCCCCGACGACATGGCCGAGCAGAAGTCGAAGCTCATGGCGATGCTGGGGCTGGCGGTGGCCAACCTGAACCATCCGGACACGGTGGTGCCGGCGCTCCAGGATCTCGGGCGCAAGCACGTGGCCTACGGCACGCAGGCCGCCCACTACGCGCCGGTGGGCGAGGCCCTGCTGTGGACCCTGGAGCAGGGGCTGGGCCCGGATTTCACCCCGGAGGTGCGGGCGGCGTGGATCGCGACCTATACGCTCGTCGCCGGGGTGATGCAGGAGGCGGCTGCACAGGCGGCTTGAGGAAGGGCGGTGTCCTGAGGACGCGCCACGACGGTCGAATCTACCGGTCCGCCTTTGCCGGCACGTCGGCTGGTCACGCGCCAGCCGAGAGGCGTGCCTTGGCGGCCTGTGCCAGGAAGGCAGACCGGCTCTCGCCCGTCGCCTCGGCGGCCCGGTCGATGCGGCGCAGCAAGCCCTCCTCCATGGAGATGTTCACCCGCACGGCCCGCCCTGGCAACTCGACCTGGACGAGGGCCACCATCGCCCCGGCGCTGTCCGCCTGAAAGGCCGGATCGCCGCGCAACGCGTCCAGCGTGCGCAGCCGCGGGATCTCGTCCCCGTCCTCCACCATGCCGGCGACGTGGAAGGCCAGCATCTCGGCGGCCTTGCGATAGAGCGTGTCGAGATCGCCGGCGACCGTGGTGGCGCCCGGGAAGTCAGGGAAGGATGCACCGAACGCGCCATCCTCTTGGTGCACGAGCATTGCGACGTGGGTCATGTCCGCTATCTCGATTGCCGGTGACATCGAGGAATCGGACCGCCGGCCCGAGACGGATCCGCGGCCGTTGTCATCCCCAAGTCCATCCGGCCTGCCGATAGATGCTGCGTAGGGTACCGGTCGGTATCTCGGACGCGCCCGTGTCGATTGTCACCTTTCCGGGCTTGTCCCTGCGCTTGAACTCGACGTGATCGCCCGGTCCTTTCCGAGCCAGATACCAACCGTCATTGTAGAGGGCTGCAATCACCTCGCGGATCTTGCGGCCGTGCGCCGTTCTCGACATCTCCGGAACACTTTGCTGCCCGGTCAGCTGCTCCTCGATCCGTCGGCGCGTGATCCGCGGCAGGATGTGAAGCGACCGCGTAGCCGATCATCGTTCCGGCTTGCGTAAGATTACACACGAATTCGTGGGATGCAACGTCTGTGTCTCCAACACGCACCCTGCGCAAGGAGCTTGGACCCGCCGCGAGCGACCCGAGAATGCCCCGAGCAAGTCGTTGAGGTGTCAATAAAATCCGAGCGTTGCCGTTAAGCCCCCCTCAAGGCTAAGTCATTGGAAGGACGGGGGAGCGTTCCCCGAGAAACGGGGGACCAAGGTCGGCTAAGTCGATGGGAAAATTTTTGCCCGGAGGGTTCGGCATGCGGAGGGCAGGGCGCAAGCGCAAGGCGGCCCCGGTGACACTCGCGACCGTGCGCGCGCTGGCGGCCGAGCCGACGTCGTTCAGAACGCGGTCCTCGTGCAGCATTGCTTGATGGACGAGCAGGAGCACCTGCGGTAGCTCCCGTCATGGCCAAAGAGATCCCCAGCGTCGGCGACCTGCGCCGGAAAGCCGTGGTGACGGACGAAGAGATCGAGGCGGCCACCGCCGCCTACCTCGCGGACGAATCGACCAAGCCATTCACCTTCAAGTCCGGCCACACCATCAAAGAGGCCAAGGCGATCGAAATGCACCTGCAGGCCAAGAAGCTGCTCGCGGACGAGGCCGCCACCCCCGGCCTGCGCCGCACGACGGTGATGACTGCCGTGGTCATGGGCTTACCCGTCCAAGTGTGAGGGGTCACTTCGGCACCCGCCGCCTGGCGTCAGCCCGCAGTAGGCCGCCGCCCGCTTCCGCATTTAGGCAACTTGGGCGGCTATCCGCGTCCTCGCTTCGTGGATCATGTAGCTATCACGATCGTTGGTATCGCGGATGATCGGGCACGTCTTGCAGGATGGAAGCGGGTTGGCGGAGTTCACCGACCTGCGCAGTTCTTGGTAGCGCGGACCGTTCCAGATCTCCTCCATCGTGTTCTCATGCAGGTTGCCCATCTTCAGCCCGGGCACGCAGCACGCGAGTACATCGCCGTTGCCCAGCACTCCTGCGCCCTGCCATGGGATTATGCAGGGGAGCCGTCCATTGACCCTCTTCTCCTCGAATGGCTCCGGGATAAACAGGCGGTGAAGGCATAACTGTTCCGAGAGCGCGATGCTCTTCAGCCGTATCGCATTAAATCGCTCAGGCTCGTGCCAGAGAGACTCCTCTGCCATTTCAGGTGTGAACGCCATCAAATGACGCGCGTAGACGATCTCAATACCTACTGATTGCGCGAGGCGCAGAAAGTCGGGAAATTCGTCGAGGTTGCTGCGCATCATGGTGAAGCTGATGGCGATGCGATGCGTGCCGCCGAGACGTCGTTTCGTTTCCACAGCTGACCGGATGTTCTCGACCACGTCGGCAAGCGGCGGAGCGCCCTTGCGAACGCGTCGGAATGTCTCCTCGGTTGCGGCATCTAGGGAGATGCTGAGATGGTCCAGCTTAGATGTCGCCAGACGCTCGCTAACCTCTGGCGTGAGGTGGGAACCGTTGGTGTCGATGACGAATGGGATGTCGAGGCTGGTCAAGAAGTCCAGTTCACCACCGAACCGCGCGTCGGCCCACAGGATGTCGCCGCTGTAGTCGCTAGCAATCTCCTTCAGGTGCCCAGCGGCGACCCATGAGCGGATCTGATCGCGGATCGTCTCAGGTGCGCGCTTTACCGATTTGCGCGTCTCCTGCGAGATGCAGTGCGGGCAGTTGAGGTTGCACTGCGTCACGGGGCTCCACATGAGGTGAGTTGGGAGGGGTGTGGGAGCGAGCAGCGGGGAATAGGCTGTCTGAGCGATTAGACCGTACTGCCCCTGGTCATCCTGCCGGCTGTACAGCGCGACGTGCCCCGGCATGCGATCGGCCCCGCTCGACAGATATACGGTGGCGGCTGCGCCGGGCCGAGAGCCGATGGCCTCGACACTCAGCACGAGCAGATCGCCAACGCGGACGTCTGCTTCGTTGGGGAGGTACAGAGTTACCCGCATGTTGTCGTCGATCTCGTCCGCCGTGAGCGTCATCGCGACAAGGGTTTCTCCATCCTCGTATTTAAGAGCGCGGAGATAGCTGCGCTGACGTGATCCGAAGATGCTCGTCCAAGAGCGCATGCGGGGCTTGAGGTCGCGCGGCATCCGACGGAGGTGCAATTTTAGGGCACCCTCTGTTCTGCGCATCCAGGTTGCCACGATGACCGTCACGGCGGACAGCGCATCCGCCTCGGCGCGGAAGAACTGGGTCAGCGTCTGCCCCGGCAGAAGTTCATCGGCCGGCTTGTTGGTGCCCGTCATCGCGTCCGCGTCCCGTTGATGGCATCGGACCGATCGCTTCCCAGCGCCTTATCACCCAAATATGGGCAGAGCGTCGATCCAGAGCTGCACGAAGCTTTACACCATACAACCTGAGGATGAACGTGGCTGTTGGGCCGCAACGAGCAGAAAAGCAGCAGCTGACCTGACCGGTATTTTGGACCGAGCCGATTGAGAGGCTACTGCATGGTCGCGGCCATGGGTAGCCGGAAGGCCAGATCCGGGTAGCTGACGGGCGCGGGCGGCCGATAGCCCAGCGACGAATGCGGTCGGACGCAATT
>NZ_JAKSYM010000284.1 GCF_022829545.1 Methylobacterium sp. J-030 | reverse complement strand
CGCGGCTGCACGCGGCGGCGCTGAAGGTGCTGAACCTGTGAGGGCAGGGGGGCGGATTCTTTTGCGTGCCAGCGTTACGGCCGGAGACAAGGGCCCCCACGCTTATGACGCGCGCCCTCCCTCCCCCCTTTGCGGGGGAGGGAGGGCGCCGCGCGTGCACAAGACCTGCGGGACGCATCACCGTGCTGGATGAGGCTGCCGCCGTGCGCGCCAGCCCGATGCCGCCGGCGGCGGGCCGCCTCACTGCCCGCCCGCCCCGCGCGCCACCGTCACTGTCCGGCGCCGGCGAGGGCCGTCGACGGCGCGCTCGGAAGGGCATCCACGCGGGCGGCCGCCGGCGGCATCAGGCTGGCGAGCAGGACGGGCGCGTTCAGCAGCACGCGGATGGGTCCCGAAGGTCTTGTGCAAGCGCGCCGCCCTCCCTCCCCCGCAAAGGGGGGAGGGAGGGCGCGCGTCATAAGCGTGGGAGCCCTTGTCTCCGGCCGTAACGCTGGCACGCAAAAGAATCCGCCCCCCTGCCCTCACAGGTTCAGCACCTTCAGCGCCGCCGCGTGCAGCCGCGGATCGCCGGCCGCCACGATCCGACCGCCCCCGGCCGCCGGGCCGCCGTCCCAGGTGGTGATCCGCCCCCCGGCTCCCTCGATGATCGGGATCAGCGCGACGATGTCGTAGGGCTTCAGCCCCGCCTCCACCACCAGATCGATCTGGCCCGCCGCCAGCATGCAATAGGCGTAGCAATCGGTGCCGTAGCGCGACATCCGCACCTGCCCCTCCAGCGCCCGGAAGCGCGCGGCCTCCTCCCCGGCCGCGAACAGCCGCGGATCCGTGGAGGCCAGGATCGCCTGGGCGAGGTCGCCGCAGCGGCGGGTCAGCAGGGTGCGCTCGCCCGCGGGCCCGCGCAGGCGGGCGCTCTTCCCGTCGCCGGTGAAGCGCTCGCCGAGATAGGGCTGGTGCATCAGCCCGCGCACGGGCACGCCGTGGCGGGTCAGCCCGATCAGCGTGCCCCAGGTCGGCAGCCCCGCGATGAAGGCCCGGGTGCCGTCGATCGGATCGAGCACCCAGACACACTCGGCATCGGTCCGCTCGGCGCCGAACTCCTCGCCCAGGATGCCGTGGCCCGAAAAGGTCTGGCCGATCATTTTCCGGAGCACGACCTCGGCGGCCCGGTCGGCCTCCGTGACGGGATCGAACGGGGCGCCACCGCTCGCCTTGTCGTCGAGCCCGAACTGGGCGCGGAAGAACGGCAGGATCGCCTTCCCGGACGCGTCCGCCAGATCGTCCAGGAACCGCCCGAGTTCGACGACGCTCATCGGCTCACTTCCCCGTCCATCTGCGGCCGGCCCGATCGACCGCCCGGCGGCTGACGAAACCGGTGCGTCCCCCCGGCCGTCAAGTCCCCGCGAGCGGAACGGCGGACTCATGCCCCCGCGGCTGCGTGTGCCGGCCGAGCCCGGTCACCGGCCGCAGGGGCATGGATTGCGGCGGCATCCCCGGGCTCCGGTTCCTGCGCGGCGGCCAGGACGGCCTCCACGACGGCCCGCAGCGAGCCGGCCTGCATGTCGGCTCCCGCCGATCGCTGCGCGCCGGATGCGGCCCGATTGTCGTCCCGGGCGAGCCAGAGGCCGAGCAGAACCGGCACGCCGGGTATCCGTTCCTTCAGGCGCCGAATCAGGCGGCGCAGATGGGTCGGCTCGCCGTCGAGCACCAGGGAGATGATGCAGACCATCCGGGCCGGCCCGGGCTCGAAGCGCCCGATCCGCGCCGCCGACGCCTCGGCGAAGGGCACGGTGCGGGCGCCGATCCCGCGCTTCTCCAGGATCTGGGCCAGGATGGCGGCGGCGGCCTCGTCGAGGAAGCCGCGCCCGGAGATGCACAGCACCGCGCCCTGCCGCGTCCAGGCCGCCGCGAGGCCGTCCGGCGCCGGGCCCATGGGCAGCGGGCTGCAGGCGCCCTCGCCTGCTGCGCCACCCCCCTGCCCCGCGGCCTGCGTGACGGCGTCGCTCCGGTCGGCGAGGTCGGCGATCAACTCGCCCAGCGCCGTGCGCATCGCCGCTTTCTGCCGGGCGGTCAGCACGCCCCGCGCGGCATCCCGGGCGGCGAGTTCGAGCGCCTTGAGCACCACCTCGTCGTAGTAGGACGAGAGCGCGCATTGCTGCAGGATCAGCTCGGCATGGCCCAGCACCTCCTCCGAATCACCCGCGAGGATCCGCTGGTAGAAGTTCTGCACGGGGGTGAGCGCCGGCCGGTCGCCGAACAGCACGTCGAGGAATTCGAGGTGCTCCACGTAGCGGCCGAGCACCACGAGGCAGGCGGTGAGCGGCGTGGAGAGCAGCAGGCCGACGGGCCCCCACAGCCAGGTCCAGAACAGGGCCGAGACCAGCACCGCGAAGGGCGAGAGACCGGTGGACTGGCCGTAGAAGATCGGCTCGAACACTTGGCCGGTGAGCGGTTCCAGCACGACGAACAGGATCGCCACCGCGATCATCATGTTCCAGCCGGGATCGACCGCGGCGGCGAGCGCCATCGGCAGGATCGCCGACACGAACGCGCCGAGATAGGGCACGAAGCGCATCAGGGCCGCGAAGATCGCCCAGAGCACCGGGTTCGGCACGCCAATGACGTAGAGCCCGATGCCGACCACGACCCCGAAGGCGGCGTTGAGGGCGAGCTGCACCACGAAGTAGCGGCTGAGTCGGCGCGCCGCGTCGTCGATCGCCACGGTGGTGCGGTGCAGGTCGCTCGACCCCGCGAGCCGGATCATCCGGTCGCGCAGGTCCTCCCGCTGCATCAGCACGAACAGCAGCACCACGAACACGATGCCCACGGTGGCGAGCGGGTGCATCACCGGCGCGAGCACGGTCGAAAACATCTCCATCGTCCCGGGCGGGGTCGAGGCGACCTCGACCACGATGGGTTTCTGCGGTGACGCCGCCTGGTCCGGCGCCGGTTGCGGCGGGGTAGCCGGCGTCTCCGCAGCGCCGCCGGCCTTGGCCGCCTCCTTGCCGACCTCCCGGCCCGCTTCCTGGCCCGCCTCCTTGCCGCCGGTATGGAGAGCCCGGCCGATATTGGCCACGTACGCGGTCAGGTGCCCGACGGGGGAGTCGCGCAGGCCGTCGACCTTGCGCTCGATCGTGGACCGGTAGCGCGGGACGTCCCCCGCGAGATCCGCCGCCTGGATGCCAATCAGGGTCGCCAGCGCCGCGACGATCCCCAGGGTCAGCAGGACGCTCACGCCCACCGCCACCAGCCGCGGCAGGCGCAGGCGCCGCAGGCGATTCACCAGCGGTGTCAGCACGAACGACAGGAGCAGCGCGATCGCGATCGGGATGAAGATATCGCGGCCGAAATACAGCGCCGCGATGATGGTGGCGCCCACCACCACCGGCGATGCCATCGCGGCGCGTGGCGTCTCGGCGGCGGCGACGCGCGCGGGGCGCGGCGGGATCGGGGACGCGCCCTGCCGCCCCGCTGGTTCACCCCCGACCGGGGTTCTCGTTGCCATGCCGCGATCCGCGCCCCGAACGCCACCTGCGCGCGCCCACCGGGGTCGGACGGGGCGCGCCCACGAGGAACGGCATGGGCGGGGAAAACGATCCCGCGCGGCGCGATCGTGGGCGGGGCATACCCCTCAGGCCACGGCGTGGCGCCGAAGGCCTCGTCACGCCCGCAATTCGACCAGGAGCAGAGCGAGGATATCCGCGAGCTCCACCGGTTCGATGGCGGCCAGGGCCTGGGCGGCGACCTCGGACTTATCGCACGCGTCTACGGCGTCCGATCGCTGGACGACCACCTGGGGATCGTAGTCGGCCTTGTGCCGCAAATCCTGCAAGCTCATGAACACGGTTGCGAATACCCGTGCCTCGGGTGAAACGCTGCGCCGCCGCAAGAGCGTCTGTTGCCGTTGCCCCAGGATTGGCCGGTCGATCGACCTGCAGCCGTCCTTCATCCGACCATGGACGAACCCACGATCGATCAAAGCGCAGGCCGCTGTATGGCTGTGCGGCGCGCCCACGAAGCGCACGGCCGCCAATTTCAGAGCCGTATGAAACAACGCGTAGCAGGCTGACGAGATCGCGCGACGGCATTAGGCGTCGACCGGCGAAGGTCCGGCCGCCAGGGCGCGCCCGACCTGCAGCAACTCATGGGGATCGAGCACGGGTGCGGGCGTCCCGGTCGTCGCGCGACAGGAAACGGACGATTGGATAGCATTCGTCTCCGGCCTCGATCAGAGGTCTCTGATCTTCAGGCTGATCCGAATCTTATCGGCTGGCGTCAGGATAGATGGCTGGCCTGGCTCGAGTTGAACCGTGTTGAAATAGACGGGCTCGTCGGACGAATCGAGACCGATGGCGACTTCGGCATCGCCGGCCTGAGAGCCGGCAACACTTCGAGCGGCATCGAAGCTGATCTTGCGAATGTCTTTCATAGGCAGGTCGGTCATGGCGCGATCCTGCCGCCGTGGCGGCAGGTCGTCAACGGCTGGCCTCGTCGGGCTTCACGCCCCCTGCACGCCGGCCCGCATCACGTCGCCCGCATCCTTCAGCTCCGGCAGCGACCAGCAGAGCTGCATCACCCGCTTGGCCTGCGTCTCCGGCAGCACGCCCGCGGCGAGGTCCGTGAACTTCGCCTCCAGCTGCGCATCCGACATCGGCTTCTCGACGCTGCCGATGGCGTGATCGATGTGGCGGTGGAACGTCCGCCCGTCGTTCAGGGTCACGGTCATGTCGACCTGCGCGGCGTCGATGCCGGGAGTCACCACCGGCATCACCTTCTGGCGCAACGCCACCACGCGGGGGTCGTTCACCGCCCGGTCGCTGAACTGCTTCTCGCCGCCCGCCCCCTCCACGAAGGCGACCGCGGCGGCGTGGTAGATGCTGAACTTGCCCTCCAGCCCGGTCTTCGGCGCGGTCTTGCCGGTCAGCTCCAGCACCAGCGGATGGACCTTGAGGTCGACGCGCTTGATGTCCTCCGGCTTGACGTGATCTGCGTCGCGGATCTGGATCGCGGCGTCGATCGTCGGGTGCATGACGATGCCGCAGGCGAAGGGCTTGTAGGTGTTGAGCAGCGACTCGTAGCGGGTGCCGAGGCCGTCGGTGATCTCCGACCAGTCCTGCTTGGTGGAGATCGTGTTGGCCCAGCCGCGTTTGGCCTCGATCATCCCGTCCGACGAGGTGAAGCCCTTGGCCGCCAGGATCGCAGCGAACAGGCCGTTCGCCGCCGCCCGGCCCGGGTTGAAGCTCTTGTTCATCGAGCCGAACGATTCCCGCAGGCCCACCGGCTGCGAGGCGGCGAGTCCCAGCGCGTAGACCATCTGCTGCTCGGTGAGCCCCATCAGCTTGCCGGCGGCGGCGGCCGCGCCGAACGGCCCGCAGGTGCCGGTGATGTGCCAGCCGGCATCGTAATGGTTCGGATAGACGGAATTACCGATCCGGCACTCGGTCTCGATCCCCACCACCAGGGCGTCGAGGAAATCCTTGCCCGAGACCGGTTTCATCTCGGCATAGGCCAGGATCGCCGAGGCGACGGGGCCGGCCGGGTGGATGATCGTCTTCAGGTGGGTGTCGTCGAAGTCGAAGATGTGGCTTGCCACGCCGTTGAGGAAGGCGGCGTTCATGATGTCGAAGCGTTCGGTCCGGCCGAACAGCCCGGCCTGGGGCGGCCCCGAGAAGGGCTGCAGGGCCGAGGCTGCGACGTCCACGGTTTCGTGGTGCGAGCCGCCGATCGCCACGCCGACCCAGTTCAGGAAGCTGCGCACGCCCTCGCGGCGGACGTTCTCCGGCAGGGTGTCAGAGGAGGATCCCAGGATCCACTGCGCCAGGATCTTCGTCACGGGCGGCGGGGGCGTCTTGGCGGGGGGCTTCGACGCCTCGGCGGCCTGCCCGGCCTGCAGGGCGGGCGGCGTCAGGGCGAGGCCCGCGGCTCCGATCAGCGAGCGGCGATTCATCATCTCGGCGTTCTCCCGCGACGGGCTGCCCGCGGCAGCTCCGGTTGGTCGACATGATAATGAATTAGATCGTGCGTCGTCAGCCCGCGTGTTTCACAACGGCGGGACTGACACTGCCCAGGCAGAGGCTTTCTGGCTGAGGGCACGGCGTGAGAGGGGTGCCAACGGCGTTCATGATCCATGCGCCCGGGAACAGGGCGATGCAGACTGCTTCGACGTGACGGCGTCGGATCTCTGCCTGAAACCGCGAGAGGGCTGGCTCTCACACCACCACCGGCAGCGCCTCCTGCTCGCCCACGGAGAACACCCGCCGGTAGCGGGCGACCTCCTCAATCGGCCCTTGAGCCTTGGTGGGATTGTCGGAAAGCTTCACGGTCGGCCGCCCGTCCGCCTCCGTGACCTTGCAGACGATCGAGACCGGATCGAGCTTGCCGTCCGGCAGGAGCCCGCGGAAGTCGTTGGTGAGCAGCGTGCCCCAGCCGTAGCCGATGCGCATCCGCCCGTGGAACCGGGCGTGGATCCGCTCGATCTCGTCGATGTCGAGCCCGTCGGAGAAAATCGCGAGCTTGTCCCGCGGGTCGCGCCCGCGCTCCTGCCAGAACCGGATCGCCTCCTCGCCGCCCTCGATCGGATCCTTGGAGTCGATGCGGATCCCGGTCCAGTCGCTGACCCAGGCCGGGGCGTTCGCCAGGAAGCCGGTCGTGCCGTAGGTGTCGGGCAGGATCACCAGCAGGTTGCCGCCGTAATCCTCCTGCCAGTCGGCCAGCACCCGGTAGGGCGCGGCGGCGAGCGCGGCATCATCCTCGGCGAGCGCTGCGTAGACCATCGGCAATTCATGGGCGTTGGTGCCCACGGGCTCGACCTCCTGCCGGGCGGCGATCAGGCAGTTCGAGGTGCCGAGGAACGCCCCGTCCAGCCCCTCCGCCATGGCCTGCACGCACCAATCCTGCCACAGGAAGCCGTGGCGGCGACGGGTTCCGAAATCCGCCACCGACAGGTCGGGCAGCTTCTGCAGCCGCTGAATCTTCTCCCAGACCCGGGTCATGGCCCGGGCGTAGAGCACCTGGAGATCGAGCTTGCCCATGCCCCGCAGCACGGCCCGGGCGCGCAGCTCGTTCAGGATCGCCAGCGCCGGGACCTCCCACAGCGTGGTCTCGACCCAGGGGCCGTGGAAGGTGAGTTCGTACTGCCCGTCATGGACCGCGAGTTCGTATTCGGGGAGCTGGAAGGTCTCGAACCAGCTCACGAAGTCCGGCTCCAGGATCCGCCCCTGGCCACGAAACACGTTGCCGCGCAGCCACGTGACCTCGCCCTTGCTGAGGCGCAGCGTCCGGGCGTGATCGAGCTGCTCGCGCAGGAGCCCGGCATCGACCTCCTCGGCGATGCGGATCCGGTGCGTCCGGTTGGTGATGCCGAAGGTGGCGCGGATGTCCGGGTGCCGGCGCAGAATCGACTGCGCCATCAGCAGCTTGTAGAAATCCGTGTCGAGCAGCGACCGCACGATCGGGTCGATGCGGAAGCTGTGATCGTAAACCCGCTTGGCCAGATCGAGCATTTTTCTTGAAGACTCTGCCGCGCCGTGCCGACGCAGAGCGCATGCCGAGCCCGGCCCCGTCAAGAAGACGGGCGGCCTCCATCCGGAGACCGCCCGCGGAAATCCGAGTCTCTGAAGCCCGGTCTCAGCCCAGATCCACCTTCTTGGTCTCGGTCTTGGGGCTCTCGCCGGTGAGCGAGGCCTTCACGTAGCCGTAGAGGTGCAGCATCGTGCTGTTCGGGCTGTCCCAGTACTCGCCCTTCTCGGGATGGACGCGGATCAGCGCGACCTCCGGATCGTCCTTGCCGTTGGGAAACCAGGTCTTCAGGCTCTCATTCCACTTGTCATTGATCTTGGCCTGATCGCGCACGATCTCGGCCTTGCCCGCCACCGAGACGTAGGTCTGGCTCGACGGGTCGGAATAGGCGAGATTGACTTGGCTGTCCTTGCTGATCTCGGCCGTCTTGGGCGAGTGCAGCTTGGTGAAGAACCACAGGTCGCCGTTCTCGTCGGCGTCGTTGTTCCACATCGGGCGGCTGTTGAGCGTGCCGTCGCCATCGACGGTGGTCATCATGGCGATCTTCACGTCCTTGATGAGCTCGAACAGCTTCTTCGCGCCCTCGTGGTCGCGGTGGTTGCCCTGATGCATGAATTGGTCTCCTGATCGTCGGTCCGAGCGGTGATTCCCGCGGGGCGCGGATGCGCTCCGGAGGGGGCCCCGCCTGAAGGCTGCCCCGACAACGGATCAATCTCCGGTTGGTTCAGCTTGCGCGTGCGGAGACAGAGGTTCGGATGGCGCAGTCACCGGCGAGGCGGCGGGCCACCGTGCTGCTGGCCCTCGATGCGCTTGTTCTAGCGGTCCTGCCGGCGGGGGCCGCGGTGCGGTTCGGCCCAGGCGTGCGCATCGGCGGCCACGATGTATCCAATCGGCGTTACGGCAGCGTCCATATCGAGCGCGTGAAGCGGCTGCGCGGCCCCCTCGGCTGCCGGCACGTCCGCAACGGCGTCTACCGGCGCGGCGACGGGACCGTGGTGCGCGGGCCGATGGAGGAGTGCAATCTGATCGCGAACCCGCATTGAGACATTGGTCCGGCAGATCCGAGCGCCGGCCATCGGAAGCTTCGCAAGGCTCGGCACCGGCAAGGCGTGCGGAATCGAGGCGCGGCTGGCAATCGCAGACCGAGGGTCTGGTGTTCTGGGCAGGCTCGGTTACATGCACTGGCATACCTGCTTGCCCGGTGGAGAACGATTGTGGCGATCACCCGTGACGACGTGCTGAAGGCGCTCGCCGACGTCACCGTCGATGCCGCCGGCACCACCCTGCCCGGCTCGGGGCGGCTCTCCCAGGTCGTGGTCGATCCGAACAGCCGCGTGATGTTCTCGATCCTAGTCGATGCGAGCGAGGCGGAGCGGTTCGAGCCGGTGCGGCGCCAGGCCGAGGGCCGCGTCCTGCAGATGCCGGGCGTCTCGGGCGTGTTCGCGAGCCTGACCTCCGAGCGGAACCAAAGCCATCCGGCTCAGAGCACCGCCGCCCCGCGCCCCGTGACACCGCCGCCGGCGGCCCCACCCCGGCCCGGCGCTCCGCCCAATCAGGGACCGCAGATCGCCGGCGTGCGCCACATCGTGGCGGTGGCCTCCGGCAAGGGCGGCGTCGGCAAATCGACCACCGCCTGCAACCTCGCCCTCGCGCTCCAGGCGCAGGGGCTGAAGGTCGGCCTCCTCGACGCCGACATCTACGGCCCGTCGGTGCCGAAGCTGTTCGGGCTCTCGGGCAAGCCGAATGTCGTCGACAACAAGGCCATGGAGCCGATGGTCGGCTACGGCCTCAAGGTCATGTCGATCGGCTTCCTGATCGAGCCCGAGACGGCGATGATCTGGCGCGGTCCGATGGTGCAGTCGGCCATCACCCAGATGCTGCGCGACGTGCTCTGGGGCGAACTCGACGTGCTGCTGGTCGACATGCCGCCCGGCACCGGCGATGCGCAGCTCACCATGGCGCAGGCGACGCCGCTCGCGGGCGCCGTGATCGTCTCGACGCCTCAGGATCTCGCGCTGATCGATGCGCGGCGCGGCGTGACCATGTTCAAGAAGGTCGCGGTGCCGATCCTCGGCGTGATCGAGAACATGGCGACTTTCGTCTGCCCGAATTGCGGCCACGCCTCGCACATCTTCGGGCATGGCGGCGCGCGGATCGAGGCGCAGCGCCTCGGCGTGCCGTTCCTCGGCGAGGTGCCGCTCGACATGACCATCCGCGAAACCTCGGATGCCGGCCGTCCCGTGGTGGCGACCGATCCGGAGGGGCCGCACGCCAAGGTCTATCGCGACATCGCCGCGAAGCTCTGGGCGAACCTGTCGGGCGCACCGGTGGGCCGGACGGCGCCGAAGATCGTCTTCGAGTGAGGCCATGGCGCCGCCGGCATCGTCTTCGCCGGTCCTTGGATTGATCCTGGCCGGCGGGCGGGCGCGGCGGATGGGCGGTGGCGACAAGCCGCTGCTGCGCCTCGGGGGGCGGACCCTGCTGGAGCGGGTGGTCGAACGGCTCGGGCCGCAATGCGGGGCGGGATTGGCGCTCAGCGCCAACGGCGACCCGGCGCGGTTCACGGGGTTTCCGGGGCCGATCCTGCCGGATCCGCTCCCGGATCAACCGGGCCCGCTCGCCGGGATTCTGGCCGGATTGGAGCAAGCGGCGGCGCAGGGCATCGCGCGGGTGGTCAGCGTGTCGGGCGATGCCCCGTTCCTGCCGGAGAATCTGGTGGCGCGGCTCCAGGCCGTCGCGCCGGAGACCGGCCTCGCCCTGGCGGCGTCGGGTGCACGGCAGCATTACACGATCGCCCTCTGGCCGGCGGCCCTGCGCGACGACCTGCGGGATTATCTCACACGGGGCGAGCGGCGCGTCGGCGCCTTCCTCGACCGGTACGGTGCGGCGGTGGCGTCCTGGCCGGTCGAGCCGCTGGACCCGTTCCTCAACATCAACACGCCGGTGGATCTGGCGGCGGCGGAAGCGCTCGGTTTCAGGTCAGGATCTGAAGACCATGTTTCTGAACGATCGCCAGGAGCTTGAGCGCCATGCCGCTGGGCTTCTTGGCGCCTGTCTCCCACTTCTCGACAGTGCTTTCGCTCGTGTTGAGATATCGGGCAAAGACCGGCTGGCTGACGTTGAGGCTCTCACGGAGCTTCTTGATCTGAGCCGGCTCGATCGCGGGCGGCGCCATGAGGCACGCTTCGTCGAACCAGCGCAGCCCCGCCGCGTCGGTCACACCGGCTTCATGGAGGGCAACCGCGGTCGCGTGGATCGACTCGAAGGCGTCGCTCTTAAAGGTCCGCTTCCCCACCATCGCAGATCTCCGTGATGTGCCCGGTCGAGACGAGGCGGGCGATATCCGCCTCAGAGGTCTTCCCGAATGCGTTGGCCAGCTGACGGAAGGCTCTCGGCTCATCGTCCTCTATGTTGGCGCGATCCTGCTTGGCGAACGGGTACTGATACAGCCAATAGGCGCCGGCCTTGGTCAGGATGATGCTCCGGTGCCTGTTCCGGTTCAGGCGCTTCTTGAAGACGCCGCCGCCGAGGTCGTCCGATTGGCCGTTCGCGACTTCGCACATCGCGGCGCATAGCGCCCGATCCGCAAGTCCGGCTTTTCTCGCCGCCTTGGCAAACCACGCTGTCTTGAAGGTGCGCAGGCCATTTTGAGGCTCGGAGGCCACGAAAGGGTGGCACCGATGGCGTGCGCGAGGCTCGCCCGCACGCCGCGTTGGGCGCGCGGGCGAGCGGACGATCAGGCCGCCGCGACGCTCGCCTTCACGATCTTGTCCGGCGAGCGCGGCGGCTCGCCCTTGTTGATCGTGTCGACCACGTCCATGCCCTCCACGACCGTGCCCCAGACCGTGTATTGCTTGTCGAGGAAGCGGGCGTCGTCGAAGCAGATGAAGAACTGCGAGTTCGCCGAGTGCGGGAAGTTGGTCCGCGCCATCGAGCAGGTGCCGCGCACGTGCGGCTCGGCGTTGAACTCGGCCTTCAGGTCCGGCAGGTCCGAGCCGCCCGAGCCGGTGCCGGTCGGGTCGCCCGTCTGGGCCATGAACCCGTCGATCACCCGGTGGAACGGCACGCCGTCGTAGAAGCCCTGCGATGCCAGCGTCTTGATGCGCTCCACGTGGCCCGGCGCGAGGTCGGTGCGCAGCGCGATCACGACGCGGCCTTTGGTGGTCTCAAGCACGATGGTCTCGTTGTCGGCCATGTCGTTATCCTTCCGGTTTGGGGAACTGTATCGGCGCGTGCCGGATCCGGCCAGCGCCCGTGGAGGGGATCGCCGGCGCTCAGGCCGGGGGGCGGTAGACGAAACGCAGCGCCACCGGCCGGCCCGCGATGGCCCGGCCGAGGCCCGCCGTGATGTGGGCCGGGGTGCAGCGCGCCAGGGCATCGAGCGTCCCGCGCACCAGGATGGTCCGCTGCGAACCCGAGACGCCCGCCGCATAGGTCACGCGCGGCGGGCCGATCAGGCTGCCGTCCCGGCGCAGCGACAGCCGGAGGGTGATCTCGATGTCCTCCGACCCCGCGCTCGGCGCCCCGAGGCTGGCCGGTACCTGCCAGCAGGCGGCGAGCGCCGGATAGAGTTCGGCCAGGGTGTCGGCGGGCTTCGTCGCCATCCGCGCGACCGGCACCGCGATCGTGGCCCGCAGGGTCTGGGGCAGGCTCAGGGGATAGGCGCCCCCGGGCTCGAAGGCGTAGCCGTAGAAGGGGCTGCCCTCGTAGGTCGCGGCAGCCGCCGGACCGAAGCTCAGCAGGAGGATCGCGGCGGCGCGCCAGCCCGGCATGCGGCCGCTACTTGCCCTTCTCGGCGAGCGTCATGCTGACGATCTTGTCGGGGTCCTGCACGGCGCCGCCGGGCGCGCCCGGGGCGGCCTTCTTGATCTTGTCGAGCACGTCGAGCCCGTCGGTGACGTTGCCCACGATCGTGTACTGGCCGTTCAGGTTGGGCGCATCGGCGAGGCAGATGAAGAATTGCGAGTTCGCCGAGTTCGGGTCCGACGAGCGGGCCATGCCCACCGTGCCGCGGCGGAACTGGGCCGATTGCGAGAACTCCGCCGGGATGTTCGGCAGGCTGGAGCCGCCGGTGCCGTTGCCCTTCGGATCGCCGGTCTGCGCCATGAAGCCGTCGATCACCCGGTGGAACTTCAGGCCGTTGTAGAACCCCTGCGAGACCAGCGTCTTGATCTGCTTGACGTGCTTCGGCGCGAGGTCGGGACGCAGCTCGATGGTGATCCGCCCGTCCTTGGTCTGCAGATAGACCGTGTTGGCGTCGGCGGCCCGGGCCGCCGTGGCGGTGCCGAGCGTGAGGGCGAGCGCGAGGAGGGCGTGGCGTCGGTTCATCGAAGTCCTTTCAGTCTTCAGGAATGGGCGGCGAAGCGCTGCCGGAGGCGCGCGGCGACCGCTGCGGGCACGAAGGGCGCGACATCCCCGCCCATGCCGGCGATCTGGCGCACCAGCGTCGCGGTGATCGGCCGTGCCTGGGTGGAGGCCGGCAGGAACACGGTCTGCACCTCCGGCGCCATGGCGCCGTTCATGCCGGCGAGCTGCATCTCGTAGTCGAGATCGGTACCGTCGCGCAGGCCGCGGATGAAGAGGGCGGCGCCGGAGCGCCGGGCGGCCGAGACCGCGAGGTCGCTGAAGGTCACGATCTCCAGGGCCGCGCCCTCGGCCGTCGCCACCGGCCCGCAGGTTTCGGTGAGCAACTCAGCCCGTTCCTCGGCGGAGAACAGCGGCGCCTTGCCGGGATGCACGCCGATGGCGATCACGAGCCGGTCCACCAGCCGGCAGGCTTGGCGGACCACGTCGAGATGGCCGTTCGTGACCGGATCGAACGAGCCGGCATAGAGGGCGGTGCGGGTCATCGCGACCGGACCTAGAGCATTTTCGCGCCGGACGGAACCTCGGGGTGAGACGGCCGATGCCTCACACCTCCTCGATGCCGCCCTCGATGCCGCCCTCGATGCCACCGTCCCCGTTGGCCTCGTCCTCGCCCACGATGTGCTCCACCGAGACGACCTTCTCGTCCTTGGCGGTGTTGAACACCGTCACGCCCTGCGAGGCGCGGCCGACGATGCGGATGTCGTCCACCGGCACGCGGATGAGCTGGCCGCCGTCGGTGACCAGCATGATCTGGTCGGAGGCTTCGACGGGGAAGGACGCCACGAGGCTGCCGTTGCGGGGATTGACCCGCATCGCCGTGATGCCCTTTCCGCCGCGCCCCGACGTCCGGTACTCGAACGACGAGGAGCGCTTGCCGAAGCCCCGCTCCGACAGGGTGAGCACGTACTGCTCGGCGCCCCCCATCTCGTTGTAGCGGTCGAGCGAGATCGCGGCCGCCTCGGCGCCGTCCTCGGCCTCCGTGTCGCCGGTCTCCTCCGCCTCGCCGGTCACGGCGCGGCGCATCTTCAGGTAGCCCGCCCGCTCCTCCGCGGTGGCGTCGAAGGCGTTCAGGATCGTCATCGAGATGACCCGGTCGTCCTTCGCCAGCAGGATGCCGCGCACGCCGGTCGAGTCGCGTCCCTTGAACACGCGCACGTCCTCGACGGGGAAGCGGATGCACTGGCCGAGCGCCGTGGTCAGCAGCACGTTCTGGTCCGGACGGCAGATCTCGACATGGACGATGTGGTCGCCCGGATCGAGCTTCATGGCGATCTTGCCGTTGCGGTTCACCGTGGTGAAGTCCGAGAGCTTGTTGCGCCGGACGTTGCCGCTCGCGGTGGCGAACATCACGTCGAGCGTCTCCCAGGACGCCTCGTCCTCGGGCAGCGGCATGATCGTGGTGATGCGCTCGGAGGTGTCCTGCAATTGCAGGATGTTGACCAGCGCCTTGCCGCGGGCGTTCGGGGCGGCCATCGGCAGGCGCCAGACCTTCTCCTTGTAGGCCTGGCCCTGGCTGGAGAAGAACAGCACCGGCGTGTGGGTGTTGGCCACGAACAGCCGGGTGACGAAATCCTCGTCGCGGGTCGTCATGCCGGAGCGGCCCTTGCCGCCGCGGCGCTGCGCCCGGTAGGTCGAGAGCGGGACGCGCTTCACGTAGCCGGCGTGCGACACGGTCACCACCATGTCCTCGCGGGCGATCAGATCCTCGTCGTCGACGCTGCCGTCGTAATCGACGATCTCGGTCTTGCGCGGGGTGGCGAAGAGCGCGCGCACCTCGGCGAGTTCGTGCTTCACGATGGCCTGGATGCGGACGCGGGAGCGCAGGATGTCGAGATAGTCGGCGATCTCTTCGGCGAGCGTCTTCAACTCGTCACCGACCTCGTCGCGGCCGAGCGCCGTGAGGCGCTGCAGGCGCAGGTCGAGGATGGCGCGGGCCTGGGTCTCGGACAGGCGGTAGGTCCCGTCCTCGGCGACCCGATGGCGCGGGTCGTCCACCAGGGCGATCAGCGGCGCGATGTCGTGGGCCGGCCAGTCGCGGTCCATCAGGGCTTCGCGGGCCGTGTTTGGGTCCGGCGAGGTGCGGATCAGCCGGATCACCTCATCGATGTTGGCGACGGCGATGGCCAGCCCGCACAAGACGTGCGCCCGTTCCCGCGCCTTGCCGAGCAGGAACTTGGTCCGCCGGGAGACGACCTCCTCGCGGAAATCCACGAAGGCCTCGAGCAGGTCCTTCAGGTTCATCAATTCGGGGCGGCCGCCGTTCAGCGCCACCATGTTGCAGCCGAAGGAACTCTGCAGCGGCGTGAACCGGTAGAGCTGGTTGAGCACCACGTCCGCCATGGCGTCGCGCTTGATCTCGACCACGATGCGCATGCCGGTCCGATCGGACTCGTCGCGCAGGTCGGAGATGCCCTCGACGCGCTTCTCCTTCACCAGTTCGGCGATCTTCTCGACCAGCGTCGCCTTGTTCACCTGATAGGGTATTTCGGTGAAGATCAGCGCTTCGCGCTCCTTGCGCAACTCCTCGACATGCGAGGTGGCACGCATGATCACCGAACCGCGGCCCGTGGCGTAGGCCTGCCGGGTGCCGGCACGGCCGAGGATCCGGCCGCCGGTCGGGAAATCCGGGCCGGGGACGATCTCGGTGAGCTGCTCGATCGTCAGACCCGGATCGTCGATCAGCGCCACGCAGGCGTCGATCAGCTCGCCGAGATTGTGCGGCGGGATGTTGGTGGCCATGCCCACCGCGATGCCGCCCGCGCCGTTGACCAGAAGGTTCGGGAACCGGGCCGGGAGGACGGTCGGCTCCTCGCGCGACTCGTCATAGTTGGGCTGGAAATCGACGGTGTTCTTGTCGATGTCGCTGAGCAGCGCGGTGGCGGGCTTGGCCAGCCGCGATTCCGTGTAGCGCATGGCGGCGGGCGGATCGCCGTCGACCGAGCCGAAATTGCCCTGCCCGTCGATGAGCATCAGGCGCATGGAGAAATCCTGCGCCATCCGCACCAGGGCGTCGTAGATCGATTGGTCGCCGTGCGGGTGGTAGAGGCCGATCACGTCGCCGACGATGCGCGCCGACTTGACGTATTTCCGCTCGGGCAGGTGGCCGGATTCGAAGGCGGAGTAGAGGATGCGCCGGTGCACCGGCTTCAGGCCGTCGCGCGCGTCGGGAAGCGCCCGGCTCACGATCACGCTCATCGCGTAATCGAGGTAGGAGCGGCGCATCTCGTCGGTGATGGAGACGGGGCGGATGTCGCTGGCGGGCGGGGCTGCGCCAGTCGGATCGTTCTCGGCCAAGTCGGTTTCCGTTCTGAAGCCCGGGCGGGCGGTGCTCTCGGCCGCTCCCGGGTGGCGCGCGATGCGCCGGAACGGCCTCTCGGAAGAGCAGTGATATCAGACGGATAAATAAGGTTTTCCGAGGCCGTTCGCAAGCGTGCCGGCAGGCCCGCGACCCGGCCGGATGGGGCCAGGCCGCGGGCCGTTCCGCTCAGTAGAACGTGAGGTGGCGATGGCCCACCGGGCGGCCCGGTGTGGCGTGATGCCGGAATCCGTGATGCCGATACCCGTAATGGCGGCGGCCATAATGGTGCCGATGCCAATGATGGCGGCGGTGGTGCCAATGGCGCCGCCAGTGATGGTGCCGGTGCCAGTGGCGCCGGTAGTGCCAGCGGGCGAGCTGCACCACAGGGGCGGGCGCCGCGGCCTCGGCGGTCACCGGGACCGGAAGGGGCGCCGCCCGGGCGGGCGCGCTCGCCAGCCCGCCGATCAGCGCGGCAAGGAGGACCAGGATAGGCCAGGGTCGCATCGTCTCTCTCTCTCGTGTTGGCGCCCGGATGATCCGGCGGATCCGGGCCGGCGCGCGTCACCCGCAGGAACGGCCAAGGTCGGCAAACGGTTCGCTCCGCGGGACTGCGCAGACGCACCACCCTTGCTTGGGGTTAAGGAACGCCCAGTTTCCGGTCGACGCATCCGGGCCGTCCCCCGCCCGAGTCTCGACGAGTCGCGCAAGATCCCATGGCGTTCGCGTTGTCCGATTCCCTCCGCGCCCTCCTGCCGCGCCGCTTCCGGGACCGCCGCCCGCGGGTCGCCGTCGTCCGGCTCTCGGGCACGATCGGGGCGGTCTCGCCGATCCGCCCGGGGCTCTCGATCGGCGGCCTGGCGGGCAGCCTGGACCGGGCCTTCGGCATGCCCGGTGCCAAGGCGGTGGCCCTGGTGATCAACTCGCCGGGTGGCTCGCCGGCGCAATCGCACTTGATCCACCGCCGGATCCGGGCGCTCGCCGCCGAGAAGAACCTGCCGGTGATCGCGTTCGTGGAGGATGTCGCGGCCTCGGGCGGCTACATGATCGCCTGCGCGGCCGATGAGATCGTCGCCGACCCGACCTCGATCGTCGGTTCGATCGGCGTGGTCTCGGCGGGATTCGGCTTTCACGGCCTGTTGGAGAAGCTCGGCGTCGAGCGCCGGGTGCACACCCAGGGCGAGGCCAAGTCGATGCTCGACCCGTTCCGCCCCGAGGACCCGGCGGATGTGGAGCGGCTGAAGCGCATCCAGGCCGACGTGCAGGACCTGTTCACGGGCCTGGTCACGGCGCGCCGCCCGACCTTGTCGACCTCCGAGAATCTGTTCACCGGCGCCGTCTGGACCGGCCGGCAGGCGCTGCCGCTCGGTCTCGTCGACGCGCTGGGCGATATCCGCACCACCCTGCGCGCCCGCTTCGGCGAGATGGTGGATCTGCGGCCTGTCGCCGAGGCAAGGGGCGGGTTCCTGTCCCGCCTGCTGCGCCGCGGCGGGGCGCCGGGGGGGATCGACGGCCTCGCCGAGGGCGCGATCGCCGCCGTCGCGGAACGCGCGGCCTTCGCCCGGTTCGGGCTCTAGACCGCGCGCGCGCCTCAGGCCGCGACCTGCGCCAGGAAGCGCTCGATCTCGTGCTCCAGCTCGGCCGCGACCGTGTCGACGGTCTCGGCGGCCTCGGTCACGGTGGCGGCCATCCGGGCCGAGCGCCGGGCGGCGCCGGCGACCGTGGTGAGGCCGCTGGCGATCGCCTCCGTGGCGCCGGCCGTCTCGGCGACGTTGCGGGAGATCTCGGCGGTGGCCGCGCTCTGGGCGCTCATCGAGGCGGCGATGCCGCCCGTGGTCGCGCTGACCGCGCGCATCCGCTCGCCCATCCGGCCGATCGCCGCCACGGTGGCCGCGGTGGAGGTCTGGACGCCCGCGATCTGGCCTGAGATCTCCTCGGTGGCCTTGGCGGTCTGCTCGGCCAGAGCCTTCACCTCGGAGGCCACCACCGCGAAACCGCGTCCGGCGGTTCCGGCACGGGCCGCCTCGATCGTGGCGTTGAGCGCCAGGAGGTTGGTCTGCTCCGCGATCTGGCGGATCAGGCCGACCACGGCACCGATCCGACCCGTGGCCTCGGCGAGGCCGCCGATCTCGGCGTTCATCGCCTCCGAATCCGCGCTCGCGGTGGCCACCAGGGCCTCGGCCTGATTGAGCTGCCCGCCGATCTCGCTGATCGAGGCGGAGAGTTCCTCGGCCGCGCTCGCCACGGTCTGGACGCTGGCCGAGGTCTCGTGCGAGCCGCGCGCGGTCTCGGCGACCGCGCCCTCGGCTTCAGCGGAACTCGCCGCCATCTCGCCGGCCCGGTCGCGCATGGAGCCGGTGCTGGCGGTAAGCGCATTCTTGAGCACGACGACCTGAGAGCGGAACGCCTCGATGGCGTGATCGAGATCGGCCCGCCGCCGCGTCTCGTCGGCGGCGCCGGCGCTCTGCAGGCCCTCCAGTTCCCGCGTCCGCATACCGGCCACGCGCAGCACCTCGACCGAGCGCGCCACCGCGCCGATCTCGTCGCCACGCCCGGCATGGGGGACCGCGGTCTCCAGATCCCCGGCCGCCAGACCCTCGATCCGGCCCGTGATCGCCGCGAAGGGCCGGAACAGGCGCGCCGCCACGAGGCCCACAAGGGCGCAGGCCAGCACCGCGATGACCAGCGCCGCGACGCCGAGGCTCGTCATGGTCTGCGCATGGGCGTCGAAATACATCTCGATCGGCAGGCCGGCGAACAGGATGCCGTTCACCGTGCCGGCGGCGTCGAAGGTCGGCTGATAGACGGTGTAGAAGCGGCGGCCGAACAGCATCGCCGGCCCCTCGTAGGTCCTGCCGGCGCGCACCACGGCCTGGGCCGGGCTGTCGGGGGCCAGCGCGGTGCCGATCGCGCGGGCGCCGTCCTCCCGGCGCACCGTCGTCTGGCGGCGCACGAAGCTGTCGGTCGCCGCCTCGAAGCTGAAGACCGTCGCCGTGCCGCCCGAATACGCCACGGCGCTGTCGACCACGGCCGCGTCCGCGAAGCCCGAAAGGCTCGGCGTCACGACCTTGGCGACCCGCGTGCCCGCGAGTTCCGCGGTGGTGCCCGGCAGGCGTTCGGCCAGGACCAGGGCGAGCGTGCGCAGGTTGCGCTCGCCGTTGCTGCGCTGGCGATCCTCCATCTGCGACCAGGTCTGCCGCGAGACGGTGACCGAGATCGCCCCCGCGGTGAGCGACACCGCGAGCATCGCCAGGAGGATCACCTTCGTGGACAGGGACATCGCGCGAAGCGAGACGAGTCGGCGAAACATGTTCTGGTATCCGCGCTTAAAGACGCGCGGACACTGTAACGTTTATTTGAACGGAGTCTTAAATTCCGCATTAAGGGTGTAGCATCTGTATCTTGCTCAACCCTGCCCTGCACGCCGTGCCGAAACCCGGGCGAGCGACGCGAGGTCCTTCTCGCCGTCGCCGTGGCTGATCGCCTCGATCAGGCCGTCGCGCAGGACGCTGGCGAAGGGCATCGGCAGGCCTGCGCCCTCGGCCGCCTGGAGGGCGAGCCGCACGTCCTTGGCGCCGAGCTTGAGGATGAAGCCCGGCGGCTCGTAGCGGTTCTGGGCGATCGAGGCCCCGTAACCCTTGTAGACCGGCGAGGCGAACAGGGTGTTGGTCATCAGGTCGAGGAACGCGGCGCCCGGCACGCCGTGGCCCTCGGTGAGCGCGCAGGCCTCTGCCATGGCCTCGATGGCCGAGATCAGCATGAAGTTGCCGGCGAGCTTGACGGCGTTCGCCCGCACCGGATCGTCCCCGAACCGCCAGGTCCTGGCGCCCATGGCGTCGAGCAGCGGGGCCACGCGATCGATGTGGTCCGCAGCGCCGGCCGCCACGATGTTGAGCGTGCCGGCCTCCGCCACGTCCGGCCGGCCGAAGACCGGCGCCGAGATGTAGGGGACGCCCGCCCGATCGTGCACGGCGGCGAGCCGCTTGGCCAGCGCCACCGAGATCGTGCTCATGCCGATATGCACGCCCGGCCGCTCCGGCCGGTCGAGCAGGCCGCCGGCCACGATCACGGCTTCGAGCGCCGCGTCGTCGGCCAGCATGGTGATGACCGCATCGCCGGAAAAAGCCTCCGCGGCGCTGCCCACCGGCGTGACCCCCGCGATGCCCTTGGCGGCTTCCGGCGAGCGGTTCCAGGCGCGGACCGTGTGGCCGGCCCGCGCGAGGCTGGCGGCCATGCCCCGGCCCATCCGCCCCAGTCCGATGATCCCGACGTCCATGGCGTGCTCCTCGATCCGGTCTGCCGCCTGACCAACCGGAGAACCCGGTCGGGCTTTCCGCGGCGCGTGCGGGCATTTGCGCCAGTGGCCGGGCGTGGCAAGCTCCGCCGATGCTGCGGAATTGCATCACGGATATTCCCGGGCTGCGGGTCGGCCACGCCAGCGATCTGCGGATCGCCAGCGGCGTCACCGCGATCCTGTTCGACGCGCCCGTCGTCGCCTCCGTGGACGTACGCGGCGGCGGGCCCGGCACCCGCGAGACCGACCTGCTCGATCCCGAGCGCACCGTGGAGCGGATCGACGCGCTGGTGCTGTCCGGGGGCTCGGCCTTCGGGCTCGATGCGGCGGCGGGCGTGACCGCGTGGCTCGCCGAGGCCGGGCGCGGCTTCCCGGTCGGCGGGATGCGGGTGCCGATCGTGCCCGGGGCGATCCTGTTCGACCTGCTCAACGGCGGCGACAAGGCTTGGGGCCGCTACCCGCCCTATCGCGAGCTGGGTTTCGCCGCCGCCGCGGCGGCCGCCGAATCTTTCGAGCTGGGTTCCGTCGGGGCCGGGACCGGCGCGCGCACCGGGCGCCTGAAGGGCGGGATCGGCTCGGCCTCGGCCCTGGTGGCGGGGACCGGTTTCCGGGTCGGGGCGCTCGTGGCGGTGAACGCCTTCGGCAACGCGACGATCGGCGACGGGCCGCATTTCTGGGCCGCACCCTTCGAGGCGGGGAACGAGTTCGGCGGCCTGGGCTCTCCGGCCCGGGTGCCGGACGACGCCCTCGCCTTCCCGGCCCGGGCGCTGCCGGGGGCCGCCACGACGCTCGCCGTGGTGGCGACAGACGCGGCGCTGACCAAGGCGCAGTGCCGCCGCCTCGCGGTGGCGGCCCAGGACGGCCTCGCCCGCGCCCTCGTGCCGGCGCATACGCCCCTCGACGGCGATCTGGTGTTTGCTGTGGCCACCGGCGCCGTGCCGCTGGCCGAGCCGGTGGCGGACCTCGCCCGCCTGGGTGATGCCGCCGCGCGGGTACTGGCCCGGGCGGTGGCACGCGGGGTGTTTTCTGCCGCAAGTTTGCCGGGGCAGGCGGTGGGGGCGCCTTTATCGTGGACGGGCTTGCCGCCGGCTTGGGGTGACGTGTTTCGAGGACAAGGTACGAATCGATTTGAGCGCGGGTATTATTAGCTCGGCGCCAGGAAGAACGACTTATCTGGCTCGAATCTTATTACCTTGCCCTCAAATTTGTCATAAAATTCAGGTGTCGTAAAAAAACAACCTCATGCCCGGAAAGTATTTGTATGCCATGTTCAATTTTACCTCTATCTGAGATTCCATAGAAGCTTATGACCACGTGACCCCAGGATTTTCCATCATTTAGCACAGTCCTGCCCCAGCCAATCATCAAGACGTCAGATTTATCACTAAGTTTGTTATCCCATTGACGGCGGATGTTTGCGATTTCTGCCCATGCCTCTGGCGAAATAGTGAAGTTAATTGGGAGATATGGCTCTGTTTGCATGACTTACCGTCCTTCGAAATTATCGTTCAACAAGACGCCATGTCTCACTGCGGCGGATGGCACGAAAGGTGAGCATCCAAGATTTGTCATGCCTTCGACCATGACGTGCCCGAAATCAAATTTGTAAACACAATCATATCCAATTTTTCTTGGGATCTGCGCGACAAGCGTTCCGAAACTATAATTCTCTGCAACGCGTTGGGTGTCGGCTCTCACGCGGTGTGTATCAGGATCGGAAGTATTTCCGCTCCATCGACCACCCTCGCGCTGGCCAGCTGGCACGCGCGGCTGGTTTGGATCGAAGTATTTAAGAGCTATTCTGAGCCGATTGAGCTTTACGACTACACTCGCGGCTGCAAGATCATACCGAATTTTGTCCAGTTGCAATGATTCTCTTCCGTTCCGCATCGCGAGGCCTCCTGTTCTCGCCACGCTTATAGGAATTTTAGCAAAAATCAAGGTAGCATCGCTGGTCGCCCGACGACGGCGATTTATTAAAAATCAGGTGGAAAATCAATGTAAAATCTAGAATATTGATAGTTGTACTATAGTCGGATAATACTAACGGTAAATCGCACAAAAATTCAAATAATAATTGAGTTCTCGCTATAAGACATTTTTCTTACGAGCTTGGCTTGAGAGTGCCAGAAACGGCGCTTTTCAGGTGCCATTTCGTGGCCGCCTACTAGGCCGCCGACCGCAATCGTTTCGTGCGCGGGGGCTGGCCCGTGCTAACTTCAGAATCCGTGGTTTGACTGTGCCGACGTACCAGTCACTGAGTGCAGCGAATCAAGCCAAGGAGCCGCGAGCCCTGTCAGCGTGGCCCACTAAGATCGCTCCGCTCGCAAAGACGGCGGCTCACACCTCCCCGCGCGCATCCTCGATCAGCTGCGCCAGCCCGGCGTCGACCTCGTCGGCCAGCATCTTCCGTTCCGCGTCGGTGAGATCCTTCGCCCAGGCGCCGCTGCCGAACCCGTCCGTGCAGCGCGCCCGCTCGGAGGCGATATAGGCCTCGGTCTCGGCAGGGCGCGTCTTCATTGCGTGGACCATGCCGAACCACGCCGCCCGCTCCACCACGGCCAGCCGTGCCCGCAGGCGGATCGCCACCGCCTTATCCGGATCGATCCCATCGCTCATGGCCTGTCCCCCGTCTCCTGCTCGGCGAGCCGCGCGATCAGGCCCTGGAGTTGTCCCGGCACCGGCTCGCTCGCCGAACGCGCGTAGAGCACCCGCAGTTGCCGGCCGATCTCCGCGAGGCTCATGGAGCCCTTGGCGATCACCCGGTCGGCCTGCTTGTTCAGGCTCACCTTCTCGGCCTGGGTGATCTCCTTGGCGGTGAGCACCACCACCGGCACGTCGCCGTCCGGCCGCGAGCGCAATGCCCGCAGGAAGCCGAACCCGTCCATCTCGGGCATCATCAGGTCGAGGAGGATCAGGCTCGGCCGCGCCTGGCTGATCCGCTCGAGCGCGATCCGGCCGTTCTCGGCCTCGTCGACGGTCCAGCCCTCGCGGCCGAGCGACCGGCGCAGGCGCTCGCGGGCATCGGCGTCGTCGTCGACCACGAGGACGCGAGCCTCGTTCGGCGCCGCCGGCCGGTAGCGCTCCATCAAGCCCTTGAGCCGGTCCCAGTCGATCGGCTTGACGAAGTAGTCGGTGGCGCCGAGCGCCTGGCCCAGGCCCTGCTCGGCCACCACCGAGGTCATGATCACCGGCGTCCCGGCGAGGTCGGGGTCGTTGCGCACCGCGTGCAGCACCGCCCAGCCGTCCATGCGCGGCATCTCGACGTCGAGCAGGATCGCCCGGGGCTTGAGCGCGCGAGCCAGCGTCAGGCCGGCGCGGCCGTCGTTGGCGCTGCGCACGTGAAACCCCTCGCGCTCCAGGAAGCGCTGGAGCAGCTCCCGGGCGGCCGGGTCGTCGTCGACCAGCAGCACCGTCTCGTGCTGCTCGTGCGGCTCCACCGCATGGGCCTCGGCCTCGGCGGGGGGCGCGTCCTCGGGGGCCAGCGTCGCGGGCAGCCGGATCGTGAAGGTCGAGCCCGCCCCCGGCGTGCTGGTGACGCCGATATCGCCGCCCATGGTCCGGCAGAAGGCGCGGGTGATGGCCAGCCCCAGGCCCGTGCCGCCGAACTGGCGGGTGGTCGAGTCGTCCGCCTGGACGAAGCGCTCGAACAGCCGCCCGATCTGCTCCTCGCTCATGCCGATGCCGGTGTCGGTGATGGCGAAGGACACCCAGTCCGCCCCCTCCTCGCGATGGCGCCGCGCCGTGAGGGTGATGGCGCCCTGCTCGGTGAACTTGGCGGCGTTGCCGATCAGGTTCAGCAGGCACTGGCGGATCTTGGTCTGGTCCTGATGCATCGACCCGAGGTCGACGTCGCCCGTATCGACGACGAAGCGGTTGCCCTTCTTCTCCACCAGGGAGCCGGTGGAATCGGACACGTCCTGGAGCAGGTCCGTCACGGCAAACGTCTCGGCCGAGGCGGTCATGCGGCCGGCCTCGATCTTCGAGATGTCGAGCACGTCGTTGATCAGCGACAGGAGGTGGCGGGCCGCCGCCTCGATCTTGCGCAGGTCCGGCAGGAGGGCCGCCTGGCCGATATCCTCCAGCTCCTCGCCGAGCATCTCGGAATAGCCGATCACCGCCGAGAGGGGCGTGCGCAGCTCGTGGCTCATGTTGGCGATGAACTGGCTCTTGGCGCGGTTGGCGGCCTCGGCGGCCTGGCGCGCCCGCTCCACCGCCTCCTCGGCCTCCTTGCGCTCGGTGACGTCGACGCAGGTGCCGACCCATTCGCGCAGGCTTCCGTCCTCGGCCAGCACCGGCACGCCGTGCACGTCCATGGTGCGCCACACCCCGTCGTGGCGGCGCAGGCGGTACTCGACCTCGTAGGTCCGGCGCGCCTCGACGCAGGCCGCCCAGGCATCGGCGGCGTGGCCCCGGTCGTCGGGATGGACCGCGTCGAGCCAGCCCCATCCCTGGTAGGCCTCCTCGGTCTGGCCCGTGTAGATGCTCCAGCGGACCTGCGGCGGGGTCAGCTCGCCGGCGGCGTTGGTGTTCCAGATCACGGCCGCCGAGGCGTCGACCAGGGCGCGGAAGCGCTGCTCGGAATGGCGCAGGCGTTCTTCGATTGCGCGGCGCCGGGTGATGTCGGTGTTGGTCCCATACCAGCGCACGACCCGCCCGGAGGCGTCGCAGTGCGGCCGCGCCTTCGACAGGAACCAGCGGTAGATCCCGTCTTCGCCGCGCAGGGGGAACGTGTCCTCCCAGGTGGTCCCGAGGGCGACGGCGGCCTGATAACGCTCGGTCACCGCCGCGACATGGTCGGGGTGGTGAACCTTTTGCCAGCCCCAGCCCTGCATCTCTTCGAGCGAGGTGCCGGTATAGTCGTACCAGCGCTGGTTGTACCAGATGATGGTGCCGTCGGCCTCGGCGATCCAGGCGAGCTGCGGCAGCGTCTCGGCGAGGATCCGGTAGTCGGCATCCGTGACGGCCGTGGCGCCGTCCTCTCTCTCGCTCATCGGTTGCGCATCATCCCTCATCCGGCCCAGGCGGACCCGCACCGGTATGCCTTATACACGCATCGCGTCCGGATCCGACCGCACCGGCGCAACGACCGCGGCGCGGCGGTCGCGCAGGGCGTCGAGGGTGTAGAGGGCGAGCGCCACCCAGATCAGGGCGAGCATCAGCGCCCGGTGCGGCTCCACCCGCTCGCCGAAGGCCAGGACGCTGAGGCCGAGCAGGCAGGTCGGGGCGACGTATTGCAGCAGGCCGAGGGTGGTGAGCCGCAGCCGCACCGCCGCGGCGGCGAACCAGATCAGCGGCAGGGCTGTGGTGAGCCCCGTGAGCATCAGGAGCGCCCGGCTCGCGGGCTCGGCGGGCAGGAACGGCTCGGGCGTCAGGACGAGCCACACGATCGCCGCCGGCAGGAGCAGCAGCGTCTCGGCCAGGAATCCCACCAGCGCGTCGACCCCGACGATCTTCCGGGCAAGCCCGTAGAACGCGAAACTGACGGCCAGCGACAGGGACATGAGCGGCACCTCGCCGGCCCAGATCACCGCGACCGCGACGCCCGCCGCCGCGATGGCGACGGCCACGCCCTGCATCGGCCGCAGGCGCTCGCCGAGCACCACCCGCCCGAGCGCCACGCTGACCAGGGGGTTGATGTAGTAGCCCAGGCTCGCATCGAGCAGGTGGCCGCTGCTGACCGCGTAGAGATAGAGCAGCCAGTTCACGCCGATCATCGCGGCCGAGAGCAGCAGAAGGGCGTGGCGCGGCCGCAGGGGCAGGGGCAGGTTGAGGCGGTGGCGGGCCGCGAGCACCAGTGCCAGCGTGCCGGCGAACAGGCTCGACCAGACGATGCGCTCGGCCAGGATGTGGTTCGGGCTGTAGGCCCCGAGCAGCCGGAAGTGGATCGGGACCAGCAGGCCCCAGCTCAGATAGGCGGCGAGCGCGTAGACGAGGCCCACGGTGTTCTCCCGGGCGACCCGGTCGGGCGGCCGGGTGCGGGGGTGTAGCCCGGGCGGGGCGCCGGCGTCAGTGGGGCGGATGCAGGGCTGCCATCGGGACGGCGGCGTTGAGAATACGCTCCGCCGGCGTGGACACTGGTTCGGCGCAAGAAAGCATGTCGCGACTGGCGTTCATCGCTGTTTCGGCTGGCAATGACCCGCTCCACGGCAGCGCCGCAGAGTCATCGGTCGATCCCGGCCACGACCGCATCTTGAGGTGATGGCGAAGCGGGCCCCGAAGGCGGGCTCCAGGGATCGCAGCGTCTTCTGGAGGGCTCCTTCGAGGCCTCCGCTGCGCTCCGGCACCTCAGGATGAGGGGGCGGGTTGGATGGCGGATCAACGGTTTCCCGATCCTGTGACAGGTCCCACGAAACGACATCGTCGAGACCAGCGTCACGCGGCCCGGATCGTCGCGAGGAAGCGCCGGACCTCGCCGCCGAGATCCTCCGACTGGCGCGCCAGCGCCGCGGTGGCTTCCAGGACCTGATCGGCGGCCGCGCCGGTCGCCTCCGAGGCCTCGGCCACGCCCACCATGTTGCTGGTGACCTCGCTGGTGCCGGTGGCGGCCTGCGCGACGTTGCGCACGATCGCCTGGGTCGCCGCCCCCTGCTGCTCCACCGCGGCCGCGATCGCGGTGGCCACCGCATCGATCTCACGGATCCGCGCCGTGATCGTGGCGATCACCGAGACCGCTTGGCCGGTCGCCCCCTGGATGCGGCCGATCTGCGCCGAGATCTCCTCGGTCGCCCGGGCCGCCTGGCCCGCGAGCGCCTTCACCTCCCCCGCCACGACCGCGAAGCCGCGGCCCGCCTCGCCGGCCCGGGCCGCCTCGATGGTGGCGTTGAGCGCCAGCAGGTTGGTCTGGCTCGCGATGGCCGCGATCAGCTCGACGACGGCGCCGACCTTGCCGGCGGCGGCGCTGAGTTCCTGCACCAGGGCCGCCGTCTGGTCGGCCTCGCGGACGGCGTTCTGCGCGCGCGTGGCGGATCCGCTGACCTGCCGGCCGATCTCCAGCACCGAGGTCCCCAGCTCCTCGGCCGCGCTCGCCACCGTGTTGACGTTGGTGGCGGCCTCCTCGGCGGCGGCCGCCACGGTGATCGACCGGTCGGCGGTCCGCGCGGCGGTCTCGGTCATGCTCCGGGCCGTGGCCTGGAGGCTGGCGACCGAGGCGGAGACCAAGCCGATGATCCGGCCGACCGTGGCCTCGAATCCGTCGGCGAATGCCAGGAGCGTCCGGCTGCGGTCGGCGGCGGCGGCCTCGTCGGTCAGCCGCTCGGCTTCCGCCTGCTCGGCCGCGGTGCGGGAGACCAGGGCCTTGATGCCTTCCACGGCCTTGCCGATGGCGCCGATCTCGTCCCCGCGCCGCGCCTCCGGAACCTCCGTGCCGAGTTCTCCCCCCGCCATGGCCTTCAGGGCGGCCGTCAGCCGGCCGAGCGGGCGCGTGACGCCGTAACTCACCAGCAGCAGGCCGACCAGGATGCTGACCGCGATGCCGGCCGCCGACGAGCCGATCACCCAGACCAGGGTCGTTCGGGTATCGGCACCGAGCGTCGCGGCCCCGGTCTGGATCGCCGTTCCGAGATCGTCCGCGAAGGTGTCGAGTTCGGCAAACAGCGTCTTCTGGAGCGGATCCACCTTCCTGTGCGCGAGGGTCAAGGCCTGGGCGCTCATGCCCTTCCGGGCCATGGCGCAGATCTCGCCGGTGAGCTTGGCGTAGGTCTCGAGCAGTTCGGCGATCCGTGCGGTCCGCGCGTGGAAGGCCGCCGGGGCGTACCGGCGCACGCCGGCGATGAGCCTGCCGGCCTCGGCCGGGAGCGGCTCGAATCCGGCGCCGATCCGGTCCGACTCGTCGGGATCGGCCTCGCCGAGGGTGCGGAAGGCGACGTAGCTCATCTGATAGACGGTGCGGCCGAGGCGCGCCGCCATCGTGGCGGCCGTGGCGTCGTTCTCGAGATAGGCACTATAAGTCGCGTCCGTCGCGACCATGCGTTTCGAGATATAGTACAAATATCCAACCGAATTCGCCGCAATAAAGGCAAATGCGATTGCAATCTTTATGGATATTGATTGTCTGAATTTGGGGTTCACGGGGAGTGCTCCGAGGCAAAAGAAGACTACACCCGGCGAACTAACCAACTCGATAACGAGTCCGGACAATGGTACGGATCAGATGGCGATTGGGACGCGCTTGATAGCCATGCGATTTACACCGCCGGTCACGACGATGTGACATGTTGCGTGCGACGGAGACTGCCGATCCACTGCGCTGGGCCGATCCGGTGGTTCTGCCACAGCGGATCGGCGTCTGCCGCGCGGCCCGATCAGGGCGCGAGCCAAGTCCCCTGCCAGCCGGACCCGTTCCTGTGCCACGCCGCCCGGCGGTGGCCGCGGCGGTCGAGATAGAGGAAGTCGAGCCGCTCGGCCCGGACCAGCACGGCGGCGAAATGCGGCCGGCCGGCGGTGCCGGCGGCGGCCTCGTCCGGCAACGTGTAGGCGTCGCCCGCCGGGAGCGCGGTGCCGGGGGCGGGCTCGGCACCGTAGCAGACCCGGCTCATCGCCCGGGACCCGGCCCAGGCGGCCTCGGCTACGGCATCGTCGGCGTGGAGGGCGGCGCGGCCCTCGACGCGGATCTGGATCTTGGCCGCCGCATCGTAGGCCATGAGCGCACAGGCCGGGTTCGCGGCGATCTCGGCCGCCTTGTCGGAACGGCGGTCGCAGTGGAACCGGAGGGAGCCGGCCTCCGGGTCGGCCGCGCGCACCACCACGGTGCGCAGCCGCGGCGCGCCGTCCGCACCCAGGGTCGCCAGGGCGGGCAGGTGGAAGCCGCTGCGCCCCAGGGCGGCGCCCTCGGCGAGCAGCCGCCAGAGTTCGGCGAAGCTGGCGTCGAGGTCGTCGTAATAGGCCGGCAGCGGCGCGCGGATCATGCCCCGCTCCGCCTGCGGCGGCGCTCTCGGAAGATCAGCGCGAGATTGCGCAGGTAGATGCCGGTCGACAGGCCCTGGCCGATGATGATCACCGGCTCGCGCCGCACGAAGCCGTAGACCAGGGTCATCAGCCCGCCGAGGATCGACAGGAACCAGAAGGACAGCGGCATCACGCTGCGCCCTGCCCGCTCGCTGGCGATCCATTGCAGGATGAAGCGCGAGCCGAACACCACCTGGGCAACGATGCCGAACACCAGCCAGAAATCCATCCGGGTGACGAACACGTCGTAGAAATAGTCCGGCAGATCGTGGGCGAGCTGGATCAGCATCCGACGTCCTGGTCTGCGGGCGTACCGGCCGGCGCGGCGATCTCTTCGGGGCGCGGATCGGAGCGCTTGCGCCGGATCAGCCACCAGACGCCCGCGAGGTCGAGGAGCCCGACCCAGAGGCGGTCGAACAGCCCGTACTTCGACACGCCGGTGAGCCGCGGCCGGTCCACCACGTCGCGGTGGACCACGGCAAAGCCCTCCCGCGCCACGAGCGCCGGCATGAACCGATGCAGGGCGTCGAAATAGGGCAGCCGAAGATAGACGGCGTGGCGGAAGACCTTGAGGCCGCAGCCGGTGTCGCGGGTGGCGTCCTTCAGGATCCGCCCGCGCACGCCGTTGGCGATGCGCGACTGGAGCATCTTGAACGGCCCGTCCTTGCGCCCGCGCCGCTGCCCCTGGGCGAGCCCGGCCCCGGGGCCGGCCGCGTCGAGGGCGGCGAGCAGGACCGGGATGAAGGCCGGATCGTTCTGGCCGTCGCCGTCGAGGGTGGCGACGGTCTCAGCCCGCGCCGCCAGGACGCCGCTGCGCACGGCCGCCGACTGGCCGCCGCCGCGCGTATGGCGCAGCACCCGGAGCCAGGGCCGCCCCGCCCGGGCCGCCGCCAGCGCCGCCGGTGTGCCGTCGGTCGAGCCGTCATCGACGCAGATCAGCTCGAACGGCAGGCCCGCGCAGGCGGCCTCGATCTCGGCCACCAGGGGCGCGACGTTGCCGGCCTCGTTCCTCATCGGCACGACGATGCTGAGACGCGGGGCCTCGCTCACGGCGCCACCCCGTAGGCCGTCACGAAGACCCGCCGGCCGGTGTTGAGATTGAAGCCCTCGACCTCGGCCATCGGCGTCGGCGCCCCGCGCGCCACCGGCCAGGCCGCGTTGAAGTCGTCGCGGTCCCGGGCCTCGACGAACAACAGCCGGCAGCCGCCGGCCTCCAGAAACTCCCGCGCCGCCGATCCGTCCGGCGGCAGGGCGAGTCCAGTGCCGATCAGGAACACGAGGCTCGGCTCCCGGTAGCCGAGGCTCGCGACTTCGGGATTGGCGCAGGGCATCCGGTCCCTCAGGGCGGCGAGGCGCGGGGAGACCTTGAGGGCCGGCAGCGAACGCTGCGCCACGCCCAGTACCGCCGGCCCGAGGAGGCACGAGGCCAGCACGCCGAGCACCAGGGCCCGCTCGGCGGATCCTTCGATCGGTCCACGTGCGAAGGCCAGCCACGCGAGCATCGCCACCGCGCAGGCGGCGGCGAGCAGCGGCAGGGCCGGCCAGGGGATCGTGTGGCCGTCGAGGCGCCAGCCGACCGCGCACAGGCCGAGGGTCAGCGCCACGGGGATCGCGGGCACCAGCAGCGCGGTCAGCCGGGCGCCGCGCAGGCGCGGGTCCAGCGCCCTCCGCGACAGGGCCAGTGCGGTCAGGATCGCAAGCCACGGCATCAGCGGCAGGACGTAGTGGGGCAGCTTGGTCGGCACCGCCTCGAAGATCAGCCAGGCCGGCAGCACCGTGGCGATCAGGAAGGCGGTCGCGGGCTCGCGCCGCGTCCGCCACGCGAAGGGCAGGCTCATGGCGGCGAAGGCCGCGCCGGGCCAGAAGGTGGCGAAGACGGCCAGGGCGTAGGCCCCGGGCGGTCCCCAGTGCCGTTCGGCCGCGCCGCCGACCTTGCCGAGCATGTCGTGCCCGATCGCCTCGGCGTAGAAGGCGCCGCCGCTCTTCCACGCGATGGCGGCGAACCAGGGGGCGACCAGAACGAGCGTCAGGGCGAGGCCCGGCAGCGGCCGCAGGGGCAGCAGCCAGCGCCCGGACCGCGCCACGACCGACAAGGCCAGCGCCGGCAGCACGACGAAGAGCGGGACCATCGGGCCCTTCACGAGGATGCCCAGCGCCATCCCGAGCCAGAACGCCGGGAAGACGGACCATTCGAGCGCGTGCGCCCACCCTCCCCCCTCTGCGGGGGACGGAAGAGGCGCATGTCGCCGGCCGTTGGCTTCGTCCGTCGACGACGTGAGCCAATCGCCGGTTCGTGGGGAGAGGGGATGCGCGAAGATCCAGGCCCGCGCGAGCGCCCCGAGGCTCGCCGTGGCGCAGGCCGCGAGCAGGGCGTCGGTCTTGGCGAGATGCGCCTCGGCGGTGAGCATTAGGCAGGCGCCGTAGAGGGCGGCGGCCAGCAGCGCCCCGCGGCGGGGCAGAAAGGCGAGCGCGGCCCAGTAGGCGAGCAGCACCGAGGCGGCGGCGCCGATCACCGAGGGGATGCGGTAGAGGGCGATCTGCGTGCGGGCGTTCGGCACGCCGAGCGCCTCGCCCACCGCCACCGCGGCGGCCTGGGCCCAGTAGATCCCAACCGGCTTCTTGTTGCGCGCCTCGTCCTGGAAGCGGATGTTCACGAAGTCGCCGGTCTCCAGCATCTGCTTCGAGGCCTGGGCGAAGCGCGGCTCGTCCCGGTCCATCGGCTGCAGCGAGATCTGGCCGGGCAGGAATACGATCAGGCAGAGCGCCAGCAGGGCCGCGACGGCCCGGGCATGGCTCAGGCTCAGCGCGTCGAGTCCGCGGCCGATCCGGTCGGCGGAGGCGAGGCGCGCGGTGCCGCCGGCGGAGAGGCTCGTGGTCATGCCCGGCCGGTCAATCAGGATCGCGCGGGAAGGTCAAATGCACCCGGGGTCCGGTTGAATCACCATGCGGGTCGGGACGGGCATCCGGAGCCGCTATCGCGGCCTGTTCCTGTGCTGGATCCCTGTATCTCGGTGTGGCTGCTGTAAGGTAGCTGAGCAGGCGTAGCTCGGTGGGTCCCCGATCCGTCGTGCGATCGCGAGTCCGGCGCGGGCGCGCCTGCTCGAGAGCCCTCGATCGAACAGTCGCTTGGGCCCCGCCCGGCTGGCGGCGAGCCCGCATACAGGACCGGTCCCATGGCTGACCTTGTCGCTGCCGGCATCGATGTCGGCCAACGCTTCCTCGATCTCGGCCTGGCGCCCAGCGGCCAGACCACCCGCTACCGCAACGAGCCCAGCGACATCGCCCGCCTGGTCGAACGCCTCGCCCAGGGCCGCGTCGCCCGGGTCGTGCTGGAAGCCATCGGCAGCTACGCCCAGCCGCTGGTGCTCGCCCTAGTCGAGGCCGGCCTGAGCGTCGGCGTGGTGAACCCGCGCCGGATCAAGGCGTTTCGCGAGGCCGAGGGCGGGCGGGCCAAGACCGACCGGCTGGACGCAAGGCTGATCGCACGCTTTGCTCGGGCCATGCCTGAGGCCATCCGCCCCCTGCCCGACGCCACGGCCCGCGCGCTCAAGGAGCTGTCCACCCGCCGCCAGCAACTGGTGGCGATGCGCGCGGTCGAGAAGACCCGCCTCCAGCAGGCGCGCGAGCCGGCCGTGCTCGAAAGCCATCGGGCCTGCATCGCCAGCCTGGACGCGGCCTGCGCGGCGATCGAGGCGGAGCTGGACGCCCGCATCCGGGCTGACGCCGCGCGCCTGGAGGCGCAGCGCCTGCTCGTGTCGATCCCCGGCATCGGGCCGCGCGTGGCCGGGGTGCTGATCTGCGATCTGCCCGAACTCGGCCAGCGCGACCGCAAGAGCATCGCCAGCCTGGCTGGCTTGGCCCCGCATGTCAGCCAGTCGGGCAATGCCCCGCCGCGGGCCATGATCGGCGGCGGACGGCCGTGCGTGCGCGCAGCCTTGTACATGAGCGCGCTCGTGGCGGTGCGCCACGACCCACACTTCAAGGCCAGCTACCGGGCTCTGCGCGATCAGGGCAAGCCAGCCAAGCTGGCCCTGATCGCGGTGGCGCGCCGCATCCTCATCACCGCCAACGCGGTCCTGAAGACCAAAACGCCCTACCAAAGCCAAAACACCCCTTGACCTGCAAGACAGTCGCCGG
>NZ_JAKSYM010000404.1 GCF_022829545.1 Methylobacterium sp. J-030 | reverse complement strand
GCCCTCGACCTGCTGGCGGCCCCCCGCGGCCCGTCCCAGGCGAGCCAGATCTCGGCGGACGCCCTGGACCAGAACGCCAACCTGCTGGCGGCGACGCTCGGCGATTTCGGCGTGCGCGGCGACATCCTCTAGGTGTGGCCCGGCCCGGTCGTCCCCCTGTACGAGCTCGCGCCCGCGCCGCACAACAAGTCTAGCCGCGTGACAGCGCTGGCCGACTAGATCGCCCGCCGCATGTCGGCGTTCGAGGCACGGTGTGCGGTAGTGACGGCCTGCACGCCGCAGCCGGGCCCAGGCGCACCGCATCGGCGCGGACGCCCAGCAGCAGCACGCCACCCCGGTGGGGGCGACGCTCGGCGATTTCGGCGTCCGCGGCGACATCCTGGCGGTGCGGCCCGGCCCGGTCGTCACCCTGTACGCGCTCGAGCCCGCGCCGGGCCCCACGTCCAGCCGCGTGATCGCGCTGGCCGACGATATCGCCCGCTCCATGCCGGCGGTCTCGGCGCGCGTGGCGGTCGTGCCCGGCCGCAACGCGATCGGCATCGAATTGCCGAACGCCAAGC
>NZ_JAKSYM010000275.1 GCF_022829545.1 Methylobacterium sp. J-030 | reverse complement strand
CGTGACCCTGACCCACCAAACTGGTCCGCACTGAGCGCGAGTTTTTCGGGCATCCTGAACCCTGAAGGAGGGTGGATGCCATGCCTCGCAAACGCTTCACGAACGAACAGATCGCCTTTGCCCTGCGGCAGGCGGAGAACGGCGCGACGGTGGACGAAGTCTGCCGGAAGATGGGCGTATCCGAACCGACGTTTTATCGCTGGAAGAAACAGTTCGTCGGCATGGGCGTGCCGGAGATCCGGCGGCTGAAGCAGTTGGAGGATGAGAATAGCAAGCTCAAGCGGCTGGTCGCCGACCTGACACTGGACCGCTCCATGCTGCAGGATGTGCTCAAGCGAAAGTGGTGAGGCCCGCCGCTCGCCGTGAAGTCGCCGGTCACCTGCAGGTGGCCTACGACATCAGCGAGCGTCGGGCCTGCCAGGCCACCGGTTTCGGCCGCTCGTCCCAGCGTTACAGGAAGCGCTCCGACCCGCAGGTGGCGCTGCGGATGCGGCTGAAGGAGCTGGCCGCCGCACGGGTGCGCTACGGCTACCGACGGCTGCACATCCTGTTGCGACGAGAGGGCTGGGAGGTGAACCACAAGCGAACCTACCGGATCTACCGGGACGAGGGACTGTCGATCCGGCCCAAGCTGCCCAAGCGCAAACGAGCCTGGCGCTACCGTCAGGGGCGACCGGCGATCGGTGGGCCCAACGAGGTCTGGGCGATGGACTTCATGTCCGACCGCATCTTCGACGGGCGCCCGTTCCGGATCCTGACCGTCGTCGATTGCCATACGCGAGAGGCGCTCTCACTCACACCGAGAGCGAACTTTCGCGCCTTCCAAGTGACCGAGGCTTTGGACGCCTTGGTCCGGCTGCGGGGCCGACCCAAGAGCCTGCGGGTCGACAACGGGCCAGAGTTCGCCGGGCGCATGCTCGACCAATGGGCCTACCTGAACGGGGCCGAGATCGACTTCTCCCGACCGGGCAGGCCGACCGACAACGCCTATATCGAGTCGTTCAACGGCCGCCTCCGAGCGGAATGCCTGAACGCCTCGTGGTTCCTGTCGCTGGCCGATGCCCGCGAGCGTATCGAGGAATGGAGGTGCCACTACAACGAAGATCGACCCCACACGGCCCTGGGCGGCTTGACGCCCCGAGCCTTCGCCGACCAAGCTGTCACAGCCCGAGAACTTGCATAGGCCGTGGACCACAAACGGGGTCAACTCCAGACCGACGATGCACTAACTTCGAACCTGGGCCACCAAATAGGGGCAGGCCACTCGACGAAGATCCTCAAGCCTGAATCGCGTTTGCCCGCGCCGTCACCCGAGTAGTCCGCCGAGCTCTTCGCCCAGGCCAGCGCCCCGGCCCAGCCGATGCCGGTGCCCCCCAGGAACAGGTTCGCCGACAGGATCGCCCAGCGGTGCGGGTGGCGGTTGCGAAACGCGATGATCGTCGGCAGCAGCAACACGAACCACCCGAGCGCGATGCCGGCGAACAGTACGGTGATGAACTCGGCATCGTCCGCTCTCATCGCTGCCGCCCCGCGTTCAGGATCTGCGCCTTCATCACCACGAACTCGGCCTCCGACAGGGTGCCGGCCGTGCGCAGCTGCGCCAGCCGCTCAAGCTCGGCCACCACGTCGCGGCGCGGGGCTGCGGGCAGCGGTGCGGCCATCGGCATAGGGGTCGAGGCGACTGGCGGCACTTCGGTGGGCGACGGAGTTGAGACCGGCGCGCGATCGAGCGGGTCTGGCCCGAACCGGTTGGGGCCGGGCTGGCCGTCCCGTAGGCACCGGAGCAGCAGCACGATCACGCCGAGCGGCACGATGGGGATGAACGCGCCTAGGCCAAGCAGCGCCCACCAGCCGCTGAGATCCATGTCATGCAGGCGCCGCACCGTCAGCGCCGTCCAGGGGGCCGCGTGCGAGCCGAGGAGAAGCACGAGCAGCAGCGCCGGCAAGATCGGGCGTGGCCCCTCGACGAAGGGGACGCCCAGGCCGAAGAAGGCAACGAGGATGAGCGGCCGGAACACGGGGTGGGCTGGCAAGTAGTCGGCGCGAGAGGCGCGCCCCTGGGCGGTAGCGTAGCGACGCATCGCGTCGAGGTAGGCGTGCATGCTCCTCATCCTCCATAACCCGGCTGGGTCGAGCCTATCGTGATCGGGGACTGTCAGTCCGTCG
>NZ_JAKSYM010000262.1 GCF_022829545.1 Methylobacterium sp. J-030 | reverse complement strand
CAGCCGGCGCCGGTCGGGGCCAGCCCCGTGACGAACAACAGCACGTCGAGCAGCAGCCGGTCCCTGACCCAGCACAACAGCTTCAAAGTTGACATCACCGGCAGCCAGACGCCGCGGGAGCACGCCGACGCCTTCACCAAGCAGGCGGACGGGCTGTACGCGCTGGCCCTCAGGAACATGCAGACGGCGACGGTGTAGGTGGTCTTGTTGTCGGTGCTCCCCGACCTGCTGAAGCGGGCCTGATGCTAGGTCTGCTGGGGGTGGGGAGCGGAAGTTGGCTAGGCACTAGAAAGCAGATCTTTAACTCCCCGCCTGTTAGAATTTCATGAACGGGCATCCTGACAACTGAGAAGCAACTTCTGGACAATTGGTTTGAGCCGATCTGCTAAAAGTTCGTGCGCGGATACAGAGAGATGACCTGACCAGTTTGACCATAACTGTTGACGATCATCAACTGACCTGGGAAGATCAGATAAAAAGTCGTAAAGATGACAGTCCGTAGCATCAGCTAGTTCACGAAATCGTTTGCGATAACGGGTCGGATCGCGCGACGAAACAAATGAGATGTAGTGGGGAATTGTAACGAGTACTACTGGAACAGCACTCAGAGTTATCCATTCCTGCAAGATCGTACGCAACAATACCCAGCCCGAACTGCGCTGATCGTTGTACTCTGGCAACATACTAAAGCTTGGTAATTGAAGCACAAATTTTTTCGCAAATTCACGAAGCGGCGAGAGAGCCTTCGGTACCCGGGGCGCCGTGGCTTTTCTTCCAGTAACCTGAGAGAATAGATTGGTTTCATGAGGCGAATAGACGTAAGATTTGTACTCGTCTGGCAGCGTCTGCTCTGACCAGATCTGTTTCGGAACCGGAATATTCCGGACTTCTAATTTTCCATCCAAGTATTCGAAATATGGTTTTGCGTAAAATGCCGGCGACCCGCTCCCATCCTGTATCTCGATTACCCTGCGACATACGCGACGTATGTTTTCCACATATACCACAATGATGACTAGATCGTGCTCAACATTACAGTGTCTCTTGTAACTCAGGAAATGCTGATCAGGGCCCGTGCCACTAACCCCGTAGTTATACACCTCAAGATTGGGTATCTTTGACTCAATCCGATCACTAAATCTCTGCGAATTCGTTACTCCGTCCCCCGCCGTTTGCGAGTCACCGAACACAAGTGCCCTTAACTTCTTTGGCGTGCGTCCAGGTAGAAATTCGCGCTCTGATCGAAAGCCTGCGATGTTGGTCCGGACGAGACAGCCGCCCTTCTCTCCCGTCACACGAACTTTCAGACTCGGAATATAACGGGTCCCAATCTCGGGATCGTACTTCATCATCGTGCGCGTTTCGCGCGGATCACACTTAACTTGTTTGATTGTCATTCGCGCGCATCTTTCGATCGGCCATAACGCTTTGCCATATCGGCACGGCGATCGACGACGATCTTGCGGTGCGACGCCGGCCATTTGTCGTAATAATTGGTCTTCTGCAGCGACTTCGCGCCGCGCAAGACGGCGGTCAAGCTATTGACGACGACGATGAAATAGGGCTGCTCCGCAGAGCCGGGATATAAGCTCGTCGTCGTTTTCGCGATGCCCGTATTCAGGAAGGTATCACTGGAGATCAGCTCGGTATTGAGCGTATCGACATAATCGCTGATGCCGAGAGACCACTGGACCCGTGGGGGAAAGACGATGACACGCGTCTGGATCCCGGCGGAGTCGCGCATGGACGAGGCCTGCTCGCGGATGAAGCGGCGCGGGTCACCGGACTGCCACACGGCCACATCGACCGCGCGCGCCAGCATGGCGGCCTGGGCATAGGGACAGGGGGCGAATTTACCGTCGTAGAAATCATTCGGAACGACGATGAACTCCTTGATCCATTGTACGATCTCCTGCTCGATCTGCTCATGAAGCGTCATGATGAGAACCTACTAAAACATGGCGTAGCAGAAGACGCTGACCGACCCGTCGTGTTCGGCGGCTTCTTCCTGAAGAGCGGCGGCGATCTTTCTCATCATGGGGACGAGGGAGCACAGGTCTGCGTCACCTGAAGCCTCCCAATACGCGTTCAATCCATCGATGAGCTGTTCGGGTGAGCTAAACACCGACCGCTCGAAGTCGGCCGCCGCCATCGAGGCGCTGGATGGCCGTGAAAAGTAGGAACCCTGGTCTTCCTCGGGACCCCGTGGGTAATAGGCGGGCTCACCACGCATCTTGCGGGCTTTTGCGAGTGGGGCGAGGCTGCGATCGAATAACTCGGCGCTCAGGCGCTGGGAGGGGGTCGGGTCAGTCGAGTTCATACTGCGTCTGCCACTCGCTATCATCGCTGAATGCGGGCTGCTCCGATTTCCAAAGCAGCCTGTCTTCTAGAACGAGGAGGTCCACGTCGGTGCGCATAAAGCAGCGGTAAGCATCCTGCGGGCTGCAGACGATCGGTTCGCCGCGCACGTTAAAAGATGTATTGATCAGCACCGGACAGTCGGTACCCTTGTAGAACGCTTCCAGGATGCGTCGGAATTCGGGGTTTGCATTGTCGCCGACGGTCTGCACACGCGCCGTGAAGTCGACATGCGTGACGGCCGGTATGTCGCTCCGGACTTGGTTGACGATCGCGAGCATGTTTTCGTCATCGCCGAGGTTCGGCTCGACGGTCTGCTGCCGCTCCGTGCGGACCGGCGCCACGAGCAGCATGTAGGGACTTTCGCCCTCCAACTCGAAATAGTCCGCCGCGTGTTCTGCGAGCACCGCAGGAGCAAATGGACGGAAGCTTTCCCTGAATTTGATCTTGATGTTCATACGGCTCTGCATGTCGGGCACACGCGGGTCTCCCAGGAGGGACCGCGCACCCAAGGCGCGTGGGCCGAACTCCATGCGGCCGCTGAAGAGCGCCACGATTTGGCCCGCCGCGAGCGCGTCGGCGATCTTGTGCGCGCGCCCGACTGGATCGACGACGAGGTGGCTTGGGGCGTCCGTGCGATCGACGAAGGCGGCGATTTCCTGCGACGAGAAGGCCGGGCCGAGCAAGCTGCCCTTAAGCGTGTCGTGGGATCGTCCGGGGGTCCGTGGCACGCCGAATACGGTATGTGAGGCCAGCAGGGCTGAACCTAGTGCGCCCCCGGCATCACCGGCCGCGGGTTGGATGAACAATCCGTCCAGCCCGGCCTCGCGCCAGACGCGTCCGTTCGCCACGCAATTGAGGGCGACGCCGCCGGCCAAGGCCAGGTTTCTTGACTTCGTCTGGCGCTTCACGTGCTTGACGAGCTTGAGAACGATTTCTTCGGCGACGTGTTGAATGGACGCGGCCAAATCCATTTCGCGCCGGGTAATCATTGTATCCGGCTTGCGAGCCAGGCCGCCGAAGAGGTTTTCAAACCGCGCGTTGGTCATGACCAGCGAGTCGACATACCCGAACGCGCTCGTATCAAGCCGGAAAGATCCGTCCTCGCGAATGTCGACGAGTTCGTCGCGGATCAAGTCTGCGTAACGAGGCTCGCCATAGGGAGCCAAACCCATCAGCTTGTATTCGCCGGAGTTGACCTTGAACCCACAGTGGTAAGTGAATGCGCTGTACAGCAGGCCGAGGGAATGTGGGTATCGTAGTTCTTGGAGAAGCTCGATGTTCGAACCCTTGCCGAGCCCGAGCGTACAGGTGGCCCATTCTCCGACCCCGTCGATCGTTAGAATGCCCGCTTGGTCGAACGGCGAGGGGAAGAAGCTGCTAGCGGCGTGAGCCAGATGGTGCTGAGTAGCGAGCAGGCGCGGGACCTCCCCGAGGACCAGTTCCAGATCCCGTGCGAGCCAAGCTTTGGGACCTAGCAGGGCACGGGAGGATGCCATGAACTGATCGCGTCCCGCCGGCGCCACCGCCAGTGCACTCTTCATCGCGCGATCCAGCGTGAGCATCGAGTTGTCGTAAAACACTACGCCGTCCAGCTCAGACGGGTCGATGAAAGCTTCGCTCAGGCAGTAATCGACAGCCCGTCGAGGGAACTTCGAGTCGTGTTTTATGCGGGAGAAGCGCTCTTCTTGTGCCGCGGCAATAATCTCTCCGTCGCACACCAGCGCAGCAGCTGAGTCATGGTAATATGCAGATATTCCAAGTACTCTTGCCATGAAATATTTATCCCTGGCCTGAAATATCCCTACTTTAGGAGACTGACTGCAGTTTATTTCTTAAAACATCATCATCTCGATATCTAGTTATATAATATTTAATTATTGTAGTTTCCTAGTGGCAATCAAATGCCATTCCGAATGTAAACTTATTTGAATTTTGCTTCCAGATATGTCCTCACCGATTAAAAACCTGCATATTGTGGTGAGTACGGTGAGGGTTTTGCCAGGTATCAATCCTTCACCTATATCAGTATTGAAGGAAAAACTGCCGAATTTGACAATTTGCCACACCGTTTGACAGAAACCGCTCTCGATTGCGTGAACGCTTTTATCAGTAAACAGCCTTATTGAAGGTCTGACGAGAGTCGCAAGCTGCCCCTAATGATGAGCGGTCCACGTAAGAATTCGGCCGTCGGACGAGCAAGCGCCTTACCGCTACGCTTTCTTCATGCCCGGTGGCACAGTGCGATCCCATGCCGACCCGGCCCGAGCACCGCTTCTTCTACCCGATCGACCGGGCGCAGCTCTCGGCCCTGATTCGGTTCGGGCGGGTGCAGGGCTGCTGCGAAGGCTGCGGGCGACCGCATGGGCAGATAGTCTACCACCTCGGCGACGGGCGCTGGTGGGATGCGGATGCCGACCGGTGGCGCGATGGGTGGGGGCGTCGGATCCGGATCGCATCAGGGGCGGACATCCTCAGCCAGGTCCGCCGGACCTGGGTCGTTCTGGCTGCTGCCCATAGGGATCACGACACCTCGAACAACACCGACAGCAACCTCGCGGCCTTCTGCCAGCGATGCCACATGACTCACGATCGGCCGGAGCATCAGAGGCGTCGATGGCGCACGCTGTTCCGGCGCAAGGTGCTGGGCGACCTGTTCGGTGGTCCATACGGGTGAACTGTAGAATAGATGCGGAACACGGCGAGGAAGGCACCGTGAACGCCGGCATATGCCAGCCGCGTGTCACCGGCACCCAAGAACAGAGAGGGTCGCGGTAACCGACTGTTAGCCATACGGAGGCAGGATGGCCGCAGCGATCGGCCTGTGGGCCGAGCGCCGGAAGAGCAGCGCCGAGGCCTATTCCCCCCTGGCCTCGGTGCGGCCTCGCCGGAGCAGTCGCGCTTTCGGCAGCCGATCAGAGCTGCTTAACCCGCTTGGACGAGTCGCGGTGCCGGTAAAAATCCCAGAGTAAGAACGCAGGGAATGGGATCATGATAGCGAAGAAGATCCAATCGAACATCTGCGGCACAGTGTGAGTCTCCTGCGGTCTTAAATCGTAAACCCGCATTAGGCCTCGGCAGATCCGACTCCATTTTCTAATGGCCAACATCGCCCGAGCGTAGCGACCCGATCACGTGTGCGTTCGCTTCATCAGCTTTTGCCGCCACGACGCGCCTTCGACGACCTTGAGTGTTTGTGCGGGGCACGGCGGGGAACATGCTTTCAGGACTTAGGTTGCCGAAGGACGCGTATGGCGGGCTGAGTTGAGGACGCGGCGCTCATGGTCCAGCAGATCCCGGTCGACCCAAGAGTCCGCGCTGACGATACCGAGCGCGACGCATCACGCGACGACGCGACCCACGAGATCGCCCCGGACCTCGCCTATCGACGCCTGGCGATCGTCAACGTCGTCTTCCTTGGCCCTCCGAATGCGGGAGATCGCGGCTGGGTTCTAATCGATGCTGGTATCCCGGGAACGAAGGATCTGATCAAAGACGCGGCCGCGGCCCGTTTCGGCCCGGGCGCCCGACCCTCTGCGATCGTTATGACACACGGCCACTTCGACCACGTCGGGGGGCTGGAGGATCTGGCAGAGGATTGGGATGCGCCGATCTACGCGCACTCCCTGGAGCGCCCGTACTTGGATGGGAGCGCCTCCTACCCGCCGGCTGACCCGAGCGTCGGAGGTGGGGCGATGGCGCGGCTTTCCCCCCTATACCCGACCAAACCCGTCGACGTGTCGTCCCGTCTTTTGATGTTTCCAGCTGACGGTAGCATTCCGCCGATGGCCGGATGGCGTTGGATTCATACGCCAGGCCACGCCCCGGGGCACGTCTCGTTCTGGCGTGAGGCTGACCGCACTCTGATCGTCGGCGATGCCTTCGTGACGACAGCACAGGAATCGGCCTACGCCGTGGCGACGCAGGAACCGGAACTGCACGGCCCTCCGATGTATCTGACGATCGATTGGACAGCAGCGCGCGATTCGGTACGAACGCTTGCCGCCCTGGAACCTGAGCGCGTCATCACCGGCCACGGCAGGCCACTGCGGGGTCCTGAAATGCGCCGCGCGCTAAACATCCTCGCTGAGGACTTTGATCGCGTCGCGGTGCCGGAGCACGGTCGCTACGTGACAGACCCAGCTCGCCCTGAAGACGGATCCGCCTACCGGCGCCCGTGAAAAAGCGGGCGCACCTGCCGAACGCCCGCAGACTGTCACCGCATAGCTCGGCCCGTCCTACCGCCCGCGCGGATTCTCGATCATGCAGATCCGTCAAGGTCGATCATTGCCCCTCGGCAGCCGATCTCAAACTCCCGCCCGAGGCCTACAACGGCATGGGGCAGATCCAGGGCGGCGGCGTGCCGGATGGCGTGTACGGCAAGGGGACGTGAGAGTTGGCGTTTCCCCAAGTGTGAGCTAGTGGTCGAAATCTGACGCTTGGTACCCACCTGCGGGGTCTGCAACGGGTGGTTTTCCGCCGGTCCGCTTTCGGACAGCAATACATAGAAGCGGACGTCACTACCGCGCCCGCTAGCGACCCTCCTCTGACCTTCGGAAGGTCTGCTTTCAGGCAGTCCGGTGAATTGGCTTTGGTAGCTTGAGACCGAAAGCCGCTGCTGCGCACAAAGGTCGCGAAGCGTCTGGCCGTCCAGGCGGCGCTTCGCAGACCGGGCGCCGATTGACCGAATTTGTGTGACCTCTCCGAGAGGCCGGGGTTCGTCCAAAGCGGTCCGGGCCTTGAAGTACTCGATGAGCTAAAGGTTCAATCCGGCACTCAGCATCCAACCAGCCCCTGCGTTCCAGCTTGGTGCTGCCACATTCAATTCGCGCACGCGGCTACCTGCAGCTCAAACGCGCAAGCTCTCCATTGCCTATCACACGGGGGTATCAGCGAAATTCAGCACCTTTAAGGTTTTAGTAATAACTTCGAAACGATTGCGCAGCGCTCTACAGCTAGTGTTGGGGAGGTCTGGTCTGAAAGTGAGCAGGAACATACTGCAGCGCGAGAAGAATGGTGCATTTCTGCCACTACAGTCCACCGTCGCCTGTAACCTGAGCTGTTCCCGCTATCCATCAACCGCTAACTGTAGGATATTTCCTGCGTTGAGACGGGCAGGCTCTGTGGGGGCGCTCGGCAGGTCCAAAGCCGGCAGCCGCGATGGGCGAGCAGACCGGCAGGAAGTGCCGAATGCGGGACGCACGCCTTGGGACCTTGGGAAGGAATGAAAAAATGATGAAGCACTGGCTCGCGGCCGGCGCAGCTGCGCTGACGATGGGAATGACAGCCACGGCGTCGTACGCCCAATCGACTACGGTCCCGGGCGAGCAGGTCGGTCTCGCCGTCGGCGCGCCGCTGCCGGAAGGCCTATACGCCATCAACACGTTCACCTACCGCCGCACCGACGGCCGGAACGACGCCGACACGGCCGTCAACATCCCGGTCCTGGTCTACTCGACCCCGCTGGTGCCGCTCGGTGGCCGCATCGAGCTGCTCGTAGCGCCTCCGACCGTGTTCGTCTTCACCCGCAACGCGGCGGGCTCGCCCAATAAGGACATCTCGATCAACGTCGGCACCTTCGTCGGCGGCATCTGGGCGTTCGATCTAGGCAGCAACTTTGGCGTCAGCTTGCTCGGCGGCGTGTACCTGAACGACCTCGACGGCGACCGCGGCTCGCTGTTCAACGGCACTACCGCGGCCAACCCGATCTCTGGAGCGGGTCGGATCCCGGTCGGTACGCCCGTGCTGCCGCAGCTTGCCTCCAACACCTACCGCTTCGGCGTTGCCGGCAGCTATACCGGCGACGGCTACAACATCACCGCCAACCTGACCGCCAACATCTATGATTCACCCGGTCGCTTCGGTGGCTCGGTCGGAAACTTCATCGGCCCGATCCGCATCTCGGATGCCCTGAACTTCGACCTTACGGCGACGAAAAAGTTTGGCAACTTTGAGATTGGTGCCGTCGGCTACGGTACCTACAACTTCGACATTAGCCAGTTCAGCGCGGCAGCCGGGAACCGCGGCCGCTTCGCCCTCGGTGGTCTGGTTGGCTACGACTTCAAAATCTTCACCGTTCAGGCCTACGTCGCCCGCGACGTCGTGACCGGCGCGACTCTCACCAACGCGTTCGGCCGCACCCGCAGCGACTACTCCACGGACGGCTGGATCCGGTTCGTCGTGCCGCTGTACTCGCCGACTCCCGCCGCTTCGCCGATCCCGGCTCCGCTAGTCCGCAAGTACTGAGCGTTACTGAACAATAGTTCGGATCTACCCACGTTCGGCCCGCACTGGTGACAGTGTGGGCCGTTTACATTTCTAGTAGCAAGATTCATTTTGCTGTATGGAAAAGTGGCGGAAGGCTCGAATCGAGCGAGCAGCTCGGATTTCTTTCATAATGCAGGAGATCCGGTTGGCCGGGATTTCGGACCCGGCGGAAATCGCAAACCTCCTCAACGTGCGAGGGATGACAGACTTGCGCGGTAACGCATGGACATGGATCGAGGTACTTCGGTTCGATAAGCGTCCAAAGGAACGTCCAGAGCCCTCTAAACGAGCCGATTGGACTCAACGCTAGATCCGGGCTTAATTGCCTTGTTCTTGAGTGCGGCTTTGAGGCCCGCTTCGGAGAAACGCATTCGGCGTTCCTGGCGACTGGTATGGGTCGAAAACGGCTGGCGCGGCGGGTATCAAGCGTCAGATTTCGACCACTAGGTCGAGCAGGGCCGACGCTTGATCGCCGTCACTTCTTCGGAGTCTTGGCCGGATCGTCACCGCCGGGCTGGTCGGTGCCCTGGCCCGGCCGCTCCGTCTTCTCGCTGTCGCCCGTCGTCTTCCGGGCATCCTCGATCAGGTCTTCGTCCACGTCGCGATCGCGCTCACGGTCCATCGGTGCGTCTCCCTATCGTGGCGGATGACATGGCGCGCAGAGATCGAGCGGGAAGAGCCGGGACATGAGACCAATGTCCGCATCACGAGCGCAGGCAACCCGTTTAAGGACGTCGTTCAGCGCAGCGGCGCAGATGCGGCGGGCGGACTGAGGCTCGGAACCGCCCGCCCACTCACGCGTCTATCAGCACCCCAAGTGCAATCACCTTCAGCCCCGGCAGCCACGCGCTGACCGGGGCTTTTTCTTGCGCCGTCCCGGAAGCTCAGCCATGCGCTCGGCGCGCTGGTATGCCAAGCTCGGCCGCCGTAGGGTCGCGGCCTCCTCCCAAGGACTCCTTCAGCCCCGCCGGCTCAGCCGCGCGGGGCTTTTCTGATCGCGCGACGCATCACTCAAATGAGGGACGCGAATCGTGCCTGCTCGACCTACTCAAGAGCCTTCGAAACCCCAATGGCCACTGCGCCCGCCCGGTTCGCCGCGGCGGGCTTTTTCCTGGTTGGCTGGATGTCGGCGCAACCGCATCCGAGCGCAGCCACATCGGCCGCAGCGGTGGCGCATTGATCTGAAGCGGCCCCGCTACAGTTTCTTGGGACCCGATGCCATTTCTCGCGTCGCGGCAAGGAGATGTCTTATGCGTGTCCTGACACTAGCCGTACTTGCCGCTGCCGGTTCGGCAATGCTGTCTCTTCCGGCCGCCGCGGTGCCGGCCAGTCCAGTCGTCGGTCTCTCGTCACCATCCGACATGCTGACCACAGTGAGGATGAAGCGCCATCGCAAGAGGCGCTCGATGATGTCGAACTCCCAGATGATGAAGCCTGGTGCCAGCGGGGTAGCTAACAAGACCTCTGGTGCGCCGGCCGGAAGTGGCGGCGGCAACGGTGCAACGGGCAGCTATGCTGCGCCGAGCGGGAAGTGACCTTCTAGACCCAGTTAGGGAACAGACCTTGCTACAACGCAGGCCAGTTCGTTCCTGAGACCACGAACCTACTCAAGCCCGCTCAGTTCGCCGGCGCGGGCTTTTTCATGGCCCGGTTGCTGCTTCGTCGCCGACAGCCTCGGGTCCGCCGTGACAGTCTGCCCCGAGGCTGAGAGCCCGCCCGGCACAAGCCGCGGCGGGCTTTTTCGTGTCGCGATTCCCAGCGCGGGACGACTGAAGCGCTGACCCTGCACGGCCCAGTAATGGCCGGCTGCCATCTTACCCCCGAGCCGCGTTGCGTATCGGTTCGGCTCACGCGCTGGTTAGATCGGACGCTCCCCCGCCCCGTGAGCAGACTGCGACGCGGCTGATCGTCAGTTGTCCTCAGATCCAGGCGAAGACGGCCCGTATCGCTCTCGAAGCTCGGCACGGCCCCTGTCTGTGATCTCGTACTCGACGCTGTCGGCTGCCGGATCCGATCGGCCAGTGGACATGACTAGCCCGAGGGTCTCCAGCCGTCGCATGTAGGCGGAGACCTGGTAGAAGCGTGGCCCCAGCGTCGAGAGGGATCGTAGGCGAGAAAGGCTGCTGGGCGCGAGTTTGTGCATCGTCCACCAGTGTACCGATGGCTGCCTGCAACGTCATGCTCTGCCGACTGTCTGCGCCCCACCGGCAGCGACGACGAGAGCGAGGTCGGCGAGGGCTGTGCGCATGGGGAGAGGATAGCCGCCGGAAGGGCGTTATCGAAAGAGGGCGTCGCGGATACCCACGGCAACTGGCGCGCGCCCGGCACGCCCGTCACGGACGCGGCTTGACAAAGCACACAGCGTCGGCGGCACGGACAGCTACGGCAACTGGCACGGGCCGGGGACGGCCGGGACGATGGTGGCGTGAGAAGCGGCTATCCTCAATCTCGTGCAGGACCACGGGCGGCAGATGGCGAAGGCGGGATGATCCTACAGCCTCTCCGCGTCTAAACTGCAGGAGTCTTGCCAGAAGTTATCACGGAAATGCCCAAGCTATTTAGGACAAGATTTGTATAGATGATCCCACCGGAGAAAACTCACCGTTCCTCCAATCCCACTTATAATCGGTTTTTCTGATAGATGCGATCAAATCGTCTTCAATTTTTAAGTCCAGTAAATGTATCCAGCAATTCGGCGCTTCATCCGCGGCACAGGCGGTGCCAGCGCGAATAATAGTAGTTCCATACGACGTCTTTGAAATACTTGCATTGTGCAAATGTCCGCTCAGCACGAACGAAACGTTATATTTCTTTGCTAGCGATGCGACGTCATCAAAATTTAAAAGCTGCTCGGCAGATCCCGCGCCATCAGCAGGAGGGAAATGAATTACCCAAATAAAGTTCAAACATTTATCATTATCGACTAACTCAGTCATCAAATCATTTAGCCGCAATATGGTGTCACTATATACTTTGCCGCGGCCGTATCTATTCAATTGATATGGAGCGCCCGCATCTCTATTTGCTCTCAAACAAAAATCAATTGCTAAAATACAGATTTTTCGATCATCTTTGTTGACATATCTGTACGTTATATCAAGTCTCTGGGTAAGCCATATTTTTCTAAACTGTAGATTAAAATTTGCCGACCAAGGTTTTGCGAAGTTGTTCTTGTACCTATCATGGTTGCCTGGGCAGATAAAAAGCTTCTCGACGTGATCGCCAATAGAAGGTTTGCCATCTGCAGTAGAGCCATTGCAATTGGAAGCGGATAGAAAATGGAATGCGGCACCTAAATCATCCGGCCGGCCAGTCGTCGCTAGGTCACCGCTATGAACTATCAAGCTGAGGTCGGGAGCAACATCGCAAACAAAAGCAGCTAGCGCCTGCGCTGCATTGCTATCGAAGCTAGACGGAAAGAAACTACGTGAAATTCTCTTGCCTTGATTCGTGAGCGAAAGGGCGGGTGGGTTCTGCCACAGCTTTAAATGGTTATTCCTGTTTGGAAACTCACAGAAATGAGTATCTGATATGTGTAGCAACCGCCGATAGGGCATGCGGCGATCCGCTTTAGAAATCTAGCGCAGGGAGTACTATCGCGACACGGGGAGTGGTCAAAATTTCGATCGATAGATTGGTCATTACAACTTCTCCCCATTTCCCAGAGATAGAGCCCCCTTCGGATAGATAATCTCGAAGCTCTTGATGCAACCCAAACAAAAACGCAGTTTGGAATTTCGGTCGGATGGAAAATTGGGAAAACAGTTCGTGCTCAAACGCCAGCACGAACGACCCATCTCTTGAAAGAGTCGATGGAAATTTTTCGCCACGTTTGTGAAGATTAGCTATTTTTGCTATAGTCGAATGCAACTTTTCCGAAAATGCAATCTTCAAGTCGTCTACTGACTCAGAACGCAATGAACTGTGTATTAGCTCAGCTTGCGTCGAGTCTTCAATATAAGCAGTTATGCTATCGACTAAGAGAGATATGATATAATTGGACGGAATAAAATTTTCATGGTCAGCGTACCGGCGTGCTTGAAATTCCAATCGTTCGTAATGGTTATTAAATTTGCCTTCTATATCATCAAATGAAAATGAATACTGAACCGGAACCAAGTTTTCTGGGAAAGTTTCTGGATCATGAAAAATATTTACGCCAATGCCATCTCCGCTTTCTATAGTTTGATCAATACCAATCTCAATTAGATCGAGGCTGACTGATTTAATATTTATGATATCGGCAAGAACTTTTTCCAAGGTTGAATGGCGAGCCCGCAATCCATGACTCCACCTCAACGCGCGGTTTACATTCGGCCAATCAAAAGGATCTGAGTGCCCCCGCAGTTCCGCGGTAGCACGGACTTGACCCATCACTTCAGATTTCCATCCTGTGGGTGTTAGAAACTCATTCGCAGTATAGCTATCGCCAGTCGGCGCGCTTGCAGGTGCTTCCTCAGAGAAATGCGTCATTATTCTTGGACTTTATAAACAGGGGCAACAAGCGCGTCACCGCGCCGAAGGGTCTTTATCTTTTTTTCTGCGGCCTCTAGCGCTTGTCTAAGAGACCCCAACCCCTCCTCATCCACCTGAAATGTATGTTCCTTCTTACCGTCGCCCGCGCCATCTGTACTGACACGAAACTGCACCATCACTACAAAGCCCCGGATATGTTCGCCGTTATCCCCGAAATCCGGGCGCGCATCGACAAAGGATGAAAAGGCCGTAGCATTTTGTAAAAATCCACTCTTAAGCCGACGAATTTTGCGGGATTGCTCAATTTCGGGACTTATTACTAGCAGTTGCTTTAAACGATATGTCGCCTCGGCGCGTTTGTCTTTTTCTAATTCCTCCTCAGAGAACGTGGATATAAATCTTTCCACTATATCATCTAGCTTTACCTCACCGGCAACGATGGAATTTACCCTAGAATACAGGTATGAAAGCGCGCTCAATATTATAGAAATATTTTCAGCAGAGATTGGTATTTTTCGCGCAAGGGCATCACATCGAGTTTTATCGGACTCGAACCCTCTTAAACTTTGGATATCTGCCCTAAGAACATCATACGCATTGAGTGGTAGATCAGCTATCTGTGCGACCACCTCTTCAATGGTTGAGGGCAGGAAGATCGATTGGGGTTTCTCCGGCATGGAGTTAGGGAGCCTTATCGGAGCAAGGGGCGCACCCAATGGAGATGGTGTTATCCACGGTTGGTAAGAGATACGCGTGAAAGGTGGCCTTTACGTGTGACGCCTGCCAGACTGGATTGACCAATAATTTCAGATGGCTCTTCGCAGTCAAGCGCTCGGTTGATGGCCTCAGTCCGCATCCTCCAGATCCTCGCCGTGCCGCACGTGGCCTTGTCCGCTTAGCCAGTCCGTGAGGGCATGCCGCACCGCTTCTGGACGCGTAGGCTTGGGCTCGGGCTGAGCTTCGATCCAAGCATCAAGCGGTTGTAACTGCTCAGGCTGAATTCTGACCCCAATGAGGGTCCCCGTCTGCTTGGGCCGAGGCTTTCGCTGCATTTTCATGTTATCACGAGTTGACGCGTTCACACGCTAGTGATAACACGAGATCGGTCCGGCGGGAAGGTGGAAGCTCCCGCACCGGACCTAACCCCACCACTCTGTTGAGGAGAGCGGCATGGCTAGCCACGCCCATAGCACACGCACGCCCTTATTACGCCCGGTCCAAACCGCCCCTACCTTATTAGGCCAGGGGCTCGACCGGCAGCCGGGCCCCGTCACCGAGGCCATTCGCACCATGCGGGAGGCCGAAGCCGCTATCGCTGCGATTGAGGATGGCCTGGACCGGCATTTCGCCGCGGTCGATGCCGCCGACCCCACCACGCGGCCCGCCCTGGCAAAGCGCGCGGCCGCTCTGCGTCGGCGCTTGGAAGCTCGGAGCAGCCGCAAGTCAGCCGATCCGCACATCCCGCACCGGGATCGCCTGATCGCCGCCCACGCTGCCGCCATGGCCGTACGTTCGGTCTTCCAGGAGGAGCATCCCGATAGCCCGACCTACAAGGCGGCGCTCGCCGTCGACAACCGCATGTGGGCCCTGATCGCCGATGTGCTGTCCCTGCCGGCTCCTAAGACTGCGGCCGGCCTCGCTGTTGTTGGCCTCGCGTTGGCCTTCCAAGTCGAGGGCGCGCTCGCCGGCAGGCCCTGGGAGAACGAGGACAAGATCGCGGCCGCGGCCCGGGCGATCCTCGCGGTGACCGGCACGGTGCTGCCGCCGGCCTTTACTGGCTTCGGTGACGAGGTGGCGGCATGACCGCTTCCACTCGCCGCGCCGCACTCGGCGCCCTCCTCGCTGCCCCGCTGGCATCCGTGCCGGCTGTGGCTGCGGTGTCCCCACTTGGAGGCGGCCTGCCGGACCACGAGGTCCAGTTCCTCGCCCTCATCCCCCAACTTCGTAAGTTGGTCCTGCCTATCGAACGCGCCAAGGCGTTCGCCAAGGCTCTGTACGAGGACGGCGATCACAGCGCCGGAGAGCATCCTGGTTGGGACGATCCACCAGCCGCGAAGGCTTGGCGGCTGCGGGCCGAGGCTGCCCGTGCCCGCAACGGCTACCACGAAGCTTGGGAGGCATGGGCGAAGCACATCGATGCTGTCGACAAGCTCGTCACCGACTTCATGACGGAGCGCATGACCACGCTGCTGGCCATCGGCTGGAAGGCCCGTGTCGCCGACCTGCTGGACTGCTGGGAGGAGCAGGTCGGCTACGATCTTGCGGCGTGGGCTCGGGAGGACGCGCTATGCGCCTGATCCTCGGCTTCCTCGCCCTCGCGCAACTGCGCCTCGCCCGCCTCGACTATGCGCGAGGCGACATGCTGATGGACGACGCCGAAGCGGCCCTAAACCGGGCTCGCGAACGCATCGCTCTCGGCCATCGTCTCGCTGATCGCGCCGGCCAACCGCTGGCACGATTGCTCTCGCGCCGCTGATACCCCAGCCTGGCTGCTCGCGCGGTCGAAAGCGGACACGGTGTCCGTTTTGCCGAGCCTGGCCTGAGCATCCACGCCCGCCCTAGTGAATCTGAGGGGACACGACGGGCGGGCGTGGGTCGTCAGCGGTACCATCTCGACCCGCCGGCGGACACGATCGTGATCCGTCTCTCTTGAGAAACGATGACTTACGCTCGCACGTCCAGTGCGAGTGGATTGTAGGTTTTATTGTTGGTAGGCTGAGTATGCAAACCGCTAGCTTGTTGTTATTTAACGGTTTTTTCGGTCCAAATGGCGGAGGGAGCGGGATTCGAACCCGCGATACCGTTTCCGGTATACACACTTTCCAGGCGTGCGCCTTCAACCACTCGGCCACCCCTCCGTCCGCGGACCGGGCACCCAGGCGCGCAAGCGGGACCCGGGCGCAGCCAGGGCCGCGCGGTGCCGTGCTGTTAGCCGGGTGCGCCGCCGGGCGCAAGGCGCACGGGGCCGGGGTTTGAGAAAACCGCCCGGCCCACGTGCCTCACCCCTCCGCGTCGAGGTGGAAGCGGACGGTCTCGACATTCGCCCGCTCGAAGGCCTGCATCACGTGCTGGTATGAGCGCTCCATGGCGTTGTCGCCGTCGCCGGGGCTGTCTTCGGGCTTCAGGACGAACATCAGCAGCGACCGCCCGGTCACGGCGTAGCCCATGCCGAACTTGAAGCTCTCCACATCCTGGCTGTCGGGCAGGTTGGTGTCGAGGAGCCGCGTCCAGGCCATGCCGCCGACCGACTCGGGGAGCGTGAACGTCACGAGATCGTGGTAGGCGTTGAACATGATCAGCAGCGTCGCGTCGCCGCCGCGGCGGTGAAGCCCCGTCGCCTGAGCGCGGCCGTCGAGCTGGACCGCGAAGGCGCGGGCACCCCCGTCGGTCCAGTTCTCGGGGGTCATCTCGCTCCCGTCCGGGCGCAGCCACGCCACGTCCTTGACGCCGAACTCCTCGTCGTACTGGCCGGTCAGGAACCGCCCGCGGTTCAGGATCGGCAGGGCATTGCGCAGGAGGATCAGGCGCTGCGTGAACTCGGCGAGGTCCCGCTCCTCGTCGCCGATCGCCCCCCAGTCGAGCCAGGAGACTTCGTTGTCCTGGCAATAGGCGTTGTTGTTGCCCTTCTGGGTGCGGGCGAACTCGTCGCCCGCGAGCAGCATCGGCGTGCCGCGGGACAGGAACAGCGTCGCCAGCATGTTGCGCATCTGGCGCAGGCGCGTGGCCCGGATCTCGGGATCGTCGGTCGGGCCCTCGACCCCGTAATTGTACGACAGGTTGTGCGAGTGCCCGTCGCGATTGCCCTCGCCGTTCGCCTCGTTGTGCTTGTCGTTATACGAGACCGTGTCGTGCAGGGTGAAGCCGTCATGCGCGGTGAGGAAGTTCACCGAGGCCCAGGGCTTGCGCCCGCGCTTGTTGAACTTGTCGGCCGAGCCGGCGAGGCGCGCGGCGACGTCCGGCAGCAGGCCGGCATCGCCCTTCCAGTAGGCGCGGACATCATCCCGGAACCGGTCGTTCCACTCGGCCCAGCCGGGGGGGAAGCCGCCGACCTGATAGCCGCCGGGTCCGCAATCCCACGGCTCGGCGATGAGCTTCACGTTGTTGAGCACCGGATCCTGGCGGCAGGTATCGAGGAAGCCGCCGCCCTCGTCGAAGCCGTAGGGCTCGCGGCCCAGGATCGTGGCGAGGTCGAAGCGGAACCCGTCGACCTGCATCTCCTGCGCCCAGTAGCGCAGGGAATCGGTGACGAGCTGCAGCACCCGCGGATGCGACAGGTTGAAGGTGTTCCCGGTACCGGTATCGTTGATGTAGTAGCGCGGCTCGTTCGGCAGCAGCCGGTAGTAGGAGGCGTTGTCGACGCCCTTGAACGACAGGGTCGGGCCCTTCTCGTTGCCTTCGGCGGTGTGGTTGTAGACCACGTCGAGGATCACCTCGAGGCCGGCGCCGTGGAAGCGCGAGACCATCTCCTTGAACTCGGAGAAGGCGAAGTCCGGCACCGCGGCGTAGCGCCGGGCGGGGGTGAAGAACGAGATCGTGTTGTAGCCCCAGTAATTCACCAGGTCCTTCTGCTCAAGATAGTCATCCTGCACGAAGGAATGGACCGGCAGCAGCTCCACCGAGGTGACGCCCAGGCTCTTGATGTAGTCGAGCACGTCCCGGGTGCCGAGGCCGGCGTAGGTGCCGCGCAGTTTTTCCGGGACCCGCGGGTCGAGCTTGGTCATGCCCTTGACGTGGGCCTCGTAGAAGATGGTCTTCTCCCACGGGACGTGCGGCTTCTGATGCCGGCCCCAGGTGAAGGCCGGGTCGATGACGCGGGAGCGGCGGGTGTAGGGGGCACTGTCCCGCTCATCGAAGGTCAGGTCGTCGCCGGATTCCATCTGGTAGCCGAACAGGGCCGGGTTCCAGGTGATCGAGCCGACGAGCCCCTTGGCGTAGGGGTCGATCAGCAGCTTGTTGTGGTTGAACCGGTGGCCGGCCTTCGGCTCGTAGGGGCCGTGGACGCGGTAGCCGTAGATCGTGCCCGGGCGGGCGTCGGGCAGGTAGCCGTGCCAGATCTCGTCGGTGTACTCCGGCAGCTCGATCCGCTCGATCTCCCGCTCACCCAGGTCGTCGAACAGGCAGAGTTCGACCTTGGTGGCGTGGGCCGAGAACAGCGCGAAATTCACCCCGAGCCCGTCCCAGTTGGCGCCGAGCGGATAGGGTTGGCCTTCCTCGATGCGCGAGCGGGACTGCGACGAGGGACGTCGGGAATCGGACATGGACACTCCGGGACTCCACCCGCCCGGCGGGCGCCGCGTCGGGGGATGTCCCGGGTGAACGTGCCGGCCACGGCGAAGCTCCCCGGAGCTGGTAAAATTTGCTCAGGCTGGGGACGGGGCCGAGGCCCCCCGCCGCCCAGACCGCGCGGAGCCGGCGCAACTGCCCAACGCGGCCATTGCCAGGGGTGTTCAGGTCCGGCGCCGTTGCCGCGGCCCGCAGGCCTCGCGGGGGCGCCGAAGAAACGGCTTCGCCGAGCGCGACGCGCCGACGCGGTTTTAGGCCCGCGTCGGAAACGCGTCCCCCAGATAGGCCCGCACGAAGCCCGGCATCCGGGCCGGGTCGATCTCCGCCGCGCCCCGCACGCTGCGCATCCCGGCGAGTTCCGGCGCGGCCTCGCGCCGGAGATGGTCCGCGATGCGCGCCTCCAGCGCCGCCGCCGTCTCCGGGAAGCGCACCGGCCGCAGGAAGGCGAGCTGGTCCTCGCCCGCGAGCATGACCCACTCCGTTGCCGCATCCGCCGGCAGCGCGAGGCCGGTCTCCTCGGCGAGTTCCCGGGCGGCGCTGCCGGTGAGGTCGACGCTGGTGCCGCGCACGTCGTCCGGGTCCGGGGTGCCGCAGGGGAAGTAGAGCTGGCCGGCATTGGCTGTGTGGGCGCCCATCTCGCCCAGCAGAACGGCGCCGTCCGCCGTCCAGGGGACGATCGCCGCGAAGGCGTTGCGGATCCGCGGGTCGGCGTGCCGGACATGCCGGTAGTAGGTGAAGATGGAGTAGCGCGTCGCGAACAGGTCGAGCCGGGCGATCCCGTCCACGACATCGTGGGCGCAGCACAGCAGCACGGTGCCGTCGAACAGGCCGGGGCTGCGGGCGATCCGCGCCCGCCAATGGGCCGCGATGGCGGCTTCGTGCATGCGCGGGAACGCCCAGTCGTGCTCCACGAACCGCGCCGTCACGTCGGCCAGCTTCGTGCTGCGGAACCCCTCAGACATGGAGGCTGCCCTCCGAGACGATCACGGCTGCGCCGCCGATCTCGACGCTGCGCAGGGCACCCGACTCGATGGTGAGCTGAAGCGCGATCGCGCTCGGCCGGCCCATGACTTGGCCCTGGCGGATCGCCACGTCGTGGGTGCCCTCCCCCAGGGTCTCGAACTGCATCAGCACCCCCGCGAAGGCGGAGGCCGCCGAGCCGGTGGCCGGATCCTCCGGGATGCCGAACTCAGGCGCGAACATCCGCACGCGCCAGCTCTGGCCGGTCCCCTCGGGATCGGGCGTGTAGAGGTAGAGGCCGTCCCCCGGCTCGGGGGCCTGGGCCGGCCGGGCGGCGTCGAGGGCCGCCACGGACGCGATAGGCACGCAGGTGAAGCGGGGACCGATCCCGTGGCGGCTCGGCGCGTGCCGGCCGGTGCCGATGTCGCCGGGCTCCAGGCCCAGGATCGGCGCCAGGATCTCGGGTTCGGGCCCGGGGCCGAGGTATTCCGGCAGGATCGGCAGCCGGAACCGCGCCCGGCCGCCGCTGCCGTCGACGAGGGTCTCGACCACGCAGGGGACGATCCCGATCCCCTCCTCCAGGCCGAAGGCGCGGGCATCGCCCCGGGTGGGTTCCTGCAGCGCCAGCAGCACCGCGGTGCCCACCGTCGGGTGCCCCGCGAAGGGCAGCTCCCGGCCGGGGGTGAAGATGCGCACGCGCGCCCGGTGCCGGGCCTCTGTGGGCGGCAGCACGAACACCGTCTCGGACAGGTTGAACTCCCGGGCGATGGCCTGCATGGCGGCCGTGTCGAGACCCTCCGAATCCAGCACGACGGCGAGGGGGTTGCCGGCGAGCTGCTGCTCGGTGAACACGTCGAGGGTGACGAAGCGGCGTGCCATCGGGTCGGACCTTCCTGCTCGCGCGCCCGGCGGCGGAACGGCCGCGAGTCGGTGGCGAAGCGAAAGACTGGTACACGGTGCGGCGTGTCCGATCGACTCGCCCGGAGGACGCGGCGGCGGGTGGACCGGACGTGTCGCGGAGAGATCCATGGCCGAGACGCAGCACCGCTACGCCGTCACGGTGACCTGGACGGGCAACACCGGCACCGGAACCAGCAGCTATCGCGGCTATGACCGCGCCCACACCCTGTCGGCGCCCGGCAAGCCGCTGATCGCGGGCTCGTCCGACCCGGCCTTCCGGGGCGATGCCGCGCGCTGGAACCCCGAGGAGCTGCTGGTTGCCTCGCTCGCGGCCTGCCACAAGCTCTGGTATCTGGGCCTGTGCGCCCAGGCCGGCATCGTCGTTACGGCCTACGAAGACGCCGCCGAGGGGCATATGACCGAGGAGGCGGGCGGCGCGGGCCAGTTCACCGCGGTCACCCTCCGGCCCCGTGTGACGATCGCGGCCGGGTCAGACGCGGCGCGGGCCGAGGCGCTTCACCGCGACGCCCATGCCTTCTGCTTCATCGCGCGGTCGGTGAATTTTCCGGTCACCGCCGAGCCGACCTTCCTCTGCGAGGTGACCGGCGCGGACTGAACGCTCAGACCGCCTCGACCGGAAACCGCTCGCTCGGGATCACGTATTCCTCCTGCGCCGCCACGGTCAGGATCTCGCGGGACCCGGCTTCCGCGGTGCGCTTCAGCAGCCCGTAGACCGAGGCTGCGGCCGCCTCCAGGGCCGCCGCGGCCGAGCCGGTGCGGGCGTAGTGAACGAGGAACAGGGCCGCGATGCAGTCGCCCGCCCCGTTGACCCGGATGGCTAGCCGCGGGGTGCGGACCCGGAACAATTGCCCCTCCGCCCCGGCGAGCATGTCGATGCGGTCGGCGGGTGTGTCGGCGCAGAGCGCCGAGGTGACCAGCACCACCCGGGGGCCGCGCGCCCGCAGCGCCGCGACCGCCGCCCCGGCCTCCGCCACGGTGCCGCTCGGCAGGCCGGTGAGGAGACCGAGCTCGAACTGGTTGGGGGTGAGGATATCGGCCTCCGGCACCGCGCGCTCGCGCAGGAACGCCTCGATGCCCGGCCGCACGTAGACGCCCTCCTCGACGTCGCCGATCACCGGATCGCAGCAATAGAGCGCCTGGCGGTTCGCCGCCCGCACGGCGGCCACCGCCTCCAGGATCGCGGTGCCGATCTCGGCCGAGCCCATGTAGCCCGACAGCACCGCGTCGCAGGTGGGCAGCACCCCGCGCTCGCCGATGCCCTGCACCACGTCGCGGATCATCGCGGCCTCGAAGACCGGGCCGCGCCACGCCCCGTAGCCGGTATGGTTGGAGAACTGCACCGTGTGGACCGGCCAGACCTCGACGCCGAGCCGCTGCATCGGGAACACCGCCGAGGCGTTGCCGACATGGCCGTAGGCGACGTGGGACTGGATCGACAGGACGTTCAACGCGGGTGATTCCGGTTCGGCTGCGCCGGCCCGATGCTGTCGGCGATCCGGGGCGCGGGCGCAAGCGCGGGGGCATCACCCGTGTCCGGTCAGTCGAAGCGGCTGCCGTTCCAGCGGACGAAGCCGCGCCGCCCGCCATGGGCATACATGTGCACCTTCGGAATCCGCTCGGACCCGACGCTGAGTCCGGCGCCGAGCATCTCGTGGACCTTCTGCAACAGAGGGCCGCGGCGCAGGTAGAACGTCACCGAACACACCTGCATGCCGCAATTGACGCTGCGCGGTGATGGGCCGGAGCAGCGTAACCCGTCATCGGCGATGATCAGGTCCGGGGCACCATCGCCATCCAGATCCCGCTCGATGGCGCCGGACGCGTCCATCGTTCCGCGATGGCTCTCGCAGCCCTCCGAGATCGCCTGCTGAATGAGGTAACTGGCCGCCTTCGATTGCGCGCCGGCCGGCGATGTCGCGAGGATGGCGACGAACGGCGCCCAAAACAGTCCCGTCCGGATCACGGGCGGCCTCCTGGCGGATCACATCAGGCATCTTGTTGAATCAACTGGACGGTTTGCAATACATCGTTGCATGGATCGCCACGAAATCGGCCACGAAGACATGCGGATGTCAGGTGCGCGTGCGGCCGATGGAGACGCATCGGCTGGCGCAGCAACTTCGGGGCGCGGGCGCGCCATCCCGAGCCTCAGCCCTCCCCCACCAGCAGCTCCTGCACCACCCGCGGATTCGGGTCCAGCAGCGCCAGCAGCACCCGGGCCGGCCCCTCGGGACGCCTACGGCCCTGCTCCCAGTTGCGCAGGGTCGAGACCGCGATCCCGATGCTCTGCGCAAAGCGGGCCTGCGAGGCGCCGGTGCGCCGCCGGATCGCGGCCACGTCGAGATCGGCGGCCACGCGGGGCGCGTGCACCACGAGGCCGGGGACGTCCTCGCCGCGGGCATGGGCCGCCGCCTGGCTCAGAGCTGACATGATCGTCTCGAACGCGTCGTCGGTCATCGCACCCTCGTCCGTTGGCGATCTTGCCGCGTACCGGCGAGATTCGCCAAGCTCGCCTTCGACGCCCTGAACGACCGGGCGGGACGGTGGCACCGAAAGGAGCTGTTTTATTGGGAAGCGGAGCATTTTCCGGATGCGACGGCTTTGCTCGCAATCGCCCTCCCTTGTCCCCCACCCGCCCCCACCTCAGATGGGTCCGGTCGCCCCGCTGCACCCCGAGCCCCATGGACATCGAAGCCCTGCGCACCACGACCCTCGCCTTCGTGGAGGCGCACAAGGTCTGGACGCCGCTGATCGCGGGCGCCCTCGCCTTCTGCGAATCCATCGCGGTGCTGTCGCTGTTCGTGCCGGCCACCGTGATCCTGATCGCCATCGGCGCCCTGGTGGGCGGCGCCGACATCCCGTTCTGGCCGGTGCTCCTGGGGGCCGCCCTCGGCGCCGCTCTGGGCGACTGGGTCTCCTACGAGGTCGGGCACTGGCTCGGGCCGGGGGCGAAGACCCAATGGCCGCTGCGGCGCTACCCCGACCTCACCGCGAAGGCCGAGGCCTTCATCGGCCGCTGGGGCATCGCCGCGGTGGCGCTGGGGCGGTTCTTCGGGCCGGCCCGGGCCCTGGTGCCGCTGCTCGCCGGCATTTTGGGCCTGTCGCGGCTGCCGTTCCAACTGGCCAACGTCGCCTCGGCCCTGGTCTGGGCCTTCGTGCTGCTCGCCCCCGGGGCGGGCCTTCTCACGTGGCTCGACCGCTGATGCGCCGCTTCCCGCCGGAGCGCATCGTCTGCCTCACCGAGGAGACCGTCGAGACCCTGTACCTGCTGGGGCAGGAGGACAGGATCGTCGGCGTCTCGGGCTACGCGGTGCGCCCGCCCCGGGTCCGGAGGGAGAAGCCCCGGGTCTCCGCCTTCACCAGCGCCGACATCCCGAAAATCCTGGCGCTGGCGCCGGACCTCGTCCTCGCCTTCTCGGACCTCCAGGCCGACATCGTCGCCGACCTCGCCCGCGCGGGCGTAGCGGTCCACCTGTTCAACCAGCGGGATCTCGCCGGATGCCTCGCCATGGTGCGCACCGTCGGCGCGCTCGTGGGCGTGCCCGAACGGGCCGAGGCCCTGGCGGCCGGCTTCGCGGCGCGGCTCGCGGAGGCGGCGCGCGCCGCGCAGGCTCGGCCGCCCCTGCGGGTCTATTTCGAGGAATGGGACGCGCCGATGATCTCCGGCATCGGCTGGGTCTCGGACCTAATCGCCCAGGCCGGCGGCCGGGACGTGTTTCCGGAGCTGAGCCGTCAGGCGGCCGCGAGGGACCGGATCGTGACGCCCGAGCAGGTGATCGCGGCCGCGCCCGAGGTGATCCTCGCCTCCTGGTGCGGGAAGCGGGTCAACATTGACCGGATCCGGGCGCGGCCGGGTTTTTCCGGCATCCCGGCAGTGCGGGACGGGCGCATCCACGAGATCAAGTCGCCGCTGATCCTCCAGCCCGGCCCGGCCGCGCTCACCGACGGGTTCGACGCGATCCGCGCCTGCCTCGGATGACCGACGCGGGGCGATCCCGCGCCGCAGGTGACGGATCGCGTCCGGATTGGCAGGATGTCCCGATTCGGTACAGACACGCCCGTTGATTGATGTCCGCTTCCCTCGGCCTTCCCGCTTCCGCCCCCGCGGTCGTCGACGCGCTCCTGCCGCCCGACCGGCGGCAATCGCCCACGGCCCTGCGGATCCAGCGGGGCGTGCGCCGGCTGTTTTCCGAGATGGGCTGCGTCACACTGCCGGAATTCTCCCTCGTGAACGGCCGCCGGGCCGACGTGATCGCGCTCTGCGGGGCCGGCAAGCTCACGATCGTGGAGATCAAGTCGAGCGTGGCCGATTTCCGCGCCGACCGGAAATGGCCGGATTACCGGGACTTCTGCGACCGGTTCTTCTTCGCGATCCCCGAGGAGGTGCCGGAATCGCTGATCCCGGAGGAATGCGGCCTGATCGTCGCCGACGCCTACGGCGCCGGCATCCTGCGCGAGCCCCCGGAGCATCCGCTGAGCGGCGCGCGCCGCAAGGCCGTGACCCTGCGCTTCGCCCACAGCGCCGCGCGCATCCTCCATGCGCTGGCCGATCCGGGCGCGGTGCGGGAGGGGGCGCTGTAGATTGGGTTTCCAAAGGGCTTAAGCCCTTTGGCGGGTGATCAGGGCGGAGCCCTGATGCGTCGGGCCGCGAGCAAGAGCAGGGCTTTGCCCTGCACCCACACAAGGTCATTGACCTTTTGAAACCATGACTTTGCGGCGGCAAGTGCGGTATGGCCGCGCGATGACATCCGTCGCCCTGTTCGAGCTGATCCTGAGCCTTTTGGGCGCCGCCCTGCTGGTGTCGCTGGTGGCCGGGCGGCTCGGCTTCCCGCCGGCGGCCGCCCTCGTGCTCGGCGGCATGGCGCTCGCCGTGGTGCCGGGCCTGCCGGCCTTCGATCTCGATCCGGACCTGATCATGGTCCTGTTCCTGCCGCCGCTCCTGCTCGAATCGGCCTACTTCACCGTCTGGCGCGACGTTCGGGCGAGCCTCGGCCCGATCCTGTCGCTGTCGCTCGGGGCGGTGGTGTTCACGACCCTGGTGGTCGGGCTCGTCGCCCACGTGGTGGTGCCGGGCCTGCCCTGGGCGGCCTGCTTCGCGCTCGGCGCCATCGTGTCGCCGCCGGATGCGGTCGCCGCCAAGGCGGTGCTGGCCCGGGTCGCCCTGCCCCGCCGGATGATCACGGTGCTGGAGGGCGAGAGCCTCGTGAACGACGCGTCCGGCCTCGTGCTCTACCGGTTCGCCGTGGCGGCGGCGCTCACCGGCAGCTTCAGCGCCTGGGCGGCGGCCGGCAGCTTCGCGTGGCTCGCCGTGGCGGGCGTCGCGGTGGGGCTCGCCGGCGGGCTGGCGGTGAACGCCCTGGTGCGGCGGCTGCACGATGCCAACGCCATCACGGTGCTGAGTTTCCTCGCTGCCTACGCCGCCTACCTCGCGGCCGAGGAGGTCCACGCCTCCGGGGTGCTGGCCGTGGTGGCCTGCGGCCTGATGCTGGGCGGGCGGGAGCACGAGACCTTCGACGCCCAGGCGCGGCGCCACGCCGTAGCGGTGTGGCAATTCGTGGTCTTCGTGCTGGAGGCGCTGGTCTTCGTGCTGATCGGCCTCGCGCTGCGCGGCGTGCTGGTCCGGAATGGGGGTGAGTTCGGCTCGCTGTCGGCGGGGCTGCCCCTGGCGCTCGCCGTGACGGTGGCCTGCGTGATCGCCCGCCTGCTCTGGGTGTTCCCCGCCGTCTACCTGCGGCGGACCCTGTCGGCCCGGCTGCGCGCGGCGGAGCCGCCGCCGAACCCGGCCGTACCGCTGATCATCGGCTGGGCGGGCATGCGCGGGGTGGTGACCCTGGCGGCCGCGCTGGCGCTGCCGGTGGATTTTCCGGGCCGCGACCCGATCCTGCTGGCGGCCTTCGCGGTGATCCTGTTCACCGTGCTGGTGCAGGGAACCACGCTGGGGCCGCTGATCCGCCGGCTGCGCCTCGATCCCACCACGCACCTGCCCGACGGCCATCTCGACGCGCCCATGGCCCGGGTGGTGGTCAACGAAGCCGGCCTCGCCGCCCTGGAGGGGCTGGTCTTTCCCGAGACCGGGGCGCTGCAGCACCCGCGCCTCGTCGAGGAGTACCGCCGCCGGGTCCGGGCCACCTCCCGGGACCGCGACGAGCGGACGGCGCTGGAGGCCGAGAAATCCGAACACTTCGCCGCCGCACTGCTCGCGGTGCGGTCAGGCCGGTCGGCGCTGATCGGCCTGCACCGGGAGAACCGCATCCACAACGCGGTGCTGCGGCAACTGGAGGCGGAGATCGATCTGGAGGAACTCCACCTCAAGCGTCTGGCCGGGACCGCGCCGGCCCACGGCTGAGCCGGCTCCGTCCATCAATGGGCCGCGCAGCCATCCGCCGGCTGGCCGTAGCCGCTGTAGACCACCCGCACCTTGCGGGCGCAGCCCTCGGCCTTGGGAGCAACGGCGACGGGGGCGACCTCCACGGGCTCGACCCGCAGGGTCGCGGCCACCGGCTGGTCCTCGGCGGTGGCCAGCGCGCGGCTGGCGCTCATCACGAAGGGCGTGGCGACGAGCGACGACACCGCAAGCGCGGCGAGGACGGCGATGTTCTTGCGGCCGAAAGTGTTAACGGTGCGAGCATTGCGCATGGCTGGTGGTCCGACGTATTCGATTCGGCAGCACTGAGGTGCCGAGATCCCCTGTTGCGCTGATAACTTGACCGTCAGCTCGGCGGTTCCAGGTTATTGTCCAAAAACCGCCGCGCTTGGGTGTCGCCGCGCACGTCGGTGCTGACGTCAGAACAGCTTGCGGTACTGCACGAAGCCGGATTTTTCCGCGATCCGGTCGTAGAGCTGCATCGCGTCGGTGTTGGTCTCGTGCGTGAGCCAATGGACGCGCGAACACCCGGCGGCCTTCGCGGCCGCGTAGACGTGCTCGATCAGCCGCCGGCCGATCCCGAGACCGCGGATGCCGTCCGCCACGAACAGGTCCTGCAGGTAGCAGTAATCGCCCACCGTCCAGGCCGAACGGTGGCGGATGTGGTGGACGAGGCCGACCGCCTCGGCGCCGTGCCACGCCAGGGCGCCGTCGACCGGCTCGGCCCGGTCGTTGAGGCGCGCCCAGGTCGTGTCCGTGACGGCCTCCGACAGGTCGACCTTGTAGAAGGCCTGATAGCCGCGCCAGAGCGGCAGCCAGGCGTCCCGGTCGCCGGGGCCGATCGGGCGGATCGCGAGGGCTGCCGTGTCAGCGGTCATGAGATTCTCCGGTGCAAGCCGGCGGGATCGGACCATCGATCGGCCCGGACGCGCAAGCGGTGCCGCCTTGCACCCCCGCCCGCCCGCACCTAAACCGGCCCGCCGGCGGCCCGAACCGCCGCACGAGCCCGAGTCCCCGCCCCCATGCCCCACAAGAAATCGTTCCAGGGTCTGATCCTGACGCTGCAGGAATTCTGGGCGGCGCAGGGCTGCGTGATCCTCCAGCCCTACGACATGGAGGTCGGCGCCGGTACGTTCCATCCGGCCACGACCCTGCGGGCGCTCGGCCCGAAGCCCTGGAAGGCGGCCTATGTCCAGCCCTCGCGCCGGCCCAAGGACGGGCGCTACGGCGAGAACCCCAACCGGCTCCAGCACTATTATCAGTTCCAGGTGATCCTGAAGCCGAACCCGCCCAACCTCCAGGAGCTCTACCTCGCCTCGCTCGCGGCCATCGGGGTCGACCTGACGCTCCACGACATCCGCTTCGTCGAGGACGATTGGGAGAGCCCGACGCTCGGGGCCTGGGGGCTCGGCTGGGAATGCTGGTGCGACGGGATGGAGGTCTCCCAGTTCACCTACTTCCAGCAGGTGGCGGGCTTCGAGTGCGCGCCGGTGGCGGGCGAGCTGACCTACGGGTTGGAACGGCTGGCCATGTACGTCCAGGGCGTCGAGAACGTCTACGATCTGGACTTCAACGGTGCCGAGGGCCCGGACCGGATCACCTATGGCGACGTCTTCCTCCAGGCCGAGCAGGAATATTCCCGCCACAACTTCGAGGCGGCCGACACCGCGATGCTGTTCCGCCAGTTCACCGACGCGGAAGCCGCCTGCCGGACCTATCTCGACGCGGGGGCGCCGGCCTCGGACGGCGAGCGTCACCGCATGGCGCAACCGGCCTACGACCAGTGCATCAAGGCGAGCCACGTGTTCAACCTGCTCGACGCACGCGGGGTGATCTCGGTGACCGAGCGCCAGAGCTACATCCTGCGAGTGCGGGAGCTGGCCAAGGCCTGCGGGGCGGCCTGGCTGAGGACGGCGGCCGGGGGGGCGTGAGGCGGGACCGCGGATTGTCAGAACCGACAATCCGCCGCCGCCGGATTATCACAAAAGGAGTGTTTGTGATAATCCGGCGGCGGCGGATTGCACTTTATGAAACGCGCTGACTTCCTCGGATCGCCGAGCGGTAAACTGGTCCCGACCGTCGAGGACCAATGGGCCTTCGTGCCCCATCCCCTCCCGCCGCCGGATCTGGACCTGGCCCGGCTTGCGAACCTGATCGCGCGCGTTTCGCAGTTGCTGGGCGAGTTGAACGGCATCAGCCGGACCTTGCCCGATCCCGACCTGCTGATCCGTCCCCTCCAGGTGCGCGAGGCGCTGACCTCGTCCAGCATGGAGGGCACGTTCACGACTCTCGACGATCTGTTGCTTCTCGAGGCCGGCGCGGAAGAACGCGGCGGCGTCGGTGACACAAGAGAGGTCCGCAACTATCGCCGTGCCCTGTCGGCAGCGATCGATAGCCTGGATCGGGTTCCTCTCTGCCTACGCACGCTGCGCGACGCACATCGCGAGCTTCTGAGCGGCGTTGCTCGCCACCGCGGATCGAGGGCTGCCCCTGGTGAGCTGAAACGGAACCAGAATTTCATCGGCGCCTACGAGATTGCCAATGCCCGCTACGTGCCGCCACCGCCACGGGAAGCTCAGGCCGCCCTGGAGGCGCTGGAACTCTACATCCAGCGGGATGAGCGCGGCCTGATTCCCGATATCGTAGACGCGGCTCTGATCCACTACCAGTTCGAGGCGATCCACCCGTTCTCCGACGGCAACGGGCGGGTCGGCCGCATGCTCATCACGCTGCATCTGTTCATGCGGCAGGTCATCCGGCAGCCGATCCTGTATCTCAGCCCGGTCTTCGAGCGCCGTAAGGACGAGTACATCGACCGTATGTACGACGTCTCTCGAACCGGGGCATGGCATGCATGGGTCGCCTTCTTCCTAGAGGTCGTCGCGAAGGCCTGCGAGGTAACGATCGCCACGGCTGACGCGCTTCTGGCGCTTCAGGCCGAGTACCGCACGCGGATCCGAGCGGTCGGGCGTTCCGCCAACCTTGTCGCGGTTCTCGACCTTCTGTTCCAGCGTCAGGTCGTGACGATTCCCCAGGTCGCCGAGTATCTCCAGGTCCAGTATCGGTCGGCACAGCTGAACGTGGAAGCGCTGGTCCGGGCCGGCATCCTGGACGAGGTGAGCGACACCGCGAACCCGCGCTTCTTCATCGCCCGCGGCATTCGCGATCTGATCGACCAGCCGCCGCACCGCGGCCCCTGACTCCGTCGCCGCCTCTGCGGCGGAGCCCCTGGCGCCCTCGCGCGTTGCAACCCCCGCCAACCGGCGCGCCCCGGCGCGTCCGCAGACGCGGGAATCGTGTGATGAAACAGACCCTCCTCGCCCTCAGCCTGATCGGGCTCAGCCTCGCCCCCGCGCTGGCGGCCGATCCCGGACCGGAGGCCGTCGTCAAGAAGCTCTACGCCGAGCCGCACCCGAATCACTCCGCGGTATACTCGAAGCGCCTCCAGGGCCTGTTCGACGCCGACGCCAAGCAGGCCAACGGCGCCACGGGCAATCTCGATTTCGACTTCCGCCTCAACGGCGAGCCGATGAAGCCCGACACGGTGAAGAACCTCACCTTCAAGGAGGCCACCGAGGGCAAGGACCAGGCGAAGGTCACGGTGGAGCGCAAGGGCGGGGACGGCTCCAAGTCGATCGTCTACGACCTCGTGCGCGAGGATGGCGGCTGGAAGGTCTCCGACGCCCACGCGATCGGCGACCGGAAGTGGCAGCTCTCGACCATCCTCAAGGGCGAGGCGCACTGAACCGGCCCTCGACAGGTGTGCGGCGCGGCGATATGGCCGCCCCATGCCCGACCTCCTGCTCGAACTCCGCTCGGAAGAGATCCCCGCCCGCATGCAGCGGCGCGCGGCGGAGGATCTGAAGAAGCTCGTCACCGACGCCCTGGTGGCGCGGGGTTTCCTGTACGAGGGCGCCAAGGCGTTCTCGACCCCCCGCCGGCTGGCGCTCCACATCGCCGGCCTGCCCGCCCGGGGCGAAGCGGTGCGTGAGGAGCGCCGCGGCCCGCGGGTCGGCGCCCCCGAGGCCGCCGTCCAGGGTTTTTTGAAGGGCGCAGGGCTCACGAGCCTGGATCAGGCCACGACCGTCACCGATCCGAAGAAGGGTGAATTCTACCTCGCGGTGATCGAGCGCCCCGGCCGCGCGACGCTGGACGTTTTGGCCGAGCTTCTGCCGGAGATCATCAAGAGCTTCCCCTGGCCGAAATCCATGCGCTGGGGCGCGGCCTCGGCCGAGCCTGGCGCCTTGCGCTGGGTGCGCCCGCTGCAATCGATTGTCGCGACCTTCGGGCCGGAGACCGAGACGCCGGAGGTGGTGCCGTTCGCGGTCGGCGGGATCGCGGCCGGGACCACGACCTACGGCCACCGCTTCCTGGCGCCCGATGCGATCGAGGTGCGCCGGTTCGACGACTACATTCAGGCCCTGGAGCGGGCGAAGGTCATCCTCGACCCGGAGCGGCGCAAGGACGTGATCCTGCACGACGCCCGCGACCTCGCCTTCGCCCGCGGTCTCGACCTCGTGGAGGACGAGGGCCTGCTGGAGGAGGTGTCGGGCCTCGTGGAATGGCCGGTGGTGCTGATGGGCTCGTTCGACGAAGCCTTCCTCGACATCCCCGCCGAGGCGATCCGGGCGACCATCCGGGCGAACCAGAAGTGTTTTGTGCTGCGCAAAGGCGGCTCGGAGGATCTGGCCCCGGCCTTCATCCTGGTCTCGAATCTCGTGGCCTCGGATGGCGGGCAGGCGATCACCGCCGGCAACGAGCGGGTGGTCCGGGCGCGCCTCTCGGACGCGAAGTTTTTTTGGGAGACCGACAAGGCGGTGCGCCTGGAGGACCGGCTGCCGAAGCTCGATGCAATTGTCTTTCACGAGAAGCTCGGGACACAGGGGCAGCGGATCGCGCGCATCGCCGCGCTGGCGAAGGAGCTAGCGCCGCTGGTGGGGGCCGACCCGGCGCTCGCCGAGCGCGCGACGCGCCTCGCCAAGGCCGATCTCGTCACCGAGATGGTCGGCGAGTTCCCCGAGCTTCAGGGGCTGATGGGACGCAAATACGCGACGCTTCAGGGGGAACACGCGAGCGTATGCGCGGCCCTGGAGGAGCACTACAAGCCGGTCGGCCCCTCCGATCGGGTACCGAGCGATCCGGTCTCGATCGCGGTGGCGCTTGCCGACAAGCTCGATACGCTGGTGGGCTTCTGGGCGATCGACGAGAAGCCTACGGGGAGCAAGGATCCGTTCGCGCTGCGCCGGGCGGCTCTGGGCGTGATCCGGCTGATCCTCGACCGCGGCCTGCGCCTGCGCCTGCTGGAGCAGGTCGGCGCGGCGGATCGCGGCCTCGCGGGGCGGGCCGGCGCCGACGCGCAGGATCTGCTCGGCTTTTTCGCCGACCGCCTGAAAGTCTACCTCCGCGACCAGGGCGCCCGCCACGATCTGATCGACGCCGTCTTCGCCCTCCTCGGCCAGGACGACCTGCTGATGGTGGTCCGCCGGGTCGAGGCGCTCAGACAATTCCTCGACACCGAGGACGGAAAGAACCTGCTCGCAGGCTACAAGCGCGCGGCCAACATCCTGCGGATCGAGGAGAAGAAGGACGGCCGCGCCTACGCTTCCGAGCCCGACGCCGCCCTGGCCGCCGCGGGCGAGCCGGCCGAGCGGGCGCTCGCCGAGGCCCTGGCGAAGGCGCGGGAGACCGCCTCGGCTTCCGTCGCCCGGGAGGCTTTTGCGGAGGCCATGCAGGCGCTCTCGACGCTCCGCGCGCCGGTGGATGCCTTCTTCCAGGACGTGACCGTCAACGCCCCCGATCCAAAACTCCGCGAGAACCGCCTGCTGCTGCTCAACGCGCTCCGCGCCGCGACGCGCGAGGTGGCGGATTTCTCGAAGATCGAGGGGTGAGGCGCACGACGTACTCAATCCCACCCGCGCCCTCATCCTGAGGTGCCGGAGCGAAGCGGAGGCCTCGAAGGAGCCCTCCAGCCAGCCACGCGATCCCTGGAGCCCTCCTTCGAGGCTCGCTGCGCTCGCACCTCAGGATGAGGGGGTTTGGCGGGAGGGAGCGTCGCGCTCACCCGTGATCGTGCCCGGCATGATCTTCCAGCTCCGGCAGGCTCAAGCCGAAATGACTCACCAGATCGGCCACCTGCCCCGGGCTGAGCTGTCGCGGGTTGAGGTTGCGAAGTAGCAAATAAAGCTTGGCGGTCTCCTCCAGCTCCTCCGTGGCGAAGACCGCGCCCTCCAGGCTGTCGCCGGCCACGACAGGTCCGTGATTGGCGAGCAGCACCGAGCTGTACTGCCCCGCCAAGCCCCGGATCGCATCCGCCACCGCCGGGTCGCCGGGGCGGTAATAGGGCACCAGCGCCGTCCCGCCGGTGCGCATCAGGTAGTAGGGCGTCAGCGGCGGCAGCACCTGAAGCGGGTCGATCTCCGGCAGCATCGAGACCGCCACCGCGTGGGTCGAGTGCAGGTGGACGATCGCCTTGGCGCCGCTCCGGCTCTCGTACAGCGCCGCGTGCAGCGGGATCTCCTTAGTGGGCTTGTCGCCCGAGACGAGGCGCCCCGCATCGTCCAGCCGCGCGATCCGCGCCGGGTCGAGGAAACCGAGCGACGCGTTGGTCGGCGTCACCAGCCAGCCGCCATCGGGCAGGCGCAGGGAGATGTTGCCCGACGAGCCCGGCGTCAGGCCGCGCTCGAACAGCGAGCGGCCGTAGCGGCAGATATCTTCGCGCAGCCGGCTTTCGTCGCTCATGCGGTCGCTCCTTCGATCAGCTCGAATCCCAGATCGATCCGTTTGGGGCTCTCACCGGTCAGGCAGGCGGCGGCCTGCCGGCCGATCTCCAGGCGCGGCGTGCGCACCGTCGACAGGGGCTGGGGCATCGCGGCGGCGAAGTCGAGCCCGTTGAAGCCGAACAGCGCGAGCCGCCCCGGCACCGCCACCCCCGCCGCGAGGCACGCGAAGTAGCCGCCAAGCGCCATGTCGTCGTTGGAGAAGTAGACCGCGTCGAGGTCCGAATAACGCGCCAGCAGCACTTCGAGCCCCGCCCGGCCCGAGGCCGGCGAGGACGGCCCTGGCCGGATTTCCTTGGCCTGGACCGCCAACCCCGCCTCCCCCAGCGCTGCCTCGAACCCGGCGAGCCGCTTGCCCGCCCGGAGGTCGACCGCGAGATCGTGCCCGAGATAGGCGATCCGGCGGTAGCCCCGCGCCACGAGGTGGCGGGCGCTCGCCGCCCCCACCGCCCGGTTGGAGAAGCCGACGACCGCGTCGATCCCCTCCCCGTCCGTGTCGATCATCTCGACCACCCGCACCCCCCCGGTCTTCGCCAGGGCGACAGTGCCGGGATTGTGCTCCAGTCCGGTGAGCAGCAGCGCCGCCGGGCGCCAGGACAGGAGCGCGGCGACCAGCGCCTCCTCCCGGTCCGGATCGTAGTCGCTGACCCCGATCACGCAGGGGATGCCCGCGGCGTCCAGCGCCGCGGTCAGCCCGCGCAGCAGATCGGGGAAGACCACGTTGGCCAGCGACGGGATCACGACCCCGACGAGCCGCGCGCTCGCCCCCTGCCCCGCGAGGCTGCCGGCGAGCCGGTTCGGCACGTAGCCGAGGCGGGCGACGGCCTCGGCGACCCGCTCCCCGGCGCGCTTCGAATAGGAGCCGTGATTGCGCAGCACCCGCGAGACCGTGCTCTCGCCCACCCCCGCCGCGCGGGCGACGTCGGTGAGGGTCACGAGCCGCCCCGGCGGCTGGAATTCGTCCATGGCCCCGCTCTCTCCCGGCGCGGTTTTTCTTGCGACGCCAGTCGCTTCTCCCACTCACCCCCCTCATCCTGAGGTGCCCGCGTCAGCGGGCCTCGAAGGAGGGCTCCAGGGGTCGCGCGGCTGGCTGGAGGGTTCCTTCGAGGCCTGCGCTGCGCGCCGGCACCTCAGGATGAGGGGGGTTGATGGGACGACCGTCTTCAGCGCTCCGACGCCTGACATAGCGGCCTGCATTATCTCGCACAACCGGATTGGCAGCGCTGCCAAAAGGCGATATGGCACCGACCCAGCGCCGCCTGAGAGTGGCGAACATCATCGTCCGGCGGCCCCATGGCCCGGACCCGGGAGAGCGCCCATGCCGGTCCAAGCCGCCCCGCTCGGGGGCGCCACCGCACAAGCGGACCAAGAATCCTTCGCCGACCGCACCTATGCCAAGGTGTTCTGGCGCCTCGTGCCGTTCCTGATGCTCTGCTACGTGGTGGCGTATCTCGACCGGGTGAATGTCGGCTTCGCCAAGCTCCAGATGTCCCAGGAGCTGAAATTCTCCGAGACGGTCTACGGCCTCGGCGCCGGGATCTTCTTCCTCGGCTACTTCCTGTTCGAGGTGCCCTCGAACGTGATCCTGCACCGGGTCGGCGCCCGGGTCTGGATCGCCCGGATCATGATCACCTGGGGGCTGATCTCCGGGGCGTTCCTGTTCGTGAACTCCGAGTGGAGCTTCTACGGGATGCGCTTCCTCCTTGGGCTGGCCGAGGCCGGGTTCTACCCGGGGGTGATCCTGTACACGACGCAGTGGTTCCCGGCCCATCGCCGGGCCAAGGTCATCGCGGTGTTCATGGCGGCGATCCCGATCTCCGGCATCTTCGGCAACCCCCTCTCTGGCTGGATCATGGACGCGCTCAACGGCGCCCACGGCCTGTCCGGCTGGCAGTGGATGTTCCTCATCGAGGCGGTGCCGGCGGTGCTGGTCGGCGTCGCGGTGTTCCTCTACCTCGACAACCGCCCCGCCGCGGCGAAGTGGCTGACCGAGCGCGAGAAGCGGCTCCTCGAGCACGACATCGCCGCCGACAACCAGGGTAAGGAGGCGAGCCCGCACTCGATCGCCACCGTGTTTCGGAACGGGCGCGTGTGGTTCATGAGCCTGATCTACTTCGCCTTCGTCACCGGCCAGTACGGGTTGACCTTCTGGATGCCGACGATCGTCAAGGCGTCGGGTGTGCAGGGCAACTTCAACATCGGCCTGATCAGCGCGATCCCCTTCCTGTGCGCGGCGATCGTGATGGTCCTGCTGGGCCTCTCCGCCGACCGGATGCGCGAGCGCCGCTGGCACCTGATCATTCCGGCGCTTATCGGCGCGATCGGCTTCGTGGTCTCGGCCAATGCCGGCTCGACGGTGCTGGCCGTCGCGGCGCTCTCGGTGGCGGCGGCCGGGGTGCTGACCTGCTCGCCCCTGTTCTGGTCCCTGCCGACGGCGTTCCTGAGCGGCGCGGGGGCGGCGGCCGGGATCGCGCTGATCAACTCGGTGGGGAACCTCGCGGGCTTCGCCAGCCCCTACGTGATCGGGGCTTTGCGCGACGCCACCGGCAGCACCGCCGCCGGCCTCTACGCGCTCGCCGTCATGCTGGTGGTCGGCGCGGTCTGCGTGTTCGTCACGCCGGCCCGGATGGTCAACCGCTGAGGTCTGATTGAGGCGCGACGGTCTCCCTCCCCCGCAGAGGGGGGAGGGAGAGATGTGGCTCCGGATGCGCCCCACACATCGATGTACCGACCCCCTCCCCTCGTCCAGACAGGAGCCGCCCCCGATGACCAATCCAACAAACCGCGCCGCGGTGATCGGCCTGGGCTCCATGGGCTCCGGCATGGCCGGCTCGCTGCTGCGGGCGGGCTTTTCCGTTGCCGCCTGCGATGTGAACCCGGAGGCGGTGGCGCGCTTCGCGACCGCCGGCGGGCGGGCTGCCGCCAACCCGGCCGAAGCCGCGCGGGACGCCGACGTGGTGGTGAGCGTCGTCGTCAACGCCGTCCAGACCGAGGCGGTGCTGTTCGGCGAGGCCGGCGCGGCCGCCGCGATGCCGGAGGGGGCGGTGTTCGTCTCCTCCGCCACCATGGATCCGGCCATCGCCCGCGCCCTGGCGGCGCGGCTGGAGGCCACCGGCCGCCATTACCTCGACGCCCCCATGAGCGGCGGCGCCGCCCGCGCGGCCGACGGTGGGCTGACCTTCCTGGCCTCGGGCTCGGCGGCGGCCTTCGCCAAGGCGCGCCCTGCCCTCGATGCCATGGCGGGCACGCTCTACGAACTCGGCGATGAGCCCGGCCAGGGCGCGGCGTTCAAGATGATCAACCAGCTGCTCGCGGGCGTCCACATCGCGGCCGCCTGCGAGGCGATGGCCTTCGCGGCCAAGCAGGGGCTCGACCTGCGGCGCGTCTACGAGGTGATCACCAAGTCGGCGGGCAATTCCTGGATGTTCGAGAACCGGGTGCCGCACATCCTCGACGCCGACTACAGCCCGAAGAGCGCGGTCGACATCTTCGTCAAGGATCTCGGCATCGTGCAGGATATGGCCCGGGCGGAGAAGTACCCGGTCCCGGTGGCGGCGGCGGCGTTGCAGATGTTCCTGATGGCGTCCGGCGCCGGCATGGGCCGGGACGACGACGCCTCCGTGGCGCGGCTCTACGCGCGAGTCTCGGGGGCGAAGCTGCCGGGGTAGTCATGAAGGCCGATCCCATCCGCCACCTCATCCGGAGGCGCCCGCGTCAGCGGGCCTCGACGGAGGGCTCCAGGGATCGCGCGGCCGGCTGGAGGCCTCCTTCGAGGCGGCTTCGCCGCACCTCAGGATGAGGGATTTGGTTGGATGACGGTCCGCTGCGCGGATCGGACGGGATCGAAAACCGGGCGAGGAGTCCCAAAAACAATGCCGCGCTTTGCCGCCAACCTGAGCCTGATGTTCAACGAGGTGCCGTTCCTCGACCGGTTCGAGGCCGCCGCCCGAGCCGGCTTCGACGCCGTCGAATTCCTGTTCCCCTACGAGCATCCCGCCGAGGCCATCGGCGAGCGACTTCGGGCGAACGGCCTAACCCAGGCGCTGTTCAACCTGCCGCCGGGCGATTTCACGAAGGGCGAGCGCGGCTTGGCGGCGTTTCCTGAGCGGTTCGATGAACTGAAGGCCGGGGTCGAGACGGCTTTGCGCTACGCCGAGGCGACGGGCGTCGACCGCCTCCACCTGATGGCGGGCCTCGCCCCCTGGGACGACCCGCGCGCCATCGAATCCTACCGCCGGGCGGTGACCTGGACGGCAGAGCGGCTGGCGCCCGCCGGCCTCGACCTCGTGCTGGAGCCGATCAACGGCCGGAACATGCCGGGCTACTTCCTCAACGATTTCGGCCGCGCTGCCGACCTGATCGGCGAACTGGCGCTGCCGAACCTGAAGCTTCAGTTCGACCTCTACCACTGCCAGATCCTGCACGGCGACGTGACCATGCGGCTGCGCGCCCTGATGCCGATCATCGGTCATGTCCAGACCGCGAGCGTGCCCGAGCGGCACGAGCCCGGCACCGGCGAGATGAACGATGCCTTCCTGTTCGACGAGCTGGACCGGCTCGGCTACGCCGGCTTCGTCGGCTGCGAGTACATCCCGGCCGCCGACACCGTCGCGGGCCTCGGCTGGCTCGCCGCCTACAGAGGGAACGCCCGATGAGCCTCGCCCTGGGATGCGTCGCCGACGACTACACGGGGGCCTCGGACCTCGCCAACACCCTGACCAAGGCGGGCCTGCGCACGATCCAGACCATCGGCGTGCCGGCGGATGATCGCGCGCTGCCGGAGGCCGACGCCGTGGTGGTGGCTCTGAAGAGCCGCTCGATCCCGGCCGATCAGGCCGTGGCGCGTGCCCGCGAGGCTGAAAGCTGGCTGCGTGCCCGAGGCGCCGCCCACGTGATGTTCAAGGTCTGCTCGACCTTCGATTCGACCGATGCGGGCAATATCGGCCCCGTGATGGACGCCCTGCGAGCGGAGGCCGGCGAGCCGATCGCGCTCGTCACCCCTGCCTTCCCGGAGACGGGGCGCAGCGTCTATCAGGGCAACCTGTTCGTCGGTTCGGTGCCCCTGAACGAGAGCCCGCTCAAGGACCATCCGCTCAACCCCATGCACGACGCCAACCTCGTGCGCGTGCTCAACCGCCAGAGTGCGAGCCCGGTCGGCCTGATCGACACCGCCACGGTCGCGAGGGGGCCGGAGGCCGTGGCGGCTCGGCTCGGCGCGCTGGCCCAAGAGGGCAAGGGCGCCGCCATCGCGGATGCGATTTTCGACAGCGACCTCGAAGTCCTCGGCCGGGCGGTCATCGGCCAAAAGTTCTCGGTCGGTGCCTCCGGCCTCGGCCTCGGCCTCGCCCGGGCGCTGGCAGCCGACGGGCGCGGCACGACGGACGCCGCCGGGGCCGCCCTGGGCGAGCCGGTCGGCGGAACCTCGGCCTGCCTTGCCGGAAGCTGCTCGCAGGCGACGCTCCAGCAGGTCGCTGCCGCGGAGGCGATCATGCCGGTGCTCCGCCTCGACCCGGCGCGGCTGCTCGCTGGCGCCGACATGGTGGCGGAGGCCCTGGCGTTCGCGGCGGACCGCCTCGCCGCCGGCCCGGTGCTGATCGCCACCTCGGCTCCCCCCGAGGCGGTCCGCGCGCTGCAGTCCACCCACGGCGTCGATGCGGCCGGCCACGCCATCGAGGCGGCGCTGGCGGCGATCGCCGAGGGCCTCGTCGACCGCGGTGTCCGCCGGCTCGTGGTGGCCGGGGGCGAGACCTCTGGGGCGGTGGTCGACCGGTTGGGCCTCACCGCCTTCCTGCTCGGCCCCGAGATCGCCGCGGGCGTGCCCGTCCTGCGGACCGCCGGCCGGCCCGAACCGATGCTGCTGGCCCTGAAATCCGGCAATTTCGGCGGCCCGGATTTCTTCGGCCGCGCCCTCGACATGATGGCGTGAAGGGGCTTCCAAAGGGACCAAGTCCCTTTGGTGGGGTGTCGGGGTGAAACCCCGGCATACGGATCCTGGCCCCCCGAAAGGGGGCCCAGGATCCGTTCAGCAGGGCTCTGCCCTGCACCCGCCAAAGGACTCGTCCTTTGGGATCCCATGACTGTTCTCGGGAGGATTTCCATGCACGCCTTGATTCTCGGCGCCGCCGGCATGATCGGCCGCCGCCTCGTGGACGCCCTGGTGAAGGACGGCCGCATCGGCGGTGAGCCGCTCACTGCTCTCACCCTGCTCGACGTGGTGCCGCCGTCAGCGCCCGAAGGCTTCTCCGGCCCGGTGCGGGCCGAGGCCGCCGACCTCACGGCGCCCGGGGCCGCCGAGGCCGCCGTCGCCGGGCGGCCGGAGGTGATCTTCCACCTCGCCGCGGTGGTCTCGGGGGAGGCCGAAGCGAATCTGGAACTCGGCTACCGGGTCAATCTCGACGGCACGCGCCTGCTCCTCGACGCGATCCGGGCGGCCAACGCGGCGGACGGCTACCGGCCGAAGCTTGTCTTCACCTCCTCGCTCGCCGTGTTCGGGCCGCCCTTCCCCAAGGTCATCCCGGACGACCACATCCTGCGCCCCGCCTCCTCGTACGGGGTGCAGAAGGCGATGGGCGAGTTGATGCTCGCCGACTACGCCCGGCGCGGCTTCCTCGACGGGATCGGCCTGCGGCTGCCGACGATCTGCGTGCGGCCGGGCAAGCCCAACAAGGCGGCCTCGGGCTTCTTCTCGGGGATCATCCGTGAGCCGCTGGCCGGCCAGGAGGCGATCCTGCCGGTGCCCGACACGGTGCGGCACTGGTTCGCGAGCCCCGATGCGGCGGTGGGCTTCCTGATCCACGCGGCCGGGCTCGACCTTGCGGCGATCGGGCCGCGGATCAGCCTGACCATGCCGGGTGTCTCGGCCACGGTGGCGGAGGAGATCGAGGCCCTGCGCCGCGCCGCGGGCGACAAGGCGGTCGCGCTGATCCGGCGGGAGCCCGACGCTGCCATCGCGCGGATCGTCGGCTCCTGGCCGGAGGCGTTCGCGCCGGAGGCGGCGCTGTCCCTCGGCTTCCGGGCGGACGCGTCCTTCGACGCGATCGTGGCCCAGCACGTGGCCGCGTTCCACGGCGGCTGAGCCTCAGGGCCGGTTCGACCGAACCCTCAATCGTCGGCGCCGGCGTAGAAGCTTTCCACGCCGATGCCCTCCTCCTGCATCAGCCGGGCGCGGGCGCGCAGCTTCTCGGTCTCGCTCTTGAGTTGGCCGCAGGCCGCCAGGATGTCCCGGCCCCGGGGCGTGCGCACCGGCGAGGCGTAGCCGGCATTGAACACGATCTCCGAGAAGCGCTCGATCCGGTCCCAGTCGGAGCATGCGTAGCGGCTGCCCGGCCAGGGGTTGAACGGGATCAGGTTGATCTTGGCCGCGATGCCCTTCAGCAGGCGGACCAGTTCCCGCGCATCCGCGTCCGAATCGTTGACGCCTTTGAGCATCACGTACTCGAAGGTGATCCGGCGGGCGTTGCTCAGGCCCGGATAGGTGCGGCAGGCGGCCAGCAGCTCGGCGATCGGGTACTTGCGGTTGAGCGGCACCAGCTCGTCGCGCAGGTCGTCGCGCACCGCGTGCAGCGAGATCGCCAGCATGGCGTTGGCCCGCTCGCCGAGCCGCGGGATCTGCGGCACGACCCCCGAGGTCGAGACCGTGATCCGCCGCCGGGACAGGCCGAGCCCCTCCTGGTCCGACATCACCCCAACCGCGTCCACCACGGCATCGAGGTTGTAGAGGGGCTCGCCCATGCCCATGAACACGATGTTGGTCACGAGCCGGCCGACCTCGCCGGAGCCGCCCGCGTCGCGGCTCGGCATCTGGCCGGGCCAGTCGCCGAGCTCATCCCGGGCGGTGACGAGCTGCTGCACGATCTCAGGGCCCGAGAGGTTGCGCACGAGGCGCTGCGTGCCGGTGTGACAGAACGAGCACGTCAGCGTGCAGCCGACCTGGCTCGACACGCACAGCGTGCCCCGGTCAGGTCCCGGGATGTAGACGCACTCGATCTCGGCGCCGCGGTTGTGCTCCTGCGGGTTGGTCGGCGCCATGCGCAGCAGCCATTTGCGGGTGCCGTCCCGGGAGACCTGACGGCTCGCGACCTCCGGCCGCTCCAGGGTGAAGTGCTCGGCGAGCTGCGCCTTCAGGGCCTTGCCGACATTGGTCATCGCGCCGAAGTCGGCCGCGCCCCGGAAGTTGACCCAGTGCCAGATCTGGCCGGCGCGCATCCGGCTCTCGCGCTCGGGCACACCCATTCCGACGAGCTGTGCCTTGAGGGCGTCGCGGGTCAGGCCGACCAGCGAGGGGCGGCGGCCGGGCAGCGCCTCGGGGAGGAGATCGGGCGCCTTCTCGATCGCGGCATCGGCCGCGCGGGCGCTGTCGAGCGACGGGCTCGCCATGACGGTCAAACGATCCATACGATTGGAAAGTGTCTGATATAGGCGATTGCGCCGGTGAATGCGAATGCGCGGCGGCCACGGGTGACCCGACGGAGTTCGATGGCGACCGACACGCAAGCTGGACAGGCGATCTACAATCCACGGACGCTGCAGCTCTACGACCTCGTCGTGCTGCGCCTGTCGAACCCCCTGATCTGGCGCTGCCCCACGGCGCGGATCCTGGACCTCTACGACCGGCACGCCGGCTTGGCGCATCTCGATGTTGGGGTCGGGACCGGGTGGTACCTCGACCGATGCCGCTTCCCCGCGCCTGCGCCCCGCGTCGGCCTGATGGATCTCAACGCCGACAGCCTCTCCTTCGCGGCCCACCGGATCGTGCGTTACCGGCCGGAGACCTACCGGATCGACGTGCTCGGCACCCCCGTCGGCGGCATCGCCCCCTTCGACTCGGTCGGGATGACCTACCTGCTGCACTGCCTGCCGGGCGACATCGGCGCGAAGGCCAAGGCCTTCGACACGGTGCGTCCGTGCCTCGCCGACGACGGCGTGGTGTTCGGCGCCACGATCCTGTCGGGCGGCGTGCCGACCACAGCCGCGGCGCGGGCGCTGATGTGGATCTACAACCGCAAGGGGGTGTTCTCGAACGCCGCCGATTCGCTGCCGGCTTTGCGCTCGGCGCTGGACCAGCGCTTCCGGGCGGTGGAGATCACGGTCGTGGGCTGCGTCGCGCTGTTCGTCGCGCGGGAGCCGCGCTGATCGGGTTGTCGTCTTTGCGAGGGGAGCGAAGCGATCCAGCGGCGCCACGCTAACGGAAGTCGCGCTGCCCTGGGTTGCTTCGCTCCGCTCGCAAAGACGAGCACGAAAAAGGGCGCCCGCAGGCGCCCCGGGCCGTTCATCCGATCCAAAAAATCAGGCGGCGGCGGTCTTCACCGGCACGCCCTTCTCGGCCAGGAAGGTCTGCAGCTCGCCCGACTGGAACATCTCGCGGGTGATGTCGCAGCCGCCGACGAACTCGCCCTTCACGTAGATCTGCGGGATGGTCGGCCAGTTCGAGAAGGCCTTGATGCCCTCGCGGATGCCCTGATCGGCCAGGACGTTCACGCCCTTGAACGGCACTTCGAGGTAATTGAGGATCTGCACCACCTGCCCCGAGAAGCCGCATTGCGGCATCTGCGGCGTGCCCTTCATGAACACCACCACGTCCTGGGAGGCGATCTCGTTCTGGATGGTCGTGTTGGCGTCGGTCATCGCTCTGTCCTCGTTCGTTGGCCGTATGTGTGGTCTTATTCAGCGGTGCGCAACCGATGTCGCGATCGTGCGGAGTGCGCGCTCCATATCGAAAGTCTCGGTCAGAAGATCCTCAGGACAGATCGGGCAGGCTTCCGGTAGCCCTGGAAGCAGCGCGTTCCCATAGGCGCCGAGACCGGCCTCGGCGGCCGTCACGGCAGATTTCCAGATCCTGTTCCAGTTCAACCTCTGTCGCATCGACGCCTCGTAGGCGTTCCATGCGCTGATCTGGAAGGTCGTGATCTCCTCCCGCCAGTGCACGCTCGCCGGCGCGAGCGGGGCGGACGCGCGTTTGAGGAGATGAGCGAGCGTCTGGATCAGGAGGCCCTCCACCGCCCGCAGATGCGCACGACCCACGCCCTCGATCTCCTCGGCGACGTTCTCCCAATCGACCACGTTCGACAGGTCCGGCCGCTCGGCGAGCGCACGCAGGGCCGCCGCCTGCTCCTCGGCCCAGGTCACGATGTCGTCGTCGTAGAGACTCGGTCGGTCCATCGGGAGAACTCCCGCGAGAAGGCTCAATCCTGCGGCACGCCCGTGGTCAGCGCAAGGGCGTGGAGCACGCCGCCCATCCGGCCCTGGAGGGCGCCGTAGACCATCTGGTGCTGCGCCACCCGGGTCTTGCCCTTGAAGGCCGCCGAGAGGACGGTGGCGGCGTAATGGTCGCCGTCGCCCGCGAGGTCGCGGATCTCCACCTGCGCGTCCGGCAGGGCCTCGCGGATCATGCGCTCGATCTCGCCCGCATCCATCGGCATCGGGACATTCCTTGGGTCGGAGGTTCAGGACGCCGGAGCCGCCGGCTGGCTCGCCATGTAGGCGGGCAGCCAGCCCTCGTGCGCCGCGTTCAGGTCGGCGAGCGGTATGGTCTCGCCGCCGGGCAGGGTCAAACGGTCGGAACCCGCGACGCCGATCGAGGCCGCCGCCACGCCCTGGGCCGCGGCGGCCGCGAGGAGATCGGTGGCCGCCTCCGGCCGCACCGACAGCAGGTAGCGACCCTGGTCCTCGCCGAACAGGTAGGCGTGGGGCGGCAGGTCCACCGGCACGTCGGAGAGCGCCGCGCCGAGGCCGCCCGCCATTGCCATCTCGGTAAGCGCGACGGCAAGCCCGCCATCCGCGAGGTCGTGGACCGTGTCGACGGTGCCGGCCTGGATCAGGTTGCGGACGAAATCGCCGTTGCGGCGCTCCAAAGCGAGGTCGACCGGCGGCGGCGCGCCCTCCTCGCGGCCCGCGATCACCGACAGGTAGGCCGACTGGCCGAGCCAGCCCTCGCTGGCGCCGATCAGCACCAGCACGTCGCCTTCGCGCTTCAGGGCGATGGTGGCGTGGCGCGCCACGTCGTCGAGCACGCCGACGCCGCCGATGGTCGGGGTCGGCAGGATGCCCACGCCGTTGGTCTCGTTGTAGAGCGAGACGTTGCCCGACACGACCGGGAAGTCCAGCGCCCGGCAGGCCTCGCCGATGCCTTGGAGACAGCCGACGAGCTGGCCCATCACCTCGGGCTTCTCCGGGTTGCCGAAGTTCAGGTTGTCGGTGATGGCGAGGGGCTTTCCGCCCACCGCCGTGATGTTGCGCCACGCCTCGGCGACCGCCTGCCGGCCGCCCTCGACCGGGTCGGCCTCGCAGTAGCGCGGGGTGACGTCGCAGGTGAGCGCGAGGCCCTTCGGCCCGTCCTCGACGCGGACGATCGCGGCATCGCCCCCGGGCTTCTGGACGGTGTTGCCCAGGATGAAGTGGTCGTACTGCTCGAACACCCAGCGCTTGGACGACAGGTCGGGGGAGCCGACGAGGCGCTTCAGCGCGTCGGTCAGCGAGGCCGGGGCCGGGACCTCGGAGGCCGCGAGCACCGGCAGATGGGTGTTGGCCAGATGCGGCCGGTCGTAGAGCGGCGCCTCGTCGCCGAGCTCCTTGATCGGCAGGTCGGCCACGGTCTCGCCGTGCCACTTGATCACGAAGCGCAGCGTGTCGGTGGTCCGGCCGATCACCGCGAAGTCGAGGCCCCACTTCACGAAGATGGCTTCCGCCTCGGCCTCCATGCCCGGCTTGAGCACCATCAGCATGCGCTCCTGGCTCTCGGAGAGCATCATCTCGTAGGGCGTCATGCCCTCCTCGCGGGCCGGCACCCTGTCGATGTCGAGCTCGACGCCGAGGTCGCCCTTGGCGCCCATCTCCACCGCCGAGCAGGTGAGGCCCGCCGCGCCCATATCCTGGATGGCGATCACCGCGCCGGAGGCCATCAGCTCCAGGCAGGCTTCGAGCAGCAGCTTCTCGGCGAAGGGGTCGCCGACCTGCACGGTCGGGCGCTTCGACTCGGAGGCCTCGTCGAACTCGGCCGACGCCATGGTGGCGCCGTGGATGCCGTCGCGGCCGGTCTTGGAGCCGAGATAGACGATCGGGTTCCCGACGCCCGCGGCGGCCGCGTAGAAGATCCCGTCGGTGCGGGCGAGGCCCACCGCCATGGCGTTGACCAGGATGTTGCCGTCGTAGCGCTTGTGGAAGCCGGTCAGGCCGCCGACGGTCGGCACGCCGAAGGAATTGCCGTAGCCGCCGACGCCAGCGACCACGCCCGAGACGAGGCTGCGGGTGCGCGGATGGTCGGGGGAGCCGAAGCGGAGCGCATTGAGGGCGGCGATGGGCCTTGCCCCCATCGTGAAGACATCCCGAAGAATGCCGCCCACGCCGGTCGCCGCGCCCTGGTAGGGCTCGATGTAGCTCGGGTGGTTGTGGCTCTCCATCTTGAACACGCAGGCGTGGCCGTCGCCGATGTCGATCACGCCCGCGTTCTCGCCCGGCCCCTGGATCACGTGAGGGCCCGAGGTCGGCAGCCCGCGCAGGTGCTTGCGGGAGGATTTGTAGGAACAGTGCTCGTTCCACATCGCCGAGACGATGCCGAGTTCGGTCAGCGTCGGGTCGCGCCCGATCAGGCTGCGGAAGCGCGCGTACTCGTCCGGCGTCAGGCCGTGCTGGGCCACGAGTTCGGGGGTGATCGGAACGTCGTTGCGGAACATGCGAAGGGTCTCGGCAGAGGGCGGCCCGTCTGGGGAGACGCGCGCCGCGGCGAGCCCGAACCGGGCGGGGATCCAGGCTGCCCCGGCTCTAGAGCGGAAGCGCCCGCCCTGGCAACATCGGCCGGTATTCCCGCGCGGGGGCTCGGCCGCTGCCTGACCGGGCGCCGGTCTCCGATCCTGACGGTCAGAGACCAGGTTGGCGAACCAGCTCCCGGAAGAGGCCGCACTCCCGCCCCGCGGACGCGAGGGCGTGGATCGGCTCCGGTCCGGTCATCAGGTCGAGATAGTCGAAGCCGCCCGCGCTCTGGCTCGCCATGAGCAGCTGGAAATGCATCTGGAACAGGTTCCACTGGCGTCGGCGCACGTCAGTGCCCGTGATCAGGTCGCTGATCATCACCCCGAGCACGGCCGGGCGTTCGGGGTCCGGCGGGGTGAGCCCGCAGGCGGCGAGGGGATTCTGCCCATGGATCGACAGCCAGTCCCACGGGGCGCGCACGTCGAGCCAGCCGATCTCCCGCGCCCGCCCGAAGCGCAGGAGCGCATCGCGAAACCCTTGGGCGGCGCGGTCCAGGCCGAGCCAGGGGATGACGCTGCCGATACTCACGAACGTGACCGGCGTCCCGCGGGTGCCGAAGCCGGGATCGCGGGCGAGCACCCGATCCAGCACCTCGATCCCGAGGAAGCTCGACGAGGAATGCCCGACCACCACCACCTCGTCGGCCTCGCCCTCGGCGGCGCGGATGCGGGCCGCGAAGGCGTCGAGGCGGGGCGCGATCTCGGGCGCCTCGCCGGCCGCGTAGGCGTGGGTGAAGGCGGTGTCGTCCACGAGGTGGGGCACGTAGAGGGGCTTGCCGCGGGTCGCCCGCACCAGCCCGACGAGGAGCGCGTAGGCTACGGGCGGCACCGCCAGCAGAGGCCAGGGCTGCAGCGCGGCCGGCGCCAGGTCGGCAAGAGCCCCCGCCAGGGCGAGGCTGAGCAGGATGAGCGCCAGATAGATCGCGTGGACGCCGAAGATCACCGTGGAGAAGCGCCATCCCTCCCGCCGCAGATCGGACGCGTAGCCCGAGCGCCACAGCCGCCAGAGCAGGGCCGGGACGCCCTGTAGGCGCGCCCAGTCGGGTTGCGGGAAGCGCGCGCGGACGATGTCCTCCCAGCGCAGGAGGACATACCGCGTGGCGACGCCGCGCGACCGCGCGGTCCAGGCGAGTTCGAGCCCGTCGTCCGAGCGGACCGGATCGTCCACCGCGATGTCCAGCCCGCGCCGGGCCGCCGTGAGCCGGGCCTCGCGGCGGAACAGGCCCCAGTAGACCTCGGGATCCCGCGGGTCGAAGCCCGGCAGGTAGAACACGATGCGGGAGGTCACGGCCCGCGAACGCGATGCGCCGGATCGGGGCGTCCTCGCGTCCGCAAGATCCTGGGGCGGGGTGTCGGCGGTCGGCGCGGAAACGGAAATGATGTGTCCGATCGGTTCGGATGGGGGGCTCTCCCTACACGAACCGGTCCGCTGCGCCGAGGACGAGAATGACCCGGTGATCCGCTCACCGGGCCGGAGGATGCGCCAGGAACTCGGCGATCGCCCCCACGAACCGCTCGCCATAGGCCTCGCGCTTGCGCTCGCCGACCCCATGGATGGTGCGCAGGGCCCAGAGATCGACGGGCTTCTGCCGGGCCATCTCGATCAGCGTCCGGTCGGGGAACACCATGAAGGCCGCGATCCCCTCGGCCCGGGCGAGCGTGGCGCGCAGGCCGCGCAGGTGCTGGAACAGCGCCTCGTCGGTCTCCGACAGGGCGATCTCCCCGTCCTCCCGGGGCGCGGCGCGGCGGCGCTCGCGGGATTCGGCCTTCGGCTCCGGATCGGGCCGGAACTGGACCGGCTCCCGCCCGTACAGGATCGCCTCGCCCTTCGCGGTCATCGACAGGCCGCCGTAGCCGTCGGCGTTCTCGGCGATCGCCCCGGCGGCGAAGAGCTGGCGCAGGATCGCCCGCCACGCCGCCACCGGCTTGTCGGCGCCGACCCCGAAGGTCTTGAGCGTCGCGTGGCCGTTGCGGCGGATCGGCTCGCTCTCCTTGCCGTGGACCACGTCGCAGATATAGGCCGCGCCGAAGCGCTGCCCGGTGCGCACGATCGCCGAGAGGATCTTCTGGGCCGGGACCGTCCCGTCCACCAGGGTGACGCCGCCCCGGCACAGGTCGCAGCGGCCGCAGGGTTCGCTGATCTCGCCGAAATAGGCGAGCAGCGACTGGCGCCGGCAGGTGGCGCCCTCGCACAGGGTGATCATCGCCTCGAGCTTGCGGCGCTCGACCCGGCGGCGCTCGTCGGAGATCTCCTTCTCGTCGATCTGGCGGCGGCGCAGCGCCATGTCGTCGAGGCCGTAGAGGGTGAGCGTGTCGGCCGGCAGCCCGTCGCGGCCGGCGCGGCCGATCTCCTGGTAGTAGCCCTCGACGTTGTTGGGCATGTCGGCGTGGCAGACGAAGCGCACGTCCGGCTTGTTGATGCCCATGCCGAAGGCGATGGTGGCGGTCATCACCACCCCGTCCTCCTGCAGGAACCGGTCCTGGTTCCGCATGCGCGTCGCCTGGTCGAGGCCGGCATGGTAGGGCAGCGCGTCGAACCCGTCCTTCTTGAGGGTCTCGGCCAGTTGCTCGGTCCGCTTGCGCGACGAGCAGTAGATGATCCCGCTCTCCGCCCGCCGGTGCTTGAGGAAGCGCTCGATCTGCTGGGCCGGGTTGTCCTTGGGCTGGAAGGTCAGCCGGATGTTCGGCCGGTCGAAGGAGTGGACGAAGGTCTTGGGCGGCCGGCCCTGCGGGAACAGGCGCTCGGCGATCTCGGCGCGGGTCGCGGCGTCGGCGGTGGCGGTGAGCGCGAGCGTCTGGACGTTGCCGAGCGTCGTCCTGGCCCGGGCGATCTCCCGGTATTCGGGGCGGAAATCGTGGCCCCATTGCGAGACGCAATGGGCCTCGTCGACGGCCAGCCGCCGGACGCCGGCGCCGCGCAGGGCCTCGATGCAGCCCTCCATCAGCAGGCGCTCGGGGGAGACGAACAGCAGCCGCAACTCGCCCGAGCGCAGGGCGCGCCAGGTCTCGCGCGAGTCGGCCTCAGCCACCGAGGAATTTAGGGTGGCGGCCTCGATGCCGACGCTCCTCATCTGCTGCACCTGATCGTGCATCAGGGCGATCAGCGGCGAGACCACCACGGTCAGCCCCGGCTCGACCAGCGCCGGAAGCTGATAGGTCATCGACTTGCCCGAGCCCGTGGGCATGACGGCGAACACGTCCTCGCCGTTCAGAACCGCGCCGATCACCTCGTCCTGCCCGGGCCGGAAATCCTCGTAGCCGAAGGTTTTTTTCAGCGCGGCGCGGGCCTCGTCGAGGCGGGTCATCGGGATCCTTGGGGAAGGCCTGGCCGTCTTGTGGCGGCGCTGTGTAGACACGAGCCTCCCGTGTCTACACGGAGGCCGCCATGCCGCTCAACATCCGCAGCGAAGAGGTGAATCAGCTCGCCGAGACGCTGGCATCGCGGGCCGGCGTGAGCAAGACCGAAGCGGTGCGACGCGCGCTCACGAACGAGCTGGCGCGGCAGACCTCGGAGTGCGGGTCTTTCATAGACCGGGTCAAGGAAATCCAGGACCGGTTGGCATCGTATCCGGCGACGGGCCTCAAGGCGGACAAGGCGTTCTACGACAGTCTGAACGACGAGTGATGTTCAGCGACGCATCCGCCCTCGTCGCGATCGTCGCCTGCGCGCCGGGGCATCGGCCGCTGCTGGATCGGCTACGCGACGGTCCCGTGCGGCGCACGAGCGGCGTGGCCGTCTACGAGGCGGCGCTTGCCATCGCGCGGCTCAGGTCCGTCCCACCCGGAGTCGCTGAAGAGATCGTGGATGATTTTCTGGACTCCACCGGTGTCACCCGGATCCCCATTGCGGCTGCGGAGGCACGACTCGCCATCACAGCACACGCCCGCTACGGCAAGGGCCGTCATCCCGCCCGCCTGACCCTCGGCGACCGCTTCGCCTGTGCCTGCGCGCCGGTGCATGGCGTCCCGCTGCTCTATGTCGGCGGCGACTTCCCGCAGACCGATATCCGCCCGGCCCTCATCTGAGCGTCCGGCCGCTCGGAACGGCTCCCGCCGCCCGTCCGCCCGGCGCAGGTTCGGGCTCGGGGCGCGTTGCGGGTGCTGACCAGCATCCGGATCTCGCTGGTCGATTCCTTACGCGTCCGAGACTGACCACCCGGCCGTCCCAGAGCGGCGAAGCCCCGGCGACTTCGGTGAGCTTCTCGCGCATGGCCGCCACCGGCGCCCGGTGGTCGACGTCGAGCGTGTTATTGACTGCGATCGATGCCCGGATGTGTTTTCGAAAGGCATGGTTCCAAAAGGTCTGAGACCTTTTGCGGGTGCGGGCGGAGCCAGCGAACGGCCAGGGCTTCGCCCGCGCGACCCACCAAAGGGATCATCCCTCTGGAAACCCTTCACAGACGTTCAAACCAACCGATATCGACAAGCAACCCTATCGGATGACTCGATGACACGCTGCCGATCAGCGACGCGCCGCCCCGGGTCCGGAACGGCTTCCGGATGAGATAGGTCAGCGGCAGGACCAACCGGCCGCGTCCTCACAAATCCCCCAGCGCCAGCTGGCCCTGGTTGCGCGCCTTCGGCGGCGCGGCCTTGCGCTCCTTGGGGCGTGCGACCGCTGGCTTCTTCGGCTTCGGATCGCCGCGCATCCGGGCCACCGCCTTGTCGCGGGCGACCGCCTCGGGGGCGGCCGGGTCGTCGGACAGCCACTTGCCGCGCTTGATCACCTCGTTCACCCGGCCCTGATTCACCCCGACCTTGAAGGCGATCTCCTGCTGGGTCATGCCGGTCGTGGCATGCAGGTCCAGGATCGCCCGGGCGAGGTCCGGGGTCATCTTCTGGCCCGTGAGCCGCCGGGCGGGTTTGACCGTGCGGGTCGCGCGGTCGCGCTCGCGCAGGCGCTCGAGAAGCGCCAGCGCCATGTTCATGCCGTGCTCGCGCAGGGCTTCCTCGAATTCCTTCAGGGTCGCCATCGGCGCCATCCTCCGCCGGGCACTGAGGCCGGTCACTGGCGGGAGAACGTGCCGGGAACGGCTGGGTTTCGCAAGACGGGCCGGACCGGCCTCCCGGATGCGCCGGAATCATCCACCGGAAATGCGGGCCCTGGCCTCCCCGCGGCCGCTCCGCTACAGCGGACGGCATCCGACACGGCAGGGCCAGCCCGGCACGATGATCAGTCCGATCCGCAGAATCGCCCCCGGCGAGACGCCCGCCTCGATCGCCGGTTCCCTGGCCCGGGAGCTGGAGGCCGGGGCGGTGCTGCTGTTCCCCGATCTGCCGTTCCCGTTCACCGACTTCGAGCGCCGCTTCACCGAGCGGCCCTTCGCGGATGGCAAGGCCAAGAACGTCAACATCCGCGGCGAGGCGGCGCATCTGCGCGGCGCGGCCGGCACCCCGGAGGAGCAGGAGGCCCTGCGCCAGCTCCTGATCCGCTACCGCGCCTTCGCCCGGGACCTGATCGGCACCTACCTGCCCGACTATGCCGACCGGGTGAGCCTCGCCGGCACCTCGTATCGTCCGTTCGACGTCGATCGGCGCAAGCTGAGCTGGCGGCGCGACGACACCCGGCTGCACGTCGATGCCTTCCCGTCGAACCCGATCGGCGAGAAGCGGATCCTGCGGGTCTTTCGCAACATCAACCCCGCGGGGGAGTCGCGCCGCTGGCGGGTCGGCGAGGATTTCGGCTCGATGGCGGACAAGTTCCTGCCGCGGCTGCCGGGCTACTCGCCGCTCTCGGCGCGCCTGCTGGCGGCGCTCCGCCTCACCAAGGCCCGGCGCTCGGAATACGACCACCTGATGCTGCACCTGCACGACGCGCTCAAGCAGGACGAGACCTACCAAGCCTCGGCCCCCCAGGCCGACGTCGCGTTCCGCCCCGGCGAGACCTGGGTGACCTTCTCCGACCTCGTGATGCACGGGGCGATGGGCGGCCGCTACATGCTGGAGCAGACCGCCTACCTGCCCGTCGCCGCCCAGGCCGACCCGTCCTTGAGCCCGCACCACATCCTGGCGGCCAAGCTCGGCCGCGCCCTTCGGACCTGAGAGGGATTTGACGACCATGATCCTCGAAATCGCGCAGATCGAGATCAAGCCCGGCCTGGAGGCCGCGTTCGAGAACGGCATCACGGAGGCCTCGGCCATCTTCAAGCAGGCCAAGGGCTGCCGCCACTTCGAGGTGCGGCGCTCGATCGAGCATCCGCAGCGCTACCGCCTGCTGATCCACTGGGACACGCTGGAGGCCCACACCAAGGACTTCACCGGCTCCCAACCCTGGCAGGATTACCGCGCCCTGGTCTCGCACTGCTTCGCCGGGCCGGTCTCCGTGGAGCACGCCGAGCAGGTGCTGAAGGCGTTCTGAGCGCAGCCGCGATCGACGGGCACAGGTCCGAAGCGTTGCGGCCAGCCCCTTCGAGGTGTTTGGCTGGACGCGCGGCGCGAGATCGGTCCCCCAGGGTGATGATACGCTCCTCTTCCCCGGACAGGTGAAGCGAAGCGGAACCTGATCCGGGACCCCGCACGAAGAGCGCCGCGCCAGCGGCACAGGTTGATCCGGATCGACGCTTCGCGACACTCTGTGCTGGGTCCCTGTATCTCGGTGTGGCTGCTGTAAGGTAGCTGAGCAGGCGTAGCTCGGTTGGTCCCCGATCCGTCGTGCGATCGCGAGTCCGTCGCGGGCGCGCCTGCTCGAGAGCCCTCGATCGAACAGTCGCTGTGGCCCCGCCCGGCTGGCGGCGAGCCCGCATACAGGACCGGTCCCATGGCTGCCCTTCTCGCTTCCGGCATCGATGGCGGC
>NZ_JAKSYM010000253.1 GCF_022829545.1 Methylobacterium sp. J-030 | reverse complement strand
CCGTGTGTCGGTGGGCAAGTGCGGCGTGATCCGCGCAAACTGCTCGTCCGTCAGCCAGAACTGATCCATCGGCTCCTCCCACGGAAGCCGTGAATCACACCCAAGCCGTCCGCGCCACCATTATGGGTCCGGACGGTAGTGCGGCAGAGCCGTCAGCCTGTGCGATGAGAGGTTCTGTCTGACGCGGCCGGCGCGGCCGAGTAGCCTATTAAAATGGGACTATCAGTCCGTCGATTGTCAAGCCGCTGATCGGGCTTGCTCGCGCCATGGACGCGCGCGCGATCATCGGCTGGAACCTGCGGCGGCTGCGCGTCGAACGCGGGCTGTCGCAGGAGCGGCTGGCGCTCGCCGCCGGCATCGACCGGGCCTACGTCGGCCGCGTCGAGCGCGGCTCGGAGAACGTGACCATCACCACCTTGGAGGCGATGGCGCAGGCCCTGGCTGTGCCGGTTGCCGACCTGCTGGCCGCCCCGCCGCCGGGGGCGGCGCGACCGCAGCCGTTGCGCGCCGGCCGCCGGCCACGGGCAGAGTGACCGGTAGCCCGACGTGGCCCTGCCCCTCACGATCCGATCTCGAGGTGTGGGGCGACCCGCACCAGTAGGCCCCAGGCGACCGTGACGGCGTCGCACGTGTTCGGGGCGAGGTCGTCGCGCATCAGTTCGGGCGTGGTCAGGAGCCGCAGCAGGACGGTCGTGAGATCCGGTACCGCGGCGATCAGCTTCGCGTCGGCCAAGCGCTGGATCCCGGTGGCGATGTGCAGGCAAGATCC
>NZ_JAKSYM010000242.1 GCF_022829545.1 Methylobacterium sp. J-030 | reverse complement strand
ACCGCCCCGAGTACACCACCGTAACCGTCACGGGATGCGGGGATGGCGGGCCGTGAGATGCTAGATGACCGAGCGCGGAATATCCACGATGGTGCACCCCCAGCTGGTGCCGATGCTGTGGTCAATCTCGCCGATGATGGCCACGTGCAGGTCGCAGAAGTAGCCCGGAACCAGGAAGGCCATGATCTGGCGACGCCCATCGGTCAGGGTTTTTTAGCGGCAGGCGAAGCCTTCCACGACGAGGTGAACGTTCTCTGGCCGCTCGCCTTCGGGGCTGATGTCCATACGCCGCGCGACGCGACGGGTTTTTCTGGTGAGATCGTGTAGGACGGCACGGTCCTCGTCGTTCAGACGCGCTCCGTATTCGAGCTTCATGATCAGCGGATTGGACATTCGTGCTCTCTCGCGGCTCGGCCGCGCTGAGAACGAGGAACCGTGAAGCTTCCTTCCGCTGTCAGTCGGACGTCGGTCCGAGACCGAGCGGCTGTATGTGCGGGGCAAATCCCCAACACACATTGAGTTCCGTTTTACTACATATGTGGGTCGCTTTTGACTAAAGCCGTGCAGGCGTAGCGTGCTGCTTCAATTTATTCAGCTTGCGCAGTCACGTAGCTTGCAAACCAATGTGTGTTGTAGCGCCTCCCGGTCGGACACGGCACAGGAGGGCATCGTTGGCTGTTCGACCGTAGGCGCCGGCGGCTGGGTGAGGCGAGCGCTGCCGCCTGCGACGGGGAGGGCCTGATGCCGCGCTACTTCAGCGACACCGTCGACAGCATGGTCGGCATAGATGACGTCGGCTACGAGTTGCCGGACGAGGCCGCCGTACGGGAGGTTGTCCGCAAGACTTTGGCCGACATGCTCGGGGCCGAGCATAAGGGACGGCCGGCTG
>NZ_JAKSYM010000229.1 GCF_022829545.1 Methylobacterium sp. J-030 | reverse complement strand
ACTACGTCTGTCCCGCCGGCGCTGTGCTGACGAAATCTAACGCCCGCTCCGATCGACACGGTGACATCGATCATTAACGCAACCTGGACGCCTGTCATGCCTTCGCGATGCGGGCCCTCTGCACGACCCAGAAATTCAAGGCCTTCCAGCGCTTGAAGCGCTTGAACTTCTCGGTCGTGCAGCGCGCCCGCATCGCGCAGGCATGGCAGGCGTCCAGGTTGCGATAATGATCGATGTCACCGTGTCGATCGGAGCGGGCGTTAGATTTCGTCAGCACAGCGCCGGCGGGACAGACGTAGTGATCGGCCGCCGCGTCGTAGACGA
>NZ_JAKSYM010000224.1 GCF_022829545.1 Methylobacterium sp. J-030 | reverse complement strand
CAACAAAGGACAGGGCGAGTGACGCTGCAATATCTCCGCACCGTCTCGGTCGAGATCGAGGGCGGCAAGACCTTCACCTACCGCGGCGACGAGAACGGCGGGCAGGGCCTGCGCATCTTCTTCGAGACCGCGCAGAAGGATGCGAGCACGCCGAACGTCGCCCGCATCAATCTCGTCAACCTCGCCAAGAGCAGCACGCAGCCCGCGTTCTACGTCGGCAAGTCGGTGACGCTCTCGGCTGGTTACGCCTCCGGCTCCGTGTTCGTCATCTTCAAGGGCAAGATCCTCCAGGCCCGCAACCTGCGTCAGGACG
>NZ_JAKSYM010000223.1 GCF_022829545.1 Methylobacterium sp. J-030 | reverse complement strand
TCTACCCGATAGGTCCTACGCTGCGGCGCCATGACGGTCGGTCCGATCTATGCACGGATTGGTAGCCTGGGATCAAAAAGCCACTAGGCTGTTTGATGGTTGCCGCTCGAGGCTACGCCGCTGCCGGTCGTACCGCACACGTTCGGCCTCCTCCCGCCAAGCGTCCCGCTCGGTTCTCATGGCCTCGACGAGCGCGTGCATGTTCCCGGCGTCGATCGCGGTCTCGACGAGCATGTCTTGAGCCCCGGCCAGTTGCTCGCGCAGCTCGGCGTTCTCGGTCGCGAGAGCGAGCAGCAGGGCAGCCACGACATCGCTCATCCGGACCCTCTGCGCTTACCGTCCGGACCCATAATGGTGGCGCGGACGGCTTGGGTGTGATTCACGGCTTCCGTGGGAGGAGCCGATGGCTCAGTTCTGGCTGACGGACGAGCAGTTTGCGCGGATCACGCCGCACTTGCCCACCGACACACGGGGCACGGAGCGCGTAGACGACCGGCGGGTGATCAGCGGCATCGTCCATGTCCTCAACTCCGGCGGGCGGTGGACGGACGCACCGCGTGAGGTCTACGGGCCGAAGAAGACCCGCTACACCCGCTTCGTGCGCTGGGCGGCCAAGGGGGTCGGAGTCGGCTTGTTAGAGACGCTTGCGCAAGCCGGTGCCCCCCCCTCCCAGGTGCGTCACGATTCCCCTGCCGCCAAGGCGCGTTGCAGCGCTGCCGG
>NZ_JAKSYM010000222.1 GCF_022829545.1 Methylobacterium sp. J-030 | reverse complement strand
CAGCAAGGCCGCGGCAGCGGCACCGTCCCCCGTGGGCAGCCAGAGTGGCGGCGGTATGGCCGGAGGGGCCGGCGCGGGTTCGGGCGGGGGCGCCAAGCCGCCGTTCGACTGGGCCGACATCGGCCCCGGCAGCCTCGTGCTGGCCCAGGGCGATGACGAGGACGCCTACTATGCCGCCACGGTCGTGGCCACGAAGGCCGACGACCACTTCGTCCTGACCTGGGTTGACTATCCCGATTACCCCGAGTTCAGCCGCTCCCGCCGCGCACTCGGC
>NZ_JAKSYM010000218.1 GCF_022829545.1 Methylobacterium sp. J-030 | reverse complement strand
AGCCGCCGTACTCGGATCGCCAACGATAGTCCGTGACCTCCGTCACCTCGATGGATCGGATTGCTTCGGAGACCTTGCGGCCCTGCGAGACCAAGACATCGACTTGGCGAAGCTTGGCGACGATCTCTTCAGCCGTATGCTTCTTCCGACGCATCATAAAATCCTCCACATGGCGCGAAGCTATACCGCAGGGAGGACAACTTTTAGGGGGCAGGCCAGTCGCTCGGAATCCTACAAACGTGTCACATCGTATGTAGTGTCGGGTCCGCTTCGAACGCGTTCCTTCCGCTCAAACGCAGTTCTTTTAAGCTCGCCAAGGTTTGCACCGACGTGCCGGCGAAAACCCCACGTCCCAAAGTGCGGCTGCTCGCCATCAGTCAAGCTTCAGACGATTGAGAGATCGTCGACCAAAACATCGGTTCCGGCTTTAAGAGCCGCCACAAGGCCGGCGAGGTGGCAGCACGAATATCAACGCCAACGTATAAATTGCGTCTCCCTCGTAACACAAAAATGGCAACGCGAGTCGAATTGATATATAAGTCTTTTCAGCGAAATCATTCATAATGAGTGATGAGTTCAAAGTTGACACATCCGACAGTCCTGATATAATAATTTTTAGTTCACTCAGACGATTTGAGCATAGAAAGATGCAGTTTACTATGGCTCGGTTGAGCGCGCTGGTTTGTTGCGTAATTTGCGCCGTGATTATGCAAGCAACTTGTGTAGCGGCGCAATCCGCTCCCTATAGATTAGGACCGCAAGACAAAATTCAGACTAAAGTTTTTGATCTTCGCATTGGTAGCGGCGAAGCCCATCAGTGGAGTGCTTTCGATGGCGATTTTACTGTAGACTCAAGTGGAGGAGTTTTCCTTCCAATAATCGGCTTTCTAAATGTCAATGGCAAGACTGTTGAGGAGATAGGAAAGGAAATCGCGAGCAAAATGCAGGCCAAGGTTGGGTTGGCGGAGCCCCCTTCAGCTTCGGTGCAAGTTGTCAAATATAGGCCATTTTACATAACCGGCACGGTGGAGAAGCCTGGAGAATATGATTACAGGCCGAATCTCTCTGTCCTCCAAGCTGTCAGTATCGCCGGAGGTTTCTATCGGTCCCAGGATGCCGCCACCATTGCTTACGTAAGAGATGCCATGTCTCAATTTAGTGGCCTTAATATTCTTTCGACAGAAAAAACCTCGCTGCTGGTTAGAATGGCGCGCTTAGAGGCCGAAGTGAGCGGCAACAGTGAGATTAAATTTCCACCTCCCATTATGAAAGTTGTAAAAACTGACGCTTTCGTTGCGCAGGCCGTAAAATCGGAGACGCAGGTGTTTGAATCGCGGCGCGACACATTGGCGTCCCAGCTTAAAAATATTGATGAAGTTCGAGTTAATTTGGCAAGTGAAATCGATACGCTTGATCGAAAGGCTAAACTCACAGACAGGCAAATCGAACTCAATGAACAAGACTTGAATGCAGTTCGAGATCTGATGAACCGCGGGCTCTCTGTTTCAAGTCGTCAAATCGGTGCCGAGCAAGGTGTCGCCAGCCTTCAGAGTAGCAAATTAGACAACCAAACTGCCAGGCTTCGCGCACAACAAGATTTGTCAAGACTCGCACGGGAGGCTATCGATCTTCGGTCCAAATTCCGCCAGCAAGCGATTTTGGATCTCACGGAAGCCCGAGATAAATTGAGCGAAACCGAAGAAAAATCCTCTGCTTCATCGTCGATGCTTGTATTTCTACAAAATCTCAACTCAATTAGATCTCAAGGCGCTCCAGTATATTCCTACTCGGTTTCGCGGACCATCGGCGGTCAACGCGTGACGAGCATTCTTAATGAAGGGGATTTATTGCAACCTGGAGACGTCTTGGGTGTTACGATGCGGCGCACCAGCGCGGAAAACGGAAAACTGGCGGAGGACGTCAAAACTCTGCGATCCACAGATCACGATGACAAATTGGCGATCTCAACGTCCGAGAAATAATGGGCGCCCGCGTTCGCTCGTCACCGAGACCGTGATGACCGGCTCGGCTGGTTTCTGCTGGAATGAGGACCGATTTAACCGGTCTCATCAATACCCTGGAACCGGCCGGACTGGCTTACACGATTCCGGACGAGGATGGTTGGCGCATCGAAACCAGATCTAACTATTCCGCGGTTGTTCAAGGCGTCTGTGCAATATTCTCATCGCGAGTGAGAGTCTAGTTATTCTCAGCAAACGATAGGCCGGATCAGCTTTACTGTAGTAAAACGCTGGACCGAGGCAGTGAAAATGCATTCAAGCTACGTTATCTCAGCTGAAATCGAATGGGATATTTAATGTTTAATTATAATGAAACATCAGGATTGCGCAAACAAGTCTCCAGCCGTGGTCGCTCGGTTGTTCGAGCATTCGTATCGTCATTGTTTATTTTCGGTCCGGCTGCCGCGTTCAACGTGAGTACGGCGCGCGCGGAAATAGTTTGGGGCGCGAATGGCCACCCGCTGATTTCTTATCCTGGCGTTACTTTTGAAACACAGCTCGATCTGGTTAAGGGATTCGGCGGTTCTTATTACCGGATCGATGTCACGTCCATCGAAAAGCTTCCCGCGCTACTTAATCTTATTGCCATAGGAAGAAAGAAAAACGTGCAGATCCTGCCAGTTTTGGTGCCACCCTATGACCTAAAGTCTATGGATCCGAAGGACTTATATTCGAAAAGCCTCGCGTTCGCGAATTATTTTGCATCGCGGATCCCAGAAATTGGCGTTTGGGAGTTGGGCAATGAATTGGAGAACTACGCTATTATTCAGCCTTGCGAAAGAAGGGACGACGGCACGCAATATCCGTGTGAATGGGGCCCGGCAGGGGGTGTTGGACCAAGCGAATATTATGGCCCGCGATACGAAAAAGTCGCGGCTGTATTGCGTGGTTTATCGGAAGGTATCAAGTCAGGCAATCCGTCCGCCAAACGAGCCATCGGTTCAGCAGGGTGGGGGCATGTCGGCATATTTGAGCGCTTGAACAGCGATAATATAGCTTGGGATATTTCAGTGTGGCATTCATATGGAAAAATTAACAGTTGGCCGTTTGAGCAGCTTCAAAAATACAAGAAACCTATATGGGTCACGGAGTTCAATCATAATCTCGGAAGTCAAAAGGACGGAGAAGAAGGTCAGGCGGCTGGACTGAAGGAGATGATGGAAACTCTGCGCCGTTACGAAAAGCCCTATGGCGTCGAAGCCGCCTTTATCTACGAATTGCTCGACGAAGAGTACTGGGCTCCGAATTTTGAGGCCTATATGGGCCTTGTAAAGTTGAAGAAAGATGATCAGGGACATTGGGAGCTGGGTTCCAAAAAGGCAGCCTACAAGGCAGCGAAAGATGTGATACAAGACGGCGCAAAACCCTGAGGCGGTGAGGCGTGCGGGTCTGGGCTATGGCTCAGACAGTCTGTGTGCTTCTCGATGCGACCGACGGGGCACGGCTGGCTGCGATCGCCAGGGACCGCTCCCGCCTGCTCAAACCTACCCAACGCGCTTGCATCGTCCTACTCTCGGCCGAGCGCTTGAGCGTCCAGGACGTCGCCCGGCGGGCGGGGGTCAGCCGCCCGGCCGTGTGGCGCTGGCAGCGGCGCTACACTAAGGCGGGCGTCGAAGGTCTGCTGCGCGTTTAGACGCGTCCACCCGGCACGCCGCCCCATTCGACCGAGGCGGTGGTCGAGGTGCTCGCGCTGACCTGCTCGGAGCCGCCGGGCGAGGTCACCCACTGGACCGGCCGGTGCCGTAGTTCGGGCGGTCGGGATCTCGTTACGCGCCGTGCAGCGGATCTGGGACGCTCACCGGCTCCAGCTACATCGGCTGCGCACGTTCGAGCGCTTGCGCGATCCCGCCTTCGCCGCGAAGGTCGACGCCGTCTACCTGAACCCGCCCGCCCACGCCGTGGTGCTCTCCATCGAAGAGAAAAGCCAGATTTAGAGCCGTTCCCGGCGGTGTTTCGATGGGATGGTGGCTGGTGCGTCGACTGGTGAAGGAGCGAGCCATGCCTTCACCCCTGTCTGTCGATCTGCGCGAGCGCGTCGTGGCGGCCCTGGCCGGAGGTGCGTCCTTTCACCGGGTGGCGGCGCGGTTCGGGGTAAGCGTGTCGAGTGCCAGTCGCTGGTCGCAGCAGTTTGCACAGCAGGGTCACGTCGCTCCCAAACCGACACACAGCGACGACAGCCGGCCGGCAATCGAGGCGCACGCGGATCTGATCCT
>NZ_JAKSYM010000216.1 GCF_022829545.1 Methylobacterium sp. J-030 | reverse complement strand
GAGGGCTCGTGGCGGCAGAGCGGTGGGTGAAGGGGTGCCCCGTGGCGGGGCGGGTCAGGTCGCTAGGGGATCAGTGCGCGGCGGCGCGGTGGGCGGCCTTGGCGACCTGCCAGGTGGCCTTGAGAGCGGAGGACATGGCCTCGGCGCGGGAGACGCCGCAGCGCTCCTGGATGCCGGTGGCGGCCTTGCAGGCAGCGGCCATGATGGCGGCGCGGTCGTAGCGGCCGGCGACGACAAGGGGGCGGGCGCGGGCGCCGATCTCGATCAGCACGCGGGCGCCCATCAGGCCGGCGGGGATCCGCGGGCGGCTGTCGCGGCCGGCGCGGTCGATCTGGGTCCAGGAGACGGTGCGGTGGGACATGGGCTTGGCCCTCAGGGCTGCATCTGATACACTTTGGGTGTAATGCTGATCCCCTGAGGTGTCAACACCTGAGAGGTAACGCGATGATCCTGAGGTGTATTTGTGTTGACGGCTGAGCAATTACGGGCCGCACGGGCGCTGATCCGATGGGAGCAATCGACCGTTGCCGAGAAAGCCGGCGTCTCGGTTGAGACCGTGAAGCGGCTCGAAAAGTTGGATGGCCCCTTGCTGTCCACCAAGACGGCCACGATCCACGCGCTTGAGGCTGCGTTCCGTGCTGCAGGCGTCGACTTCACCAACGGCGGCGAACCTGGCGTGAAGCTCCGCCGGAAGGATCAGCCGTGACCTACACCCTCCAGCAGCTCGCCGCCGGCAGCTACGACGTGCTCCTCGACGGCCACCCCGTCGCGGCTCTCGTGTGCGAGGTCGACCGGAGCGAGGCAGTGCGGGGATGGCTGATCGAGTTGCTCGACGATGCGTCACCGGCTGAGAGACCCGCGCCCTTTACGGCACAGAGCCACGCCTTCGAGACCCGCGCGGCCGCGCTGGAATGGCTCGGCATCCACGGGGAGGGCATCTCCGATGCGCCGCCTGGATGAGGATCACGCCCGCTCGCCTCGTGGCTCTCGGCACCACGTTTGTCTTCGTCATCGCCGTCCGAACGCTGGACGCGATCGGCGTGGAGGATGCGACCAGGGTCGGTTTCGTGGCAGCGGTGATCGCGATCATCCTCACGTGGGCCTTCGCGTCGTGATCACCAGCCTAAAGTTCATCCTCGAAAACGGTGGCGGCGCTGGGATCCGGCTCCGGGAGCGGAAGGGGCGAACGCGTGATCAACGGCTACGTATGGCTGATCATCGGCGCTCTGATCGCTATCGGGATCATAGGAGCGATCGTCTACTTCATAGCCGCACGGCACGATTGACCCTGCGGTGACGGGCGCCGCAAGGTCAGGCGGAGGATAGACACGGCCAGGAGCGGAAGGGGTGATCACAGGTCCGCAGATCCTTCAGGCGCGCTTATCTGTTCGCTGGGGACCCGCAGAGCTAGCCAAGCGAGCCAAGGTGCCTCTCAGCGTCGTGCTGCGGGCTGAGGCCAGCCCCGGTGAGCCAGCCATCACGATCGCGCAGCTGAACGCCCTGATGCAGGCTCTGCGCGCCGCCGGCGCTAACTTCCCGCCCTATTGACCGGATGCACGGTCGGATCAGTGAGCGGCAGATGAGTTTGGAGGCCGGGGTCCGGAGTTGAACCGGACGTGCGGAGCTTTGCAGGCTCCTGGCTGGACGCTCACCCACCTGGCCGTCCCCTCTGAAGCACTCCGCTGGAGGCGGGTCTAGGCTTAAGGCGGTGCAGGATCCTCAGATGGCTGCCCAGAGCCTTAGCGTTCTCTTACCGATGAGGACCACCGTCCTGGATTTCATCCCCGAGAACGGCGGCGGGGCCGGGATCTGGTTCCGAGAGCGGAAAGCATGAGCGCTCTCGTCACCGATGCTAGGAACGGTAAGCCCCTCCCGGAACACAGGGCAAGATGCGCAGGTTCGAGCCTGACAGCACGTCGCGTTGGCGTGCGAGAGACGACTAGGACACCTCTATGGCTACCGGCACTGTGAAGTGGTTCAACGAGACCAAAGGCTACGGCTTCATCCAGCCCGATGACGGCAGCGGCAAGGACGTGTTTGTCCACATCTCGGCTGTCGAGCGCGCCGGAATGCGTAGCCTGAACGAAGGTCAGAAGGTCTCCTACGACGTCGAGGCCGACCGTCGCAGCGGCAAGGAGAGTGCCGCCAACTTGAAGAGCGCCTGAGGCTTCTCGATCTGGGACCCTGACGGATCGTGCCGTTGAGGACGGGCTAACCGCGCTTCGTCATGCTGATCTTGGGCCGCGTCGCGTACTGGTCCCCTCGCCGTGAGGAACGGCACTGAGCCCCGCCAGCCCGTGATCAGATCGGGCGGCGGAGCAATAGCGGATCTCAGGCAATCGCCTGCGGATGCGGGGAGAGCGTACCGGAGTAGGTCTCAGGCTTGAGCGGGCAGCCGCCGTGAGCCCGCCGATGCGTAAGGGTCTTGCGGAAGTCAGGGCCGCTGTAGGCGCCGTCGACTGACACGCGCCCATGGCAGGCCGGGCACCGCTTTGAGAGCAGCTCATAGTGGCGTACCGCGTCATCCAAGCTGACACGGTGCCACGCGCCCTGGATCTTCACTTCGCAGCTTTGGGTGAGCGGTACGTGAGTTGGGGACGGGTTCATGCCGGGCTGTCCTCGTCCTCGGCGTCCCAGCCTTCCATCTTCTTGACCGTGTCGCTGAACGGCACCGTGAGTAGAAGTTGAGCGTCCTCATCCTTGATCTCGAACGAGCACACGAACCAGTCGCGGATGATGAGTGTCCGGGTCCTAGCGATATGATCGCGCGCCGCGCTCAAGGCGCGCTCACGCGCGGCGTTCAGGTCAGGAAACTCCTCGCCTTCTGGGTCCACCGCCAGCCCAGCAGGCCCAGGACGGTGTCGAACGTTGAAGTAGTAGCGCGGCATCTCACACGCCCTCGATCAGCATAGCCGGCACGTCGAAACCCAGGCCGCGGGCACCCCCGTCCAGGCACCGCATCATGTGCTGCGTGACAGTCCGCTCGTATTGGGATGGCTCTTCGCTCATCACCCTGACCGCTTGGCATTCCAACTGCCGCTGCACTCGACCAAGCCGCCTGATGTGCGCCATGTGCCGCTGCCGCCGCCCTTCGCGTCGAGGTTGCCGGAGATTGGCACCTTGTTCGCACCGCTGGTGATCGTGGCCTGTACGGTGCCGCCCGCCGACACGCCGCCGTCGATGTCGACCTCCTGCCCGGGGATTGAGGCGTCGCTGTCCTTGATCTGCACGTGATAGCTTGTGCTAGCCGAGCATAGGCCCTGGGCCGTGGTAGCAACGATGGTCCATGCTCCATCGTATTGGTTTGGAACTCGCACCTTCCTCGCCGCAGCGCTGATTGGACAGGCAGCGGCTGCCATGAAGCCAGCAGCAGCGGTCAGGGCGAATAAACGAGGCATAGGGTGCTCCGACGGTCGCGCCGTCGGGACTGACTTCGCGCCCGGTAAACAATGGCATGGCCCAAACTGTTTCCGGATTTTGGGACCTTCACCCGTTTACAGACAACATACTTCGGTAGCTCAATCTGGTGCGAGCGGAGCAGTCCGATGATCAAGCAAATGCCGGAGCTACAGAATTCGGCTCGACTCTGGTTCAGCACGGCCTTGGCAGTCAGCTCGGCGGCGAGATCCCGCATCATGGGCAGCGCGCAGGTCTGCGTGTGCTGATCTCGATGCCGATAATCCGACTGGCGCCGAGAGCGGGACCGGATCGGGCACCCTCAACGCCACAGTGCGCTGAAAGTCTGATCGAAGTCCGTGACCAGGGTTCGGTTGCAGAAGCGGTGCAGGACGGGTCCGTCCGTGGTGCCCTCGCGCATCTCGATAGACTCGGTATTCTGGTCGTAGGAGAAGGTCAGGTGGCGGCCGCCGAGGGTGGTCGACAGGATGGCTTTGGCACCCGCTGGGTCCTGCATCAACTCGGTCGATCCCGGCGCAGCGCGCCACATAATCCCGCCCAGCAGCGCTAGGGTGACCGCCTTCATCTGCAGATCCTCGCCGTCGGACTGCGCGATGACGCTCACCGCGTACTGCCGCACGGCGTCAAGGTCGGTCTTTTCGGATCTGAAGGGAGCGAGCAGGGCCATCAACTTATTCCCGTCTCGTCGTGATGTCCGTTGCGCCCGTCGAGGTGGCGGAATAACCGCCCCAGCCTTCTGTTGAGACCGGCGACGTTCCACCCCAGCCCTCCGCGCGCCACGTCGCGACGCGCAATGTCGGGTCGACTGAGCCGTGGTCCTTCAGGATGCCCATCACGCGGTCCCGCTGGGCGTCTGCGACTACGAGGTTCAGCATCGCCGCGCCCTGCCTTAGCTGCACGCAGCAGGCGTCCAGCGCCTCCAGGGGCACGCCGATCGCCCGGAGTCTCTCCCGGAGGCCGGGGCCCGTCAGGAAGCGATACTCTCGCCTCGGCGCGGCCGTTATCCAGATCGGAGGGAGGGACCACGTGCTGGATCGCCCGCTCGGGGATACCAGCCGCGATCAGCGTCGCTGTCGCCGCCTGCGCCTTGCTACGGCTCTCATACAGCGCGAGAATGCCGAGCCCTGCAGGCGAACCATCTCTCGGAAGCAGAGATCCCTCCGGCCGTTCGACCGTATCTTCCTCGGATGCGATCTCCCTTCGCGCCGTAGCGATGAACGCGGCGCGCTGGTCTGCGCTCAGCACGAAATCAGCGTTCATCGTGGATCCCTTCGTAGAGGAGGGATCCGACCACATCCGGTCGCCCGGCCCGTTGTCGAGGAAGTTCCGCCGTGCGCGTTCGAGCACCGCGGCCTCGACCGGATCATCGTTCGCCATCTCACATGGACTCATGGGTTAACACTCCGCACCGCGGGCTGCGGATATGCTGGATTACCCCCGGGCACACCGCTGCTGTTAGCCGACGATGGGGCATCTGCCTTGCCAGTCTCAGAGCCGGTGATCTGCTTGCGCGATGCCGCCTGGCTCTGGCTGGCATAGTCGGGTGGCGAACTCGCGCCCTGCCAGATCATCAGCCCGGCCAGGGATGTCAGCATCAGGCCGACGCTGACGATCAGAACGTAGAGGGCCGGCCTGCCGCGCTTGCCCTGGCGGCTATCTTGACCGGAGGGTCGCCGAGAAGCGGCCGCCGCGCGGCGCGATCTGGTTCACGTAGTCGAAATGCGCGAAGGTCGGCGGGTACTTCAGCTCGCCGAAGCTGGAGAGGCCGTGGCGCTCCCCGTCCTCGGCCCGCGCCGGCCCGATCGCCGCG
>NZ_JAKSYM010000214.1 GCF_022829545.1 Methylobacterium sp. J-030 | reverse complement strand
ATCACCGCGAGCTTGGCGCCGAGCACGCGGCGGACAGCCTCACTCTGCGAGGGTGACAGTGCCTTGCCGGTCTCCTCGTGGACCCAGGGCAGCGCGCGGGCGAGGGCAATCTCGTGACAGGGCGGCGTGCCCGTCGCACGCCGGAGGAGCCGCTCGGCGATCATCCGCGCGGCGGCGTGCAGCCCGGCCAGGTGCGTGCACGGCTTATCGCCCCAGACGTACTGCACCACCCATCCGGTCACCAGCCAGCAGACAAGCGCCTAGGCGACGCTCGCGGCCCTCAACACCACCGTCTCACATC
>NZ_JAKSYM010000212.1 GCF_022829545.1 Methylobacterium sp. J-030 | reverse complement strand
GTGCCGGAGGTGCCGACGCCGGAATAGCCGGTGCGGGCGCCGGCATCGAGGCGCACGAAGGCGCGCAGGGTGCCGTAGGCGGTCTGGGTGCGGGCATCGAGGTTGATGCGCATCCGGCCCTGGTAGCCCGACGTGTCGCCGACGTTCGGACCGGCCTGACGCGAGTAGCTGGTCTGGTACCCGCCCTCGAACCGGGCGCGGCCCGGGATCCGCAGGCAGGTGTCGGTTCTGAAGATGTAGAAGAAGCCGGCACCGTAGGCGGTACAGACGCGGACATATTCGATCGGCACGGCCTTCCGGACCGGCAGATCGGCGGCGTGCGCGGCGCCCACCGCCGCGAAGGCGGCGGCAGACCCGAGCAGCGAGCCCTTCAAGAGCTTCATCGATATCTCCAAAGCTTCGAGACCCAAGAATGCGGACTTGCCCGGTTGACCGGATCTAGCCGCATGTTTTGTAGACTTGGCCTGCGTCTTGAGCGGCAGGCTCCTGCGGGCTCTCGCTTGGCGATGCCCCCGTGCACCCTCACCATGTGCGAACGGGTTTCGGCCGGCAACGAGGATTCTCGTTTATTGCCGCGGTTCCGACCCGATGTTGCGTGCTGGCAACAATTTCCGGGCGCATTGGCCATTAACCGAGTCACGAAGGCCGGTTTCGCCGGCAATTCCAGACCGTCTTCGGACTCGAATAGCCCGGCGCCCGTATTCGGGCGCCGGACGATTCGTGCGCGGAGTCCCGCCCGGCCGCCGTTGCTGCCGGCTTCACACGGGACAGCCGCGATAACATTGCCGGCTTACATCGGCGGGGTCAGGCCATCCTTGCCCACGGCGACCCGACGGGCCGTCAGATGGCCGTCATCCTCGCGCGCGACGACCACGAAGGCCTTCGCTCCCGGCGCGAGTGCCGAGGCGTCGGCCGGCGCGAAGCTGACGACCGGAGCCTGCGGCGGCACCAGGATCTGGAGGGACTGGCCCTTGCCGTAATCCACCGTCAGCGTCCGCTCAGCCCCGCCGCCGCGCGCCGTCACCGTGCCGTTGGTCATCGCGCTCTTCACCCTGGGGGCGTCGGGCGCGGTCGAACGGGCGTCGGCCGTCACGGTGCCGTTGGTCATCGCGCTCTTCACCTGCGCACCGCCGGCCGCGTGGTCCGGAAGCATGTCCCAGTCGTAGTGTCCCTCGCCGGTGCCGCGCATCGCCTCGGGGAACAGCACGACCTCCAGCGCCACCGGGGGCTCGCCCTTGGTGGCCGTGCCGATGAACACGCCGTCCTTGATCTGGTCGAGCGAGGCCGGCACGACCCACGAGACCTTCGCGTCCGGCGCGAGCGCCACGGATTCGGACTTGCCGTCGCGGGTCTTCAGCGTGAAGCCGCCGTGCTCGACCGCCTCGATCGTACCCCGCAGGCGCTCCACCTTCGGGGCCGCCTCCGCCCCAGCGGCGGCGGCCAGGAGTCCGGCCAGGGCAAGCATCACAGGTTTCGACATATTGGTTCCTCGGGCCGCCAGGATGATCGCGGCGCGCGGAACGTGGGGCGCGGATCGCTGCCGTCAGCCCCGCGCCGATGCAATTTCATGAAGCGGCATAGGCCAGCCCCTTCAAGGGGGTTGGCTCAGAGCCCGATGCGAGATCGGCGCCCGCGGGTCGTGACGCGCCCCCTTTCCCGGACAGGCGGAGCGAAGCGGAGGCTGATCCGAGATCCATCACGAGAAGCGCCGCGAGAGCGGCCCCGTTTGCTTCAGACAGGCGCTTGGCGGCTTGTTCCGCTGGTTCCCGGGTCGCATCCCGCCGGCGCTGCATGCGCCTGGGAAAGGGACGTGCGGAACCGGTGTCGTCGGATCCCTGGACGACACCCCGAAACGACCGGGGCATAGGCACTCATTCGGGCCGGGCGAGCTGCGCCAGGAACGGGGCGGCCGCCGCCTCGGCGGCCGCCTCGACTGCCCGGTACTGCGCCACCACCGCGGTCCCGAAATCCGAGAGCCGGGCGCCGCCCCCGGCCCGGCCCCCGATCTGCGCCTCGACCACCGGGCGGCCGAAGCCGCGATTCATCGCCTCCACCAGCAGCCACGCGCGCCGGTACGACATGCCGAGCGCCCGCCCGGCCCCCGCGATCGAGCCGTGCGCGGCGATCAGTTCCAGCAGCCGCACTTTGCCGGGGCCGAGCCGGTGCCCGGGCGCGAGATCGATGCGGATGCTCAGGCGCGGCGCACCATCGGGCGCGCGCGCCGCGAACGGGCCGGCCGCGCCGCTCAGGCCGGCAGCACCAGAAGGGCGAGACCCGCCATCGCGACGCCGGCGCCGAGGGCGGGCGCGGCCCGGGTGGCGCCGAGGCGCGCACCGGCAACGCCGAGGCCGATCCCGGCCGCGTGGAGAAGCGCGGTCGCGGCCAGAAAGCCGAAGCCGAACGACAGGCCGGAGGCGGTCTCCGGCATCTCGGCCCCGTGCGCGTAGCCGTGGAACACCGCGAACACCCCGACCAGGGCGGCGAGCAGCGCCACCGGCGCACGCAGGCCGACCAGGGCGGCGAGGCCGAACACCACGAGCGAGAGCGCGATCCCGGTCTCCGCATAGGGCAGCGCGATGCCGGCCATGCCGAGGCCCGCCCCCGCGCTCATCAGCACGAGGAAGGACAGGGGCAGCGCCCAGAGGGCCCGCCCACCGCGGAGGGCCGCCAGCAGGCCGACCGCGACCATCGCCAGCACGTGATCGGCCCCCATCAGCGGGTGCAGGAAGCCCGCTTCCGCACCGGTGGCGGCGCCATGGCCGGGATGGGCGAGCGCCGCCTGCGGCAGCAGCACGAGCGCGGCCGGCAGGGATGCGGCGAACGACGCGGCGAGAGATGCGGAGACAGGGCGCTTCATGGGGGGTCCTTCGCTGGCCCGAACAGATGTAGCGCCCATCCGCCGCCGCTGCGAGGCCCCGCAGCGGCTTACAACGTCATGGCCTCGTGAACGGCGTCCGGCTCGAAGGGCTCCAGGAAGGCGGCTCCCACGCCGTGCGTGAAATGCCGCATGACACGGGCCACCTTCTGGCCCACCCGGATCGTCGCACCGAGCTCCAGGGCTTGGTCCACGAGCAGCGCCACGCCGGAGACCGAGACGTTGAGGACATGCCCCGAGACCGCATGGCCGCCCTCCAGCGTCACCGCGACGATCTTCTGCCGCGGCACGACCCGGCGGTGGACCCGGATCGGTTCCGCCGCGCGGAGATCCTGGGCCCGGGACAGCGTCACGAACCGGCGCACCAAGCCGGCCAGCGCAGGCCGGCCCCCGCGGACGGAGACCATGAATTCCTGACCCGCCGCCCGGTCGATCCGCGCATGCAGGAGCCCGATGTGGCGGATGCTGCAGGTGAGGTCCTCGCCCGGGATCAGGAGCGACGAGGAGCGGAAGCGGATCCCCTCGACCGAGACATCCGTGGTGATCGCGTAGAAATCCCGGCGGCGCGGGTTCCAGCAGAGGGCGGGCAGGATGATGCGGTGTCGCGGGCCATCGATGTCCTTCATCGCCACCTCTGTGAACTGCCGGCTTTGTGCGATGGTGCGACCTGACGCGAACTTCAAGAATCCCGTAAAATTCATCTTATTCCGCACCGGACCTCACCGCACATATATTCATACGATCTTCGCAAGATCCGCCATATTCTGACTTGATCACTCCGCTGAATACCGGACCAAGCGCCTCCTGATGCGCGCTTGAAGCCGACTGGACGACTTGAATATAAGATGCAGCTTGACCGTCTGGCACGGATGCTGCCTTGGGATTGTGCATGCCACGGCGGTGCGCGACGGTCTCGCCACCTCCGGATCGGCCGCGGCCGATCGCATCCCGCCACCCGCGCCAGCCTCCGGACCGATTTCATGTTGCGTCTCGCCGCCTGCCTCCTCGCCGGGATGGTCCTTGCCGGACCCGCCGCCGCGCAGACCCTGCGCTACGGCATGATGGAGGATCCGGACGCCCTCGACCCGACGCTCGCCCGCACCTTCGCGAGCCGGATGGTGTTCGCCGCCCTGTGCGACAAGCTCGTGGATATCGGGCCCGACCTGAAGCCGGTGCCGCAGCTTGCGACCGCCTGGGAGCTGTCGCCCGACGAGAAGGCGCTGACCATGCACCTGCGCCCGGGCGTGCTGTTCCACGACGGCGAGAAGCTCGACGCCGCGGCGGCCAAGTTCTCGATCGAGCGCCATCTGAAGATGCCGGGCTCGCAGCGCCGCTCGGAGATCGCGCCGATCGACTCCGTGGACGTGGTCGACGACCTGACCTTCCGCATCAACCTGAAGCAGCCGTTCGCGCCGCTGCTCGCGCAGTTCACCGACCGGGCCGGCATGATGGTCTCGCCGAAGGCCGCCGAGCGGCTCGGCGACAAGTTCGCGTCGGCGCCGGTCTGCGCCGGACCGTACAAGTTCGTCGAGCGGGTGCCGCAGGACCGGATCGTGGTCGAGCGCTTCCCCGACTACTGGAACAAGGACGCGATCCAGATCCAGCGGATCGAGTTCCGCCCGATCCCCGACGCGACGGTGCGGCTCACCAACCTGCGCGCCGGGCAGCTCGACCTGCTGGAGCGCCTCGCACCGACCGACGTGGCGCAGGTGAAGCGCGACGCCAAGCTGAAGCTCGAATCCACCACCGAACTCGGCTTCCAGGAAGTCCTGTTCAACCCCAACAAGGCCGGCTCGCCGGTCTCCGACCCGAAGGTGCGCGCCGCCTTCGAGGCGGCCATCGACCGGAACGCCATCAATCAAGTGGTCTATAACGGCGAGTTCCTGGCCGGGAACCAGTGGGTCAACCCGAAGAACCCGAACTACGTCGCCGCGTACCCGATCCCGAAGCGGGATGTGGCCAAGGCGAAGGCCCTGCTCGCGGAGGCCGGCAAGCCGAACCCGCAGATCACGCTGACCGTCTACGCCAACAGCGAGTCGCCGCAGGTGGGGCAGGTGATCCAGGCGATGACCAAGGAGGCGGGCTTCGACGTGAAGATCCAGGCGGTGGACTTCACCACCGCGCTCGATGCCGCCGACAAGGGCAATTACGAGGCGCAGCTCTATTCCTGGAGCGGCCGCTCGGACCCGGATGGCAACACGTTCAGCTTCCTCGCCTGCAAGGCGGCGCTGAACTACCCGAAATACTGCAATCCGGAGGCCGACGCGGCGCTCCAGGCCGAGCGCGGCACCATCGATCCGGCCAAGCGCGCGGCGGCCTGGAAGGCTCTGGCGGATCAGGTGCTGAAGGACCGGCCGGGGATCTACATCCTGCACCGCAAGCTGCTCTGGGCCTACACCCAGAAGCTCACGGGCTTCGTGCCCTATCCGGACGGGCTCGTGCGCTTCACCGGGCTGAAGCTCAACTGATGCTGCGCGCCTGATGCTTCGATTTCTGGCCCGACGCCTCGCCCTGGCGGTCCCGACCCTGATCCTGGCCTCGATGATCATCTTCGCCCTGCAGCAATTGCTTCCGGGCGATGTCGCCACGGCGCTGACCGGCGAGGAGCGCGACCCGCAGGTGATCGCCTTCATCCGCGCGAAGTACCACCTCGATCAGCCCCTGCCGGTGCGCTACGCCTATTGGGCCGGCGGGGTGCTGCGCGGCGATCTCGGCGAGTCGATCCGCTTGCAGAAGCCGGTCTCCAAGCTGATCGTCGAGAAGCTGCCGGTGACGCTGGAACTCGCCTGCCTCGCCATGCTGGTGGCGCTCGCCATCGGGGTGCCGATGGGCGTGCTCTCGGCAGTGAAGCGTGGTCAGGCCGCCGACACGGTCGCCAACGGGATCGCCCTCTGGGGCCTGTCGGTGCCGAACTTCTGGCTCGGGATCCTGCTGATCCTGCTGTTCTCGGTGGAGCTCGGCTGGCTGCCGGCCTCGGGCTACGTCTCGCCGTTCGAGAGCCTGTCCGAAAACCTCGCCGCCATGGTGATGCCGGCCTTCGTGCTCGGCAATGCCATCGCGGCGGTAATGATGCGCCACACCCGGGCGGCGATGCTGGGCGTGCTCGGCTCCGACTACGTCCGCACGGCCCGCGCCAAAGGCGTCTCGCCGTTGCGGGTGACGTTGCGGCACGCGCTGCCCAACGCCGCGATCCCGATCATTACCCTCGGGGCGCTGGAATTCGGCCAGCTCCTGTCGGGGGCGGTGCTCACCGAGCAGGTCTTCTCCGTGCCGGGCTTCGGCAAGCTGATGGTCGATGCGGTGTTCAACCGGGATTTCGCCACCGTCCAGGGCGTCGTGATCTGCACCGCCGCGACCTACATCGCCCTCAACCTCGCCGCCGACCTGCTCGCCGCGGCCGTGAACCCGAAGCTGAGGCGGGCATGAGCGGATCTTTCGAGCGCGCCGCCCTCCCTCCCCCCTCTGCGGGGGAGGGTGGCCCCCGAAGGGGGTCGGGAGAGGGGAACCCGGGTTCAGAAAGGGGCGCGACCTTCATGCCGGGCACAATCCTGTTCTGCACCGTCGCTCCCCTCTCCCGACCCGGCCTGACGGCCGGCCCACCCTCCCCCGCAGAGGGGGGAGGGAAAGACGCGCGCCGCAGCCGGGGACGCCGATGAGCACCGGCACCCCCATCGCCGAGACCGCCGGCATCGCAGCGCCCACCGGCAGCCCGGGTCTCATCCAGGAACCCGGCACCGTCACGGCCTTCTGGCGCCGCCTGCGTGCCCGCCCGAGCGCCATCGCGGGCCTCGTCATCGTCGGCCTGCTGATCCTGATGGCGGTGTTCGCCCCCTGGATCGCGCCCTACGATCCCACCGCCACCGACTGGGGCAACGTCCGCGGGTCCCCAAGCCTCGCGCACCCGTTCGGCGGTGACGAGGTCGGGCGCGATGTCCTCTCGCGGATCATCTTCGGAGCTCGCGCCTCCCTCGGCGCCGGCCTCGTCTCGGTGGCTTTGGCTGTCTCCCTCGGCCTGCCGCTCGGCCTGCTCGCCGGCTACGCGGGCGGCTGGATCGACGGGGCGATCTCCCGCCTCACCGACGCGCTGCTGGCGATCCCGTTCCTGATCCTGGCGATCGCGCTCGCCGCCTTCCTCGGTCCGAGCCTCGTCAACGCCATGATCGCCATCGGCCTCTCGGCGACCTCGACCTTCATCCGGTTGACCCGGGCGCAGGTCCGTGCCGTGGCGGCGGAGGAGTTCGTCGAGGCGGCCCGCGCCATGGGCAACCCGCCCTGGCGGATCGCGTTCGTCCACATCCTGCCCAACATCGTCCCGGCGATCCTCGTCCAGGCGACGCTGACCATCGCGGCGGCGATCATCGCGGAGGCGAGCCTGTCCTTCCTCGGCCTCGGCCAGCAGCCGCCCGAGCCGTCCTGGGGGGCGATGCTCAACACCGCCAAGAACTTCATGGATCAGGCGCCCTGGATGGCGATCTGGCCCGGCCTGTCGATCTTCCTGGCCGTGCTCGCCTTCAACCTGTTCGGCGACGGCCTGCGGGACGCCCTCGACCCGAGGCAGCGCGCATGACGAAACCCCTCCTCGACGTCCGCGACCTCGCGGTCGCCTTCGACACCGACGGCGGCGCGGTCCACGCGGTCAACGGCGTCTCCTACACCCTGCACGAGGGCGAGACGCTGGGGATCGTCGGCGAGTCCGGCTCCGGCAAGAGCGTGCACGTGCTGGCCATGCTGGGCCTGATCCCGCGCCCGCCCGGCCGGATCACCGGCGGTCAGGTGCTGTTCGAGGGCCGGGACCTCCTCGCCCTGAAGGAGCGCGAAATCCGAAAAATCCGCGGCGGCGCGATCGGCTTCGTGTTCCAGGACCCGATGAGCTCGCTCAATCCCGGCATGACTGTCGCCGCGCAGATCGTCGAGCCCCTGCGGATCCATCTCGGCCTCGACGCCCGCGCGGCCCGCGCCCGGGCGAAGGAACTGCTCGACCTCGTCCGCATCCCGAACGCGGGCGCGCGCCTCGACCAGTACCCGCACGAGTTCTCCGGCGGCCAGCGCCAGCGGGTGATGATCGCGATCGGACTGAGCTGCCGGCCGAAGCTGCTCATCGCCGACGAGGCGACCACGGCCCTCGACGTCACCGTTCAGGCCGAGATCGTCGCCCTGGTGCAGGAGCTGAAGCGCGAGCTCGGCATGGCGATCATCTGGATCACCCACGATCTCGGCGTGGTGGCCGGCATCAGCGACACCGTGCAGGTGATGTATGCCGGCCGGATCCTGGAGCGCGGCCCGGTCGACGACATCTTTTCGGATCCGCGCAACGCCTACACGCTCGGGCTGCTGCGCTCCCTGCCGGACCTCTCCGGCGGCCGGGCCGGACGCCGCCGCCTCCACCAGATCGAGGGCGCGCCGCCGGACATGCGCCATCTCCCGCCGGGCGATCCCTTCGCCCCGCGCAACGCCTACGCGACGCCCCGCTGCCGGGCCGAGATGCCGCCCCTGGCACAGGCGCCCGGCGCCGCCCCCGGCCACCTCGTCGCCGCCTGGTACGACCTGCCGGACCTCCTGAGCCGGGAGGCGGCCCGATGAGCATGCAGGATTATCCGGTCGTCTCGGTGCGCGACCTGTCCAAGCACTACCCACTGCGCTCATGGTGGGGCGGCAAGGACTCGGTGTTCCGCGCCGTCGAGGGCGTGAGCTTCGACATCCGCCCCGGCGAGACCCTGGGGCTTGTCGGCGAATCCGGCTCCGGCAAGTCCACCATCGGCCGGGCCGTGACGATGCTGAACCCGCCGACCTCCGGCACGATCGCGTTCGAGGGCACGGATCTCGCAAAACTCTCGGCCGGCGCCATGCGCAAGATGCGCGCCCGGATCCAGACGGTGTTCCAGGACCCCTACGCAGCTCTCAACCCGCGGATGAGCGCCGGCGACTACGTCGCGGAGGCGTTCAAGCTGCACCGGCGCGACATGCGGAGACCGGAGCGGCGCGAGGCGGTGGCGGCTTTGTTCCAGCGGGTCGGGCTCGATCCGCGCTTCATGGGGCGCTACCCGCACCAGTTCTCGGGCGGCCAGCGCCAGCGGATCTGCATCGCCCGGGCGATCGCCCTGAAACCCAGCTTCATCGTCGCCGACGAGCCGATCGCGGCCCTCGACGTCTCGATCCAGGCGCAGGTGGTGAACCTGCTGCAGGATTTGCAGGACGAGATGGGCCTGTCCTACCTGTTCATCTCCCACGACCTGCGGATGGTGCGCTATCTCTGCCACCGGGTGGCGGTGCTCTGGCGCGGGCGGATCGTGGAACTCGCCGAGGCCGACGCCCTCTACGAGGCTCCGCGCCACCCCTACACGCGCCGCCTGCTCGCCGCGGTGCCGGTGCCGCACCCGGCCGAGGAGCGCGCCCGCTTGGCCGCCCGGGACATCGCCAGCCACGACCAGCCGCCGGACGGACCGCTCACCGAGGTGGCGCCGGGGCATTGGGTGGCGCTGCCGCAGGAACAGCGCGCGTGAGAGCCTCACGCCGCTTCTCCCTTTCTCCACCTCATCCTGAGGTGCGAGTGCAGCGAGCCTCGAAGGAGGGCTCTAGCCAGCCGCGCGACCTCCGGAGGGCTCCTTCGAGGCGGCTGCGCCGCACCTCAGGATGAGGTCGTGTTTTGGATCAGGCAGTCGCTAAACCGTTCCGAACAGCAGGACATCCCGTGAGAGATTTTTCCGCCCCCGGCCGTTCCCCGGTCTACGCCGCCAACGCCGCCGTCGCGACCTCGCACCCGCTCGCGACGCTCGCCGCCATCGAGGTGCTGCGCGCCGGCGGCAACGCCGTCGATGCCGGCATCGCGGCGGTCGCCGTGCAATGCGTGGTCGACCCGCTGATGACCGGGATCGGCGGCGACTGCTTCGCGCTCTACGCCCCCGCGGGCGCCACCAAGCCGATCGCCCTCGACGGCTCGGGCCGGGCGCCCGCCGCGGCCACGCCCGGCTGGTACGCCGAGCACGGCGTCGCGATCACCCCGACCTCGCCGCACGCCGTCACGGTGCCGGGCGCGGTCGCGGCCTGGGACCTTCTGGTGCGCGAACACGGCACCCGCTCCCTCGGCGAACTGCTCCAGCCGGCGATCCGCTACGCGCAGGACGGGTTCGTGATCCAGCAGCGCGTCGGCTGGGACTGGCTGCGCTGTGTACCCCGCGTGGCCGCCGATCCCCACACCGCCGCGACCTACCTGCCCGGCGGGCGGGCGCCGGCGATCGGCAGCCTGTTCCGCCTGCCCAAGCTCGCCGCGACGCTCAAGAAGATCGCCGCGGAGGGCCCGAAGGCCTTCTACGCCGGGCCCGTCGCCCAAGACATGGTGAGCCGGCTCAACGAACTCGGCGGCCTGCACACGCCGGACGATTTCGCCGCCGCCCGGCCCGACATCGTGACCCCGGTCTCGACCCGCTACCGCAGCTACGACGTCTACGAGTGCCCGCCCGCCGGCCAGGGGCTGGCCGCGCTGATGATGCTCAACGTGCTGTCGCATTACGACGTCGGCGCCCTCTCGGAGCTCGACCGGCTCCACCTCTTCGCCGAGGTGTGCAAGCAGGGCTACCACCATCGCGACGTCCTGTTCGGCGACGCCGCCCTCGCCGCCGTGCCGGTGGAGCATCTGCTCTCCGACGCCTGGAAGGCCGCCGCCCACGGGGCGATCGACATGGGCCGGGCGCGCGAGCCGGAGATCTATCCTGAGATCGCCCGCGAGGCCGCCGAGGGCCGCGCCCACAAGGATACGGTCTATCTCTGCGTCGTCGACCGGGAGGGAAACGCCCTCTCACTGATCAACTCGATCTTCCAGGGCTTCGGCTCGGGCATCCTGGCGCCGGAGAGCGGCGTGCTGCTGCACAACCGCGGCCTGTCGTTCCGCGCGGAGGGCGGGCATCCGAACAGCGTCGGGCCGGGCAAGCGGCCGATGCACACGATCATCCCCGGCATGCTGATGAAGGACGGGCGGGCGGTCGCGCCCTTCGGCGTCATGGGCGGGCACTACCAGGCCATGGGCCATGTCGAGCTGCTCTCCGGCCTGCTCGACCGGGGGCTCGACGTGCAGGAGGCGCTCGATGCCCCGCGCAGCTTCGCCTACGGCGGTAGCCTGGAGGTCGAGGGCGGGATCTCGGACGCCGCGATGGCGGGGCTGATCGCGCGCGGTCACCCGGCGATCCGCGCGCCGCTGCCGCTCGGCGGCGGGCAGATCATCTGGATCGACCGCAAGGCCGGCACGCTGGTGGCCGGCTCGGACCCGCGCAAGGACGGGGCGGCGCTGGGATATTGAGGGGCGTCCGTGGGGGATGCACGGGTCCATCCCGCCCATCCCCCTCATCCTGAGGTGACCGCGAAGCGGGCCTCGAAGGAGGAGTCCAGAAATCGCAGTGGTATCTGGAGGGCTCCTTCGAGGCCTTCGCTTCGCTCCGGGCACCTCAGGATGAGGTGATTGGATTGGACGGGCCGGGAAGCCCGGCTCAGTCGATGTCCTCGACCGCCTCGCTGCCGCCAAAGACCCGCTGGGCGAGCGACGACTCCATGAACGGGTCGAGGTCGCCGTCGAGCACCTCGTCCGGATCGGTGGATTGCGTACCGGTGCGCAGATCCTTCACCAACTGGTACGGCTGCAACACGTAGGACCGGATCTGGTGACCCCAGCCGATATCGGTCTTGGCCTCGGCCTCGGCGTTGGCTTTCTCCTCGCGCTTCTTCAGCTCGGCCTCGTACAGGCGCGCGCGCAGCATGTTCCAGGCAGTCGCCCGGTTCTTGTGCTGCGAGCGCTCCTGCTGGCACGCCACCACGATCCCGGTCGGGTTGTGGGTGATGCGCACCGCCGAATCCGTGGTGTTGACGTGCTGGCCGCCGGCGCCGGACGACCGGTAGGTGTCGATCCGGCAGTCGGATTCCTTGATCTCGATCTCGATCCGATCGTCGATCACCGGATAGACCCAGACGCTGGCGAAGCTGGTGTGCCGCCGGGCGCTGGAATCATAGGGTGAGATCCGCACCAGCCGGTGCACGCCGGACTCGGTCTTGAGCCAGCCATAGGCGTTGTGGCCCTTGATCAGGAGCGTCGCGCCCTTGATCCCGGCCTCCTCGCCGTCGGTCATCTCGACGACCTCGACCTTGTACTTCCGGCGCTCGGCCCAGCGCGCGTACATGCGCTGGAGCATGTTGGCCCAGTCCTGGCTCTCGGTGCCGCCGGCGCCGGCATGCACCTCGAGATAGGTGTCGAAGCCGTCGGCCTCGCCGGAGAGCAGGGTCTCGACCTGCCGGCTCGCGGCTTCCTTCTCGACGGCCAGGATCGCGGCCTCGCCCTCGCGGATCGAGGATTCGTCGCCCTCCATCTCGCCGAGTTCGATCAGCGTGGCGCCGTCCTCGAGGTCGCGCTCCAGCTTCTTGATCGCGGTCACGGCCTCGTCGAGCTGCTGGCGCTCGCGCATGACCTTCTGGGCGGCCTCGGCATCGTTCCAGAGGTCGGGGTCCTCGGAAGCCGCGTTCAGCTCCGCGAGGCGTTTATCGACGGTGTCCCAGTCAAAGATGCCTCCTCAGCAGCCCTATAGACTGCTTGGCGGCATCCGAGGCTTGCTCGATCTCGGCGCGCATCTGGTTCTTCGGGAATGGGGGCGGGAAAGGATGTCGAGGGTCGGGCCGGGGTGATACCCGCCGGGGGCCGGCCTGTAAACGCCGTCGCGCCGCCCTGCCCTCCGCCCGTGCGGCGCCCGACCGCAGGGACGGCGGCGAGCCGGCCCGCGCCGAACGCGTTGTCGCGCACGAGCGACAGGCAGGAGGCGCACAGCATGGCGGAGGCGGATCACGCGACGACGTGGAAGGACTTCAACGAGGCCGTCAACATGACGCCGGCCGCGTTGAAGAAGCACCTCGACAGCGACGCCAGCAAGGATGTCGGGCAGAAGAAGGACGGCGCTGAATCGACCGGCCACGCGATGGGCCGGCGCATCCTGGCCATCAAGGACAAGAAGAAGGCGGACCTGACGGACGACGACTACGCCGCCATGGGCAAGGTCGTGAGCTACGTCCACCGCCATCTCAAGCAGGGCGGTGCGGCCCGCAAGGACCCGGATTCACCCTGGCGGATGTCGCTGATGAACTGGGGCCACGACCCGCACAAGGATTGAGGGCCTGTTCGACCTGAGCGCGAAGTCGTCCGGTGCGCCGTGGGCTGGATGCCGGTTTCGAAAGGTCGAGACCTTTCGCGGGACCAGGGCAGAGCCTTGGAAAAGCCGTCAGGACTCCGCCCTGAAACCCCGCCCAAGGGCGCACCCTTGGAAACCCAGAATGAAGGCTCAGTAGCGCGGCGGCACGACGTAGGACGGGGCGATGACGTACTCCTTCGGCCGCTTGCGCGCGCCGAACCGGCCTTCGGTGATCTGGTCGTTGTAGTAGTCGAATCCGGTGTAGCCGAAGCCGCCACCGTTCATGACCTCGGCCACCGGCACCGGCGGCACGGCGAGGTCGGGACGACCGGGCGGCACCACGAACTGGCAGCAGCCGTCCGTGGTCAGGACCGTCGGCCCGTTCGGCGCCGTGAACACGTAGGACGGCGCGCGATACGGCGCCGGCGCGTAGGTTGCGTCGGAGGCCGAGGCGCCCTGCCCCGCCACGAGGGCGAGCAGTCCGGCGGCGATCAGGGTCTTGGTGCTCACGCGATGCTCCGTCACGGGCCGGCTTGGCCGGCGGCTCGCGAACAGTCTAGCTGATCGCGGCCGGATTGTCCGGCCCCTTCGGCTCGACCGGTTAGCGAAAGTTCGGCCGGATCAACCCCGGGCGCGCAGGACCACCTGCGGGCTCGCCGGAACGGGCCGGCAATCCGAGATGAAGGCGTTGACCGGCAGCGGCTTCGAGTCGCACGCGTAGACATCCGTCGGTCCCGGCGCCGGGACCGGATCGCGGGCGACGATCGGGTTCGGCGCGCAGGCCGAGGCCGCGGCCGCGAGCAGCAGAGCGGCGATCAGGTTCAGGCGGCGCATGCTTCTCTCGGGACGCGGGAAGACCCCTTCCCCGACCCTGGCCATCGCGCTCCGCCCTGACAAGCGCCCGGGCGGGCCGGCAACACCTTTGGTGGCGCCTGTCGCCCCGCGGCAACAATTTTTAGCGCGCATCGTCGGCCGCGCGGTGTGAGAGCCGTCTAACGGCCATGTCGGAGAACAGACTTGCGCCAAGCCGCTTGCGCCAAGCCGCTTGCGCCAAGCCGCTTGCGCCAAGCCGCTTGCGCCAAGCCGCTTGCGCCAAGCCGCTTGCGCCAAGCCAAAGGATAGATTCAAAGCGATCCCGCACGTTGGACCGCTTCGGACAGATCTTCAGGCCATCCTCGAGGATCCATACAGCAACGACTGGTACAACTCAGGATTAAAAACAGCGCTTTGGGCTTTCTTAACCCTCATCTCCTTAAGCAATGCCGTGCCCTGACACTCAACAGCCTGGAACCATCGCCATGAGATCGTCCCTCGCCGCGCTGATGATCGACGGATTCGCATCGTCGACGGCCAGCGGCGCCAGACGAAGAGACTTCGCTCCGGGCGTTCCGGCGGCGGATTTCAGGAGCGAGGTCGCGGCCGCCGCGCAGGTTTTCGCGGATGGCTTGGCCGAGATGTGGGCGGCGCGGCCCGCGACCGTCATATCCGACAGGAGCGCCCTGCTCGCCTCGATCGCCAGCCGGGCCGACGGGCTTGCCGCGCGGGCGACCGCCCCGGCGGCTCGGACCGGTGCGGCCGGCGGCCGCGCACAGGCGGCGGTTTCGATCCGTGACCGCGCGGCGGAGGCGCTCACGCCGCGGTTCGCGGGCCTGAGGATCCCACGGGCCGAGGTTTCCGGCAGCGCTTCGTAGGCCGGCACCGCGTTCGGTGATCGGGGCGGCTCGGGCAGCCCCGAACCGCCGCGTCCGTCCGGACCTGCGCCCTACCCGGCCCGGGCCATCGGCACGACGTTGTGCAGGGTCTTGTCGGCGCCGTCGAAGAACCGGCGCACGTTGCGGGCGGCTTGGCGGATGCGCTGCTCGTTCTCCACCAGTGCGATGCGCACGTACTCGTCGCCGAACTCGCCGAAGCCGATGCCGGGCGCCACCGCCACGTCAGATTTCTCCAGCAGCAGCTTCGAGAATTCGAGGCTGCCCAGCTCCCGGTAGCGTTCCGGGATCGGCACCCAGGCGAACATCGAGGCGGCGGGCGCCGGGATGGTCCAGCCGGCCTTGCCGAAGGATTCCACCAGCGCGTCGCGGCGCTTTTTGTAGATGCTGCGCATCTCGTGGATGCAATCGTCCGGCCCGTTGAGGGCCGCGGTGGCGGCGACCTGGATCGGCGTGAAGGCGCCGTAATCGAGGTAGGATTTCACCCGGGTGAGCGCCGCGAGCAGCCGCTCGTTGCCGACCGCGAACCCCATGCGCCAGCCTGCCATCGAGTAGGTCTTCGAGAGCGAGGTGAACTCCACCGTGCAGTCGATCGCGCCCGGCACCTGCAGCACGGAGGGCGGCGGGTTGCCGTCGAAATAGACCTCCGCGTAGGCGAGGTCCGACAGCAGGATCAGCTCATGCTGCTTCGCGAAGGCGACGAGGTCCCGGTAGAAGTCGAGGCTCGCCACGTAGGCCGTGGGGTTCGACGGGTAGCAGACCACCAGGGCCACGGGCTTCGGGATCGAGTGGCGCATGGCGCGCTCCAGCGCCGGGAACATGGCCGGGGTCGGCTCGGCCGGCACGGAGCGGATCACGCCGCCCGCCATCAGGAAGCCGAAGGCGTGGATCGGGTAGCTCGGATTCGGCACCAGCACGACGTCGCCCGGGGCGGTGATCGCCTGGGCCATGTTGGCGAAGCCCTCCTTGGAGCCGAGCGTCGCCACGACCTGCGTATCGGGGTTCAGGCTCACGCCGAAGCGGCGCTGATAGTAGCCGGCCTGGGCCTTGCGCAGCCCGGCGATGCCCTTGGAGGCCGAGTAGCGGTCGGTGCGCGGGCGCCCGGCGGTCTCGCACAGCTTGGCGATGACGTGCTTCGGGGCGTCGAGATCCGGGTTGCCCATGCCGAGATCGATGATGTCGGCGCCCTGCGCCCGGGCGGCGGCCTTGATCCGGTTGACCTGCTCGAAGACGTAGGGCGGCAATCGCTTGATGCGGTGAAAGTCGGTCATGGGCCTGTCCATCGGCGCGCCCCAGTGCTGGCGTCTCTCATCTGTGCCGGTCGCGCGAGCCACCGACTCTAGCAGACTTGTGGGCCGCCGCCGACCCACAAAACCGTGGCTGTGGCTATTGCGGGGGCGCCGGGGCCGGCTTGATCGTCGCCGCAGCGCCCTTCCCAGCGCTTGCGGCGGCGCGGCCGCGGGTCTCGTTGCGGCCCCGGGCGCTCTCCAGCTCCGCCTCCAGCGCCTTCTGCCCGGTGACGGACTTGGCCCGGACCGGGCGCTTCGGCGCATCGACGCCGACCGGCATGTAGTCCTGCTGCGCCTTGCTGCGGGATTCGGTCACGAAATCCGGCGCCGCGACGACCCGCGGCGCGTAGCCCGCGTCGGAGGCGAGCGAACGCACGACGTCGCCGGAGCAGGCTGCGAGCGAACTGGCGAGGGCGACAAGAATCACCGCACGGATGAAGCCGGAGAGCCGGCTGATGCGTTGAACGCAGACGACAGGGTTCGAAACGGATCGATCCATAGTCACATGTCCATGAGAAGACGGGTGGGCATGAGAAGATCGGCCGGATGTTTCGGTCGCGTCGGTGAGCGCACTGGCGAAAACTCTGGCTCGCTCCTTATTTTGTCGGAAACGAGGCCCCCGCCCGGGTCGACGGAAGAACTCACAGGGAGGCACGTTTGACCAGCCCTCAGGCGCCGGACCGGACCAGCCCATCGACCCCTGTCGCCAACGGCGCGATGCCGACCGGCGTCAGCCCGCCCCTGCCGGATTTCGAGGCGCTGTCGCGCAACGCCGGGCAGTTCGTGGAGGCGATGGGCCGCAATGTCGGCCGCCTGCTCCAGCCGGACGCCCAGCCGGGCGCCCCCGGCGGCGAGATGAACGAGGCCGCCAAGGTCCTCCAGCAGGTGGCCGAGACGTGGCTCGCCGATCCGAACAAGAGCGCGGACGCGCAGGCCCGCCTGTCCCAGGCGTTCCTGTCGCTGTGGGGCTCGACCTTCCTGCGCCTCCAAGGCCAGCCGGCCGATCCCGTGGCGCTGCCCGAGCCGCGTGACGCGCGCTTCGCCCACGCGGATTGGTCGACCAACCCGTATTTCGACTTCATCAAGCAGGCCTACCTGCTCGCCACCCGCTGGGCCGAGGGGCTGGTCGACGAGGCCGAGGGGCTCGACGCGCATACGCGCCACAAGGCGCAGTTCTACCTGCGCCAGCTCACCAGCATGCTCTCCCCTTCGAACTTCCTGCCGACCAACCCGGAACTGATCCGCCACACCCTGCAGGAGAACGGCGCCAATCTGGTCCGCGGCCTCAAGATGTACGAGGAGGACCTGGAGGCCGGCGGCGGCCAGTTGCGCGTGCGCCAGACCGATCCCAGCGGCTTCGAGGTCGGCAAGAACGTGGCGGTCACCCCGGGCGAGGTGGTGTTCCGCAACGACCTGATCGAGCTGATCCAGTACGCCCCCAGCACCGAGACGGTGCTGCGCCGCCCGTTCCTCATGGTGCCGCCCTGGATCAACAAGTTCTACATCCTCGATCTCAATCCCCAGAAGAGCTTCCTGAAGTGGATGGTCGATCAGGGGCTGACGGTGTTCTGCATCTCCTGGGTCAACCCGGATTCGCGCCACGCCGACAAGGACTTCGAGTCCTACATGCGCGAGGGGATCGAGGCCGCCATCGACGCGATCGGCGCCGCCACCGGCGAGAACGAGGTGACGGCGGCCGGCTACTGCGTCGGCGGCACGCTGCTCTCCGTCACGCTCGCCATGCAGGCCGCCACCGGCAACCGGCGGATCAAGAGCGCCACGCTGCTCACCACCCAGGTCGACTTCACCCATGCCGGCGACCTGAAGGTCTTCGCCGACGAGGGGCAGATCCGCCAGGTCGAGGCGCGCATGGCCGAGATCGGCTACCTGGACGGTTCCCAGATGGCCAACGCCTTCAACATGCTCCGGCCGAACGACCTGATCTGGCCTTACGTCGTCAACAACTACATCAAGGGCAAGGCTCCGACATCCTTCGACCTGCTGTACTGGAACTCCGACGCCACCCGGATGCCGGCGGCGAACCATTCCTTCTACCTGCGCAACTGCTACCTCGAGAACACGCTGGCGCAGGGCCGGATGGTGTTGGGCAACGTCCGCCTCGACCTCAAGAAGGTGCAGATCCCGATCTTCAACCTCGCCACCCGCGAGGACCACATCGCTCCGGCGCTCTCGGTGTTCGAGGGCTCGAAGACGTTCGGCGGCAAGGTCGATTACGTTCTCGCGGGCTCGGGCCACATAGCAGGGGTGATCAACCCGCCGTCGAAGCCGAAATACGGCTACTGGACCGGCGGCCCGGTGAAGGGGACGCTGGAATCCTGGATCGCGGCCGCGGCGGAAACCAAGGGCTCGTGGTGGCCCTATTGGTTCCAGTGGATCGAGGCGCAGGCGCCCGAGCGCGTCCCGGCGCGCAAGCCCGGCGGCGATGCCCTGCAATCCCTGGGGCCGGCACCCGGGACCTATGTGCGGATGCGCGCCTGAGCGCCATCTGCCCAAAGATCGGTTCGTGATCCGCCGCGACGAGCGCGGAGCCACTCCCTCATCACGCGCGAAGCGAAGGACCCAGGGCAGCGCGACATCGGTCAGCGTGGCGCCGCCCTGGACTGCTTCGCTGCGCGTGCAAAGACGGCGGCAGCGAAGCGTTGAACCAGAGACGGACTCAATACTTCCGCACCAGCGGCGCCGGCGCCGGGGCCGGCGGGGCGCCGAACACGTAGCGGAAGCCCACCGAGACGATGTTGGCGCTCGAATCGACCACCCCCGCGAAGGCGATGTTGCCGACGTTGTAGTCGCGCCCGATCCCGGCGAGGATCCGCGAGCGGTCCAGGAAGAAGTGCGAGTAGGCGACGTTCAGCGTCAGTTGCTGGCTCCAGCGGTAGCTGGCGCCGACCGAGACGTTGTAGCGGTCGCCGTCCGGCAGGCGGACCGAGCGGTTCGAGAAGTCGATCGGCGAGGTCTCGTAGGCGAATCCGGTGCGCAAGGTCAGGTTCGGCGCCGCGTCGTACTCGGCACCGATCGAGTAGGTGTAGCCATCCTTGTAGTTGAGCGGCAGCGAATTGACCGGCAGCCCGAGCGTCTTCGACACGATGCCGATATTGCCGAGCCTCGACCAGTTGTCCCACTCGAAGCCGAGATCGACCCGGGCCACCGGCGAGATCGCCTGGGTCAGGCCGACGCTGAGCTTGTCGGGGGTGTTGAGCTTCGAGCGGACCTGCCCGGCGAGCGGCGCCAGGGCGACCAGCGGAACGCCGATCGAGCCGTCGATGTCGTGATGCACCGAGGAGCGGTAGCCGATACCCAGCACGGTCCCGTCGCGCGGCGTGATCGTGGCGCCCGCCGTGAAGCCCGCGCCCCAGGACTCACCCTTGAGGAAGGAACTCGGATAGACCGTCGGCAGGATGCCGGGGATCGGCAGCGCCTGCCGCAGGGTCAGGCGGAAATACTCGATGTTCGGGCCGGCGGCGACCGAGAGCCACTCGTTGACCTTGAAACCGATGACCGGATTGAAGGCCAGCGAGAAGATCCGCGACGAGCGGCCGTAGACCTCGCCGGCCCAGACCTGCCGCGGCTTGGTCACGAGGCCGAAGGGCGCGCCGGTCGAGAGGCCGAGCCAGAGCCGGTCGTTGATCTGGTAGGCGGTCGCCCCCGCCGGCACCACGGCGCCCTGGCCGATGTCGCCGGAGCCGCCGAGGCGGGCGAAGCCCGGGTTCGTGCCCGGCGCCGGCCGGATCTCGGAGGACAGACCGATGAAGGTGAAGTTCTGCTCCGCTACGAAGCCCGGATTCATGGTGATCGTGGCGGGATTCCAGAAGATCGACGAGACGCCGCCCGAACCCGCCGCCGCGCCCGCAAAGGCGAGCCCCTGCGCCTCGGTGCTCTGCTCCCGGATGCCGAACGCGCCCGCATGCGCCGCCCCGGCGCCGAGAATCATCGCCGTCGCCGCGAGCATCGCCGCGCGCACCGTCCCACCCATCGAATCCCCCAAGCCGTTCAGCCCCGCCCGGCGCTTATCCGAGACCGGTAATGCGGCGCCGTTTCGTGCATGCTGCAGGTTTCGGGGGCAGGAGCGCAACGATAATCTGCATCCAAGGCCTGACCTTGAAGTACAGTAAAGCTTACTAACGGCGCCAATATTTGTATCAAATATCAGCTCGATTACCGTCTATCGAAGGCTGGACGCGGATTTACGCAAGAGCTTCCGCGCTAGGAATAATAGATCAAACACCAAGGCGATGAGCACTTTCTCGCCAATCTGTTGCACGGATGCGACACCCGCCGGCCCCGGTTTCCCAGTCATCCGCGCTTGCGCCAAGACCGGCACCCGGCCATGGTCCCGGCGATCGGCAGAGACCGGTACGAGGGTAGGATTTAGGAGCGCGGCGATGAAGCTCTTCCGGCACGGCCCGAGCGGCGACGAGAAGCCCGGCCTCGTGGACGCGAACGGGGGCTTGCGCGATCTCTCGGGCGTGGTGCGGGACATCGCCGGTCCGGCACTGGCGCCCGAATCGCTGGCGCGGCTGCGCGCCCTGGATCCCGAGACCCTGCCGAAGCTGCAGCCGGACGTGCGGCTCGGCCCCTGCGTGGGCGGCACCCGCAACGTGGTGGCGATCGGCCTCAACTTCGCCGACCATGCCGCCGAGACCGGCTCGCCGATCCCCGCCGAGCCGATCATCTTCAACAAGGCGCCGTCGAGCCTGTGCGGCCCGAACGACACCGTGATCATCCCGAAGGGCTCCCATAGCACCGATTGGGAGGTGGAACTCGCCGTGGTGATCGGCCGGCGCGCCAGCTACGTCCACGCCAACGAGGCGCTGAGCTACGTGGCGGGCGCCTGCATCTGCAACGATGTCTCCGAGCGAGAGTGGCAGATGAACCGGGGGCCGACCTGGACCAAGGGCAAGAGCGCGCCGACCTTCGGACCATTGGGCCCGTGGCTCGTCACCCTCGACGAGATCCCCGACCTGAAGAACCTCGCCATGAGCCTCGACGTGAACGGCGAGCGCCGCCAGACCGGCTCCACCGCCACGATGATCTTCGACGTGCCCCAACTCGTGGCCTACGCGTCGCACTTCATGCTGCTGGAGCCCGGCGACGTGATCACCACCGGCACCCCGCCCGGCGTCGGCCTCGGCATGAAGCCACCGCGCTACCTGAAGGCCGGCGACGAGATGGTGCTGCGGATCGAGCGCCTGGGCGAGCAGCGCCAGACGGTCATCGCCTTCGACGACTGGACCGCCAAGGTCTCGGCCGGAGCGCCGACCGACTGAGCGAGGCGCTTGATTTTTCCGCGCCGATCCCACTCAAAGGAATCATGAGCCACACTGCCGACCCGCACCCGCAGGACATCCGCCACGATTGGGCCGTGGCCGAGATCCAGGCGATCCACGACCTGCCGCTGCTCGATCTGGTGCATCGGGCGGCCACGGTGCACCGGGCCTACAACGACCCGGCCGATGTCCAGCGGGCGAGCCTGCTGTCGATCAAGACCGGCGGCTGCCCGGAGGATTGCGGCTACTGCTCGCAATCGGCCCACCACAAGGAGACCGGCCTCGCGCGCCAGCGCCTGATGCCGGTGGAGACCGTCCTGGCCGAAGCCGCCGCCGCCAAGGCCTCCGGCGCGACCCGGTTCTGCATGGGCGCGGCGTGGCGCAACCCCAAGGACGGGCCGGACTTCGATGCCGTGCTCGCCATGGTGCGCGGCGTGCGCGGCCTCGGCATGGAGGCCTGCGTCACGCTCGGCATGCTGACGGACAGCCAGGCCGAGCGCCTCGCCGAGGCCGGCCTCACGGCCTACAACCACAACCTCGATACCGGGCCGGACTACTACGACAAGATCGTCTCGACCCGGACCTACGAGGACCGGCTGAACACGCTGGACCGCGTGCGCGCCGCGGGAATCGGCGTCTGCTGCGGCGGCATCATCGGCCTAGGCGAGGAGCCGAGCGACCGCGTGGCGATGCTGCAGGTTCTGGCCAATCACGCGCCGCACCCGGAGAGCGTGCCGATCAACGCGCTGGCGGCGGTGGCCGGCACGCCGCTGGGCGACACGGCTCAGGCGATCGACCCGTTCGACATGGTGCGCATGTGCGCGACCGCCCGCATCGTGATGCCCCGGGCCCGGGTCCGGCTCAGCGCGGGCCGACGTGCGCTCAGCCGGGAAGCCCAGGCCCTGTGCTTCCTCGCCGGGGCGAACTCGATCTTCTACGGCGAGCGGCTGCTCACGACGGCGAACGCCGAGGCGGATGCGGATGCGGCCCTGCTGGCCGATCTCGGCATCCGCGTCGCCGAGCCGGTCCTGGCGGCGGCGGAGTAAGGCTTCAGCTCAGCCGTTTCGAGGTGTTGGGCTAAGATCAAGACGCGGCGTCAACTCAGTCTGCCCTGCCCTTTTCCCGGGCCCATGGAGCGTCAGCGGAATGTGCCCCGGGATCCAGCACACGACGTCGCGAAGCGTCGATCTGGACCAACCTGTGCCGCTGGCGCGGCGCCTTTCGTGCTGGTTCCCGGATCAGGTTCCGCGTCGCTCCACCTGTCCGGGAAAGGGGGCACCGATCGCATGCCGCGCGCTCGGCCCGACTCCTTGAAAGCGCCGACCCTCAGCCCTCGGGCAGCACGATCCGGAACCGCGCGCCGCCCTCACATGCGTCGAGGGTCAGCGTCCCGCCGTTGATCCCGATCAGCTCGGCGGCGATCGGCAGGCCGAGCCCGGTGCCGCCGGAGCGCGTCGAGCCCGCGAAGGGCGCGAACAGGTTTTCCCGGGCGCGCGTCGGCAGGCCGGGGCCGTTGTCGGCGATCAGGATCGTCACCCGGCCCGGCTCCTCACGGGTGGCGTCGACGCGCACCGCGGCGTCGGTGACCTTGGCCCCGTCAAGCGCCTGCACGGCGTTGCGCACGAGGTTGGCGAGCGCGCGGCCGAGCTGCTCCGCATCGGCCTGGACGCAGAGGTCACCTGCCGCCGCCTGCACGGCGACGGGATGGGCCGACAGGGCGGCGAGGTCCGGAAGCTCCGCGAAGATCGGCGCCAGCGGCGTGCGGGTGAGACGCGGCGCCCGCTCGGTCACCCGGCCATAGGCGAGCGTCGCCTCGCAGAAGCGGATCGCGCGGGCGAGCGTGCCCACGAGACGGGGCGCGACGCGCTGCACCGTCGGATCCGCGGTGCCTTCGAGGCGGTCGCCGAGCAGCTGCGCGCCGGTGAGGAGGTTGCGCAGTTCGTGGCTGATCTTGCTGACGGCGAGCCCCAGCTCGGCCAGCCGCCGCTTCTGGCGGAGCTGGTCGGCGAGGCTGCGCTGCATCCGCCCGAGCGCGAGTTCCGCCTGCCCGATCTCGTCGCTGCGGCGGGACGGCGCGATGATCCGGCCCGCATCCTCCGGATCGTCCGCGAAGGCCGTGATGCTGGTCACCAGCCGCCGCACCGGGCGCACGATCAGGACCTGCAGCACCACGAAGACCAACCCCGCCGCCGAGGCCGCGATGATCAGCGAGGAGACCAGCAGCCGGAGCGCATAATCGATCATGGCGGACCGGAGCGGCGCCTCGTCGAGCAGGATCTCGACCCGGTCGAAGCCGCCGCCGCCCTGACCGATCACACGGATCGGCTCCCGCGTCGGGGTCACCAGGGTACGCCACGCCCCGCGGATCGCCGACAAGGCCGTGACGTCGCCGAGGTCGACTGTATCGGCGACGCTTTCCGGCACCGCCTCGATGGCGAGCAGGCGCTGCGTGCCGCCGCCGCGCACCGCGATGGCCCGGGCGTTGACGCCGGCGAGCAGCCGGCTCTCCAGCGCCTCCGAGACCGGCTCGCTCGTCCGGCCGTCGAGGACCAGGGCGGCGACCTGCGCGGCCGCCAGCCGGTCGGACATCCACTCAATCCGGTAATTGGCCACCGCCGGCACGTAGGTCAGCACCTCGGCCACCACCACGAAGGCCACGGTGACGAGGAACAGCCGGCCGGACAATCCGAGCCGCGTCCTGCGCCGGTCGAGCCCGTCGCGGGCCGGCGCGGATACGGGCCGTGCAGAGGCCGCGACGGCAGTATCGGATTCGAGCGCCATGCCGGTCACGCTCCGCGCGAGCATCGCGGATGCGGCTCGACCGGGAGAGGGATGCTCGAGCCGGTTCCGGCCTTGGCGGGGGACATGTTCGCAAGCCACGGTTCTGCAGGCCATACAGCCTCTTGGCCGTGAGCACTATAATGGTGCGGCCCGCAAGCGGTTGCATGTGCCTCGAGACACGGGAAAACGCGCCCGCTATCGGATCATGTCTCTCGGGCCCGCCGCGCCCGCCGGCTTAAGAGCATGGTGATCAGGGCGAAAACCGCCAGCATCGCGAGCCCCGCCACCATCCTGGGCGTCACGAGGTCCCGCAGGGTCAGAGCGCGGTCGCAGGCCGCCCCGTCCGTAGCCAGGCAGGCCGCGCGTGCGGCCTCGTGGGCGGCGACCACATCCTCGATTCCCGCCCCCGTGGTGGCGTACACGAAGGCGCCGGGCAGGAGTCCCAGGAAGGTCGCGAGCACGAACACCCGCATCTTCACCCCGAAGGCGGCGGGCGCGAGGTTGGTCACCCAGAACGGGAACAGCGGGATCAGCCGCAGCACCGCGATGTAGCCGAAGGCGTCCCGGCGAAACCCCTCGGCAAGGCCCGCGAGGCGAGTGCCGCCGATCCGGCGGAGCAGGTCGGCGCCGGGGCCGCGGCCGATAGCGAACACGATCGCCGCCCCCGTGGTGGCGGCGCAGACCGCCGTGAGCGCCCCCGGCACGATCCCGAACAGGAAGCCGCAGATCATGGTCAGGATCAGCGAGGCGGGCACCGACACGACCACGGCCCAGACATAGAGGCAGTAGGCCGAGACCAGTGCGCGGATGTAGTCCGCCTCGACGAAGCCGCGCAGCCAGGCCCGGGAGGCGAGCAGGCGGTCGAGGCTCAAGATCTGCGCCGCGCCCGAGACCAGCACCGCGCCCGAGATGCCAAGCAGCAGCACGAGCGGCAGCCAGCGCCGGACGCGCGTCCAGCGGCCCGCGCGGGGACCTCCGGCGGCGGGCGCGGCCTCGCTCACCCGGCCTTACGCATCCGCAGAATCTTGAAGAACCCGCCCGGGAAGGTCGGCTTCAGCCCGATCACCTCGACGCCGTTGCGCCGGGCCCAAGCCTCGATCCGCGTCGCCTTGAAGTCCGACGACCAGCCGATCTTGGTGCAGAGCGGCGCCACGATCTCCTCGACCCGGGCGACCGGGCCGTCGCTCTGGCCGAAATGGTTGGCCAGCACGATGCCGCCGCCGGGCCGCACCACCCGCAGGAACTCCGACATCGCGGCCTCGGGATCGGGCACCAGGGTGATCAGGAACTGCGCCACCACGGCGTCGAAGCTCGCGTCGGCATAACCCAGGTGGCAGACATCCATCACCTGGAGGCCCTTCACGTGCGACAGGCTCCGGCGCCGGACCTTGGCGCGGGCGCGCTTGAGCATGTCTTCCGAAAGATCGACGCCGCAGACGAAGCTGGCCTTGGGGTAGTAGCCGAGCGCCAGCCCGGTGCCGACGCCGGCCTCCAGGATCCGCGGCCCGTATTCGGCCGCGGCCTCGACAGCGGCGCGGGCGGCGGGCTCGGTGAGCTTGTCGTAGACCACGTCGTAGACGGGGGCCCAGCGGGCATAGGCCTTGCGCATCAGGGCCGTGCTCGGCCCGGCCGTCTGCGGCTCGCTCAGCATCGTTCGAAGGTTCCAGAGGTTGAGATCAGGCGGCCTCGCGGGGCCGGGCCGACAACGCGTCGACGCGCCGGATGGTGCCGCCGCCGAGCACCCGCGCCCGGGGGCCGTCATCCGCGTAGATCGCACAAGCCTGCCCCGGCGACACGCCGTCCTCGGGCTCGGCGAGCACCACCTCGGCGGCACCGTCCGGCCCAATCGTGAGGGTCGCGGGGCGCGGCGGCCGGGTCGAGCGGACGCGGACCGCCACGGGGAGATCGCGCACGGCCTCGGCCGGACCTTCGCCCAGCCAGTTCAGCTCCGCGAGGCGGATACGGGTCGTGGCGAGCGCCGTACGTGGGCCGACCACCACGCGGGCAGCCTCGGGCTCCAGCCGCACCACGTAGAGCGGCTCCGGCCCCGACAGGCCGAGGCCCCGGCGCTGGCCGACCGTGTAGTGTACGATGCCCGCGTGCCGCCCGACGACCTGGCCCGCGAGGTCGACGATCTCGCCGGGCCGCGCGGCGTCGGGGCGCAGGCGGGCGATCACGTCGCTGTAGCGGCCCTGGGGCACGAAGCAGATGTCCTGGCTGTCCGGCTTCTCGGCGAGCGACAGGCCGAGTTCCTTCGCCAGGGCGCGGGTCTCGGTCTTCTCCATCTCGCCGAGCGGGAAGCGCAGGAAATCCAGCTGCGCGGCGGTGGTCGCATACAGGAAATAACTCTGGTCCCGGGCGGGATCGAGGGCGCGGTGCAGCGCCCGCCCGCCGCCCGGCAGCGCACGGCTGGCCACATAATGCCCGGTGGCGAGCGCGTCGGCGTCCAGGTCCCGGGCGAGGCCCAGGAGGTCGCGGAACTTTACCGTGCGGTTGCACTCGACGCAGGGGATCGGCGTCTCGCCGGCGAGGTAGCTCTCGGCGAATTTCTCGATGACTTCGTCGCGGAACCGGTCCTCGTAATCGAGTACGTAGTGCGGGATGCCGAGATGCTCGGCCGCGGCCCGCGCGTCGTGGATGTCCTGGCCGGCGCAGCAGGCGCCCTTGCGGTGGCTCGCCGCGCCATGGTCGTAGAGCTGGAGCGTGACGCCGACCACGTCGAAGCCCTGGCGCTTCAGGAGCCCGGCCACCACGGAGGAATCGACGCCGCCCGACATGGCAACGACGACGCGCGTCTCGTGGGGGGCTTTGGGGAGATCGAGGGCGTTCATCACGAGGATCCGCAGCCGCCGGCCCGGAAGCTTCCCGGCTGCACGGGGCGTCTATAGCGGGAGTCCGGCCGGCTTTCCAGGGCGAACGGATTGCGGGGCTGCGGCAGCTCGGCAGAACCTGCCGGGCGGGCGGCAGCTTCGGCCGGATGCCGGCGCATCGGCCGCTGTGAATTCTCAACATCGTCAGTGGCTTGCCGCGGCGGATCGTTGGCGTGCGCCTTGCTGTACGCCCTGCGAGGGGAGCCCGGAATGGCAAGCGGTGCAACGGATCGGCTGGATGTGACCGCGTGGACTCCATCCACGCGGACGGGCTGGGACGCGGCGGGGATCGCCGCGCGGACCGGCACCTCCGCGCAGGACCGGTTCGGCGCGGCCCTCGACGCTGCCCGGACCCGGGACGATGCTGCGGCTGCACAGGCTCGAGCGACCAGCCAGCGCGACTCCGCCGACGCGGCCCGGGCGCGACAGGCGACGCAGCGCGCGGAGGCCAGCGACTCCCGGTCGGCTTTGGAGCGCGACCGGGATGCGGCCGCACAGGCCGAGGCCCGGGCTGTGGACCGGCGTTCGGCTGAAACCCAGCCGAGGAGCGCTGCAACCGGCGCGACGACCGGTGCCACGGCGCAAACGGCCGTCCCGCGCGACGAGGAGCCGCGGGCACCGTCCGATCCGCGCCCGGAGGCACCGGCTACGGCGACGGGCGCGCCGTCCGAAGCGCGCGCGCAGGACGAACCCGTGTCGAAGGTCGCGACGACCGGCACGCCCGCGCAGGATCCGGCGGCCGACGCGCCGGCCGCGAACGCCGACACCTCCGCCCAGGCCGAGCCGGCAGCGCAGGCGGCCCAACCCAATCCCCCGCCGCAAGCCGCGCATCCCGATCCCGCCGCCACGCTGCTGAGCCTGCTCGCCGCGCTGTCGGGCGGCGCGGCGGCGGGCGCCGCTGCCACCAAAGGTCAGGAACCGGCTCAGGATCCGGCGGCGGCAAGTGATAAGAGCGTCGCGGGCACGCTCCCGGCCGGCGCCGGAGCCGCCCTAGCGGGGTCGGCGGCATCAGGGCCGACGCCCTCCGGCACGGGCACGACCGACGCGGCGCGGGGCCCGGAGGCGACGGGGATCTCCGGGGCCGCCCTCGGCGCGAAGGCGTCGACCGGCGCAGTCCGGTCCGAGCCGGCCAATCCGAGTGCCGGCCCGGTGGAGGCCGCCCAGATCGGCACCGGCGACCCGACCGCTGCCGCGTCCGGTCCCGGCAAGGATTTTCTGGCGGCTCTGGTCGATGCCGGTCAGGCCGCGGGCCAGACTGCCGCCGGCCCGCCCGGCGCTGCGCCGCAGGGGGCAGGCCTGGCCAATCCAGGCGGATCGCTCACGGCGCCGGCCGCATCCACCGGAACGGCCGGTACCGCGCAGGCTGCCACCGCCGAGACGACGGCGACCGCCCAGACGACGCCGCCGATCCCGATCGGGCAGGTGCCGATGGCGATCGGCCTGCGCTCGCTGAACGGATCCAACGCCTTCCAGATCCGGCTCGACCCCGTCGAACTCGGGCGGGTCGACGTCAAGCTCGAGATCGACAAGGCGCGCGGGACGGTCACGACGCACCTCGTGGTCGATCGGCCGGAGACCCTGGCGATGCTCCAGCGCGACGCGAACCAGCTTCAGCAGGCCCTCACGCAGGCCGGCCTCGATCCATCGTCCGGCGGCCTCAACCTGTCGCTGCGCGGCGACGGCAGCGCGCAGACCGGGGGCGGCGGCAACAACCCGCAGGGCGGCTCACCCCAGGGCGGGGCCGCCGGCTGGACGCGGGATCAGGCCGAGGCCCCGCAGGAGATCGCCCCGACCCGGTGGCTGCGCGGCTATGGCGGCCTCGACATCAGGATCTAGGCGCGGCGGCCCCTCGCCGGACGACACGCAACCATCGTGCGCCCGCGCCCCGGGCGCGGCACGGGAGAGACCAGCATGACCAGCGGCATATCGAGCCTCGCCAGCACGGCATCCACCTCCAGCTCCAGCTCGGCGTCGAGCGGCGCGAACGCGACCGAGATCGCCAGCAACTTCACCCAGTTCCTGACGCTGCTCACCACGCAGCTCAAGAACCAGAACCCCCTCGACCCGATGGACACCAACCAGTTCACGCAGCAGCTCGTGCAGTTCGCCGGCGTCGAGCAGCAGCTCAAGACCAACGACCGGCTCGACAGCATCCTGACCGCCTCGCAGTCGGCGAGTTCGGCCACGGCGACGAGCTACATCGGCAAGACCATCACGGCGAGCGGGACCGCCTCGCAGCTCTCCGACGGCTCGGCCGCCTGGACACTCACGCCGTCCCGCGCCGCCTCGAAGGCGGTGATCACGATCCTCGATTCCAACAGCAACGTTGTGGCGACCCAGACCACCTCGCTCGCCGCGGGTGCCCAGACCTACACGTGGAACGGCAAGACCTCGGCCGGGCTGACGGCGCCGGACGGGGCCTACTCGATCAAGGTCTCGGCCACGGATGCCACCGGATCCACAGTCGCGGTCGATACCAGCCTGTCGGGGACGGTCGACGAAGTCGATCTCACCGGATCTTCGCCGGTCCTGCTGATCGGCGGGCAGAAAGTGCCGCTGTCCAGCGTTCAGACGATCGGGTTGTCCACAAGTGGGGCTTAACGAATCACATCCGAGTGACTCGCTTCAACATCTCTTAAGCGGGCGCAAGTACCTTCGAGGCTCGACAGGTCAGTCGAGTGTAGAGCGTATCATGACCGAACCTAGCCGCCCGAGAGTAAAGTACGTGATCGGGCCCGATGGCAGTCCCCTGACCATCGCGGACCTGCCCCCCCCGAGCACGCGCCGCTGGGTGATCCGCCGCAAGGCTGAAGTGGTGGCCGCGGTCCGCGGCGGCCTCCTGAGCCTGGAGGAGGCCTGCAAGCGCTACACCCTGACCACCGAGGAATTCCTGAGCTGGCAGTTCTCGATCGACCAGCACGGGCTCGCCGGACTGCGGACCACGCGGATCCAGCATTATCGGCACTGAGCCGCGGCGGCACCGGGAATGGGGTGTCCCGCCCGCGCCGACCGACTGGGATGTCCAGCGAAGCCGCGTCCCGGTCCCGGGCGCGGCTTCGCGGCGTTTCGGAGCCCGCCGCGCACGGCGGGGTCCGGCATTAACGGCCCGCTAACCACGTCCTGGGCAAATTCTGCCGGGCGAGCCGTCAGGGCCCGCATCGCGTTCAGAGTGCAGCGAACCCGCCCGTGAAGCCGGTCCTCGATCTCGTCACGAAGCTCGGACCGGCCCGCATCGCCGCCATGGCGGCGGTGACGCTGACGCTGATCGGATTCTTCGCCTTCATCATCCTGCGGGTCTCGCGCCCCGACATGGGCGTGCTGTTCTCGGACCTGTCGATGCAGGATTCGGCCTCGGTCGTGCGCGATCTCGACAGCCGCGGCATCCGCTACGAGACCCGGGGCGAGACGGGCCAGACGATCCTGGCCCCCCGGGCCGACCTCGCCAAGCTGCGCATGGACCTCGCCGGCAAGGGCCTGCCGACCCAAGGCGGCGTCGGCTACGAGATCTTCGACAAGGGCGACGCGTTCTCATCCACCAACTTCGTGCAGAACGTGAACCACCTGCGCGCCCTGGAGGGCGAGCTCGCCCGCTCGATCCGGGCGATCGGCCGGGTTCAGGCGGCGCGCGTCCATTTGGTCCTGCCGGAGCGCCGCCTGTTCGAGCGCGACCGGGAGAACCCGAGCGCCGCCATCGTGCTGAAGCTGATGGGCGACCTCGATGCCGGGCAGGTCCGGGCGATCCGCCACCTCGTGGCCTCCGCGGTGGAGGGTCTGAAGCCCGAGCGGGTCTCGATCGTCGACGAGCGCGGCCGGCTGCTCGCCGACGGCGCCCGGGACGCCGAGGCCGACGTCGCCGGCGGCTACGAGGACCGCCAGGTCAGCCTGGAGCGGCGCCTGCGCGGCCAGATCGAGGACGTGGTCGCCGGCATCGTCGGGCCGGGCCGGGCCCGGGTGCAGGTCAACGCGGAACTCGACCTCAACCGGATCGAGAGCCGGTCCGAGACCTTCGATCCCGAGAGCCGGGTCGTCCGCTCGGCCCAGACCCGAACCGAATCCTCGCAGACCAGCAACGCCGACGGGCAGGTCAGCGTCGGCAACGAGTTGCCCGGCGCCAACGGCGGCGACAAGGCGCCCGCCCCCAAGGACGCCACCAACAAGAACGAGGAGACCACGAACTACGAGATCTCCCGGGTGACCAAGACCGAGGTCGCCGAGGGCGGCCGGGTCAAGCGCCTGTCGGTGGCCGTGGTGGTCGACGGCGTCTACGCGACGGCGCCCGACGGCAAGCAGACCTACAGCCCCCGACCCCCCGCCGAGATCGAGCGGATCACCGCCCTGGTGCGAAGCGCGGTCGGCTTCGACAAGGCCCGCGGCGACCAGATCGAGGTGGTGAACCTGCGCTTCGCGGAGGCTCCGAGCGTGCCGCAATTCACCGAGCCGACGCTGATCCAGTCGCTGCTCGCCCCCAGCAAGGAGGACGTGCTGCGCATGGCCGAACTCGCGGTGCTGGCGCTCCTGACCCTGATCGTGCTGCTCACGGTGGTGCGACCGCTGGTGCGGCAGGTGCTGGCGCCGGTTCCGGCCCCGCCGTCGCTCGCCGGGCCGGGGATGGGCGGGGCGGCCGACGCCGCGGCGGTCGCACCGCCCGCGGGGACCATCACAGTGATCGAGCGGGACAACCCCACCGCCCGGCTGATGGAGTTCGCCAAGATCAACGGCCAGGTCCAGGCCGAAACCGTGCAGCGCGTGGTCGACATGGTCCGGGCGAGCCCGACCGAGACCGTCGAGGTCCTGCGCGGCTGGATCCAGGAAGAGTGACGCGTAGGGTATCGAGGGCGCATCCATGGCATCAGGTCTGGCAAACACCCTGGCGAATGCGGGCGGCGGTTCCTTCGCGGCGATGCCCGGCCCGCAGCGCGCCGCCGCGCTCCTGCTGATGCTCGGCGAGGAGGAAGGCGCCCCGATCTGGCAGATGCTGGAGGAGGAGGAGGTCAAGAAGGTCAGCCACGCGATGGTCCAGCTCGGCACGCTGGAGGTCGCCACGGTCGACAAGCTGATCATCGAGTTCGTGACCAAGCTCGGCAACAGCGGCGGCATCTCGTCGAACTTCGAGCGGACCGAGGCGCTGCTCCTGAAAATCTTCCCTAGCGATCAGGTCTCGCTGATCATGGCGGAGATCAAGGGCGCGTCCGGCAAGCGGGTCTGGGCCTCGATCGCCCAGGTCGATCCGGAGATCCTCGCCTCGTTCCTGCGCAACGAGTACCCGCAGACCGTGGCGGTGGTGCTGTCGCGGGTGCGGGCCGACTACGCCGCCAAGGTGCTGACCATCCTGCCCGAGGATTTCGCGATCGACTGCCTCAACCGGATGCTGCGCATGGAGACGGTCCAGAAGGAGGCCCTGCGCCACATCGAGGAGACGCTGCGGGTCGAGTTCGTCTCGACCATCGCGCAGACCCAGCGCCGCGACGCCCACGAGATGATGGCCGACGTGTTCAACGCCTTCGACCGGCAGACGGAGGGGCGCTTCCTCGCGGCCCTCGACCAGGCGAACCGCGGCTCGGCCAAGCGCATCCGCGAGCTGATGTTCACCTTCGAGGATCTGCTGAAGCTCGATCCGGGCAGCGTCCAGACCCTGATGCGCTCGGTCGACAACGAGACCCTGTGCCGGGCGCTCAAGGGCGGCAACGAGCGGACCCGGGCGTTCTTCATGCAGCAGATGTCGACGCGCGCGGCCAAGAACCTCACGGACGAGATGGCCTCCCTCGGCCCGGTCCGCCTCAAGGAGGTCGACGAGGCGCAGGCCAAGATGACCGAGATCGCCAAGGACCTCGCCGAGAAGGGCGAGATCATGATCGCCAAGAATAGCGCCGAGGAGGAGCTGGTCTATTGAGCGCCCAGGCCGCCCGGAGCGCGAAGCCGTTCCTGTTCGAGACCGATTTCCGCAGCGGTCGCCCCAGCGCCGAGGCGCAGCGCGCCGCCGAGGCCGCGTCCCGCGCCGAGGCCGAGGCCCATGCACGCGGCCTGCAGGAGGGCCGGATCCAGGCGGAGGCGCAGATCCAGGGCCGGCTCGCCGACGCCCTGAACCGGCTGGCGCTGGCCGCCGCGGGCCTCATCGCGCAGGCCGATGCCCGCGACGTCGAGCGCGAGGCGCAGGCCGTCGAGGTGGCGATGCTGATCGCCCGGAAGGTCGCGGGCGACGCCCTCGACGCCGCCCCGCTGGCCGGCATCGGCGAGGCGGCGCGCGCCGCACTCCAGCACCTGCGCGGGGTGCCCCACCTTGTGGTCCGGGTCCACGACGGCCTCGTCGAGGAGGCCGAGGCCCTGATGAAGCGCCTCGCGCGCGAGCGCGGTTACGAGGGCCGGCTCGTGGTGCTGGGCGACCCCGACATGGCGGCGGGCGACGCCCGCATCGAGTGGGCCGACGGCGGCATCGTGCGCGAGCGCGCCCGCATCGAGGCGGCGGTGCTCGATGCCCTCGGCCTGCCGACGAACCCGTAAAGGAACCCGATGCCGATGTCCGACGATTTCAGCCTGCCCCAGCTCGGCGAGCAGGACCCGGATTACGCCGGGGGGTCGATCCGCGACGCGCCGACGACGCCGAAATCTGCCGCCGACCTGGAGCAGCTGTTCGACGTGCCCGTGATGGTTTCGGCGGTGCTGGGTTCGGCCCGGATGCCGATCGGCGACCTCCTCCGGATGGCGCCCGGCGCGGTGCTCGAACTCGACCGCAAGGTCGGCGAGGCGATCGACGTGTTCGTCAACAACCGGCTGGTCGCCCGCGGCGAGGTGGTCCTGGTCGAGGACCGGCTCGGCGTGACGATGACCGAGATCGTCAAGGGCGAGTAAGCCGGGCGAGTAAGCCGGGCGCGTGAGTTTTGGGATGCGGACGCCGGGGGGCTGTCCGCGCCAGGGAAGTTGAGAGGGACGAACCATGCGGCTCCTGATGATCGGGCGGCTCAACGGCGAGTTGATCACCGCCTCGAAGATCGCCATGCAGCGCGGCGCCTCCGTGACGCAGGCGGATGCCGTGCCGCAGGGCCTCAACGTCCTGCGCGCCCGCGGCGCCGACCTCATCATGATCGACGTCGGTCTGCCGATCCGCGATCTCGTCGTCGCGCTGGAGGCGGAGCGGATCCGCACGCCCGTGGTCGCCTGCGGGGTCTCGGCGGACGCCTCGACCGCGGTCGCGGCGATCCGGGCCGGTGCGAAGGAGTATATCCCGCTCCCGCCGGATCCCGAGATGATCGCCGCGGTGCTGGAGGCGGTCGCCACCGATCGCGCCGCCTTCGTGTGGCGCGACCCGTCGATGGAGCGGGTGGTCAAGCTTGCCGAGCAGGTCGCCCGCTCGGAGGCCTCTGTGCTGATCACCGGCGAGAGCGGCACCGGCAAGGAGGTGCTGGCCCGCCACGTCCACCAGAAATCCGGCCGGGCGAACAAGCCCTTCGTGTCGGTGAACTGCGCGGCGATCCCCGAGGCCCTGCTCGAATCCGAGCTGTTCGGCCACGAGAAGGGGGCGTTCACCGGCGCGGTCGCCCGGCGCATCGGCCGGTTCGAGGAGGCCAATGGCGGCACGCTGCTCCTGGACGAGATCTCCGAGATGGATGTGCGCCTGCAGGCGAAGCTGCTGCGCGCCCTTCAGGAGCGGGTGATCGACCGGGTCGGCGGCACCGCGCCGGTGCGGGTCGACATCCGGGTGCTCGCCACCTCCAACCGCAATCTCGCCGAGGAGGTCCGCAAGGGCACGTTCCGCGAGGACCTGTTCTACCGGCTCAACGTCGTGGCGCTGAAGCTGCCGCCGCTCCGCGAGCGGCCGGCCGACATTCTGGAACTGGCCACGCATTTCGCGAAGAAATACGCCGCGGTGAACGGCGTGCCGGTTCGTCCGCTCTCCGCCGAGGCGCGATCGCTGGTGCTGAAGAACCCCTGGCGCGGCAACGTGCGCGAGTTGGAGAACACCCTGCACCGGGCCGTGCTGCTCGCCGCGGGCGACGCGATCGGTCCCGAGGCGATCCTGTCGCCGGAGGGCGACACGATCGCCGCGGAGGGCCCGGCGATGCGCGCCGCGCAGGCCGCCGAGGCCGCCACCCGCGGGCTTGTGGGGCGGACCGTGGCGCAGGTCGAATGCGACCTGATCCTCGACACCCTGGACCATTGCCTCGGCAACCGCACCCACGCGGCCAAGATCCTCGGCATCTCGATCCGGACCCTGCGCAACAAGCTCAACGAATACGTCTCGGCGGGCCTCGACGTGGCCGAGCCCGGCAGCATGCGGGCGAACGCCGCCTGCGGATGAGGATGCTCCGACGCGCGACGGGCTTCGCCCCGGCCGCGTGCGTTCTACCGCCGGCCGGACTTCACCGCCCGGTCAGCCTCGTTCTGGGCGGCGAAGGCCAACTCGAGCTTGCGCAGCGACGCATAGCGGGCGACGTCACTCTCGACGTCACGGATCGTCTCCTCGACGAGGTGGCGCTGAAGCGCGACGCGCGGGTCGCTGGCGGGCAGCGCCTCCCGCTCCTGCAGGCGGAGCACGGCCTGCCGGACCACGGTGTAGACCGCCTCGCGCTCCTCCCGGTTCATCGATGGCTGAATCGCCTTCGCAACGAGATCGGAGAAATCCGACATGGGCCGTTAGACTTCGCTCTTCCACCGGGCGGCTGGATCGCCGGACCGCCCCGTCTACAGACCGCGCGGCGCGGGATCCAGAGGCCCGCGTGGTGGCCGCCTACATCCTCTGGTCGCGGATGCCCGCGAGCAGGAGCGAAGACGAACTCCAGATCACGAAGAAGCAGAAAAACGCCACCAGCAGCGTGTGTCCCCGCTCCGGATACAGGCTGTCCGTCGGCAGGACCGGCGGCACGAAGGTCGCCAGGAAGATATGCTGCTTGCCGGCCGCCACCCGGGCTCGGTCGAGCAGCATGTGGGCGGATTCCTCGAGCTTCTCGGCGATGGTCCGCTCGACCAGCAGGCCCTCGTACTGGAGCAGGGCCTCGGTCAGGTTCGTGCCGCCTGCGGCGCCGGTGCTCGTCATCTCGTCCTGCAGCGTCTTCATCTGCTGGTCGATGGCGGTGATGTTGGCGACGAGGGTCTGGATCGAGCGCGAGCGCTCATCCAGGGTCGAGCTGCGCAACACCTGCAAATCGTTCTCGGCCTTGAGCTTTTCCTTGCGCAGCAGCGTCAGGGTCGTCAGCGTTCCCTCAGCGGACTTGACCGGGTCGATCACCCCCCACTGATTGCGGAAGGTCTGCAGGGCGAGATGCGCCTTGCGCAGGCGGTCCTGCGCGGTCTGGGCGTCAGCCTCGGCCTGGACCACCATGTCGGCCTGCGCACGCTTCGAGATGGTGTTGATCAGCGTCTCGGAGCGCGCCACCACCTCGCGGGCGATGGTCAGGGCGTCCTCGGGGGTGTAAGCCCGGACCGTCAGGCGGATCACGCCCGAGATCGAGTCGATATGCGCCTCGACATGCTTGCGCCAGTACTTAGTCAGCTCCTCGATCGGATTGTTCGGATCGTATCGCGACCAGAAATCGGCCTCGGGGCGGGAGAACAGCTTGGACAGGCCGATGCTCTTCTCGAGCGATTCGACCAAGGTCTGGCTGCCGATGTAGTCGCGGACGATGAAGCTGTCCTGGCTGTTATGCTTTTGAATTAAGCTCGTATACTGGCCGAGCGAGATGTTCTCCATCGGCTCGACGTTGCCGCGGACCGTGAACTGAGCCTCGGCGACGTACTGGTTCGACGCGAAGCCGAACAGGTACAGCCCGATCACGAGGGTCGGCAGCAGGACGAACAAGCTGACGCGGCGGACGATCCGTGCCCCGTAGCTTGACGTATCCTCCTGGCGCGGGCGCAGGCCCGGCAGACGGGTCCAGTCCAGGCGCTGGCGAATCGCGGCGGCCAGGACCTGGGCGCCCCGCTTCTCCGGAACCGGCCGGATCGTCTCGGCGCTCCGCCGCAGCTCGGTCATCGTCGCGGCAGCGAAGGTCACGATCTCGCCTTCGCGCGTGTCGTCCTTGACCTTGACGTCGTCGTCGAAGCTCATCCGCTCATTGTTCCTGGGTCTGCGCCGGTTCCGCCTAGGCGGCGCCGGCCGAAAGGCGGCCCGTACGCGGTTCCGGAATCCCGTTCTTTTAGGCCCTTTTTATGGCGTCCGCGAACCCGTTCGGGCTTGGCCCCGGGGCCCGCGGCGACGGGCGAGGTAGCGCAATGCCCGTATGGCGCCGTAGAATCTCCGGATGATGACAGAACACAACGCGACGGGCGACACCGGGCGCCGCCCTTCCGGACGGTCGGCCAGCCGATCGGCCAAGACCAAGCTCACCGAGGTCGTGGTCGTCTGCTCCAAATGCGCCAAGCGGCAGGGCCTGCGCCCGCGCGCCGTGCGCGCGTTGCTGAAGAAGGCCGGGAAACAGGCCAGCAGGGACGCGGCCGGTCCTCGGAGGAAGCTCTGCATCGTCGAGTCGGGCTGCCTCGGCCCGTGCCCGAAGCACGCGATCGCGGTCGCCACCGGCGCGAGCCTCGCGGGCGGGCGCATCATCCTGCTCGACCCCGAGGCCGGGCCGGCGGATGCACTCTCCGCCGTGCTGGACCCCGTTCTGCCGCGCAGGCAATCCCCCGAATTCGGCCCCAATACCGCACTAGCGCCGGTATCGCCAAACGAATCGCCGCCGGCACGCTGACCGGCCCAACCCTGGAGCCGCCGCTCTTGCCCGCCTCCCGACGCGTAACGCGCACGCTTCGACCGTGACAGAGACGCGCCAATCCGGGAAGCGCCGGGCCGTCCGCGCCCTCGTGCGCCGCCTGCCCCTGCTCGGCACGCTGATCGGGCTCGGCTTCGCGGTCTGGCTGGTGGCGACCAACGACCTCCAGGCCGTGGCCACGGCGTTCGGCCGGATCGGCGTCGCGGGCTTCGTCGGCGTGACGCTGGTGCGGGCGCTGGTGCTGGTGGTGTGCGGCATCGCCTGGGCGCGCATCCTCGACGGGCTGTCGCCGGCACCCGCCTCGGCCTGCCTGATCCTGCGCTTCGTGCGCGAGGGCATCAACGTCCTGCTGCCGGTCGCCTCGGTGGGCGGCGAGGTGCTGGGCGCACGGCTCCTCACCTTCTGGGGCGTCGCCGGCTCGCTCGCCGCCGCCTCCGTGCTGGCCGATCTGCTGTTCCAGGTCGGCACGCTCGCCCTGTTCGCCGGCCTCGGGGCCGGCCTCCTGACCCGGATCGAGGGCGCCGAGGCGGCCGAACTCGCCGACTGGACACTGCGCACCCTGGCGGTGGCGGCGCTCGCCGTCGGGGCGTTCTTCGCGCTGCAGCGGACCGGGATCGTGCGCCTCGTCGAGGACCGGCTCGCCGCCCTCGGCCGGCGTTTCGTGCGCGAGGCCGAGGCCCGGCCGGAGCCGGGCCAGCGCATCCAGGGCGCGCTGGACGCAGTCTGGGCGCCGGGGCGTCGGGGCCGGCTCGCCCAGTCCGTCGCCCTGCACGCGCTGGCGTGGCTCCTCGGCGCGACCGAGGTTCTCATCGTCCTGACCTGCATCGGGGTCGACCGGGTCGGCCTGACCGACATCCTGGTGATCGAGGCGCTGAGCCAGGCGATCAAGGCCGCCGCCTTCCTGGTCCCGAGCGGGCTCGGCGTGCAGGAGGGCGGACTGGTGCTGGTCTGCGGCCTGTTCGGCATCGATGCCGGGACCGCCATCGCCCTGTCCCTCGCCCGCCGGGTGCCCGACGTGGTGCTCGGCCTGCCGTCGCTCCTCGTCTGGCAGAACCTCGAAGCCCGCCGCGAGGGCGTGCGCCCCGCCGCGCCGACCTGCGACCGCTCGTGACTCCGGTTCCCGCCGTGCCCGACACCCCGCCTTGCCGCGTCCCGAAGCGCAGATTCCGGCGTCTGGGCCTGAGGGCGATCCCGGCCCTCCTCCTGCTCGTCGCCTCGCCCGCGATCTCGCCCGCCCTGGCCCAGAGCGTCACCCTCGACCTCGGGGCCGGCGGCACCACCGAGCGGGCGCTCCAGCTCGTCGCGCTGATCACAGTGCTGGCGGTCGCCCCCTCGGTGCTGGTGATGGCCACGGCCTTCACCCGGATCGTCGTGGTGCTCTCGCTCCTGCGCTCGGCGCTCGGCACCCAGACGGCGCCGCCGACCGCGGTGCTCGTCAGCCTCGCCCTGTTCCTGACCGCCTTCGTGATGGCCCCGACCGGCCGCGCCGCCTACAGCGCGGGGATCGAGCCCCTGATCGCCGGGCGGATCACCCAGGCCCAGGCCTTCGAGCGCGCCTCGGCGCCGTTCAAGACCTTCATGCTGAAGAACGTCCGCGAGAAGGATCTCAAGCTGTTCCTCGACCTCGCCAAGGTGCCGGCGCCGAAGGGTCCCGAGGATGTCGGCCTGGAGATCGTGACGCCGGCCTTCATGATCTCGGAGCTCCGGCGCGCCTTCGAGATCGGCTTCCTGCTGTTCATCCCGTTCCTGATCATCGACCTCGTGGTCGCCTCGGTGCTGATGGCGATCGGCATGATGATGCTGCCGCCCGCGACGGTCTCCCTGCCGTTCAAGCTGATCTTCTTCGTGCTGGTCGATGGATGGACGCTGGTCGCGGGCTCGCTGGTGCAGAGCTACGGGAGCTGACGGCGGCCGGCGGGCGTCGTCAGCCCTCGACGATCCTGACCGCGGCAAAACCTTCGTCGGTCGTCGGCGGCTCGAACAGGCGGTCGACGGAGTGGATGCTGGCCTCGGGGACGCGCCGGTCGGCCGGCCGCTGCCGATTCCGTTCGAGCGCGAGGGCGAGCGGCGCCCGGATCCAGACGGCCGCCACGGGGATGTTGCAGGATCGGGCGAGCGCGATGATCGGCGCGCGGTGCCGGGCGCCAGGCAGCGCCGCGTCGAAATGGACCGTGCCGGCCTCCGGCTCCCGTTGGGCGACCCAGGTGGACTTACCCGCCCCCTGCAGGACGCAGACGACGACCACCCGCTCCACGGTCCCGGCCTCCAACCCTCCGCGCAGCACCGTGAAGGCCTGATGCCACGCTTCGGCGTTCCGCTCCAGCGTCCAGACGCGCCTGCCTTCGGTCTCCAAGAAGGCGTCCGGATCGATCACGCGCCGCGCCCTCATCCTGGCGGCGTGCCGGGGGTTCCGGCGTTGCTCTGCTGGTCGCCGGCCGGGGGCTTGGGATCACCCGCGCCGGTGGCCCCTGGCTTGCCCCGGTCGGGCACGGCGGCGTCCGGGTAGCGCTTGCGGTACTCGGCCAGGAAGGACGACAGCGTCTCGGCCTTGGTGGCCTGGGCCGCCACCGCGCGGAAGCCCGGGGTCCGGGTCGGGTCGGCGCCCGTGAGCAGCGCGAAGGTGCGCGCGTCGGGGCTCGCCGCCATGGCCTGCGAGAATTTGGCCTTGAGCCGCTCCAGGCCGATCGCCTCGCCGGCGAGGTCGTAGGCGATCGCGGCGCGGACGACATCCGCCCGGGACTGATCGTCCAGGGGCTGGCCGGACCGCCACGCCTCGCCGAGCAGCGCCTCGTGCGTCTCGCCGGCCTCGCGCCAGCGGCGGGCGCCCCAGTAGATGTCGGCCCGCAGGCGCTCGATATCCGGCCCGCTCTCGTCCTCGATCGTCTCCAGGGCGAGGTCGGTGCGGGTCAGGTCCGAGAGAGCGCGGGCGCGGACCAGGCCGCGGGCGCGCTTCAGCTCGCCCGGCAGCTCGGGCAGCTCGGTGGCGTCGAGGACCTTCAGCGCCTGCAGCGGCTTGTCGTCCATCAACCGCACCGTGGCGAGCCGCGCCGCGACCGCCGACCGGGCCGGGCCGGTCAGCCGGTTGTCGATCTGGTACTGAAGCAGGTCGGCGGCCGGTTCGAGGAGGTCGAGGCCCACGAGGCGGTCGGCGAGCCGGCGCACCACCTCGTCGCCGCGCCGCCCGATCGGGCTCAGCTCGCGGAAATCGAAGAACAGCGCCACGGCCTCGACTCCCGACAGGGCATCGCCCTTATCGGTGAGAAACAGGCTCTCGAAGGCGGCCTGCGCGTCGCGGGAGAGCGCCTCCGAGGCGGTGGCGTTGGGCGCGGAGGCGTTGGCCCGGCGCACCGCCGTGAAGGCGTCGCGCCAGCGGCCGGCGGCGAGGTAGAGCCGGGCGAGGCCGGCCGTGATGCCGTCCTCGACGGCGCCGCCGTGCCAGGTCGTGGCGAGACGTTCCAGGCGCTCGATCGCGGCATCCTCGGTCAGCTTGCCGACGGACCGGGCGAGCAGCGTGCCGCGCAGGGCCGCCTCCACCGAGACCGGACGCACCGCCTCCGTCTCCAGGCGGGCATAGGCATCGAGCGCCGCCTCGACCTGGCCGGTCGCCTCGGAGACGCGGGCGCGGACCAGGGCCAGACGGTCGCGGATCCAGGGGGACAGGTCGCGGGCGTCCCCGGCGCGGGCGGCGGCGGTTTCGGCGTCGCCGTTCTCGATTGCCGATTCGGCCGCGGCGGCGCGGATCAGCGCGGCCAGTTCCAGGGGGTATCCCTCGGCGAGCGGCAGGACCTTGAGGAAGCCGGTCTCGGCCGCCTTCCAGTCGCCCGTGCTGGCCGAGACCATCGCCCGCCACAGTGCGGCCTCCGGATTTCCGGCGAGGTTCGGTGTCGACAGCGCCTTCAGCGCCTCGGCGTGGCGCCCCATCCGCACGAGCGCGAGACCCCGCAGCAGGGCGGTGTCGCGCTGGGCGGCGAGCAGCGGATCATCGGCTGCTGCCGCTTCGACGGCTGCGAGCCCCTCCGGATCGAGCCCGTTGGCGAAATAGACCTTGGCGAGGGCGAGCCGCGCCGGGCCGCGGTCGGCGGGGTTCGCGGCGGCAGCCTCGTTGAGCGCCCCGCGCAGGGTGTCGCGCACGTTTCCGGACCGCGCCCGGTTCCAGGCCTCGGGCGTGATGGCGAGGGCTCCCGGCTCGGCCAGGGCAACCTCGGCCTTGCGCGCGGTCGCCGAGGCGGCGAGGCCCCCCGCCCGGCCGATCGTCACCGTGTCGAGTTCCGGCCGGACCGCGAGGTCGTCGGCGCCGGCCAGCACCGCGAGGCCGTGCCGGCTCGGCAGGATTTCGAAATCCACGAAGCGCCGGCTCTTCGGATTGCCGACCGGCCGCTGGGATGCCGAGGTGACCACCGCGATGCGCTCGCCGTCGAGGTCGAGCCACGTCGCCGAGCCCGGCCGGGCCAGCCCGAGGGAGACCGTGATCCGGCCCGAGGCATCGGGCCTGCGCACGGGATCGATCGTGTCGCTCGGGCTCAGGGTATCGCCCGCCGAGAGTTCCCAGCCGACCCTGCCCTCCGTGGTGACGGCGTTGAGATCGACCAGCCGGCCCTGGGGCGCCGAGAAGCGCAGGACGGTGAGCGGTCCGGTCCGGGCGGGGCTTCCGACAGGCGCGAGACCCGGATTGCCGGTCGGTACGGAGACCGGCTCGGTCGTCTCGAAGGCGAGCGTGATGACGCCGCCGCGCTCGAACAGCACTGCTGGCGGCAGGGTCTGGAACGGAAAGACCAAGCCGGACCCGGCCGGCCGCAGCGGCGGCGGCGGCGCGGGCGAACGCTCCGGAACGGCCGCCTCGGCCCGGGCCGGCGGCGCGGGCGCCGGAACGGGAACGGTCGGCGCTGCGGCGACCCGGGTCGGCGCCGCCGGCCCGGGTATCGCGACCGCGGCGCTGGCGGGCTCCGCCGGCTTGCGCCGGACGACGTCCAGGAGGAAGGCGCCGTCCTCGCGCTCCGAGCCGATCTGGAACCCGTCCTCTGGGGTGACGAGCAGGCTGGCCGAGGTCGCATCCGTCTCGGTCGCCAGCTTGGCGATGCCGGGCCGGGGGCGGCCGCGCGTCGCGCCCGGATCGATGGTCCATGGGCCGACGACCCGCAGCCGCGTTGCAGCGCCCTCGGCAGAGAGCGTCGTGACGGCCTCCGCGGGCAGGCGCAGGGAGAGGCGCGTCAGCGTCGGGAGGAGCGCCAGTTCGAGCGGCAGCGGCTTGCGCACCGGTTCGGGGATGCGGGCCTTGAGCGCCTCCTCGGCGACCCGGGCGCGGCGGGCGAGCTCGGCCACAACCTCGGGCGGCAGCGGCGGCGGCAGACCGGCCCAGCCCTCCGGCAGCAGATCCACGAAGACCCGCTCGCCGGCCGTCTGCAGGTTGACCCGGTAAGGCCGCTGCAGGGCGACCCGCAGCCCGGTCCCGTCCGGATCGCGCCGGACGCTCGACACGTAGGCGGGCATCTCGTCGGACAGGCGCTCAGGGCCCTGCCCGACGCGCTCGCCGTAGCCGAGCAGCAGCACGCCACCCGCGAGCTTCGCCTTGACCGTGACGGGCTTGTCGAAGGTCAGCACGATGCGGCCGTAGCCGCCCAGGCCGGTGCCGGTCTCGGTCCCCTTGGCGCCGATCAGCCGACCGGCCAGGGCGGGATCGACCGCCGCCAGCAGGGCGAGCAGCGGCAGCGACGCGCGCAGCAGTCGCCGCCCGAGCCCCTGACCGATCCGGGGTCGCCCGCCCTCCGATCCCATCGCCTCGCCGATCCGATCCCGGCGCGCGGCACCGGCGGGGCCGCGGCGCGCGGCGCCACAAGTCGTGGCCATCCTGCGGCGCGGCCACTAACGCGGCCTTAACCGTAACCCGCAAATCGACGGGATCGCCGTGCGTCAGCCGCTCAGGGCGACGGCGCGGTCGAGGGCCTGGGCGAAGCCCTCCAGCGGGACCGTGATCGTCGCGTCATCGCTGCTGCCGGCCTTGTGGCCGATCACGAACAGCTTCTTGGCGGTCCGCATGCCGTCGAGGGCGAGCGTCGGGAAGCTGATCGGCACGAAGCAGCCATCCGGCCCGCAGGCGGAGTAGGGCGCCCCCTTGCCGAGGGTCTGCTCGTCCAGCTTGAAGGCGATGCCGGGCTCGATGGCGAGGCCGAAGGGCATCAGCACGATCCCCTCGGCGCGGCCATCCTTCGGTGTCTGGAGCTCGATGCCGAACTTGCGCCGGCCCGTCTGCGAATCACCCTGCGACTGGGCGATGATGCAGGTGATCTTCTCGCCCGGATGGGTGCAGGTCATGGACCAGTCGCCGTAGCTCTCGGTCACGGAGCTCGCGCCATTGGGCCATGCGGCGTGGACCGGCGCCGACGCCGCGGCCGGCGGGGACTCGGCGGCGGGCTTGGCCGCTGGTTTCGGCGCGGCGGGCTTGGGCTTCGGCTTCGGCCGGGCCTTCTGCGGTGCCCCGGCCGGGGCGGCCTCCGGCTCGGCATCCTGCGCCCGCGGCGCCGCCAGCGGAAGGGCGAGCAGCAGCGTGACGCTCAGCGTGGCGCGCAGGAGCGCGTGAATCGTCGGCATGGAATCAACAACCCCCGGGGCCATGGAACGGCAAAGCGCCCTAAAGCCCCAGCGGGACCGAAGCAATTGCCCAGCGTGCCCGAGGGTTATGCAGACCTGCCGGGGCCGAACCCTTCAGAGCGGGTTCGGGCCGCCGACGGCGCGGGCCAGGGCGCAGCGGCGCGCGAAGGCGGCCTCGGCGCCGCTGCGGATGGCGCGGGCGGAGGCGAACACGAGGGTCAGGAAGCCGGGATCGCGATCGGCGGTCTCGGTGACCGGGCTGGGGATCCGGGAGGCGATGAGAGCGAGCATGACGGTCTCCGACGGGCTGTGTCTCGGGCGTTTCCGGAAATCCCGTGCTGATCGGCCGTCTCGGCGGCCTTGCTGCAATGCAATATGAGGCTTGCGGCCGGCGCTGGCCACAGGCCGCGGCGCGGGTGCATCATGCGCCCGAATCATGGCAGCGTACCCCGTCCGTCAACGTCGCATTAACGGCTCGTCGCAGCGGATGGTTGACCGGGCCCGGGCGAGACGCCATTGAGCCGCTTTCGGCGGCGGGCCATCGGCCGCGCCGCAACGCATGCCTGGACCTGTCGCCGCAGTGTCACATGCGCGCCATAACCCGCCCGCTGGCCAGACCGCGCGGACGCCCGCGGCGCCCGTCAGATCCGAGGATATCCTGAATGACCGATCAGCCGACCCGTCACCCGATCCATGGCCGCATCAGCGGCCCCATCGTGATGATCGGCTTCGGCTCGATCGGCCGGGGCACCCTGCCCCTGATCGAACGCCACTTCGCTTACGACAAGGCTCGCTTCACGGTGATCGACCCGGTCGACACCCATCGGGCGCTCGCCGAGAAGCATGGCCTGCGCTTCGAGACGGTGGCGCTCACGCCTGAGAACTATCGCGATGTCCTCACCCCGCTCCTCACCGAGGGCGGCGGTCAGGGCTTCTGCGTGAACCTGTCGGTCGACACCTCGTCGCGCGCCATCCTGGAACTCTGCCGCGAACTCGGCGCCCTCTACATCGACACGGTGGCCGAGCCCTGGCCGGGCTTCTACTTCGACAAGACGAAGAGCCAGGGCGACCGCACCAACTACGCGCTCCGCGAGGACATCCTCGATGCCCGCGCCAGGAAGCCCGGCGGCACCACCGCGGTCTCGTGCTGCGGCGCCAATCCCGGCATGGTCTCGTGGTTCGTCAAGCAGGCGCTCCTGAACATCGCGCAGGATACCGGCCTGCAGCGGCCCGAGCCCAAGAGCAAGGCCGAGTGGGCCGCGCTGATGAAGGATCTGGGCGTGAAGGGCGTCCACATCGCCGAGCGGGACACGCAGCGCGCCAAGAATCCGAAGCCGCGCGGCGTCTTCGTCAACACGTGGTCGGTCGAGGGCTTCGTCTCCGAGGGCAACCAGCCGGCCGAGCTCGGCTGGGGCACGCACGAGACCTGGAAGCCCGCCAATGCCCGCGAGCAGGAGAAGGGCTCGCGCTGCGCCATCTACCTGCTGCAGCCCGGCGCCGACACGCGGGTTCGCACCTGGGTGCCGACCGCCGGCTCCCAGTTCGGCTTCCTCGTGACCCACAACGAGGCGGTCTCGATCGCCGACTACTACACGGTGCAGGAGGGCGGGAAGCCGGTGTTCCGGCCGACCTGCCACTACGCTTATCACCCGGCCGACGACGCGGTGCTCTCGCTCCACGAGATGTTCGGCAAGGCCGCCAAGGTGCAGGAGCAGCACCACATCCTCGACGAGACCGAGATCGTGGACGGCATCGACGAGCTCGGCGTGCTGGTCTACGGCCACGAGAAGAACGCCTACTGGTACGGCTCGCAGCTCTCCATCGAGGAGACCCGCCGGATCGCCCCCTACCAGAACGCCACCGGCCTGCAGGTGACCTCGGCGGTGCTGGCCGGCATGGTCTGGGCGCTGGAGAACCCGGAGGCCGGCATCGTCGAGGCGGACGAGATGGATTTCCGCCGCTGCCTGGAGGTCCAGACCCCGTATCTCGGCCCGGTTGTGGGCGTCTACACGGACTGGACGCCGCTCACCGACCGCCCGGGCCTGTTCCCGGAGGATATCGACACCAGCGATCCGTGGCAGTTCCGGAACGTGCTGGTGCACGGCTGAGCGGACCCGCCCCGGATCACCCTTGCGGCTGACGGAAGGGGGGCTTCCGGTGCCGGGTCGGGCGCGCCTTCAGGCGCGCTCGCGCTCGACGGTCAGGGTAAGGTCAGCCCGGTAGCTCGCCCCCTCCACGGGGTTCGAGACCCAGCGGCAGCGCCCGATCGCCAGGTCGTGGCCCGCGTGGAAATGCCCGGAGATCCACAGGTCCGGCCGGTCGGCATCGGCGAGGTCGTCGAGGGCCGTGCTGGCGTAGAAAGCCGGCACCCACCAGGGCACGCCGGGCGCGTCCCGAAACCGGTCGGCCGCCAGCGGGCTCGCCGGATGATGGGTCACCACGACGGTCGGGCCGTCATGGGCAATGCGGAGCGCCGCGTGCAGGGCCGCCCGCTCAATCCGGTGCGCGGCCATCGCGTCCCCGGGCTGCCAGGGGCTGCCGTCGGCCTTCCGGATCGAACCCAGATATTCCCGCGAGCCGGTGACCGGATCGGTCATGCGCGCGGCCGCGTAGGCGACCGGATCGTCCGGGCGCCCGGGTGTGTCGGGGCGGAGCCAGCGTCCGGCGAGGCTCCAATCGCTCCACAGGGTCGTGCCGACGAAGCGCACCCCGTCGATGACGCAGCTTTCGGAATGCTGGAGCAGGTGGATCCGGGCGCCGAGGCCGTTCAGGCGTTCGACCTCCGCCTCCAGGGCTGCCAGCAGCTCCGGCGCGGTGCGACCGTCGCCGGTCGGCCCGTAGCGCTCGTGGTTGCCCGGAACCAGCACGACGGGCCGCCCCTGCGCGAGGTGCAGGAGCGCCGCCAACCCGCGCTCGGGATGCCCCTCGTAGAGATCGCCCGGGCAGGCGAGGAGGTCGAACGGCTCGCTCGGCATCGCGATGAGATCGAGGCGGCGGCGCTCGAGATGGAGGTCCGAGACGGGGAAGATGCGCATGGCGGGCTTCACCGGGCGGCCCGGCGCTCGGCGGCGGCGGCCTTGAGGATGTCGGCCGCGGAATCGGCGTTGAGGATCGCGATCCCCGCCGCCACGGCGAGATCCGGCCAGGGCGAGGGATAGAGGGCCGTCACCAGCCCGGCCGCGATGATCGCGAGGTTGGCGACGGCGTCGTTGCGGGCCGAGAGGTAGGCCGCCCGGGTGAGGCTGCCGGAGCCGGCCCGGTGCCGGGCGAGCATCGACGCGCAGGTCAGGTTCACGGCGAGCGCCCCGAGGCCGGCGAGCGTCAGCGGCAGGGCGGCCGGCGCGACGAAATCCGCGATCTTCCCGTAGGCCGCCCAGGCGCCCGCCAGCGCCGGCAGCAGCAGGATGAACGCCATGGCGGTGCCGAGCCGGGCGCGGTTGCGCGCGCTCCAGCCGAGGCCCGCGAAAATCAGCAGGTTGATCGTCGCGTCCTCCAGGAAATCGAGGCTGTCGGCGATGAGCGCCACCGAGCCGATGGCGAGCGCCACCGCGATCTCGATGCCGAAATAGCCGAGGTTCAGCGCCGCCACGCGGGCGACGACGGGGCGGAGGGCGGGCGGCGCGGGCCCGGCGGCATCATCGGCGGTCACGGGGGGCGTCTTCGCCGACCCGGGGGCGCCTGTCGAGGGCCGTTGAGAAAACCCTGTCCGCGCCTCAAGAAAGTTCGAGGCTGGTTAGGCCTTCGTCCGGGTGGATTCGATCCTGCGATCGTGCGAGGCCAGAGCCAGGGCCGGGCGCGGACGGCGTCACAGGCCGGAAGCGGAGGTCTGCCGAGTCATGCTGCCCGAATTGCGCGTGCTCTATTTCGAGGATCTCGAGGTCGGATTGTCGGAGACCCTGTCGAAGACGATCGCGTCCTCGGATGTGGTCGGCTTCGCCGAGATCACCGGCGACCGCAACCCGATCCACCTGTCCGAGCACTTCGCCGCCCGCACGCCGTTCGGCACCCGCATCGCCCACGGTCTCTACACCGCCGGGCTGATCTCGGCGGTGCTCGGGACCCGCCTGCCGGGGCCGGGGGCGGTCTACATCTCGCAGACCCTGAACTTCCGCGCGCCGGTGCGGATCGGCGACGTCGTGGAGGTCACCGTGACGGTCGCCGAGCTGATGCCGGAGCGGCGCCGCGCGCGGCTCGCCTGCCAATGCTCGGTGGCGGGGGAGACCGTCCTCGACGGCGAGGCGCTGGTGAAGGTGCCGACCAAGGCCGAGGCCGACCCGCTCGCCAGCCGCACCGAGCGCGCGCAGGGCTGAGGTGGATCCCGGCCCGGAGACGATCGCCGACCCGGACGACCCGCGCCTCCAACCCTACGCCCACATCCGCGAGCGCGACCTCGTGGGCCGCGCCGGGCGCTTCATCGCCGAGGGCGAGGTGACCCTGCGGCTGCTGCTCGGCCGGCGCAGCCGCTTCCGCGCCGAATCGATCCTGCTCCTGCCCGAGCGGTGGCCAGGCCTCGCCGGGGCCGTGGCCGCCTGCCCCGAGCCCCCGCCGGTCTTCCTCGCCGCCAAGGCGGTGATGAGCGCCGCGGCGGGCTTCCCGATCCATCGCGGGGTGCTGGCGGTCGGCCTGCGCGGGCCTGAGCCCGACGCGGCAACGCTCGTGCCGCCCCCACCCGCGCCGGCCCTGGTGCTCGGGCTCGCGGGCCTGACCAACCACGACAATGTCGGCGCCGCCTTCCGCAACGCCGCCGCCTTCGGGGCGGATGCGGTGCTGCTCGACGCGGCGAGCTGCGATCCGCTCTATCGGAAGAGCATCCGGGTCTCGGCCGGCGCGGCGCTGATCCAGCCCTTCGCGCGGCTCGCCGCCGACCAGGACTGGATGCGGCTCGCCGACTCGCTCGGGCTGCAGGTCCTGGCGCTCAGTCCGGGAGCGACGGAGCCCCTTGAAGCGTGCGCCGCTCCATCACGGGCCCTCCTGATTCTCGGCACGGAGGGGCCAGGGCTCGACGCGGCGATCCTCGCCCGGGCGCGGCCGGTCCGCATTCCAATGGCGGCGGGATTCGATTCCCTCAACGTCGCCACCGCGGCGGGAATCGCCCTGCACGCCATCGCGCGCGGCCAGGGGCGGCTCGACGGCGGGCGATGAGTCCGCGCCGGAGACCCGAGTGTCGGTCCGTTCAGGCTGCACCGCATACGCGTTCTCGCCGATCCCGACCCAGGGTCCGGTCAGCGAGGCCTGGCGGACGAGCGCCGCCGCACCGTCGCGCGCGCGGATCTCGATGACTCAGGCTGATCGAGATCCCGCATATATCCTCGGTTGAAAGAGCTTCCACGCCACAACCTTAAACGACATCAATAACACTCTGGCGGCCAGATTTCCGCGATCGCATATGGAGAAACGTAAGATTCTTGTGGTCTATCCCGTCCGATTACCCCAACCCGCCGGGTCGGACCGTGAGACCATTGAGCCATGTCGCTTTCCGTTGGCTGAGGCCGCCGAGACCTGTCGCGCGGCTGGGTCGTGAACGAAGCGGTGCCACGGCGGTCGAGTTCGGTCTCGTGGCGCTTCCCTTCATCGCCCTGATCGGGGCCTGCCTGGAGAACGGGCTGGTCGCCTGGGAACAGGAGATTCTTCAGCAGGCCGTCGTCGAGGCCGGGCGCCAAGTCTACACGGGCTCCTTTCAGACCGCGAACGCCGGCACGACCGACGCGGCGACGCTGATCGGCCGGTTTCGCACCGCGATCTGCACGCAGCCGAGCGGCGCTGCGCGGGTCACGATCTTCAACTGCGCCAATGTCCGAGTCAGCATCACGTCGGCCTCCAGTTATGCGGGGGCCACGACGGTCTCCCCCGTCGCCATCAACAACAACGGCGTCAGCGACTGGAACCCCAACTTCCAGAGCTACACCTGCGGGGGCGCCTCCGCGATCATGGTGATTCAGGCGGCCGTGGACATCCCGGTCTTCTTCCCGTTCCTCGGCGCGGCACCGGCAAACCTGCCGAACAAGCGGCGGGCGATCCAGGCCGCGACCGTGTTCAAGATCGAGCCCTACACCACCACATCCGTATGTTCGTGATGGGCGCCCTCTCGCAGATCCTGAAGCGCTTTCGGGCCGATGGACGGGGGATCGCCGCCGTCGAGTTCGCCCTCGTCCTGCCGGTGCTGGTCGTCATCTATTTCGGCACCGTCGAGTTGACCCGCATCCTTGATGCCAACCGCAAGCTGACGCTGTTCGCCCGGACGCTCGGCGATCTCTCGGGGCGCGCGGACAACCCGAGCCCCTCTGCCAGCGACATGACGACGATCGCCAGCGCCGCGACCGCGATCCTCAGGCCGCTCGACGCCTCGGGCCTCCAGATCGTCGTCAACGCGATGGGCGTTCTATCCTACAACGGCACGTTCTACGGCGGCGTCTGTTCCAGTTGGTCCCAGAACGCGACCAAGCGCCCGGCTCAGCAGATCAACGGGACGAACGGCCTACCGGCCACGCCCGCCGCCTATCAGTTCAACGGGGCCCGCTACATCCTGGCGGAGGTCTCGATGGCCTACACGCCGATCATCGGCAGCGCCCTCTACCGGTGGATCTTCGGTGCGCAGGGCCTGACCTTCACCCGGCAGATTCCGTGGTCGGAGCGGACCATCAACGAGATCGTGATGCCGGGCGGCGTGGTCTGCCCGACCTACTAGAGCTGTGGCCGACCGCGGGTGGATATCATGTCTCTGTTTCCTGGCCGCTCCCTCCGCTCGCGCCTGAGGCGTTACCGGCGCGCGCGCTCCGGCCAGGTCGCGGTGACCCTCGCCCTCGTGGCGATGCCGATCCTGTTCGCCTCGGCCGCGGCCATCGATTACGGCCGGCGCAACGCCGCCAAGGCCCGCCTCGACGCTGCGCTCGACGGGGCCGTCCTCGCGGTCATGTCCCAGAAGAGCAATACCATCACCACGACCAACCTTCAGAACATGGAGACGCAGTTCCGGACCGAGGCCGCCAAGGTTCCCGGTGTGACCGTCGCCTCCTTCACGCCGGGGACACCGGTCAACGGCGCCTCGACCGTGAGCCTGACGGCGAGCTACACCGCCACCGTGAAGACCAGCTTGGCCTCGATGATGAAGGTCATGACCATGAATATCGGCGGGAGCGCATCGAGCACCCGCAATCTGTTCCAGTACATCAACTTCTATCTTCTGCTCGACAATTCCCCGTCGATGGGCCTCGCCGCCACCGATACCGACGTCAGCAACATGAAGAACGTGACCGGCGGCTGCGCCTTCGCCTGTCACGAGCACACCTACGACAGTCAGGGCAACGTGACCGGCGACAACCTGAACGACAATTATCACGTCGCCCAGAAGAACAACATCAAGCTGCGCATCCAGGTCCTGAGGGATGCGGTCTCGGCGCTGGTCGATCAGGCCAATGCCAGCATGTCGCTCAGCCAGCAGTTCCAGATGGAGATGTGGACCTTCAACGATTCCACGACGCAGACCCGGTTGCAGGCGATGACACCGGTTTTGAGTCAGATCAAAACCGCGGCGAGCAACATCGACATCGCCTATGCGTATTATAACCAGTCCGACAACCAGACCGATTTCGAGCGCGCCATCACCAAGATGACCGCGACGATCCCGGCCAGCGGTACCGGCACGACGTCCCTGTCGCCGATCCGGTTCCTGTTCTTCGTGACCGACGGCGTGGAGGATACCGGCGGCACCGTCACCAATCAGAGCGCCGGGTTCCAGATCGGCAGCAATCGCTTCATCGGCCCGTTCAGCCCGTCGACGTGCAACGCGCTGAAGAGCAACAACGTCCGCATCGGCATCGTCTACACGCAGTACTTGCCGATCTACGACAACGGTTTCTACGTCAGCTACGTCAAGCCATACGAGAGCCAGATCGGACCGATGCTCAAGGCCTGCGCGTCCGACGGGCTGTATTTTCCCGTCGCCTCCGGCGGTGATATCACGGCCGCGATGCTCCAGCTGTTCTCGACCGCCGTCGCCTCCGTCAGATTGAGCAACTGACACCCAGTTGCGGCGATCCCGACCATGGGTCGGGATCGCCGCGCCCGGGGGGACAACCGCCGCCGCACCTTCGCGCGGACGAACCGCGATGCTGCAGGCCGCGCCGTCTCACGCAGCCCGGACGTCGGCGTCCGGCTTGGGGAGCAGCGCCATGAGCGCCTGCAGCGGCGTGCTCGCCTCTCCGGACCAGACGAGATGCGTGCGGTTGCGGCGCAGGCGCTCGGGCAGCGGATGGCGCTGCACCGCATCGCTCAGGACGGCATGATCGAGCATCTCGCCCGGCACGATCGCGGCCCCCGTTCCGGCCGCCACGCAGGCCACGATGGCGTGGTACGAATTCATCTCCAGCACCCGCTCCGGCGACGCGCCCTCCCCGGCCAGCCACGCGACGAGGCGCGCGCGGTAGGAGCAGCCCTGCGGAAAGGCCACCACGGTCCGCCCGCCCAGCGCGACCGCCTCGCGGATCGTCGTCGCGCCCATTCCGGTGATCAGGACCAGATCTTCGTCGAAGGCGTGGACCGACGAGAGGCTTCGGCGCTCGAACGGCTCCGACACGAAGGCCGCCTCCACCTCGAACCGGTCGAGCTGACGCAGCAGCGCCTGCGTCGTGCCGGTCTGCAGCTCGATGGCGACGTCCGGATACCGCTCGTAGAACGCCGACAGGATCGGCGGCAGCCGTGCGCCGGCCGTGCTCTCCAGGGCGCCGAGGCGCAGCACGCCGCGCACGGTCCCGCCGCGCAGGTCCCGCTCGGCCTGATCGGCCATGTGCAGCAGCTTCTCCGCATGGCCGAGCAGCGTACGCCCCGCCTCCGTCAGGGTGAGGCTGCGCCCTTGTCGGCGGAACAGCGCGACCCCCAGCCGCTCCTCGAACTGCTTGATCCGCGTCGTGACGTTGGAGGGCACCCGGTGGAGCTGCGCCGCCGCCCGCGTCACCCCGCCTTCCCGGACGACGCAGCGGAAGATGTGCAGGTCATCGAGATCCATCGTTCTCATACCAAGAACGATACGTCACAAGAATTCATTTTCCAAGACATGCCGTTCCGTGCTGAACCGCACGCCATGGAAACGATGCATCCCGCCTCCGCAGAGCAGCCGGCCACGATCCGGCCGATCGTCGGCTCGGGCCTTGTCGCCCTGGCGGTCGCCATGGGGATCGGCCGGTTCGCCTTCACGCCCCTCATGCCGCTGATGATCCGCGACGGCACCCTGAGCCCGGCGGCCGGCGCGGAATGGGCGGCGGCGAATTACGGCGGCTATCTCGTCGGGGCCCTGACCGCGTCGTGGTTCGCGGACGACCCGCGGCGCGGCCTGCTGGTGAGCCTGCTCGGCGTCGCGCTGACGACCTTCGCCATGGCGGCGATCGAGGCCGGGACGGTTCCGCTGCTCGGCCTCGGGCTCCGCGCCGCCGCCGGCGTGTTCAGCGCCTGGGCGCTGGTCTGCGCCAGCGGCTGGTGCCTCGCCGAGCTCGCCCGGCGGCGCTCCGGGGAGGCCGGAGCCTGGATCTACACCGGCGTCGGGCTCGGCATCGCCCTGGCCGGCCTGCTGACGTGGGTCGGGGGGCGCCAGCCGGCGCAATGGCTCTGGTTGGAGCTGGGGACGCTCGCCGGCGCCGGCGCGCTGTTCGTCCGGGCGCAATCCGCCACGCGATTCGGAAGCGCCGGCACGCGAGCGGCGCGGCTCACCGAGCGCGAGGCCTCGGCCACGGCGCCGCTCACGCGGAGCCGGCAACTGTCCCTGGTGATCTGCTACGGAACCTTCGGCTTCGGCTACATCGTCCCGGCGACCTTCCTCCCGTCCATGGCGCGGGCGCTCGCCCCCGATCCGCTCGTCTTCGGGCTGACATGGCCGCTGTTCGGCCTCGCGGCCGCCCTGTCGGTCGCCGCGGTGGCGCGCTTCCTGACCTACGGATCCCGCCAGCGGATCTGGGCCCTGGCGCAGGGCGTGATGGCGCTCGGCACCGCCCTGCCCCTGTTCGTCCAGACCCTGCCGGCCATCGCGGTGTCGGCGGTGTTGGTGGGCGGCACCTTCATGGTCGCCACCATGGCGGGCCTGCAACTGGCCCGCGAGGCACGCCCCGACAATCCGACCCCGTTGCTGGCCCGGATGACCGCCGCCTTCGCGGCCGGGCAGATCGCCGGCCCGCTGCTGGTGCGCGCCATCGGATCCGGCCGCTGGGCCGGCTGGGATGCGCTGGGCTGGACCGGGGCCGTCGCGACGCTCCTGCTGATCCTGTCGGCCGCGTGGCTGTGGCGCACCGAGCACCCAGCGCCCGAGAGCCCGCGCCCGGCCTGACGGAATCCGGCCGGCGGACCGTCTTCGGCGGTGCGATGAGCCCGGTTCGTTCTGCGCGCGACAAACGGCAGCAATTGCCGCACGCGATTACCAGCCTAGCTTGACCATAGGGGAATAGGGGATTCGGCAGGGAGTCGGCGGCGTTGCTTCAGTCAGGAAATGGGTTGCGGGCGCTGACCGGACGTCGGGTGGCCGTGGTCGGTGCCGGTCCGGGGGGCCTGGCCTCCGCCTTGCTGCTGGCGCGGGCCGGAATCCACGTGACACTGTTCGAGAAGGACGCGCAGGTCGGCGGCCGCACCAAGACGGTGGCGGCGCCGGGCGGCTACAAGTTCGATATCGGACCGACGTTCTTCCTCTATCCGCAGATCCTCGCCGACATCTTCGCGAGCTGCGGCGAGCGGCTGGAGGACCACGTCAAGCTCGAACGGCTCGATCCGCAATACCACCTCGTGTTCGAGGGGACGGACGGAATCTCGGGGACGATCCGGGCGACCGGCGACATCGCCCGCATGGAGCAGGAGATTGCCCGCCTCGCGCCCGACGACGCCCGGAACGTGCAGGCGTTTTTCACCGAGAACCGGACCAAGCTCGAATACTTCAAGCCGATCCTGCAGCAGGCCTTCCACACCCTGCGCAGCATGGCGAGCCCGGCGATGCTCGCGGCCCTGCCCTACCTGCACCCCGGAAGAAGCGTCGACCGCGACCTGAAGCGCCACTTCGCCGACCCGCGGGTGCGCCTCGCCTTCTCGTTCCAGACCAAGTACCTCGGCATGTCGCCGTTCCGGTGCCCGAGCCTGTTCACGATCCTGTCGTTCCTCGAATACGAGCACGGGGTCTACCACCCGGTGGGTGGCTGCGGCGCGGTCTCGGATGCGATGGCGGGCTTGGCCGGACGCATGGGCGTCGACCTGCGGCTCAACACCAACGTCGAGCGGGTGCTGTTCGACGGCAAGCGCGCCAGCGGGCTGGTGGCGGATGGCGAGACCTTCAACGCCGACGCGGTGCTGATCAACGGCGACTTCGCCAAGGTGGTCCGCGCCCTGGTGCCGGAGCGGCACCGCCCGCGCTGGCGCGACGCCAAGATCCGGAAGGCCCGGCTCTCCTGCTCGACCTTCATGCTCTACCTCGGCATCGAGGGCAAAATGCCCGAGAGCCTGGGGCATCACACCATCCTCCTGGCCGATGGCTACGAGAAGAACATCCGCGAGATCACCGAGGGTACGCTGCCGATGCAGCCCTCGCTCTACGTGCAGCATGCCGGCTTCACCGACGGCGGCATGGCGCCGCTCGGGCACACCGCCCTCTACGTGCTGGTACCGGTGCCGAACCTGAAATCCGGGATCGACTGGGCCGCCGAGCGGGCGAGCTACCGCGCCCTGGTGATGGAGCGGCTGAAGCTCCTCGGGATCGACGACCTCGAATCCCGGATCCGCTACGAGCGGATCATCGACCCGACCCAGTGGGAGGAGGATTTCGCCGTCCACGAGGGCGCCACCTTCAACCTCGCCCACGACCTGATGCAGATGCTGTACTTCCGGCCGCACAACCGCTTCGGACCGGGGCTCTACATCGTGGGCGGCGGCACCCATCCGGGCTCAGGCCTGCCGGTGATCTACGAGGGCGCCCGGATCTCGGCCCGGCTGCTGATCGAGGAGCTGGCCGGCGCCCGCGCCGCGGCGGCGGCCGGCATCCCCGACACCGCACCCCTGGCCACCTCCGGCGAAGCCTCGTGAGGCGGCCGGCGGGTCGGCGGCGCTTCCTCGCGGGACTGATCCTCGCGGGCGGGCTCGGCGCTGCGCGGCCGGCGGCGGCCGCGACCGTGCAGGTCGAGGTCGACGGGATCGAGCCCGGCGGCGGACCGGTACGCGTCGCCCTGTGCCAGGGGGGGCTCTCGGAAGCGTCCTGCGCCCGGGGCGATGAGGCCCCGGCCTCCGCGGACCGGATCCTGTTCACCTTCCAGGGCGTGCCGGCCGGGACCTACGCGGTGGCGGCCTATCAGGATGCGAACGGCAACGGGCGCCTCGACCGCACGGGGCTCGGCCTTCCTCTCGAGCCCTACGGCTTCTCGGGCGCCGTCCGCCGCCGCGCACGGCCGGACTTCGCCGAGGCCGCCTTCAGCCTCCGGGAGCCGGGCGGCACCCTGCGGGTGCGCCTCGCTCGCGCCCTGCCGCGGCGCTGACCCGGATGGGACAGACCTTGGTCCAGATCGCGGATGTCGGCCTAGACCTCGGCGGGCGGCGGGTCCTGGAGCGCGTCGATCTCGATCTCGAAGCCGGCGAGACCCTGGCCCTCCTCGGGCCGAACGGGGCCGGCAAATCCTCGCTAATGCGCCTCGTCGCGGGGCGACTCACCCCGAACGCGGGGTCCGTTCGGATCGGCGGCAAGGATCCCTACCGGGAGGGCAGCGCCCGCCGCGCGATCGGCTGGGTTCCGCAGGAGATCGCCCTCTATCCGAAGCTGACGGTGGCGGAGAATCTCGGCGTGTTCGGCCAGCTCGCGGGCGTGGCCCGGCGCGACCGGACGGCGGCCGTGGAGGCCGCCCTGGCGATGGCCGACATCGCCGAGGTCGCGCGGCGTCCGGTCGGATCCCTGTCGGGGGGTTACCGGCGCCGGGTCAACATCGCGGCGAGCCTGATGAACCGGCCGCGCCTCGTCCTTCTCGACGAGCCGACCAGCGGGGTCGACCTCGCCGCCCGGGCGGCGATTCACGCCGTCCTCGACCGGCTCAAGGCGGCCGGCACCGCGATCCTGATCGCCACCCACGATTTCGCGGAAGCCGAGCGCCTGGCATCGCGGGTCGCGTTCCTGGCGCAGGGGCGGGTCGTGCGCGCCGGCCGCCTCGCCGACCTGCTGGCGCAGTTGCGCGCGGGCGCCCCCGAACGGGAACTCAGCCTGATGGTCCCGGCCGATGGCGCTGCGACCGCGGCCCTGCGCCGGGCCGGCTTCGCGGCCGTCGAGCCGGGCGGCCTCGTCTGGCGCTCGGTGGAGCGGTCGGGCCTCGACGGTGCGGCGCTGCTCGGAGCCCTGCGCGCCCAGGGCGTGCCGGTGGCCGAGGTCCGGGTGCGCGCCCCGCGACTGGAAGCGCTCTACCTCGACGCGCTCCGGCCCCGCGAGGTGAACGATGCCGGCACCGCCCCCTGGCGGGCCGGGATCGCCGGATGATCGGCGCCGCGTTCCGCGTGATGGCCCTCACTTTGCTGCGCGACCGCGCCGCCCTGGTCATGGCCTTCGTGCTGCCGACCGTGATCTTCTCGATCTTCGCCGCAATCTTCTCCGGGGCGACCGGCGACCGGATCCGCATCCATCTCGGGCTCTCCGACCTCGCGCAGACGGCCGCGACGCGGCGCCTCACCGATGCCCTGGCGGCCGACCCGTCCCTGCGGGTGACGCGCCTGCCCGCGACCGATCTCGCCGGCGTCGCCGAGGCGGTCCGCTCGGGCGAGGTCGACGTGGCGCTGGCCCTGCGCGGCGACCTGATCGCGGCCCCCGCGGAGGGCGTACCGGGGCCCGCCGACCAACCGGTGGTGCTGGTCGAGAACCCCGCCAAGGCCCTGGCGACGCCGATCGCGCTCGGCCAGCTCCAGCGCGTGCTGAACGCAGCCCTGCCCGACGTGGTGCTGTCGCGGATCGTCGCCGACGTGGAGCGCAGCGGCAAGATCGGCCCCGACGAACGCCGCTTCCTCGACGAGGCCTTCGCCGAGCAGCGGGCCAGGAAGGAGCCGTTCAGCTTCGCCGACATGGTCGAGCGGCGCAGCACCGCATCCGGCACCGCGAATGCCCGGATCAGCTACTATGCGGGGGCGATCACAGCGGTATTCCTGTTGTTTGCCGCCATGCAGGGGGCGATGTCGCTGGTCGAGGAGCGTGAGACCGGTATCGCCGAGCGGCTGATGGCCGGGCCGGGCGGGCTTCCGGTGGTGGTGCTCGGCAAGTTCGGCTTCCTGACCCTCCAGGGTGTCGTGCAGGCCGGGCTGATCTTCCTGGCCGCCGGACTTCTCTACGGCGTGGAGATCGGGCCGCACTGGCCGGCCTTCCTGGCCACCTGCCTGCTGGTCTCCGCCATGGCGGCGGGTCTGGCGCTCGCCGCCTGCGCGCTCGCGGTCACGCGCCAGCAGGCGCACCTCGCCTCGACCTTCGGGGTGCTGCTGCTGTCGGCGGTGGGGGGCTCGATGGTGCCGCGCTTCCTGATGCCGCCCTGGCTGCAGCAGGCCGGCTGGCTGACGCCGAACGCCTGGGCGATCGACGCCTATCAGGACGCGCTGAGTGAGGGTTTCACCGTCGCCGCACCGGCGCTGGCCGTGCTGGCGGCCCTGGCTCTCGCCGGGCTCGGCCTCGCCCTTGCCCTGGCGGCCCGGCGGACGGCCTGAGCCGGTGCTGCTACTCGACGTAGGCGCCCGCGCCGATCAGCGCCTCCGCGCCCGCCACATGCGTCTCGCAAACGTAGCTCCACTTCACCGTGACAACCGACTGCCCCGGCCGCGGAAACATGTAGTCGACCCAGCCCGACCCGAACCGGCTGACCGTGTCGATGAAGGCTTGGTGGAACGGCTTCCCGTCGGCGTCGCGCTCGTGGAGGAGGTCGCGTCCCTCGCGGTTCGGGTAGGCTGCGTTGAACAGCACGATGCCCCGCATGTCGACGACGAACAGGTAGACGTCGCCGTAGCGCCACCCGGTGCCCTTCCGCCGGAACTCGGCGAAGGCGTCGGGGCCGCGCTCCTCCAGGAACTCGGCCGCCCGGTTGACCAGGGTCTCGATCTCCACGGCCTGATGGGAGACCGGCGGCGAGCGCTTGCCGGACGCGGGCAGCGTCGCGGCGATCAGGAGCAGCACCGGCCAGATCAGCAGGGCTCTCGCCATGGCCTCACCTCACCGAAGCCGAATTCGATCTCGCATACCAAGGTGTGGTGATCCCGATCCATGGTCGGGATCACCGCACCCGGCAGACGACCGCCGCCGCGCCTTCGCGCGGACGAACCGCGATGAGGCAGGCTCAACACGGTTCGGTATCAGCCCATCGCCAAGCCGGTCAGGCCCGCGTCTCCAGGGCGGGACCGCCGGGCGTAAGGCGCTGCCGCAGGGCGAAGAACCAGCTCCGCCGGGGCGCAACCGGCAGGCCCACCGCGTTCGGGAGCGCCTCGAAGGCGAGGCGATGACGGTGCAGCTCGATGATCCGGTTGAGGTGCCTGATCGCCGTGAGACCCTGCGCGGCCATCAAACGATGGCCCTCGCAGGCACCGTTCTCGACCATGGCGTGAACGGCATCCTCGGCCCGCGCAATCAGGCCCCGAGCTTCCAGACAATACAGTTCCATCTCAGCGAGATCTGGCATTTGGCCCTCCCTGCCGATCGCATCGCAGTATCCGACCCGATCTAAATACTGCTGCGGTTGACCGGAGATCATCATCCATTTGGGGGAGCATCGCGATCGGGCGCCGATCACCTTCTCGTGCGCGCCCCGGGACCGGCGCCCCCGGTACGATTGCCGGAGCCTGGGGGGCCGATGCTTCGCAGGCCGGTCCGTCATCGGACCCCGGATCGGGGGCGCGACGATCCGCGCCGGCCCTGCGACCAGCGGCGCGCGGACAGGGCTGCCGCGATCGGGCACGGTCCGGCCCCGCCTGTTGAGAGAATCCCATGCTCCGCCTGCTCATCGCCGACGGCAACGACCGTGCGGCCCGCGACCGTCACGTCGCCGCCACGGGACGAACCTCGGCGGAGTCCTACGCCGCGGTGGTGCGGGCGCTCGCCCCGGGGACCGTCTGCCGGCTCGTCAGCCCGGCCGATGCGGACGCCGCCCCGCCGGAGGGGCTCGCCGATTTCGACGGCCTGATCTTCACCGGATCGACCCTGAAGGTCTCCGATGGGACACCCGAAGTGACCCGGCAGCTCGATCTGATGCACGCGGCCCTGGAGGCGGGCCGGCCGGTGTTCGGCTCGTGCTGGGGCGTGCAGGTGGCCGCCACGGTGGCGGGCGGCAAGGCCGCCGAGAACCCGCGCGGCCCCGAATACGGCTTTGCCCGGTCGATCACGCCGACCCAGGAGGGCCGGACCCATCCGCTGCTCGCCGGCCGCCCGGCCGTCTGGGACGCCCCGGCGATCCACTCCGACGCCGTCCTGGAGCCGCCGCCGGGCGCCCGCGTGCTCGCCGGTAACCAGGTGCTGGGCATCCAGGCGATCGAGATCCGCCACGGTGCCGGGTGGTTCTGGGGGACGCAGTACCATCCCGAACTCGACCTCGACGAACTCGCCGCGATGCTGCGCCTCTGCGGCAGCGCCCTCGTGGAGGCGGGGTTCGCGGAGGATTCGGGGGCGGTCGCCGCCTACGCCGCGGAGATCGCCGACCTCCAGGGATCGGACCCGGAGGCGGCCCATCGCCTCGCCTGGCGGCACGGAATCGGCCCGGAGGTGCTCGAAGCCGGGCTGCGCCGCCGGGAAATCAGTAATTTCCTGAGCCGTTTGTCCACAGAAGCGGGCTGAACGGGGCGCGCCGCGACGGGGTGGCGCGTTGACCCGCCCGGTCGCGCGTCTAGCTTCGCTTCAGCGGGCCGGTTCGACGGCCCCGGGGAGCGACCCAACAGGATGACCCAGGATTCCACGGTCGCCGTCATCGGCAGCGGGCTCGGCGGACTCGCGGCCGCGTGCGTCGCCGCCGCGCGGGGCCACCGCGTGACGGTCTACGACAAGAACGGCTGGCTCGGCGGCAAGGCGGCGGTGCTGCACGAGGGCGGCTTCCGCTTCGACATGGGCCCGACCATCCTGACCGTGCCCCGGGTGCTGGAGCGGATCTTCGCGGAGGCCGGCCGCTCGGTCCACGACTACATGGACCTGCGCCGCCTCGACCCGCAATGGCGCTGCTTCTTCGACGACGGCAGCCACATCGACCTGATGCAGGATGTCGAGCGGATGGCGGGCGACATGGAGCGCTTCGCCCCCGGCACCGGCGAAGGCTACAAGAAATTCCTCTCCATCTCAGAGCACCTGCACAGCGTCTCGGAAAAATTCTTCTTCTGGAAGCCGGTCGAAGACCTGTTCGACACGATCAACATCCGCGCCAATATGAACCCCGGCACCCTGCGCGACGTGCTGTCGTTGCGCATGCACGCCTCCGTGGCCTCGACGATCCGCGGCAAGGTGAAGGATGCGCGGCTCGCGCAGATGCTCGACCACTTCGTGCAGTATGTCGGCTCCTCGCCCTACGGGGCGCCGGCGGTGCTCTGCGCCATCGCCCACATGCAGACGGCCGACGGGGTCTGGTACCCGATGGGCGGCACCCGGGCGGTGGCGGAGGGGCTGGCGAAGCTCGCCCAGGAACTCGGCGCCACCTGCAAGACCGACACCGAGGTGACCGGCATCGAGACCGCCAATGGCGCGGTCCGGGGCGTGCGCACCGCCGAGGGCGTCACGCCCTTCGACGCGGTGATCTCCAACATGGATTCGGTGCGGACCTACCGTGAGCTCGTCGGCGGCGAAGCCGCCAAGGCCTACACGAAGAAGAACCCGGAGCCGGCCTGCTCGGGCGTCGTGCTCTATCTCGGCCTGAACAGGCGCTACGAGCACCTGAACCACCACGATTTCGTCTTCTCCCGCGACCCTGAGGAGGAGTTCGACTACATCTACAACAAGGGCGAGCCGGCCCCGGACCCGACCGCCTATCTGGCCGCCCCCTCCTCCACCGATCCGAGCGTGGCGCCGGAGGGTGGCGAAGCGCTCTACGTCCTGGTGCACACGCCGTATCTGCGCCCGCACCACGACTGGCGGCCGGACGGTCCGCTGTTCCAGAACTATCGCCGGACGATCCTCGACAAGCTCAAGCGCACGGCCAACATGCCGGACTTGGAGGAGCGGATCGTCGTCGAGCGCCACCTGACGCCGCAGGACATCCACGAGCGCTATCGCGTGCTGAACGGCGCGATCTACGGGCTGGCCTCGCACGGACGGGTGATGGGGGCGTTCAAGCCGGGCAATCGCTCGCGGCAGGTGCGCGGCCTCTACCTCGCGGGCGGCGCGGCCCATCCGGGGCCCGGGATGCCGATGGTGATGATGTCCGGCTGGATCGCCGCCGACGCGCACGATCAGGACGCGCGCGGCACCCTGCGCGCGACGGCGTGACATCCGCGCCGCCTTCCCCTCCCCCCTCTGCGGGGGAGGGTGGCCCCCAAAGGGGGTCGGGTGAGGGGAGCGACGGTGCAGAATATGGCTCGGCCGTCACGTCGGGCGAGGCCCTGCCTGAAGCGGCGCTCCCCTCTCCCCCCCTGCTGTGCAGGGTACCCTCCCCCGCAGGGGGGGGAGGGAGAGCCGCGCATCTCCCCAAGGTCTCGCCCAGGATCCGCCGCTTCATGGTGGCGTGGTTCGAGCGCTACCTGCACCGCCACCTCGACGCGCTGCGGCTGCCGCTCTGGAGCACGCCCCCCGACCGCTCCCATCCGGGCCCAATCGTCGTCTACTGCAATCACCCCGCATGGTGGGATGCGGCCCTGATCATCGTGCTGGCCGGACGCCTCTACCCGGAGCGGCCGAGCCGAGCCCCGTTCGATGCCGCGATGCTGGCGCGCTACCGCATCTTCGAGCGGATCGGGGCCTTCGGGGTCGACCTCGACAGTCCCCGGGGCGCCGCGCAGTTCCTGGCAGCCGCCCGGACGATCCTCTCCGCGCCCGACGGGATGCTCTGGATCACCGCGCAGGGCCGGTTCGCCGATGCCCGCGCGCGGCCCCTCGCGCTGCGGCCCGGCGTGGCGCGGCTCGCCGAGATCGCCCCCGATGCCCTGTTCGTGCCGATGGCCCTCGAATACACCTTCTGGGACGAGCGGGGCGCCGGAGCCTTCGCGGCGTTCGGGGCCGGGATCCCGGCGGCCGACCTCGCCGCCCTGCCCCGGCCGCAGCGCCTCGCCCGACTCGAGGCCGATCTGACCGCGACCCTGGACAGGCTCGGCGCCGACGTGATCAGCCGCGAGCCGGCGCGCTTCCGCGCCCTGATCTCCGGCCGCAAGGGTGTCGGGGGCGTCTACGACCTCTGGCGCGGTCTCGCGGCCCGGCTTTCCGGCCGCCGCTTCAATCCGGCCCACCGCACCGCGGACGGGCAGGACCGCGCCGCGTGAGGCCTTCGACTCCACCCCGCCCCCGTGCGATGCAGGGACCGGACGAGATTCACCCCCGGCACCGGCCATGACCGACACGATCCTGACGGCTCTGGCCCTGCTCGGCCTGATCCTGGCCCTCCTCCCGGCGGTGCTG
>NZ_JAKSYM010000190.1 GCF_022829545.1 Methylobacterium sp. J-030 | reverse complement strand
CGTTGGTCGAGTCGAAAGGCTGATTGGCCGAGGCCGCTGACGTAGGGTAGCCGTGGAAAGTATGTTTTTTGCGCGCGATGTCCTTATGAAGCGCCAGGCTGAACTCGTTGGCGGCAGCGCCGGGGGTGATCAGCGGGGTCTGGGGCCGGGCCGCCCAGGGCATCAGCGCCAGCACCACCTCGGGGATGTAGCTGGCGATGACGAGGTTGACCTTGTCCTCGGACCCCGCCCGCTGGAACGCCCGGACCGCGTAGGATGCGGAACTCTTGTCATCGTAGGTGACGACCTGGATCTGCCGGCCATCGACCCCGCCCTTGGCGTTGATCTCGTCGGCGGCGAGCTGGACCGCCTGCGGGATCGAGGCCCCGACCACCGACTGCGCCTCGGCGATCACGCCGATCCTGATCGGGTCGGCGGCTTGCGCCGGTCCGCTTCCGACAAGTCCGGCCACTGCGAGCAGGGCGAGGGCCCGGCTCGAAACGCTGCGTTCCATCGGCATGGGCTTCCTCCTGCGGCCCGCGCGGCTTTTCCGCCGCATCGGGGTCATGGCACGAGTGTGCAACACGCGCTTGCCTGAATTCAATGTACAGTTTCGCGAAAGCGTGACGGAGAGCGCCTCATCGTTCGGCGCGTCGGAAGGTTAGGCTCAGGTTGTTGGCCGGCATCGCCATGCGCTCGGCGGCGATCAGCCCATGCCGCGCGGCCTCCGCGGTCACGGCCTCGCGATCACGCACCCCCCAGTCCGGATCGCGGGCGCGCAGGGATTCGTCGAAGGCGGCGTTGCTATCAGCCGTATGATGCCCGCCCTCGCGGAACGGCCCGTACAGGAACAGAATTCCGCCCGCGGACAGGGCTCGCCCGGCGCCGGCCATGAGCCCTTCCGTCGCGGTCCAGGGTGCGATGTGGATCATGTTGATGCAGACGATCGCATCGACGCGGCCGACCGGCCAGGACGCGGCACGTGCGTCGAGGGTAAGTGGGGGCAGGATGTTGCCGAGCCCGGCCCGGCCGGTATGGGCCGCGACGCTGCGCCGGGCTTCCGGCTCGGGATCGCTCGGAAGCCATGTCAGGCCCGGCAGCGCTGCGGCGAAGTGGATCGCGTGCTCGCCGGATCCGCTGGCGATCTCCAGCACGGTGCCCCGCACCGGAAGCACGCGACGCAGGACGTCGAGGATCGCGTCGCGATTGCGCGCGACGGCGGGTGCCGTCAGGGCATCCCGATCGATTTCCCAGCCCAGCATGGCTACCGACTCCAGCTTCGCGGGCGTGCCGCCGTATCGCAACCGCAGGCTGCCGGCGTTCCGCCCCATATTGCGCCGCGGGCAGCGTTGCCATACCGGGTCGGGGCCGATCTTCTACCCGGCGTGCGTGTCGCATCCGACTGCCGGCACGCCTTCGGATTGCAAACCGCTCCAGCTCCGTCCTCCGCCCGAGACGTCTAGGACAGCCCGCATCGTGCCCGACCAACGTGTCACCCAGCCTCTGCCGAAAGCACCCACAGGCATCGAAGGCTTCGACGATCTGACTTTCGGCGGTCTCCCGGCCGGGCGGCCTTCCCTGTTCTGCGGTTCGGCAGGGTGTGGGAAGACCCTTTTCGCTACGACCTTCCTGGTCAACGGCGCGACCCGGTACGGCGAGCCCGGCGTGTTCATGAGCTTCGAGGAGCGGGCCGAGGATCTCGCCGCCAACGTCGCCTCCTTGGGCTTCGACCTCGACGGGCTCGTGGCGCAGGGCAAGCTCGCCATCGATCACGTCCGGGTGGAGCGCAGCGAGATCGAGGAGACGGGCGAGTATGATCTCGAAGGCCTGTTCATCCGCCTCGGCTTCGCGGTGGACAGCATCGGCGCGAAGCGGGTCGTCCTCGACACGATCGAGACACTGTTCGCCGGGTTCACGGACCCCTCGCTGTTGCGCGCGGAGCTGCGCCGGCTGTTCGGCTGGATCAAGGATCGCGGCCTGACCGCGATCATCACCGGTGAGCGTGGCGAAGGCCAGCTCACCCGGCAGGGTCTGGAAGAGTACGTCTCCGATTGCGTCGTCCTGCTCGACAACCGGGTCGACGACCAGATCACCACGCGGCGCCTGCGCGTGGTCAAGTATCGGGGCTCGGCGCATGGAACCAACGAGTTCCCGTTCCTGATCGATCATGCGGGAATCAGCGTCCTGCCGGTGACCTCGGCCGAGCTCGACTATGCGGGGCCGACCGGCCTGATCTTCACGGGCATCGACGGGCTCGACGCCATGCTGGGACCGGGGGGCTTCTATCGCGGTTCGAGCATCCTGGTCTCCGGTACGTCGGGCACCGGCAAGACCATGCTGGCCGCCTCGATGGTCGATGCCGCCTGCCGGCGCGGCGAGCGCTGTCTCATCTTCGCATTCGAGGAGAGCGGCGGTCAGATCGCCCGCAACGCGGCCTCGATCGGGCTCGATCTCGACGCGCATTCGAAGAGCGGCCTGCTCCGCTTCGAGGCGGCGCGGCCGAGCCTCTACGGTCTCGAAACGCACCTCGCCCGGATACACCGCGACCTCGACCAGTTCCGGCCGGATCTGGTCATGATCGATCCGATCTCCGCGCTGCGCGGACCGGCCACCGAATTGCAGGCCGCGCTCCTGCGCATCATCGACCTGATCAAGACCCGCGGCATCACGGCGATCTTCACGACCCTTCGGAGCGACGGCTCGCTCATCACCGATCACGACCTCGGCGTGTCGTCGCTGATGGATGCCTGGGTCAAGCTCCAGAACATGGAAGCGAACGGAGAGCGCACGCGGACGCTTTACGTGATCAAGGCGCGCGGCATGAGCCACTCCAACCAGATCCGCGAGTTTCTCATGTCGTCCGGCGGTATCCGTCTGATCGACGCCTATATCGGAACGGCGGGGGTGCTCACGGGTACCGCCCGCATCGTTCAGGAAGCCCGTGAGCAGGCGGAGGCGCAGCGGCGCCAGCAAGAGAACAAACGGCGGCTCCGCGAGGTTGTCCGTCGTCGGGCGGCCCTCGACCGTCAGCTCGAGGAGCTTCGGGCCAGCCTGGAGGCCGCAGAGGACGAGGAGGCACGTCTGCGCGCCGACGACGAGTGGCGGATGGCGGCAGATGAGGTCGAGCGGCGGGAGCTGATCGCACGGCGGAGGGCGGCGGAATGAGCGAGGCGACTTCGGAAGACCCGTCACCCGACACGGATCCGGACCGCGATCCGGGCCACTATCACCTGCGCCTCTACGTCGCCGGGCAGACGGCGAAGTCGGTCACCGCGATGGCGAACCTCAAGCGATTCTGCGAGGACCACCTGGCGGGGCGCTACGATATCGAGGTCGTCGACCTCATGAAGAACCCGCAGCTTGCGGCCGGCGACCAGATCCTGGCCATCCCAACCCTGGTTCGCCGCCTCCCCTCCCCCCTGAAGCGCATCATCGGCGATCTGTCGAACACCGATAAGGTTCTGGTCGGTCTCGATATCCGTCGAAGGGCGGACGAGCCTTGAGCCGATCCGTCGACCGCCCGGACACCGCGGATCGCTATCGCTTCAGGTTGTTCGTCGCCGGGACCGCGCCGCGCTCGTTGCGCGCGGTCGAGTCGGTGCGCCGAATCTGCGAGGCGCACTTCGCCGGCCGGTACGAGCTGGAGATCGTCGACATCTACCAGCAGCCCGATCTCGCCGCGCGCGACGGGATCGTGGCCGCCCCGATCCTGCTGAAGATCGCACCGCAGCCGGAGCGGCGCGTCGCGGGCGATTTGCTGGACGCGGAGCGGATCCTGCGCGGCCTCAACATCCCTTCGGCTGCCGAGGCGGAGCGATGAGCGTCGACGCTTTGCTGCCCGGCGACGAGCCGAGCCCCGAGGCCTACCGCGCCCACATCCGGGAACTCGAAGCACGTCTGGAAGAGAGCGAGGAGACGCTTGCCGCGATCCGGCGCGGCGATTTCGACGCCGTGGTGGTGGAGGGCCCGAACCACGAGCGCCTCGTCTACACATTGGAGAACGCCGACCGGCCGTACCGGGTCCTGATCGAGCAGATCCAGGAAGGGGCCTTCACCCTCGGGCTCGACGGCACCCTGCTCTATTGCAACCGGCGCTTGGCCGACATGCTCGGCGAAGCGCAGGAACGGCTGGTCGGGCGCCCCCTGCGCAGTTTCATCCGGGGGGACACCGACCTCGACCAACTGGTCCAACGGGCGATGACCACGCCCGTGCGTGAAGAGATCGAGCTCAAGGAGGGGGCAGGAGCCGAGCGTGCGACCTTCCTCTCCCTCAGCCGTTTCGAGAGCCAGACCGATCAGGCGCTGCTCTGCGGGGTCCTGACCGATCTGACCGAGCAACGGCGCAACGTCCGGGCCCTCGCCGAGGCGCATGCCCGTCTGCAGTCCGAGAGCGTGGAGCGCGAGCGCGTCGAGGAAGCCCTGCGCCAGTCGCAGAAGCTGGAAGCGGTCGGCCAGCTCACAGGTGGCGTGGCGCACGATTTCAACAACCTGCTCACCGTCATCAAGTCGTCCACCGACCTGCTCAAGCGCCCCGATCTCCCCGAGGAACGGCGCCGCCGCTACGTGGAGGCGATCTCCGACACGGTGGATCGCGCGGCCAAGCTCACCGGGCAGCTCCTCGCCTTCGCGCGCCGTCAGGCCCTGCGGCCGGAGGTATTCGACGTCGGTACGTCGCTGCGCGCCGTTGCCGAGATGCTCGATTCGGTCACCGGCGCGCGGATCACCGTCGATGCCCGGATCCCGGACGAACTCTGCTACATCCGGGCGGATCTCAGCCAGTTCGAGACGGCCCTGATCAACATGGCGGTCAACGCCCGGGACGCGATGGGCGGACAGGGCACCCTGACCCTCAAGCTCGTGGGCGGGCGGCCGATGCCGGCGATCCGCGGCCATGCGGGGTCGCGCTGCACCTTCGCGGCCGTGTCGCTGTCCGATACGGGCATCGGGATCGCCCCCGACGTGCTGCCGCGGATCTTCGAGCCGTTCTACACCACCAAGGAAATCGGAAAGGGCACCGGTCTCGGGCTGTCGCAGGTGTTCGGCTTCGCCAAGCAGTCCGGCGGTGACGTCGATGTGGTGAGCCAGCCGGGCGCGGGGACGACCTTTACCCTCTACCTGCCGCAGGTCGAGGCGGCGTCCGGGACGACCGAGAAGCCGCCCATCGATGAGCGCGACCTCGAAGGCATCAGCCTGTGCATCCTCGTCGTCGAGGACAACCTCGAAGTCGGCCGCTTCGCTACGCAGATTCTCGAGGATCTGGGCCATCGGACCGTGTGGGCGACGAATGCCGAGGAAGCCCTGGTGGAGATCGAGCGGATCCCGTTCCGCTTCGATGCGGTGTTCTCCGACGTGGTCATGCCGGGCATGGGCGGCGTCGCCTTGGCCCGGGAGCTGGAGCGACGCCTGCCTGGCCTACCTGTCGTGCTCACCTCGGGCTACAGCCACGTGCTCGCCCAGGAGGGCGTTCACGGCTTCAACCTGATCCAGAAGCCGTACTCGGTGGAGCAACTATCGCGAGCCCTCGCCAGGGTGGTTCGGCGCGGGCGTGTCGAAGCCCGACGGCGATAACGCCGAGCGCCGGTGCCAGGTCCGCCTCCGGTAAGCCGGGGCGTCACGGTTTACCGGGTGCCGTACATCCGGTCCCCGGCATCGCCGAGACCCGGGACGATGTATCCGTGCTCGTTCAGGTGGCTGTCGATCGCCGCCGTCCAGATCGGGACATCGGGATGGGCCGCCTGAAACTTCGCCAGCCCCTCCGGAGCCGCCAGAAGGCAAACGAAGCGCAGGTCGGAGGCCCCGCGCGCCTTCAACAGGTCGAGCGCCGCGATCGCTGAGTTGGCCGTGGCCAGCATCGGATCGAGCACGAGCACGGTCCGGTCGGCGAGATCCGATGGCGCCTTGAAGTAGTATTCCACGGCTTCGAGCGTGTCGGGATCGCGGTACAGCCCGACATGGGCGACACGCGCCGACGGGACGAGGGACAGCATCCCATCGAGAAACCCGACGCCAGCGCGCAGGATCGGTGCGAGGACCAGCTTCTTACCCAGGATCTGCTGCCCATCCATCGGCTGCAGCGGTGTCTCGATCGTCACGGTTTCGAGCGGCAAGTCACGAGTCACCTCGTAGGCGAGAAGCATCCCGATCTCGTTCAGGATTTGCCGGAACCCCTTGGTCGAGCGGTTCTTGTCGCGCAGGTAGGTCAGCTTGTGCTGCACGAGCGGGTGATCGACTACGGTGATCTGACCCATCGGCATGACCCTCCCCGCCCCGTCCAACCGAGACATGCAGGACCCCGGGTCCGGGCGCAACTTTCGCGTTGGTTGGCCCGGCACACCGCATCATCGCTGGGCGTCGGCCGTTCCAGCGGATGGGCGCGGCCCGAAACCGTTCAGCCAGGGTTCGGAGGCGCAACCGATCGCTCGGGCCGGACGCCTCAATCGATGCGGGTCAAAAATATGCACCCGTGTTGCTGAAAAGATTGTTTGATGCGAGCCTGACCAAGCGTTTATTGGCCGCCCGATCCTCGAGAGGATTTGTAAATTCAACTCTTTCAACTCTCATGACCTACTGTATTTTGGACGAAGATCAGAGCTCTTAACCATCATATACGCATTTGCCGCAGGGACTTTTGACCGTGAAGAATTAGATCTTTTCTAGATTGGCATATCGTTCAATATTTACAATATCCGGAATTACTAATCAGCTCATCTTAGTCTGTTTTTTCATTTATATAAATCATACGGCGAGAAACGGACCAACTTGCAGTTCCCAACTCTGGAACTAGCTAAGACATGGCGTTGTCATGCTTTGCGTTATCATCCCTCAAGCGGGCAAAATCGAACGTACCATGCGCCTCAATCTCTCCCTCAAAACAACTTTGACGATCCTGTTCGGGCTCATCGCACTGATCTCGGCGGGACAGGGCGGTCTGTCGCTCCGGGACGCGGCCGCGATACGCCGCTCCACCACGGTACTGGCAACCAACTGGCTGCCATCCGTCGAGAAGATCAGCGCGATCGAAGTGGCGGCATCCGAGGTTCGGATCAAGCAATATAGGCTGATCCTTCTGTCGAACACGCCAGAGAAACGGTCCGAGAACGAAGCCAATCTTGCAGCCACGCATGCAAACCTGCGCGAGGCGCGCAAGGCCTATGAAACGCTGATCAGTACGCCCGAAGAGCGCGCATTGTACGATACCTTCGCGGTGTCCTGGGCCAACTTCGAGCGGGTGGACGGCGATGCGCGCCGCTTCATGGAGGCTGGCCAGTCACAGGAAGCAAGGGCGCTTCTGATCAAGTCCGAGGTCGTTGCGCTCTACGATCAGGCGCGCGCGGCGCTCACAAGGCTCGTCGCGCATGACGAGGAGAGCGCAAGCCGCGATGCGAATGAGGCGATGGCAGGGGCGAACTCGGCGTCCTTCACGGCCCTGGTGGGGATCGGCCTCGCCCTGGCCTCGGCCCTGGGCGCAGCGCTCGTCGGTCTGCTGTACATTTCGCGGCCGATCGAGCGCATGACCGCCGCGATGTCGAGGCTCGCCGACGGCGAGACCGGCACGGAGGTGCCGCATATCGGCCGCCGCGACGAGATCGGCGCGATGGCGGCCGCCGTCCAGGTGTTCAAGGACAACCTCATCCGCAGCCGGACCCTGGAGGCCGAGGCCGCGCAGGCCCGCGCCTCCGCGGAGGCGCAGCGCAAGGCCGACATGCGCCAGATGGCCGACAGCTTCGAGACCGCGGTCGGCGGCATCGTCGGACAGGTCTCGGCCTCGGCCACGGAGTTGCAGACCACCGCCGGCTCGATGTCGGCGATGGCCGGCCAGACCTCGGCCCAGTCGAATGCGGTCGCCGCCGCGGCCGAGGAGGCCGGCGCGAACGTCAACACCGTCGCGGCCGCTGCGGAGGAACTCGGCTCGTCCGTCCAGGAGATCGGCCGGCAGGTCCAGGGCTCGGCCCAGCTCGCCCAGGTGGCCATGGGCGAGGCCGACCAGACAGGCGCGCTAGTGCAAGAGCTGAGCACCGCCGTGGCGCGGATCGGCGACGTGGTCGGGCTGATCACCTCGATCGCCGGCCAGACCAACCTGCTGGCGCTCAACGCCACGATCGAGGCGGCGCGCGCGGGCGCGGCCGGCCGCGGCTTCGCCGTGGTGGCCAGCGAGGTCAAGGCGCTGGCCGAGCAGACCGCCAAGGCCACCGAGGAGATCGGCCAGCAGATCGGGCGGGTGCAGGGCGTGACCGGTCAGGCGGTCAGCGCGATCGACACCATTACGGCACGGATCCGCGAGATCAACGGGGTGGCGACCACGATCGCGGCCGCCGTGGAGCAGCAGGGTGCGGCGACGCAGGAGATCGTGCGCAACGTCGGGCAGGCGGCGCAGGGCACAGGCGAGGTGACCGGAAACATCGCCGGCGTGGCCGGGGCCGCCGAGGAGACGGGTCGGGCGGCGGACCAGGTTCTGGGGGCGGCCTCGGAGCTGTCGCGGCAATCCGAGCACCTTACCGCCGAGGTCGACCGCTTCCTGGCCGGCATCCGGGCGGCCTGACCGGTGCGGCCGCCGGGCTCGGGATGAGCCCGGCGGTTGTCCGTGAGCGTGGGGTCTCAGCTGCGATGCTTACACCCCCGTCCCGCCATCGGCCGGTTGATCGGCACGTGATGGCTGGAGCCTCAGGCCGTATGGCCCTCGCCACCGTTGGTCCGGCGCTTCGCCATGAAGGCGTCGAACTGCTCGCGGTCCTTGGCCTGCTTCAGTTCGTCGAGGAACGCCGCGAAGGCGCGGCCCTCCTCTTCGAGGGCACGTCGCTGGGCCTCCAGCCGGTCGAGTTCGGCGCGGCGATAGGAGTCGAAGGCCGCATTGCCGGTGCTGTCGCGGCGGCTCGCGGCCTCGAAGGCGCGGGCGAACCGGGAAGCCGGACGTGAACCCTCGACGTCCGACCATGTGCGCCGGGCCGTGTCGCGCATCTCGGCAACGGCCGGATAGCCGGCGAGCTTCCAGGCCAGCAATGCGAGGCCGACCGGCCACCAATAGACGAAACCGACGACGATGGCACCGATCTCGAGGGAACGGCGCGGAAACGGGCCCGACCGGCAGAGCCTGCCGGTCGCCCAGGGTGAGGAGGTTTGAGTGGTCACGGCGAAGCTCCGCTGTTCATGTGAACGCGGTTAACATGCGAGCGACGCAGACGGCTTTCAAGGTCGTCCCGAGCCGTTGCCCTGCGCGGCCCCGTGGACGAGGGCGAGGACGCCCGCCCGCAACAGCTCGTACTTGTCGGGAAAGCCGGGACCACGCGGCAGATGCCCGGCGGCCGAAAGTGTCGCGAGACCGTGGGCCAGTGCCCAGACTTCCAGGGCGATGAAGCGGGGCGCGACGCCGCCGAACCCGTCGGCGAACGTCGCCTGAAGGGCTTCGACCAGCAGATCGAAGGGGCTCGGCCGGGCCACCGGATTCTGAACGCCGGCTGCGGCGTCGTGCTCGGCGGTACCCGGCGCACCGCGCGTCTCGAAGATCGCGGCGTAGTAGGCCGGTTCCTCTTCGGCGAAGGCGAGGTAGGTCTCACCCATGCGGGTGAACCGCTCCAACGGCGTACCGCGCGACGTGAGCGCCCGTGCCAGACGGGCGGCCAGCTCCGCGAAGCCGCGCCCGGCCAGCTCTTCGAGCAAAGCCTCGCGACCCCGAAAGTGGCGGTACAGAGCGGCCGGCGTCACGCCCACGAGGCGTGCGGCATCCACCAGCGTGAAGCCGCCGATCCCGCGCTCGGCGATGAAGCGGCGGGCAGCCTCGATGAGCGCCTCCTTGAGGTTGCCGTGATGGTAATTCCGCCGGTCGTTCGGTCCGTCCCGCCAGGGTCGCAAGTGCCGATATCCTCTGCGCGCGCGTATGGCCTCAAAGAACGTCTCGGCGCTGTCGAATCGAAAGACCGTCGAAGCGGATCGATTTCGCGAGGCGCCGCCAAGCACTACCATCAAGCGGGGCGTTTGTTTCAGGGGTAGGGCCCGCGGCCGCACTTGACCGTCATTTATACGTACTCCACGCTTTCCCGGGGGCGGTTTGGCGCATCTTGCGCAAGGCCCCTCACCTTGGCGCCGATCGGGGACACGCATCGCACATGGCTTTCGTCAGCCTCAAGGCTTGGCGTGCCCGTTCCGCGGAGCGCGCCGCCACCGCGGTGCAGTTGAAGCGGGATTTGATCGCCGCGCTTCAACTCGGGGACGCTGATGCCCTCGCGGTCAACGAGATCGCCTGCGCCGATCCGGGATGCCCCGATATGGAGACCATCGTCCTCGTCATGCGCGCTGGCCAGCCGACCCGGGCGCTGCGGATCCGGTGCCCCATGGAGGCCGTGGGCCCAGCCGATATCGACGCCCTGGCGGCGGAAGACCGCGCCGCCTCATCCCGATGATGTGATTCGCGGCACGCGTCCTGGAGTTGCTAGCGTCACGGGCGTGCGCAACCTTTATGACGGGCATGCGTATCAAGGACCGACATCCCGGATTCACGCGGGTTCCGGTCATCCGGGAGGAACGCACGATGAACACCCGCCGCACCGTCGTCGCGCTGGCCTGTTCTGCCGTGCTGAGCGCGATCGCCGCCGCATCGGCCGGGCCGGCCGCCGCGGGCGAGGCCGTGCCGTTCTCCGAATCGGCGTTCGAGGCGGCGCAGAAGAGCGGCAAGCCGATCCTGATCGAGGTGAGCGCCCCCTGGTGCCCGATCTGCAAGACGCAGAAGCCGATCCTCGCCAAGCTCGCGGAGCAACCGCGTTTCAAAGAACTTCAGATCTTCGATGTCGACTTCGACAGTCAGAAGCAGCTGCTCAGGCGGCTCGACGTGCGGATGCAAAGCACGCTCATCGCCTACAAAGGCGAGGCGGAGGTCGGGCGCTCGGTGGGCGAGACCCAGCCGGAATGGATCGAAGGGCTAGTCGAGAAGACCCTCTGAAACGGCACGCCGGCACAGGGAATATCGGACGCACGCCGGCGGTACGGCGCTCCTGCGCCGGATCCTGACGTCGGCCGAACGCGCTTCCGCCTTCGTTCATACGGCCTCCTGCAAAGCGCTGCAGACCCCGACCGACGCGTCGGGGCCTGAAGGAGACGATCTTTGACGCGCGTTCCAGAGCCCGCCGCTTTCGGGCCCCAAGCGGTCATCGCGGTGCCGGTACGAAACGAGGAAGAACGCATCGCCGCCTGCCTGCGGGCGATCGACGCTCAAGCGGGGCTGGAACCCGGCCAACTCGGGCTCGTGCTGTTCCTGAACAACTGCACGGATCGAACCGACAAGATCGTCGCAGATCTCCTACCGACCCTGTCGATCCCGGTCCGCGTGCTGACCGAATCGTTTGGCGGGGCGCATGCCGGCTGGGCCCGGCGCCGGGCGATGGATGCCGCCGCGGCCTGGCTTGGAGATGCGGGGATCATCCTGTCCACGGACGCCGACAGCCGGGTGCCGCCGGACTGGGTCGCACGCAATCGGGCCGCCATCCGTGCGGGGGCCGATGCGGTTGCCGGCCGGGTCGAACTCGACGCCGCCGAAGCGGCGCTTCTGCCGCCGTCCTTGCCGGCTCGCGGCCGGCTGGAGGATCGCTACGACGCACTTATCACCGAGGCCGAGGCGCGGATCGATCCCGATCCGCACGATCCGTGGCCATGTCACCGGACGGCGATCGGCGCGACCCTGGCCGTGACGCGGGCAGCCTACGATGCCGTGGGGGGCATGCCGGAGATTCCCCTCGGTGAGGATGGTGCCTTCATCGCACGGCTGATCGAGCACGGCCTGCGGGTCCGCCACGCTCCCGACGTGTGCGTGACGATCTCGGCGCGCCTTGCTGGACGCGCCCCTGGCGGGGTCGCCGACACGATCCGTGCCCGATGCGAGGAGCCGGATGCTTTGTGCGATGCCCGGATGGAATCCTTCCCCCGTGCGATGCGCCGCTACGTGTGGCGCCGCCAATTTCGTCGTCTTCACGGCCAGGGCACGCTTGCGCGGGATGACGCCTGGGCGCAGAAACTCGGGATAGGCCGCATCGAGGCGGAGCGGATCGCCGCCTTGCCGCTCGGTCAGGCCGTCGCGGAGGCTGAGCGGGCGAGTCCCCGTCTCGCTTACCGACCCATCGGCCCTCGCCAGTTGCCGCGGGAGATCATCATCGCGCGGATCGGCGTCGCGGCGATCCGCACTTATCAGAAACTGTGCACCGCGGGGCGGAGGATCGCGAACCCGTTGCAGCAGCGCAGCCTCATCGAGGTTGACCGCGGGCGTCCGTGAACAGGTCAGCCGTCGCGCAGTGCGATCAGGTCGCGCGGCGAGAGGCCGAACCGCTGGCGGAACGCACGGCTGAAGACGGATGGGTCCGTGAAACCGCAACCGGCCATGATCGACCCGACCTTGCACCCCGCTGTGCGCGTCCGCAGGATACGATCGTACGCGCGATCGAGACGCGCATCGCGGATCGCCGCCGCGATTCCCTCCCCGGCGGCAAACGCCGCGTAGAGGCGGCTGCGCGAGACGCGAAGGTCCGCCGCCAGGGTGGTCGCCCGAAACTCGGGATCGTGCAGACAGCGCTGGATCCGTGCGAGCGCAAGCGAGCGCAACGCGTTCGCTGAGATCTTCTCCTCGGGATGCCGCGTATGTCCGTGCACGATACCGCGCAGCAGGTGCAGCGCGCTCTCGATCGCGATGCCTGTCTCCGCCTCGGACATGGTGTGGACCGAAGCCGCGAGGATGCGCGAATAGGCGAAGAAGAGCTCGTTCAGCGGACCCGCCGGTATCCTGCTTCCAACGAACGCGCTGACATCGCCGATCTGGGACTGGAACGTGGCGCGGGGCAGCGTGAGGCGGATCTCCTCGAAATCGGTCAGACCACCGCCGCCACCCGGTCGGCCCCATGTCTGAAACCCGATGTCGCCGACGCGGATCAGGGTCCCGTTCTGGCCCTGTTCGAGGTAGCCGCGCCCCTTGAGAGCGACCAAGATGCCGACATCGTCGCGGCCATCCCGGCGGACATGACGCGGCGTGCGGTCAACGCTGTAGGGCCGGCTGACAGTGTGGAAGACCCCGCCGTGCTTCGACTGCGCGATCATGCGGCTGGCCGAGAACGGTCTTTCGAAATCAAGCCGCTGCAGGTCGGCACTCGCCATGACGGTATCACGCCAATAATCGAAGGCGCGCTTTTCCTCGACAGCGTCTGTCGTCCCGAAGAAGACGGGGACCGTACTTTCAGTTGTCACGGCGGATCGGCCTCACAACGTAGGACTAGCGATGCCACCGCTTCGCGAACACGCCGGCCAATCCAGATTTTCAGATCAAATCACCGGATGCAACCGTTCTATACCACCGCGTCAAGTATCAATTGGTCCGGATTTTCGAGATCAATGTTAGATTATGTTTTATTATATAATATAGTAAAGCGACTTTAGATGCTTATAATGAGCCTAAACATTAGTTTGCGCGGTCTATATTGCCGCTGCGGCCGTTCCGCATCACACGATCCAGGAGTCGCGTCCGGGGATCCTACGTTGAGGATGGACGTCCCGGTCCGGGCATACATTGGCGTCGGACTTCGCTCATCGGCAATGGCTGGAATGACCTGTCCGGCGAGGTCGATGACGGCACGAGGCGGCATGCAGGCCGAACTCGGACGTTTCAGCGACGGTTTCCGTTGAGACCCGGAACGACGGCGGCCGTTCACCCGGGCAGTCGAACCGTATGCGCCTTCGGCATCAGGATCCGCCGCGCGACCTCAATTCTCCGCCGATCCGACGGTGACATCGGCGCGCCGGTCGCCGGCCTCAGCGAATCGCAGGACGATGGCGCGTCCCTCCGTGGGGGGACTCAACAGGACGCCGCGGAACCGCGTGGTCTCGGCATGACCCAGCATCGCCCGTGGCGCGGGAACCGTGAACGTCCGAACGACCCGGCCGCCAGCGTCGCGAATCTCGGCCTTGAGCGGCGCCACTGCCACGTCTGCGCGGGCGACGCCCACGAGATCGCCTTCAACCACGAGCTCAACGGACCTCCCGTCTTCGGCGGGGCTGCTGAACGCCACCACGTCACGGATCTCGACGCCGCGCAGATTCACCGGCAAGCCGATCCGAGCAAACAGAGCCGCGGTCGGTGGGACCGCCCGGACCACGCTGGTCCGGGCGAGGCACACGAGAGGCAGGGCGGCCAGTAGCGCGAGCCCGAGAGCCGACGAGGGTGACAGGCTGATGCTGCGGCGGCCCGTTTTGCTCTGGAACTTTGGCCGGCGCGTCTTAGGAAGCGGCAGATCCGAGGCTTGCCGCACGGCGGCGCTCGCCTCTTCCCAGGCGGATTCGACCGCCGGATCCGCCGCGCCCTCCGCCGCGAGTTCGGCCTCGTGCCCGGCCAGCACGTCGGCCGGAGAGATGAACCACGTCTCGCGGCAGGCCGCGCACCGGACCGATCGGCCTTCCATGCCGACCTTGCCGGCCTCGATCCGGTACGCACTGGCGCAGCTTGGGCAGACGATCAACATACGCGCCATACTCGCATCGATCGGCCGCACCGGGGCCGGACAGTGAATTCGCTTGATAAAGTGTCTCCGAACAGGGTTAAGCGGCCGTGAAATCCCATAGGCCTTGAAAACGCCCGGCGGTCCGGCGATGCCCGGAACCAGGATCGACGAGATATGGCACGGCCTTGAACCTTCAGGCGAACATGAAAAGCCTGCTGCCCGGCGCGGAGCGGCCGGTGGTGCAATTCGAGAATGTCGGCATGCGCTACGGCCTGGGGCCGGAGGTGCTGTCGGACGTGAGCTTCCGCATCGCGCCGCGCTCGTTCCAGTTCCTCACCGGCCCATCGGGCGCCGGCAAGACGACGCTGCTGCGGCTGATCCTGCTGTCCGTTCGGCCGACCCGGGGCCTCGTCTCGATCTTCGGCGAGGAGGTCAGCGGCATCTCCGCCAAGGCGCTGACCGGGCTGCGGCGACGGATGGGCGTGGTGTTCCAGGATTTCCGCCTGCTCGATCACCTGACGACCTACGAGAACGTGGCGCTGCCGCTGCGCGTTCAGGGCCGGACGGAGGCGAGCTACAGGGCCGAGGTGGTCGAGCTGCTGCGCTGGGTCGGGCTCGGCGAGCGGATGCATGCCCTGCCGCCACTCCTGTCGGGCGGCGAGAAGCAGCGTGCCGCCATCGCCCGGGCGCTGATCGCAAGGCCCGATCTGCTGCTCGCCGACGAGCCGACCGGCAACGTCGATCCCGGGCTCGGGCGGCGCTTGCTGCGGTTGTTCCTCGAGCTGAACAAGCTCGGGACCTCGGTGGTCATCGCAACCCACGATTTCGGCATCATGGACGCCGTCGACGCCCGGCGGATGGTGCTGAACGACGGCCGGCTGCGGATCGAGGAATGAGCACACGGGCCATCCCGCGGACGCGACCCGAGCCGGTTGCCGGATCCCCGTCCGCACCGGCGAACCTGCGCCGCAACGCGGCCCTGGTACCGACCGATACCGCGGCCGGGCGTTCCCTCGCGGCGGTCATCGCCATCCTGACCTTCCTGGCGGGACTCTGCGCGGGCGCGGCCGAGATGGTGGCGGCGAATGCCGCGCAGTGGCAGGGCGACGTCGCCCAGGAGGTCACCATCCAGATCCGGCCGAATCCCGGCCGCGACGTCGAGGCCGACGTCGCTCGGGCCGCGGGCCTCGCCAAGGCAGAGCCGGGCATCGCAGAGACGCGAATCTTCTCGAAGGCCGAGGCGGAGCGGCTGCTGGAACCGTGGCTCGGCAGCGGGCTCGACCTCTCGGATCTGCCGGTTCCCCGGCTGATCGCCCTCACGCTGAACCGAAGCCAGGGCGCCGATCTCAAGCGGCTGCGCGCACGGCTTCTGGAGGCGCTGCCCGGCGTTGCCAGCCTCGATGACCACGCGCTGTGGCTCCAGCGGCTCTCGACCGCGGCGAATGCCTTCGTGGGGATCGGGATCGGGCTCGTGATCCTCGTCCTGGTGGCCACCGGCCTCGCCGTCACCTTCGCCACGCGGGGCGCCATGGCGAGCAACCGGGAAGTGGTCGAGGTGCTCCACTTCGTGGGCGCCGACGACGATTACATCGCCAAAGCGTTCCAGAGGCGCTTCTTCGGCCTGGGCCTGCGCGGCGGGGCCATCGGGGCAGGATGCGCAATCCTGGCGTTCGTCGTCGCCGGATTCCTGGCCCGGGCTGCCCGGTCGGGACCCGCCGGACAGGAAGTCGAGGCGTTGTTCGGCGCCTTCCAGATCGGATTGCGCGGCTATGCCAGCATCGTCCTCATCGGCGTCATCGCTTCCCTCGTCACGGGCGTGGTGTCCCGCATCACGGTGCGCCGGTTCCTGGCCTGACCCGCCGCAGCCTGGCGCAAGCGTGGATCAAGAACGTCCCGCCAGCGCGTTTACATTTCGGAAACCTTATGGTCGCGGTGTGGATGCGGGCGCCCGGACTGCCTCCGGGTCGCCGCAATCGAAGCCGATCCTCCGGAGGATGACCACGCGTATGCTGCGCGCATCGGACCCGCATCTGACCGAGACCGTCGGCTGGGCTTGGCACGCGTGGAGCCTCCCGAGCCAGGCGGCCAAGCCGGCGCTGGCGCGCCATCGGGCTCCGACCGCATTGTGGGTGCTCGGGGTCGGAGCGGGCCTCGGTGCAATCGTCCTATTTGCCGGCTTTCTGATCTTCGTCAGCGCCCTCGCCCGGCAGGAGCGGGCGCCGACCGACCGGGCGGACGGGATCGTGGCGCTGACCGGCGGGGCGCAACGAATCGGCGATGCCATCGACCTGCTGGCGGGCGGATATGGACGGCGCCTGCTCATCACGGGCGTCAACGAGCGTACCAGCCGCGACGAGATCGCCCGATTGAACCCGACACAGCGCGCGCTGATCGCCTGCTGCGTCGATCTCGACTACCGCGCGCGCAACACCATCGGGAACGCGATCGAGACCCGCCGCTGGATGCGGGCGCACCGATTCAGCACCGTGGCGGTGGTCACCTCGAACTACCACATGCCGCGCACGCTGGTCGAACTGGTTCACGCCCTGCAGGACAGCGATCGCGTCCTGCCGCACCCGGTGGTCACGGACGCGTTCGATGCCGATCGCTGGTGGCGGAGCCCGCCCGCCGCGAGGCTCGTCGCCTCCGAGTACGTGAAGTTCCTCGCGAGCTGGGTGCGCACCCGGTTCGAGGCCGATCCCGAACGCTCACGGGCGGCGATCCTGATCGGGCGCGGCAAACCCGTGAAGATGGTCGCCGAGCCGCTCGCCGCGCGCGATCTCGACTGAGTCCGATAGCCGAAGGCTTCGATCCGCCACAGGCCTTTACGGTCGGCGAAGGCGAATCCGTATCGCTATGCGCGCGGCGGTTCGTCCGACACGCGTCAGACTCGGGGATCGCCCGCATGCCCCCCGAGCCGCACGGCCGGGACCTCACTGACCATGACAGCGCGCCTTGATGGCCGCCGAGAATTCCCGGTCCGAGCCCTGGACCTGAGCGAGGCGCTCGCCCCGCTCCGATCCGGACAGGCATCGCCCGTAGACGCCCGCGACCCGGCGCATCGTTTCGACGTGCCGCCGCCAGATGCGGCAGTTCTTGGCATCGTCGCCGTTCGCCTGTTCGAGCTGGTCGATCGCCTGCCGCTGCATCGATTGCGCGACGAGCAGATCGCGCGCGCAGGTGGTATCGCCCTGCGCCAAGACGGGACCGGCCAGGATTGGACCGGCCAGGACCGGGGTCAGCACCGCGAACACGACGATCCGGCGAAGCGACATCAGGCGGCCTGCGGCGCCGTGGAGCGCGTCAGCAGCGCGTAGAGCGCGCCCGCATCCCGGGCGGCCCGAATATGGGCGAGCATGCCGGGTTCGCGCAGGACCCGGGCGACCTGGGCGAGCGCCTTCAGGTGATCCGCCCCTGCGCCCTCCGGGGCCAGCAGCAGGAACGCGATGTCCACCGGTTGGCCATCCAGCGATTCGAAGTCCACCGGGCGGTCGAACCGCGCGAACAGGCCGAACAATCGATCGAGTCCGGGCAGCTTGCCATGTGGAATCGCCACGCCGTCGCCGATGCCCGTCGATCCCAGGCGCTCCCTCTGGAGCAACGTGTCGAAGACCGGTCGCTCTCCGAGCGCCGGTAGCCGACGCGCGGCCTGGACCGCGAGGTCCTGAAGCACCTGCTTCTTGGCTCGCGCGCGCAACGACGGCACGATCGACTCAGGATCGAGAAAGTCCAGAACTGGCATCGAACGACCGTTGCCCCGTCGCCCGCCCGGTCAGGGACGGACCTCGTTGCGGGGGCCTTGCCGGCCGACTCGGCCGCGCCCCCGCTCATCAATCGACCGGGAAACAGGCCGGTTCCGGCTCCGTTCCCCTCGACCCGCCGAGTCACTCGACGGCGCCCGGCGGATCTACCCAGCCGATTGCGCCATCGCTGCGCCGATATACGACGTTGACGCGCCCGGTGCCAGCGTGGACGAACACGAGCACGGGCGAACCTGTGAGATCGAGGGCCGTGACCGCCTCGCCGATGGTGCGGCGCTGGAGCGTCCGGGTGCTCTCGGCGACGATCGGCGGATGGGCGTCCCCGTCGGCCGGCTCGTCATCGTCCTCGTCCGGCGCTGCGAAGACCGCGTAGGCCGCCTCGATCGCCGCGTCGTCACCCGGCCCGGGGGCGTGTTGCTTGAGCCGGTGCTTGTAGCGACGCAGCCTCGTTTCCAGGCGCTCCGCCGTCTGCTCGAAACTCGACCGTGCGTCGTGGGCGAATCCGTTCGCCTCGATGGTGAGTCCGGACACGAGATGCAGCACGCAGTCCGTCCGGAAAGCAGCTCCATCCCGCCGCAGGGTGACGTGGCCGGTGCAGGCGTCGCTCATATGCGAGTCGAGGTATTTGGCCTGTATCGCGGCCATCCGCTCCTCGACGCGGCCGCGCAGACTCTCCCCGAGATCCACGCCGTGGCCCGTGACTCGCAACGACCCCATGCTGCCTCCCCCATTTCGATGCAGTCGGCCGAATTAGAGAGCCGGCTCGGGTTAAGTCAACGGAGCGCCTCGCGGTTCGATCGTGCGCTTAACCCTGGGTTCAGCCGGACTGTCCGTATAGACACCGCTCCGGAGAGCTTGCCGCCGGACCGTCCCTCGGGCAGCAGATCGGCCGGGGACGGCTTGAGACACGAAAGACTGACGGCCGCATGACGAGACACGTCCGCCAGCCCGTAGCCATGACCCGCCGCGTGGTGCTCGCCGGGGCTCTCGGCGCGGCCGCGGGATCGCTGCCCGGCGCGACGCTGGCGGCCGATCCCGACACGGCGCCGGACTTTCCGCGCGCCGGCGAGGCCTTCGAGGCGAACACGCTCACCGACCTCGCGCGCGCCCGCTCCAAGACGCCCTATGTCGGCCCGAAGGCGAACGATCTTCCAGCCGTCCTGAAAACCCTGTCGCGGGAGGCCTACGAGACGATTCGTCCGGCCGCCGACGGGGCGATCTGGGCCGGCCAGGACGTCGGCTACAGTCTCGAACCGCTGCTGCGCGGGTCGATCTTCGACACGCCGGTCTCGCTGTTCCTGGTGGAGAATGGTCTGGTGCGGCCGATCTCCTACAGCAAGGCGGCGTTCTCGGCTCCGGGGCTCGATCTGCCAGACCTTAGCGACGACGCGGCCTTCTCGGGCTTCCGGCTGCGCGCGCGCTTCGGCGACGGCGGCGCCCTGTCGGATTTCGCCATGTTTCAGGGCGGCTCGTTCTTCCACCTCGTGGCGGAGGGGCAGGATTTCGGGATCAACGCCCGGGCGCTGGCGCTCCGGCCGGCGGATGCCCGCGGCGAGGAATTTCCCCTCTTTCGCGCCCTGTTCATCCAAACCCCGACCCCCGGCCAGCCGGTCGTGGTCCATGCGCTTGCCGAGTCGGAATCCGCTACGGCGGCGTTCAAGCTGACCCTGACGCCGGGCCGGGAAGCCTCGATCGCGGGGATCGACGGGACGGTCTTCGCCCGGGCCGATCTCGATCATATCGGGCTCGGCGGCATGCAGGGCAGCTACCTGTTTGGCCCCATCGACCGCCGCCGGGTCGACGATCTGCGCGCCGCCGCCTTCTCGGTGGAGGGTCTGGCGATTCACAACGGGTCCGGCGAGCCGATCTGGCGTCCGGTCCACAACCCCGAGACGCTTCAGGTCTCGGCCTTCGTCGACCGCGGACCGAAGGGGTTCGGCCTGATGCAGCGCGCCCGCGCCTACGGTGACTTCGACGACGACCGGCGGCACTGGGAGCAGCGGCCCTCGCTCTGGCTGGAGCCGCTCGACGATTGGAACGAGGGTGCCGTGACGCTCCTGGAGATCCCCAGCGATTCGGAACTCAACGAGAACGTTTTCGCCTACTGGCGCCCCAAGGCGAAGCTCGCCAAGGGCGGGGAGATGCGGTTTCTCTGCCGCCAGCACTGGTCCAAGGGTTGGCCCGACCCGCTGTCGCCGGAGATCGCTCGGGTCATTGACAGTCGCTGCGGCCACGGCAGCTCGGGAAACCGGCGCCTGTTCGCGGTCGATTTCGAGGGCGACGCGCTGTTCGAGCCCGGTGACATCGACGTCGATCTGAGCGCCTCGGCCGGAACGATCACCCGGCAGGACCGCTATCGCTATCCCGAGCGCAAGACCCTGCGGATACTGTTCGAACTCGATCCGGGGGGTGAGAAGGCCAGCGAGTTGCGCCTCGCGCTCCGCCGCGGGCAAAGCCGGGTCAGCGAGACGTGGCTCTACCGCTGGACGCCTTGATTCCACCGCTCACCGAGAGAGGATCAGCCTCCGCCGTGCGAATGGACGACACGATCACCCTGCCCGAGCCTGCGGTCGAGCCCGGCCCCAGTGCCTCGCCGGACATCGCCCCCGCGCAGCCGCCGGAGGCGCTGCTGGCGATGCCGGTTCAGGACCTGTCGCGCTGGGTCCCAGCGACGGGCCACAGGTCCCCGCGTGCAAGGCGCAGCCCCTGGCTCGCGCGGGCGTGGGTGTTCGGCGGGGCGTTGGCGCTCACGGCCTATGGCGGCTGGCAGATGGTCGAGACCGTGTCGGTCTCCGGCAGCCCGACCGCGCTCCAGCTCGCCCTCGTCGTTCTGTTCTGCCTCACCTTCTCGTGGATCACGCTGGCCTTCACCAGCGCGCTGCTCGGCTTCGCGATGCTGCTGCGCCGCGAGCAGCGTCCCCCGGCGATCCCCACCGCGCTGACGACCCGCACTGCGATCCTGATGCCGGTCTACAACGAGGCTACGGCCCGCACCTTCGCGGGCATCGAGGCCATGCGGGAGGCCGTGGAGACGACCTGCCTCGGACGGCATTTCGACTGGTTCGTCCTGTCCGACTCGACGCGGGCCGATGCCTGGATCGCGGAAGAGCGCGCCTTCCTCGACCTGCGTCACCGCCTCGGTCCGGAGGCGCGCCTCTACTATCGCCACCGGCCGAAGAACCACCACCGCAAGGCGGGCAATATCGGCGATTTCGTCACCCACTGGGGCGGTCGATACGACCATATGCTGGTGCTCGATGCCGATAGCCTGATGAGCGGTCAGGCCATCGTGGCGCTCGCCGCCGCGATGGAGGCGGATCCGGATGCCGGCATCATCCAGACGCTGCCGCTGATCATCAACCGCAACACGCTGTTCGCCCGGCTCCAGCAATTCGCCGCGCGGATCTACGGCCCGGTGATCGCCGCCGGGCTCGCCGCGTGGTCGGGACGGGACGGCAATTACTGGGGCCACAACGCGATCATCCGCACCCGGGCCTTCGCGGAATCCTGCGGCCTGCCGGATCTGCCGGGCAAGCCGCCCTTCGGAGGACACATCCTGTCCCACGATTTCGTGGAGGCCGCGCTGATCCGCCGGGCCGGCTGGGCGGTCTACATGCTGCACCGCCTGGAGGGCTCCTACGAGGAGAGCCCCCCCTCCCTGATCGACGTGGCGGTCCGCGATCGGCGCTGGGCACAGGGCAACCTCCAGCACGCGCGGGTGATCGCCGCCGCCGGACTGCACCCCGCGACCCGGCAGCACTTCGCCACCGGGATCGCCGGCTACCTCGCCTCGCCGCTCTGGCTGATGCAGCTGGTGGTCGGTATCCTGCTGGTGCTCCAGACCGCCACGGAGCGGCCGGACTATTTCGGCGGCGCCGGCTTCTCGCCGGTCTTCCCGCGGTTCGACCCGGTGCGCGCGCTGCAACTGTTCGGGCTGACCATGGCGGTGCTGCTGGCACCGAAATTCCTCGGCCTGATCCTCGCGCTCCTCGACCGATCGGTGCGGCACGCCTGTGGCGGCGGCGGCCGGCTCGTCCTCTCGAGCCTCGTCGAGATCCTGCTTTCGGCCCTCGTGGCGCCGGTGGCGATGGTGATCCAATCCGGCTCCGTCATGGGCATCCTGCTCGGCCGCGACACGGGTTGGAACCCGCAGCGGCGCGACGACGGCTCGATTCCCCTGCGCGACATCGTATCCCGGCATCGCTGGCACACGCTTCTGGGCGTGGTCGCGGGCATCGCGGCCTTCGCCATCGCGACCTCGCTGTTCCTCTGGATGAGCCCCACCATCCTTGGCCTGGTGCTGGCCATCCCGATCTCCTGGGCGAGCGGCCAGCTCGGGCTCGGGCTGGCGCTCAAACGCCGGCGCCTGCTCGCGACGCCGGAGGAGGCCACGCCCCCCGCGATCGCGGTGCGCGCCGGCGCCCTGGCCGAACGCAACGCCGTGACGGCCTTCGACGACGCCGATGCGCTCACGGCGCTCCACGCCGATCCGCGCCTCGCTGAGGCCCATGCGCAAATGCTGCCGCCCGGGCGCGAGCGGCCCCGCGGCGCGATCGACCCCGACCGGACGCTCGCCGCCGCCAAGATCGATGAGGCCGTGACGGTCGCCGAAGCGCAGGCCTGGCTCACGCCGCGGGAGCGTCTGGCGCTGCTGCACGATCGGGCTCTCATCGAGCGGCTGGTTCGTCTCACTTGACCTGATAGGATGGCCAGTCCCGTCATCGAGACTGCGGGAGATGACGGGATGGGCATGGTCGTCCCGACGAATCGCGCTTCACCAGGATGGGCGGCTGTGACCCGGCATCAGCGCCGTCGCCGCTTCACGCCCCGTTGGGCCGGTTTCCGGAAAGCCTGCCGAGCAAAATCTCCGTTCGGACGTTCGAAGGGCATCTCCAGCGCTGCGGCCCTGATCCTGTGCATCGGGGCGATTTCTCCCGCGCCCTGCGCGTCGTCTCCGGAGGCGGCGCCCGTCTTCGCGGCCCATTACGCCATGAGCTTCCTGAGCCTCCCGGTCGGCCAAGCCGAACTCACGGCCAACCTGACGGCAGAGCGCTACGCGCTCAAGCTCGAAGGGGGCCTGACCGGTCTGGCGGGCTGGTTCTTCCAAGGGTCCGGCAGCGCCGGATCTCAAGGGCGCCTCTCGGCGGCCCGCACGGTCCCGGATGTGTTCCGCATCGATAGCCGGTACGGAACCATGCCGGTGCTCGTCCGCGTCACCTTCGAGTCCGGCACGGTCCGCAAGGCCGAGGTAGAGCCGGAGCCAGCACCGAAACCCGATCGCGTCCCGGTGACGGCGGCGGACCGGGTCGGCGTGACGGATCCCATCGGCATGCTGATCATACCGATCGGTCCCGCGCCTCTGACACCGTCCCTGTGCGACCGGCGCATCCCGGTGTTCGACGGGGCGACCCGCGCCGACCTCGTTCTGTCGCGCGGAGCGGTCGTGGCCGTGGCCACGGGGCCCTACCGGGGGCCGGCCCTCGATTGCCGGATCCGGTGGGTGCCGGTGGCCGGTCATCGCGCCAAGGGCTCGTCGGTCCGCCGCATGGCCGAGAACGACGACCTGCACGTGCGCCTCGCGCCGGTGCCGGGCGGGCGGGTGATGCTTCCACTCTCGATCACGGTCGGGACAGGCTGGGGTACGGCGCGCATCGACGCGACCCGATGGGGCCCCGCGCCGGCGGCCGATCCGTCCATCAGCGGCGATTAACCGATCGACGGCTAAGTTCGCGCCGGCCCATTCATGCCCTCGACCGGAACGCGCCATGACTCTGCTGCTCGCAGTCCTGCTTCTCCCCCTGGCGGCCGCGATCGTCCTGGCCCGCGGTGAACCCGGCCGCACCATCAGTTGCCTGGGCGCCATGGGTGTCGGCTGCGCGATCGCCTGCCTGAGCGTGATCAGCCTGATCCGTCACCGCGCCTGAGGCCGCGAACGCGGTTACAGGAACCCGACTCGGCGCGGACCGCCGGACAATGTGCGGCCAGCCCGGGCGACCAAATGCGAGAAGGCCAGCGCCGCCGCCGCCGCCTGCGCCCGCGAGGGAAAGTTCCGGCGTGATTCCATGACGGGTTCGGCCGTTTCGTTCAGCAGAACCCAGGACCACAGGGACCGGCTGGTCTCGCGGATCTCGAACTGCACGGGGCGCCTGCCTTTCGCAGCATGCGACGAACGAGTGCGTTGCATTCAGCCGTGACATCCGAATGACACAGCCGGCTCAGCGTCAAGATCCGCGTGGCTTACGGACGGTCGGCCACCGGCGGGAGACTGAGACGGAGCAGCATTCGCTATACCTATATTGGCCGCTCGTCCCGCTATCGGTTGATCTACTGTTGGCCATTGCCGCCGCGGATACCGTTATCGCTCCGGCGCGAGGTTATGCCGCTTGTCCACAGCCATAGCGTGAACGTGCCTCGGAACGCGGCTGCGATCCTGACGGTCGCCCCGACGCCATGTTTCCGACGGCTTGGCGCGGCAGGCGGCTGTCGCCCCTTCGTGAACCTGGCAGCCTGAGATCGCATGACAGCCGTGAACGCGCTCATCGCCGAGGAACTCGGAGTCGGGGAAGCGCAGGTTGCAGCCACGGTGGCCCTGCTGGACGGCGGGGCGACCGTGCCGTTCATCGCGCGCTATCGCAAGGAGCAGACGGGCGGCCTCGACGATGTTCAGTTGCGCAGGCTGAACGAGCGCCTGTCCTACCTGCGCGACCTGAACGACCGCCGCCGCGTCATCATGGAGAGCATCAACGCCCAGGGCCGGATGAGTCCCGCTCTCGCGGCGGCCCTCGAGGCGGCCGACACGAAGGCGCGCCTCGAAGACCTCTACATGCCGTTCCGGCCGAAGCGCCGGACCAAGGCCCAGACCGCCCGCGAGGCCGGCCTGGAGCCGCTGGCCCAGGCGCTCCTCACCGATCCCGGTCGCGCCCCCGAGCACGCGGCGGCCGCCTTCGTGTCGCCCGAGCGCGGCGTTGCCGACCGGGCCATGGCGTTGGAGGGTGCGCGGGCGATCCTGATCGAGCGCTTCGCCGAGGATGCGGATCTCGTGGGCCGCCTCCGGACCGATTACCGGCGCAGCGGCCAGCTCGTCTCGCAGGTCCGCAAGGGCAAGGCGAGCGAGGGGGCGAAGTTCGCGGATTATTTCGCCTGGAGCGAGCGGCTGGAGCGGATGCCCTCGCACCGGATCCTGGCGATCTTCCGCGGCGAGCGTGAGGAGGTGCTCGACATCGCCTTCGCGGCGGAGGGCGAGGAGTCTCAACCCGGTATCCCGGGGCCGTTCGAGACGGCGATCTGCCGGCGGTTCGGCATCGTCGCCCAGGGACGCCCGGGCGATGCGTGGCTGCTCGACACCGTCCGGGCCGCCTGGCGCACGAAGATCCGGGCCGGGATCAAGCAGGACATGCGCACGCGCCTGTTCGAGCGGGCGGAGGACGAGGCGGTCCGGGTCTTCGCCGGCAACCTGAAGGACCTGATCCTGGCCGCCCCGGCCGGCGGCCGTCCGACGCTGGGGCTCGATCCGGGCTATCGGAACGGTGTGAAGGTTGCGGTGGCGGACCGGACCGGCCGGATCGTCGCGGTCGAGACCACCTATCCGCACGAGCCGCAGCGCCGCTGGCGCGACGCCGTGGCGACGCTCGGGAAGCTCTGCCGTCTTCACGGCGTCGAGCTGATCGCCATCGGCAACGGCACCGCATCCCGCGAGACCGAGCGTCTCGCCGCGGAGGTGGTCGCCGCGAATCCGGACTTGAAGCTCGTCAAGGTGATGGTCTCGGAGGCCGGCGCTTCGGTCTATTCGGCCTCCGAGATCGCATCCCGCGAACTGCCCGATCTCGACGTGTCCCATCGCGGCGCCGCCTCGATCGCCCGGCGCCTGCAGGATCCCCTGGCAGAGCTGGTCAAGATCGATCCCAAATCGATCGGCGTCGGCCAGTATCAGCACGACGTGAGTGAGGCGAAGCTGTCGCGTTCGCTGTCCGCGGTGGTGGAAGATGCCGTGAATGCCGTCGGCGTCGATCTGAACACGGCTTCCCCTGCCCTGCTGGCGCAGGTGTCGGGACTCGGATCGGCTTTGGCGGACCGGATCGTCGCGCACCGGGACACGAACGGCCCGTTCCAGTCCCGGGCGGCCCTCAAAGCCGTGCCGGGCCTCGGACCGAAGACCTTCGAGCTGTCGGCGGGCTTTCTGCGGATCCGGAACGGTGACGACCCGCTCGATGCATCCGGCGTGCACCCGGAAGCCTACCTCGTGGTTCGGCGCATCCTTCAGGCCACCAAGAGCGATATCCACGTCCTTCTGGGCAATGCGGCAACGCTCGCCACGCTGACACCCGAGACGTTCGTGGATGCGCGATTCGGTCTGCTGACCGTGCGCGACATCATCGCCGAACTGGAAAAGCCGGGCCGCGACCCACGCCCCGCCTTCAGGACCGCGCGTTTCGACGAGGGCGTCCAGTCGATCGGCGATCTGCGGCCGGGCATGCAGCTCGAGGGTATCGTCACCAACGTGGCGGCATTCGGGGCCTTCGTGGATATCGGCGTCCATCAGGACGGGCTCGTCCACATCTCGGCGATGGCGCGCCGCCGGATCGCATCGCCCACCGAGGTGGTGCGGATCGGCGAGGTAATTCGCGTTCTGGTGCTCAGCGTCGATGGCCCGCGCAAGCGGATCGCGCTATCGATGCGGCTCGACGACTCGGTGGAGCCGGCGGTGTCGGCGCAGCGTTCCGGGGAAGCGCGATCCGAAGCGCAGAAGCCCCGGCCGCCGGAAGCGCGTCAGGCGGCGCCGGACGGTGCGCTCGCGGATGCGCTGCGGCGGGCGGCCACGCAGACGCGGCGACGTTGAGCGGCACCGCGTCCAGGGTGTGGGGTCGACCGAGACCAGCAGGCCGCCGGGTGGAGTAGTCCGATGTCGTCGCCCTCGAGTCGTGATGCCGTGCCCAGCCCGATGATCGGACCCGCGCGGCTGATCCGGGCGGCGTTCGAAGGCACCGACATGGCCATGTGGGCCGGCGACATCCTGTCCCGCGCCGGGGACGGGGCTCTCGAAGCCGGCACGGCCCTCGACCTGGCGACGATCCTGTTGCTGATGCATCGGTCCGACCCGGCCTTGCAGCTTCAGAGCGAGGTTCTCGGAAGCTACCGGCATTTCCAGCTTCGATCCAACAGCCCCGAAGCGACGACGCGCGTCCTGGTGATCGTCACGGCGGGCGATTTGATGGCCAATACGCCGGTCGACTTCCTGCTCGATGACTCAAGTATCCGGGTCGAGTACTTGTTCGTACTCCCGGGAGACACCATTCCAGACCATCTACCGGACCACGACGTCTGCATCATCGGGGTCGCCTACTCGACCGCGAACGAGCCCGTGCTCGAAGCCCTGGCGTCCGCCGCTCCGGGCTGGCGCCGCCCCGTGGTCAACCAGCCGGGCAACGTCCTGAGGACATCGCGGCACGGACTTGCCGAGGCGCTGTCCGGCGCCGAGGGTGTGGTGGTCCCATCCGTCATGCGGGTGACCAAAGCGGCGATCGCGACCGCGGCTCACAGGCTGCCGGACGGGTGGACCTATCCGATCCTCATCCGGCCGATCGATACCCATGCCGGCAACGCGCTCCAGAAGATCGAGCGCCGCGGAGACCTCCCCGACTACCTCGCCCGGTTCGATGCGGAGACGTATTACGTCACGCAATTCTGCGATTACAGCGGACCGGACGGGCTCTTCAGGAAGCTCCGGATCGTTCTCGTCGACGGCACCCCGTTCCTCTGCCACATGGCCATCCGCGACCATTGGATGATCCACTACCTCAATGCCGCCATGAATGAGGATCCCGCCAAGCGCAACGCGGAGGCCGAGGCGATGGCCACCTTCCACGACCTGTTCGTGCCCCGGCACCGTACGGCGTTCGCCGAGATCCACCGTCGAACCGGGCTCGACTATCTGATCCTCGATTGCGCCGAGGACCAGGATGGTCGCCTGCTGATCTTCGAAGCGGATACCGGCATGGTCATCCACGACATGGATCCGGTCGACCTATATCCCTATAAACGACCGCAGATGCGCAGAGTCTTCGCCGCCTTCCAGGACGCGATCAGGACGCGAGCGAAGTACGCAGCGTAAGCTTCCTTCGGACGGCGTTGTGAGACGGGCCGACTGCATGTCGGTCGACGCGCAACTGACGGACTGCGCTCCGCCACGTCGATCGATCGGGCAGTGGATTGGGACAACCGTACAACAGGACGATCGCGTTCGAGATCGGTGACGGCAAGATAGCCGCTGTTGGACTGAAAATGTTACGTTGACCCTCGATTAACACGGACCGCATAGGCACATGGAGGCTTGCTGTTGAGGCGGTCTCAACGTTGTTGGGCGAGGCTCCGATGATCGTCCTGTTAGCCTTCGCGATCGGCACCGGGCTTCTGGCCGCGTGCGTGCTCTCATCGGTTGGTTGGGTGGCCGCGCTGGTCGGGGCCCCGGTGGCGGCGAGCCTTGCGGCGATCCTCGCCGGCGGCTTCATGGCGTGGCAGACCATGCGGCGTGACCGGCACGCGCGTGCCCTCGAAGCGCAGACCGGACTCATGGTTGCAGCGCTCCGTGACGTGACCCGCAAAGCGGAACCACAATCACCTGCTCCGAAGGTCTCACGCCGCCGCCTGGGCGCCTGAACTGTCGCTTCGGACCGGTCCGCGTCGGAAGGGATCCCGGCCCTCGGCCGGTGATCCCGTCTGAGCGGCGGCCATCGGATGAACCGAGCGACGGTGGCATCCGTTGTTGTTTCGATGCCCGACCTGACCGTTCCGCTGATCTCGACGACCGTTTTCGTCGGCGTGGGATGGCTCATCGTCCACGCCGGGCACCATTATCACGATGCGATAGGTCATACGTTGAAGGTCTTCGCCCTGGCGCTCGGCCTTCTGGTCCTGGCCGGTCTCACGGCGAAACTTCGCGCCGGGCTCGGGGTCGGCCGCCAGATACATCGCGTCGAGGCCCGTGCGCAACGCGATGCACCCGCAAACCGTACCGGATCGAGCGCCAGGACGGCTCGATGAGCCCGCCCGGTCTGATCGGACACCCTTTGCTCGGCTCCCGCGCCGGGCCAGGCCGACTCGATCTACTTGCTTGTGCCGCCCTTTTTCCCGAGCTCGGCCTGCGCCGAGGAGGATTTACGTGGGTTCGACTTGCCCTCCTTGCTTGCCTTGGCATTCGCCTTCTTGGCCGTCGTGCTCCCGTGACCCTTCTTCTCAGTCATCGTCACCTCCATGATCGCGAAGGCAATGTCAGCGGAGGATCGACGTTCCGCGCCGCGTCCTCCAGGGCGTGGATAACTCGTTCGGCGAAGGTGCCCCGCGACACGATCGGAGGACGCCGCTCGTATCAGCACCGCGTCACCGCGACTTGTGATCGGTCCAACGGCTTGCGGTTTTCCCGACCGAGTGGTCGGATCGGGACCGCGAGCCCAGAGAAGGCCGTACCAGATCCGGAGGAACTCCCATGTTGTCGCGCCGACAGACGCTGGCACTTGCCGCCGCCAAAGGGTTCGCCTTGGCGGGCACGACGGTTCGGGCCGCGCAGGCTCAGGATGCGCCGACCGTGAAGACGCCCGTGACGTTCGAGGTCCCCGCAGGTGCCTGCGACAGCCACGTCCACGTCATTCCCGATCCCGCGAAGTTCCCGTTCTGGAGCGGGCGCGCCTACACGCCTCCGGTCGATCCGGTCGAGAGCCTGCTCGCGCTCCAGCATGCGCTCAAGCTCGACCGCGTCGTCATCGTGACGCCGAGTGTCTACGGCACCGACAATGCCGCCACCCTCGATGGCCTGCGCGTGCTCGGCCCGCAGCGCGCCCGGGGCGTCGCGGTGATCGGGCCGGACACGGGCGCGGCCAGCCGCGATGCGCTGGTCAAGGCGGGGATCCGCGGCATTCGGGTCAATCTGGAACAGGCCGGCGTCTTCGATCCCGCGGTCTCCGCCAAGGCGCTGGACACCGCCGTCCAGCAGATCGGGGGACGACCCTGGCACCTGCAGATCTACAGCCGACTCTCGGTCATCGCACCGCTGAAGCAGCAATTGGCCGCGCTGCCGGTCCCCATCGTGTTCGATCACTTCGCCGGTGCGCAGGCTGCGTTGGGGCCCGATCAACCGGGTTTTGGCGATGTGCTCGATCTTGTGCGAAGCGGGAAAGCCTGGGTGAAACTGTCGGGCGCCTACCGCGCATCCAACCGGGGGCCCGACTATCCCGTCGTGATGCCGCTGGCCCGCGCCCTCGTGGCGGCGAATCCGGATCAGCTCGTCTGGGGCAGCGACTGGCCGCACCCGGACAGCACGCCGCGACCGGATCGCAAGCCGACGGATCTGGCGCCGGCGCAGAACATCGATGACGGACGCCTGCTGAACCTGCTCGCGGAGTGGGTACCCGACCGTGCGACACGGGACCGAATCCTCGTCGACAATCCCAAGCGGCTCTACGACTTTTAAACGGCGAGCCGCGAAGGCCCTGCGCGAACGAGCGGTGGCGCGCTGAAGACGATGGCCGTGCGGTTGCGGACGGCCTCAACGCGCAGGCAGCAGATTGGCGGAAGGGGTGGGATTCGAACCCACGGTGGAGTTGCCCCCACGGCGGTTTTCAAGACCGCTGCCTTAAACCACTCGGCCACCCTTCCAGACGGCTTCCGCAACCCGATCGTTACGGCGGGGGCCGATCTCCCGTCAACCGGAGAAGACCGGTTGACCTGCAAGGCCATTCCGCCTATCTGACCGCCCACGCCTGACGCCGCTGAATGCAGCGCGGCCGGTTCTTAACCGTCCTTGCGACGGCGGGACGCGGCCTACGGCCGATTGGGGGATAGTTTAACGGTAGAACGGTGGACTCTGACTCCTCTAGTCCTGGTTCGAATCCAGGTCCCCCAGCCACTGTAAGTTCAATACCTTAGACGATCCGACTCTCACTCAACTTGGTAAGTTTGCCGTTGAGTTTGACTTTTCCTCGGAACGGTCGTCCCCGTGCAGCTCGCCTATCACCCGCGCATTTGAGCGTTTCATGTCCGCGGTCCGGTGATAGACCGGCGTGGCATAGGTCGTGCGCTGGCCGAGGATGTCGGCGATCTCCCGATCCGTTTTGCCCAGCTCGCGAAGGTCGGTCGCAACGCTGTGGCGTAGCCCGTGCGCTGTGAGGCCGGGCCGCACCTTGCCCGCCTCCTCAAGTCTCGTGCGCAGCTTGCGCCAGGATGCGTTCCAGCCGCCATCGGTCCAGGGTGTTCCCTCGGACGTCACGAACAGGTGCGTTCGGCTCGGCAGCCGCTGTTCGAGGATCGCGGCCAGTGGCGCAGGGCAAGGCACGCACACCTCGACGTCGCCCTTCCCGGTCCGGAAGGTAATCATTCCGGCCTGGTAGGCCGCAGCCGGCATCGTGCGCACGTCGCCCAGCCGGGCGCCGAGGTAGCGCATGAAGGCGAGCGGTGCCTTCAATTGGATCGGCGCGGCGGCGAGCACCGCCTCGCGCTCATCGCTCGCCCACGGCCTGTTCCGGTGCGTCTCGCCTGTGGCCTTGCGGATCTTCTCCACGCGCAGCGCGGGGTTCGTCTCCAGCAGCCCGAGGTTCACCCCGACGCCGAGCATTCGGGAGAGCACCTGCACCACGTAGTTGGCAAACCGGCGCTTGTGCTTGGCGAAAGCCTGGTTCCGCCATGTGAAGACCTGCGCGCGTGTTATCGCAGAGAGCGGCATGCCGCCGGCCTTCTCGAACATGATCAGCACGCGCTCGTAGTCGGTTTTCGTGATCGGCTTGAGTCGCAGGTATTCTGGCGTCTTCCGGTATTCGGAGATGAGGTGGCCCAGCGTGTTCTTGGCGACGGCCTTCGCCTTCCAGGCCTGGTTGAGTCGGTCCACTTCGCTGATGAAGGCGGCGGTGCCGGGCTCGGAATGGATGCGGGCGCCGCTCGCACGGTGGTAGTAATAGGTCTTACCAGCCTTCGCGGACCAGAACCGCTTCACGCCCGCGATCTTATGCCGTGTCGTCACCCGAATACCTTCGCGCCCCAGTCGGTGGAATCAGCGGTATCGTCCGTCAGACCGGACAGGCCGTCGAGCCACCGATCGAGCGCCTTGCGATCATAGCGCAGCAGCCGCTTATCGAGACGGGCATCGGGCGAGAGCGAGAGCGGCGTAATAGGGCACGCCCGCTCGAATGCGGGCGGAGACAACCGGCAGTAGGCTGCGGCCTCTGGCAGCGTCAGCAGACGGCTCGCAGGCAGCGGCAGAGCTCTCCCCTTCCCTTCACCCGAATGACGGTCACTGCGTGTCACGGCTCCGGCCTCCCGGCATCCTTGGCCGCCCGCTCCGCATCCCGGGCTGCGATCGCCGCCTTCGCCTCCTCGATGACGGGTTGCATCGTCTCACCGGCAACCCGCCGCCAGTCCGCCCCGTGCTCAAGCACGAGCGTCGTCAGCCAGTGGAGGACGAAAGCCTGCTCGTCCTCTGAACGCCGCTTGATCTCGGCACGGCCCGCCTCACGGAAGGCGTGCGCCATCGGGCAGGCGCGGAAGTTCGGCATGCCCAGCACGTCGAGCAGGTCGGGCGTGAGGGTCAGAGGGAAGCCGCGCGCGCTGACGCCGGCCGAGGCGAGCGCCTGCAGCACCACCTCCTGGATCTTGCCATGCCGCTCGGCCGCGATGTCCGGATTGTCGTAGCTCGCGAACGGCAGCGCCATCACGGCCGCCGCGACGATCGTCGGGATGTCCGTGCTCAAGCCCGCATCGCCGAAGGCCGGCACGCTCACGTCTGTTGTCGCCATGGCCTCAGGCCTCCGGGATCTGCGGGTGCGGGAAGGTGCGCATCGTGCCGTCGCCGGCGGCCGCGCGCAGGCTGTCGGACAGCGTCCGTGCACCCGGGCGATCCATGGCGAACCGCGCGGTGATGGGCTGGCCCTGGAGCGTGAAGGCGATCGCGAGCTCGACGCCGTCGGGCGTAGGCGTCGCGTCGATCGTCCAGTCGGCACCGTCGGGCGGGATGAGGCGAAGCTGACCCATCACATCATCCCCAGCGCTTGCTGATACAGCTCCAGGATCGCCTCCTGCTCCTGGCGCTCGCTGTGGTCCTGCCTCCGGATCCGGAGGATCGTGGCGATCGCCTTCGTGTCGAAGCCCCGGCCCTTGGCCTCGGAGACGATCTCCTTCCGGCCTTCCCGTAGGTCGGCGATCTCCTCGTCCATGCGCTCCAGGCGCTCGATGAACTGCTTGAGCTCGTCGGCGGCTACGCCCTCGGCCGAGGAAACGTCGGGGGATGTGTTGAGGCCGGCGGTCACGACATCGCCTCCGGAGCGGCGCTCTCCTGGACAACCGGTGGCGCCCAGGCGCGTCCTGCCAAATACCGTTCGGCCACGCGCGCGAACCGGATCTCCCGGACCGCTTCCACGGCCGCCTCGGCCTCGCGGCGCCCGGGCGGGTCCGTCTTCAGCCCCAGCGGCAGGCCCTGCAGGAGCGCCCGGGCCGGGTCGCGATAGGCGGCGACCTGCGCCTCGGTGAACCCGGCCTGGAACAGGTGGACGACCGTGCAGGCGCCCTCCGGACCGTTCTTCCGGTCGGCCATGACACGGGCCATGCGGAAGACGTGGCGGCACGCATCGGGGGCGCGACGGGCGGCGTGGACGAGGGACGGCGACGGCATGGGCGGATCTCCTCAGACGCTACAGGGGATGGTCGACGGGTGATGCGGGGAAGCCGTTGTGCTCCACGCCATCCAGGAGGCGGCCAGCGGCCTTTTTGCCGACGCGGTAGAGGACATCGCGTCCGTCGAGCGTGCCTTGGTGCGGCAAGCTCCGATCGCGAGCGTCGATCGCGCCCTGGCTCAGCGCGAGCCAAGCGCCGTGCTGCTTGAAATGGAACGCGACACCGGCCGCCACGCAGGCGTCGCGGATCTGGCGCGCCCAGTCCGGGTGCATCGGCCGGGCGCCTGGGCCGCTCTCACCGCCTACGATGATCCAGTCGAGCCGCGGCCGAAGGGTCGTCTTCCAAAGCGCCGATATGCCGTGGCGCTGCTCGGCTCGACAGCTCCCGGTATTGTCGAGGTTCGTGAAGTCGATCGGCCCAAGCAGCGGCTCAGCCGACACAAACCGCACCGCGGCTGGCGTCTCCAACAGGTCTGGCACGCGCTCGTCGGCCCGGCGCTGATCCTCAGCCGAGACGCCCAGCCAGACGTTGGGGAGTGGCAGCTTCACGAAGTCGAGGCCGCTGTCGCAGTCGAGTTCAGCCATGCGGCGCGGCAGCTCGGACAGGTAACTCCGCATCCGCGCCGAGCGCTTCGTCAGCACTTGAAAGGTATGGTGTGGCGCGGCAGCCATCACGGCGAACACCCGGTCGACCCACGTGTCAGGAACGGCCTCGGCGAACAGGTCGCCATGGGCACAGACGAAGATCTTGCGTGGCCGGCGCCACTGCAGCGGCTGCAGCAGCCATTCATCGTTCAGCCGCACCTGCCCATTCCAGACCGGGCCAGCCTGCGTCTCGACGGTGAGACCCTTCCGGGACGCCAGATTGCGCAGCCGCGTGCCGGCGAGCTTCATCGCGTAGCAGTTCGTGCAACCCGGGGAGACCACGGAACAGCCAGTGATCGGGTTCCAGGTCGCGTCCGTCCACTCGATGGCAGATGCTTCAGCCATCTCATTCCACCATCCGCAGGTCGAACGACACGAGCTCGCGCCGGTAGGGCATCTTGCGGAGTTCGGCCTCGAAGGCTGCGAGCTCGTCCGGGTCGTGCGTCTGCGGCTGCACGGCCGGGATCCAGGCCAGGACCGGCGTTCCGGCATCCGTAGTCCCCGACCAAACCCGGCAGGGTGTGCCGCGGACGTCCTCGATGCGGTCGGTAGGTTCGAGGGTAAGCTTCATGAGCGCTGATCCTTCCGCTCGACGCGGAACGTGAAGGTCCGCGCTTCGTCATCGGCGCCCATGAGCAGGTTGAAGGCGCCAGTGCCGTCGACCTCGTCGACCGGGATGGTGAGCGTGCCGCCGAGGCGGTTCACGAAGGCGATGAGCAGCTGGCTCTTCATCGCCTCGATGCGCTGCTGCGCCTCGTAGGAGAGGTCGGCGACGCTCGGCCGGTTTTTAGGCTCACCCATCATCGCGGCTCCTCGGTTGGCTTCACGGTCAGCACCACGTCGCAGCCGACGGCCGTCTTCAGCTGATCGGCGAACTGCTCGATGCGGGCGGCGATGGCGCCTGGCTGGCCCGGATCCGGGACGGTGATCTCGGCCGACAGCTCAGGAATGTTCCACAGCGCCTTCGGAAGCCGGACCTCGACGCGCATGGCGCGCTCATCCGGAGACAGACGCGGGCTCTCGCGGTTGAGGCGCACGTTGCCGGCCTGATCGAAGGTCAGCCAGAGCGCGTAGATCATCTTGGTCGGGGTGGACCGGTGGTGCTTGCTGGAGGGGCTCATAACATCACCCCGAACAGATCCGGGGTCGCGGGCTTGCCGTCCGTCGGCAGGCACGGCCGCACGCCATGCTCGGCCAGCGCCCGCAGATCCGGGATCATCTCCAGGGCGATCTCGGCCTTGGTGTATTCCCAGCCCGGCAGGCAGGCGTGGGAATAGCGGTCGTTGACCTGGAGGAAGCCGGGCAGGTTCGACCAGGTGATGTGGCACTCGCCGCGACGCGGGCGGTCGAGGTCGAGGAACATCACCGCGCGCTCGCCCATGGTGGTCGGATCCGCGAGGGCGGCGGCCAGAGCCTCAGCGGCGATCGCCGCAGCTTCGCGGTCCTGTCGGGTCGGGGGCGGGAGCTTGGGAGCGCGCTTCGTCATGCGGCGGCTTCCGAGCTATCGACCGCCCAGGCGTGGAAGGCGCGCCACGTGCGCAGATCGCTTTCCCAGCCAGCCTGCACGTTGTGCCAGCGGCCTTGCTCGACGCCCGCGATATGCTCGCCGACTTCACGCACGATCTGCGCACGGTCACGTTGATCGATGTCGGACCACTTCGCCTTGAGCCAGCCGCAACATAGGCTCGGCGCATAGCTGTGGCGGCCGAGGCAGTAGCGGACGCCGGACAGCATCATGAAAGCGTCGTCGCTCGTCATGCCGCCACCCCGGCGATGTCGAGCTCGGACGCCGGAACCAGCGGCTGCCAGCGGATGAGCACGCCCTCGAACAGTTCGACGCCCGGATGCTCGACCACCCAGAAGGCGACGAGCTCCCACCAGTCCTGAAAGCCGTCCTGGCGTGCGAACTCATCGAGGTCTGGCGCGGGGCGGATCCAGCCATCGTTGGCGAAGACGATGCCGACAATCAGGTCCATCTTGATCGGCCAAGCCGCCAAGCATCGCGCCTCACCGAGTTTGGTGCACTGGCGCGTGCGCAAGCCGGTGTAGAGCTGCACGAACTCGTCAGGGCGGGCGTGGCGGGACTTGCCCGCGCGCTCGGCCCGGATCGTCTGCGCCTTGGTGCCGGCGAGGATGGGCGGGCCGAACCGCTTCTTGAAGGAATAAGCGACCATCAGCGCGCATCCTTCGGATCGGCATCTGGATCGCCGTAGAGGCGCAGCGCGCGGCCGGCATCGCGGCGCGTGGAGCGCTTCAGATCGCCCAGCCACTTCCGGTGCTCCTCGTCGGTCGCAGCCCTCACCAACTCGCAGTCGGCGATCAGCGCTTCGCCGTCCGGCGGCCAGCCGAGCCAGGACAGGTAGCCGGTCTCCGGGTCAGCCCAGGCGCAAACCCAGGTCTCGCCGGACGGCTCGTGCAAGATGCTGTCGCCAGTGCGGAAGGGCGAGCGCTCACCCATGGCACACCTCCCGAGGATGGCGCGCGTCGGAACGTGCGACCGACTCAGGTACTTCGCCCTGAAAGGCCTGCGCTCGTCTGACGCCGTGGAGGCCAGAACACAGTGGGAGGTGCCCTTGGCTCGCGATGAGAGTGGCGGGGCGACGTTGACCCCTGAGGAAGCGGCGCGCGTCGAGCGTGTCCGCAAGAAGCGTTTGGGCGCGGATGGCTGCCCGGAGGATCAAGCGCCGAGCGAAGCAGCTAAACCTCAGAACCGGCCGACCGGCATCGTCTCGGAGGACGAGGAGACTGGCCTCAACGATCCGCTGAAAGGCGAGTAGCTTCACAAGCAGGCGCAAGGCCGGCAAGCGGCGGGTTGCAACCATCTCGCCGTGGAGCGCAGCGGCGAGGGTGTCTGAGGCGGGGCGGTCGGTCATGATCAGGCCGCCTCTTGCGTTGGCAAATCGTACCGGCGCCGGACCTTGAAGCCCGTCCGCTGCGCCCACTGCCGGACCTCGGCGAAGGTGACGCCGGACAGCAGATCGATGGCCTGCCGGCACTGCGCCGCCGTGAATTTGGCTGCGTGGCACTCGTCCACGGTGAGCAGCATTCGCTCGG
>NZ_JAKSYM010000167.1 GCF_022829545.1 Methylobacterium sp. J-030 | reverse complement strand
TGCTCGTCGTCGGCCTTCATCAGCAGCCAGGGCTGCTTCTTCTCGCCCCCGCGGCCCTTCATGCGCACGAGATGCCATCGGCCCGCGAGCCTCTCGCCGTGTAGGGCGAACTCAAGGTGGCCCTTCGCCAGTCCGGCCGCCCTTCGTCGAACCCGCACTGGCGACCCTCGCCAACGACGTGCCCACCGGCGACGGCTGGCTGTACGAGATCAAGCACGACGGCTACCGCATGCAGGCCCGCATCGACGGGGGCTCCGTGAAGCTCCTGACGCGCTCGGGCCTCGACTGGTCCGCGAGGTTCGAACCCGCGGCCCGGGCCCTGAAGGCCTTGAAGCTGCCCTCGGCCCTGATCGACGCCGAGATCGTCGTCGAGACGGAAAGTGGGGTCTCCAGCTTCTCCGCCCTGCAGCAGGCGCTCGCCGCCGGCGATACCGGATCGGCGGTCCTCTACGTCTTCGATCTGCTCCACCTCGACGGCAGGGATCTGCGTGCCCTGCCCCAGACCGAGCGCAAGGACCTGCTGCTCCAAAGCCTCGACGACGCCCCGCCGGGCGGCCCCATCCGGTTCAGCGAGCATCTCGCAGCCGACGGCCCGGCCATGGCGCGGCACGCCTGCAGGCTCGGCCTGGAAGGCATCGTCGCCAAGCGCGCGGACGCGCCCTACCGCTCGGGGCGGACCGATGCGTGGCGCAAGATCAAATGCAGCTCGTCAGAGGAATTCGTCGTCGCCGGCTACATGCCGTCGACCACCGCGTCGAAGTCCGTGGGGTCGTTGATCCTCGGGACCCACGAGGACGGCACCCTCGTCCACGTCGGGCGGGTCGGCACCGGCTTCCGCGACGCGGTCGCACGGGATCTCTGGACGCAGCTGGAACCGCTGCGCATCCCGGCGGCGCCCTTCGCGGCCGAGCTGCCGCTGCTGGCGCGCCGCAACGCCCGCTGGGTCGAGCCCCGGCTCGTCTGCGAGGTCACGTTCCGCGGGTGGACGGGCGACGGCCAGCTTCGGCACGCGTCCTTCAAGACCCTCCGGAGCGACGTGCGGCTGGAGGAGGTCGTACGGGAGAAGGCGGCCGCGGCCGCGAAGCCTCGTAAGCGGAAGCCGCCGGTGGAGGCCACGCCGCTGACGCATCCGGATCGCGTGCTCTGGCCCGACGTCGGCCTGACCAAAGAAGGTCTCGCCGAGTACTACGCGGAGGTTGCCGACCGCATCCTGCCACACGTCGTCGACCGGCCGCTGTCGCTTCTCCGGTGCCCAGACGGTCTCGGATCCTGCTTCTACCAGAAGCACGCCTGGGCCGGGCTCGACGAGCGGTACATCCGGCTCGTGGACGGCGAGAAGGCCGTCGTGATCCAGGATCGGGAGGGCCTGCGCGCCCTGGTCCAGGCGAGCGTCCTCGAGATCCATCCATGGGGGGCGACGGTCTCGGACCCGGATCGGCCGGACCGGCTGGTGTTCGACCTGGATCCCGGCGACGGAGTCGCATGGGGCGATCTCGTCGCCGGCGCGCTGGAGGTGCGCGAGCGGATGTCGGCCTTGGGCTTCGCCAGCTTCGTGAAGACCACCGGCGGCAAGGGGCTGCACGTCGTTGTGCCGATCGAGCCGAAGGCCGGCTGGGAAGAGGCGAAGGCGTTCGTGAAGCGCATCGCATCCGAGATGGCGAAGGACGCACCCGACCTCTACGTCGCCACCGTGTCGAAGAAGGCCAGGGACGGACGCATCTACCTCGACTACCTGCGCAACCAGCGGGGCGCGACGGCCGTCGCCGCCTTCTCCACCCGGGCCCACCCCAATGCGCCCGTATCCGTTCCCGTCGATTGGGACGAGCTCCCGTCGCTCGGATCCGGCGCACGCTTCGACGTCGGCAGCCTACCGAGTCGCCTCTCCGCCTTGGGTCACGATCCCTGGGCCGGGTGCGAACGCGCGGCCCTGCCGTTGGATGCTGCAGGGCGTCGGCCACGTCGGAGGGCCTAGTGGTCGAAATCCAGTGCTCGGCACCCGTCGCAAGGGGCTGTTCACGACCCCTTGCCGACCCTCGAAGGTCCGCTTCTAGGCTGTTGAAACATACGCCAACGACCGGGTCGGGTGGTTTTCCGCCCGTCTGCTTTCGGACGGCAGGTGCATCGAAGCGGACGTAGTGGGGTTTCGAACGCACCGACCAAGCCGGAAACCGGGCCTGATCAGACTGAACCCCTCGCATGAAGGCTGAGGAGCCGGCGCAGGACGTCGCTCAATTGCAATGCCGAGTAACGGCTTCTGCAGCAGTTCGAACCCGTGCGTGCCCTCCTGCGCCAGCACGTGGCTGTAGCCGGATGCCAGGACCACCGGCAAATGCGGCAACCGCCGCTGCAGTGCCTTGGCGAGCTCTACGCCACCCATGCCTGGCATCACCACGTCGGTGAACACTAGGTCGAAGCTTGCGCCGTCGTCGCCCAATAGGTCCAATGCCTCCTCGGCGTTGGCCGCCCAGGTCGGTCGATAATCCAGGTCCTCAAGGATCTGGGTCGCGAACTGACCGACGCCGATGTTGTCCTCGACGACGAGGATGCGCTGCCCCGTGCCGAGAGGCGTCAGGCCCCCGTCGGACCCGCGGGCACGGGCTCGGACCTGCTCTTGCTCGACTTCCGGCAGGTAGAGCGTAAAGGTTGTGCCTTCCCCGACCAGGCTGGTCACATCGATGTCGCCGCCCGATTGCTTTGCGAAGCCGAATACCTGCGACAGGCCGAGCCCCGTGCCCTTACCGACCTCCTTGGTGGTGAAGAACGGCTCGAAGATCCGGCTGAGCAGGTCCGGGGGGATACCTGAACCTGTGTCGACGAGAGAGACCGCGGCGAAGGCTTTGCGCGAGCCGGCATGGCCGCGGATGACAGGAAGGGTCGTCCGGCATCCAAGGCGCAGGGTGAGTGTTCCTCCCCCGTCCATGGCATCGCGTGCGTTGACGGCCATGTTGATCAGTGCGGTCTCGAACTGACTTAAATCCGCCCGGACGAAGCACGGTGCGTGGGGCACCTCCGCGACCACGCGGACGCGTGCGCCCGTCACGGTGTCGAGCATTTCCGCGATACCGCGCATCCTCTCGCCGACGTCGAACACCTCTGGCTTGAGGGCCTGCCGGCGTGCGAACGCGAGTAACTGGCCGGTGAGCTTGGCCGCGCGCTCAACCGTATCAGAGACGGCGTTCAGGTAGCGATCCTTGCGCGCCTCTGGCAGGTCCGGTCGGCGAAGGAAGTCTACGGATGAGCGGATGATTGTCAGCAGATTGTTGAAATCGTGCGCCACGCCGCCGGTGAGCTGGCCGACGGCTTCCAGCTTCTGGGATTGGCGGAGGGCCTCCTGTGCCTGCTCCAGCTCGGCCTGCCTTTCCCGGGCCTCGGTGATGTCACGTCCGGTCGCGTAGGTCAGCGTTCCGGCCGGGGCGGCTGTCCATGAGATCCAGCGCGTCGAGCCATTTTTGTGCCGGTAGCGGTTGACGATGTGGGGCATCCCGCCCTCGGCTGCCTCGGTATAGGCATCGACCGTTTCAACATGGTCCTCCGCCAGGACGAACTCGTTGACGTGGCGCCCGATTAGTTCGTGCGGCTCATAGCCGAGAAGGCGGGTCCACGCCGGGTTGACCCGCCGGAGGACGCCCTCGAAGTCGATAATCAGCATCAGGTCGGGAGCGGTATCCCACATCAGATCGCGCTCGTTCGTGCGCTCCTCCACGCGCCGCTCCAAGGTCGCGTTCAAGCTGCGCACCTCGCCGAGTGCCCGTTCCAGGCTCTCTTGGCTGCCCTTGAGCGCGGTGTCGGCCAGCACACGCTGCGTGGTCTCGTCGGCGAAGATGAACAGGCCCGCGATCCTGCCGTCGGCATCGAGCACCCGCGAGTAGGAGAAGGAGAACCAGGTCTCCGCCGCCCCCCGGTCGGTATCGAGCTTCCACGGAAGGTCCTCGAAGCGGTGGCTGCGCCCGGCGAAGGCGTCATCGATGATGGGCTTGGCCTGGTCCCAGGCGTCCGCCCAGACTCTGTCGAAACGTTCGCCCGTGGCCCAGGCCATCCGAGGGCCGAGCAGGCGGGAATAGGTGTCGTTGAAGAAGAAGTGCAGGTCCGGCCCCCAGGCCAGGATCATGCTTTCGGGCGAGTTCAGGTCCAGCGAGAGCGCGGTCTTGAAAGCTTGCGGCCACGTCTCGGGTGGCCCAAGAGGATGAGCCGACCAGTCGCGCTCCCGGATGAGGCGCGCGGCCTCACCGCCGCCAGCCAGGAAGGCTGTCGCGTCGCTCACCGCGTCATGCCCAGCGGACGCCGTACGAAGCAGCAGCGGTTGCGCCCGGACGTCTTCTTGCTGGGTCGGTGACACCCCTTGATGAGCGTGTCGAAGACCGTGCGGTCGTGATTTTCGCAGTCACCCAAAGACGTGATCGTGCGCTTCGGCTCAGCGGAGGACATTTCAGGGGCCATGCCCCCTTATGGCACATGCGCCCTGAGTGGTCGCCGAGGGATTGCTCCTCCGCCGAGCTATGATTCCCGCTTTTGACCCCGAACCAAAGTCGCCATGAGGGGGATACGAACGGCTGCTTACAGGAAGCGCCGATATCGTTGTGAACGACCAGCTTGGGTTGAAAGCGGAATGACCGGACAGGGTGGTTTTCTGTCCGTCTGCTCTCGGACTGCGAATGCATCGGAGTGGACATAGCCGCGGGGGCCGCTCACGACCTTGAGCAGCCCATCACCATGGCACGCGCTGACGACAGATCTCGCAGGAACAGCAGACACCTATGGCGGTGCGATGCGCAGTCTCGCCTTGCCGCCAGCTTAGGACCGCAGCCAAATCCCCGCATAGCTTAGGTTGGCTATATAGACGGGCTGCCCGGCTTCGTCCCTGACCATGAGAGCCAGGGTCTGCGCGTCGCAGTCGTACTTGTGGATCTCGTCGCGTGCGATCTCGGGCAGGAGCCGCACCGCTTCTCGGCGTACCGCGGCCAAGTCGGGCAGATCTATCCCGGCCTCGTCGCTGATGGTGCGCCCGTCGATCACATCGAAGAAATAGCGGGCCATCGCATGCTCCAGCCAGAAGGGCGGGAGCACGGGTCTCTCAGCCACGAACGCCCAAAAATCCGGCCCGTGATCGTCGGAGCCCTACCAACTCCGCAGTGCTCCGGCACTCAATTGGGTTAGGCCGGTACGCTCAGGTTTTGGTGCAGATAGGTCGGGTCGAACTCGGCCACCGCCTCCAACCTCGACCAGTCCAGGATGGTCAGCGTTCGGTGTTCCAGGGCGATGAGTTCCTGGCGACGCAGATCTTGCAAGACCCGGTTCACATGGACGCTCGTCAGGCCGAGCGCGTCACTCATATCGGTTTGCGTAATCGGCAGAGAGCAACTGTGCTGCGTCGTGAGGCCGACCGCCTGCATCCGCAGGAACACCTCGCACAGGAGATGGGCCATGCGCGGGAGCGCCTCCTTGCGCCCCATGCCGACGATCCACTCCCGATAGATCGCGGCGTCGATCAGTGTGTCCTTCCAGAGCGCCGAGCCGAGGCGGGGATGCTCCGCGATCAGGTCGTGGATCTGAGCGTGACTGAGGAAGCCGGCCGTAAGAGGCGTGATGGCGGCGAGGCTGTGGTCCGTCACCGGAAGGTGCAGGCTCTGAATATCAGGGAGATCGCCGGGGATGTGGAACGAGAGGATCTGCCGTTCGCCCTGCTGGAGGGTTCGGTAGCGGCAGGCCCAGCCTTCTACAATCAGGCAGCATTGGCCGGGTCGCTCGCCCTGCTGCACGATATCTTGGTGCGGCGCGAAGGTGTGCCTGATGAGTGGTAGGGTCGCCAGGGCATTCCGCTCGGCCTCGCCGAGCGGGAAGAAGCGCACGAGGCGGTGTGAAGCGTCGATCATGCCGATACCAGCCGTCACGAACAGACGGTGCAGCAATCTCGCAAAAAATGCCCCTGCAAGCCAATCCCCCGGTGCCGCTCAGTCTTGCATTCTCCAGAAGCTGTGGCCGTCCGCTTGCTCTGCGGTCCAGATGCCTAGGACAGCCGTATTGAATATCCCCTCCCCACCCTGAGCCGAAGTTGCCGGAAGGCTGCTTTGGAGAAGCGCCGATGATAGTCGGCGTGGCTGATTTGGGTCGATAGGGGGCGGTCCGCTTTTCCCGCGGCAGTTCTCCAAAGCGGACAGGCCGCTTACGGCCAGTTTCGGCCGCCCAGATCAGGTGCTGAACATCTGCACTGGGTGGAAACCCGCCGGTCCGCTTTTGGACGTTAGTAAAAGAGAGCGGACGTTGCCGCCTCGCCCGCTCAGGAACTCCTGCGGAAGTGGGGAACGTCTGCTCGCGGATCGCTCGGTCGGACAACGATCGGAGGCTGGAACGAGTAGGCAGAAGCCTTTCGTCGAACGACTGCTCGACCGCTACACGGTTTCGCCCGGGACACGGACGAAGTTGGCGATGACGCCGGACATCTCACCGTCGATCCGCGACGGCGTCAGCCGGGCGCGGTAGCGGTTGCCGTCCGTCCCGTCGAGCAGGCGATCCGTCGTGCCGCCACCGGCCATCACCTCTGCGGCATCCTCGCTCAACCATGACAGGGAGAACGGCGCTGCGAAGTTGCTCAACAGCCGCCCGCGGTCCTGTCCCTGGACGCCGAAGATACTGGCCGCAGCATCCGTGAGCGTCCGGATGCGTAGGTCCGTATCGAGGAACACGCTGGCGATCTCCGTGCTGCCGAACAGGGCCGCCTGTTCGGCCGCGAGCCGGTCCAGCGCCTGGATCTTCGATGATAGCTCGTTGTTGACCGTGTGCAGCTCCTCGTTGATCGACTGGACCTCCTCCTTCGAGGCCTCCAGTTCCTCGTTGCCGGACTGCATCTCCTCGTTGACCGAGTACAGCTCCTCGTTCGAGGATTTTATCTCCTCGAGCGAGGTCTCGTACTCCTCGACGATCGCCTGAAGGCGCTCGCGCGTCAGCGACAGTTCGCGCTCTAGCCGCCGCACCGTCTCATCCCGCCCGATCTCGGCCTGCGTCGCCGGCGCCTCGCGGGCCGAGGCCGGGGCGGTCTCCGTGAACACCACCAGGAACAGCGGCTCCGTACCCGGGTGCATTGCCATCGGGCTGACGGTCAGCGCCAGGGGCTGACGCAGCCCGCTCGCCAGATTGATCTCCAGCCCCGTGCGCTCGACCACCGTGTTCGTCTCGATCGCCTCGCGCAGGGCCGTGCGCAACTCCAGTCGCAACCCCTTGGCCACCAGCGCCGCCAGCTCGTGGGTCGGCTGACCTGACGCGACCCCCAGCACTGTGTCGATCCGCGCGGAGTAGTGCACGGCCTCACCCACCCGCGTCACCACGGCATGCGGCGGGGCGAACTTGGCCAGCACCTCGGCATCGACGAGGTGGCGGAGGTTGGCGTGCACGAGCCCCCCCTGCGGTTTCGGGCGGGCGCCGGGGACGAGTTCGGCCCAGGCATCACCGCTCATCGACGGCAGTCGCACAGGGCGAACGGTGTTCGTCGCCTGGAAGATGCGGTGCCACTTGTCCACGGTGGCGAACAGGTCCTCGAACCGGGTGACGTTCTCGGCCATCCCGATGAACAGGTAGCCGTCCGGGCGCAGCGCGTAGTGCAGCGTCGGCAGGATGCGCTCCTGAGCATCGAGCCCGAGGTAGATCAGCAGGTTGCGGCAGGAGATGAGGTCGATGCGCGAGAACGGGGGATCGCGCAGGACGCTGTGGGGGGCGAAAGTGCACAGATCGCGCACCGCCTTGCCGATCACCACGCTGTCGCCCTCGGCAACGAAGTAGCGCGCGATCCGCTCGGATGAGACGGTGTCGAGGTACGCCCGGGGGTAGCGGCCGATCCGGGCGACGGTGAGCGATCGTTCGTCGATGTCGGTGGCGAAGATCTGGACCCGCGGCAGCGCAGGCAGCGTGGCCATGTGTTCCAGCATCAGGATGGCGATCGAGTACACCTCCTCGCCGGTCGAGCAGGCGGGGATCCAGACGCGGACCGTCTCCTCGGCGGCGCGCCCCTCGAACAGCTTCGGGATCACCAGCTTGGCCAGCGCGTCGAAGGCGTCGGCATCACGGAAGAACTTGGTCACGCCGATCAGCAGGTCACGGAACAGCGCCGCCACCTCGGCCGCATCCGTGCGCAGGCGCGCGAGGTAGTCATCCGGCCCGTCATGGCCGCCCACCACGATCCGACGGGCCAACCGCCGCCGAAAGGTCGTGGGCTTGTAGCCCGAGAAGTCGTGCCCAACCTGCCGTCGTAGGATCGCGTGGATCTCGGCGAGCACATCTTCAGCGACCGCGACCCCGTTCGGATCGTCGTTCAAGGCCGGCCCGGCCTGTTTTCGCCCGGAGTTGTGGGCGACGATGAGCGCGCCCACCTCCTCGGCTGCAGCATGGTGGTCGACGTACCCGGTCCGGAGCGCGCTGAACGGCATGTCGGGCGTCTCCGGCCCATCCTCATCCGGGGCCTGCGCGAACGTGAGACCACCGCGCTCCTTGATCGCCTTGACCCCGATCGCGCCGTCGCTGTCGCCGCCCGAGAGGATCACCGCCACGGCGCCCTCACCTCGATCGAGCGCCAGGGCGGTCAGGAAGACGTCGATGGGTTTGGTCTCGCGCAGGCCCGGGTCCAGCGGGCTCACGGTCAGACGCCCCTGGCTGATACCGAACTGCACGCCCGGGGGCATGACGTAGACGCGATCGGGCTGCACGACCGCCGCGTCTGTGGCTACCTCCACCGGCAGGTTCGTGAACCGCGCCAGCACTTCGGGCAGCAGGCTCTCGCGGTCCCGGCTGAGATGCGTGACCACGACGATGGCGGCGCCGAACGGCTGGGGCAGCCCCTCGAAGAAACCCCGCATGGCCTCGATCCCGCCCGCGGAGGAGCCGACACCGACGATTGGGAAGGGTTCGGGCGCCATCATCCTGTCCACTTCAGACCTGGATCGAACGATCCGGGGGCGTAGAAGGTTCGGATCATCAGTCGTCAGGCGTCGGCTCAATCGACGGACTGTCGCGCAGCAGTTCCTGGATGATGAACGAGACGCAGCGTGCACGCGCCTGAGTTCCTTTCAATCGCAGGAACAAGCGCATCACCGCCGCGGCCTGCGCTATTTCTTCACCGCTGGCTGCCGACTCCGTCCCCCCCGAGGTCGGGGCCGGCTCGGGCTCGAAGAAACTGGCGGCGGGCACGTCCAGGATGCGGGCGATACGCTGCAAGGCGTCGCCAGTCTTATCGTCCGGGGCTTCGTCGTTGTTCATGATGGCACCTCCGCCGACGTCCCCCGAACCCGATCAATGCATGACGACTCCCGCGGCGCGTGGATCGAGCCCCATCGCGATACGCCGACCGACATGGTTGAGGACGCGACCGAGAAGCGCGCGGGTCTGAGGCTCGCCATCGGCCTCAGCGAGTTCGTAGGCCTGGATCAGGCACTCGACCAACAGCTTTGACGGGTCGGAATAGTCGGTCTCTGCCGCCCCCACGTATTCCGGCTGGGTCATGGCCCGCGTTTGCCGACGCGAACGTTCGACGAGATCGCAAGAGATCTGTAGCGCCTTTCGCGTTTCCTCGGCGGCCGCCCGCAACTCTCGGGCTGTCGTCAGGTTTCGATCTGCGAGATCAGCCTTGGCCATTATCGTGTTCTCTTACAGGCCGCGATCCACAGTAGCATGACCTACGCGCCCTGTCCCGTTCAGGTTGTTGCACGTCCGCCGGCGCTCTTTGAGGTGGGTGGTCAGGTATCGGAGCGGACTGTTCCTCCTGCCTCCGAGGCACGGTCCCCGATCTTTCCCGTTGAACGCCCACTTTCGGACCGAAGGCTAATGTCCGGGTGCCACCCCGAGCTGAAGTTGCCGGACGGCTGACGAACGTCCGCTTCGGGGGAACGCCGACAGCGCTTCCGGCGGCTGGGTTGGGTCGCCAGCGGAACGTCCGCATATGCCCGCTCTCCGAAGCTTCGGTTCGGGTTTCTTCTCGCCTCGTCGGCATGGGCCGGCGAGGAGATCGACGATGGGACACTCAGCACACGATCCGGCCACGAAAGGGCGGCCGGCCTGGAACGCGGGCCGCAAGCTCGGCGCCAAGCGCGCCCTCAAGCCTCAGCAGGTTTGGGCCATCCGATTCTGGTTGGACCGCGAACGGCGCACGCGCGACCGCGCGATGTTCGACCTCGCCATCGATAGCAAGCTGCGCGGTTGCGACATCGTAAAGCTCAAGATTGGCGACCTCGTCAGCGGTGGTCGCGTCCGTAGTCGGGCCATCGTCATCCAGCGCAAGACCGCTCGACCAGTGCAGTTCGAGCTGCTTGAACCTGCCCGCACTAGCATCCTGGCATGGCTCGAGGCTAGAGGCGGAACGCTCGACGATTATGCCTTCCCGAGCCGGCTCGAGGGCGTCACGCACATCAGCACCCGGCAGTATGCGCGCTTGGTCGATGAGTGGGTCACCGGCATCGGGTTGCGCAGCGAGGACTACGGCACGCACTCCCTCCGCCGCACGAAGGCGTCGTTGATCTACAAGCGGACCGGCAACCTGCGTGCCGTTCAGATCCTGCTCGGCCACACCAAGATCGAGAGCACGGTCAGGTACCTCGGTGTCGACGTCGAGGATGCTCTGACCCTGGCCGAAGGGACTGAGATTTGAGTGTTCGGCCCCTCGGCTTCTGTGTCGAGGGGCTTCGAAACCAGCCTAGCTGCAAAGCGCCCATCCCGGTCATTCAGCCGACGAGCGCATTCGCCCCGAAGCGGACGCTGAGACAAGCCGGCAAAGCCGCTTGCCCCCGCTGGGACCATCCTCATCTTGAGCGGCCGATCTGTTTTTGAAGCAAAGCGAGCCGAAGACGGCCGGATCAAACCAGGCCTCGCCGCGAACGAATGGCACCCACCGGGATGGGCTGGTGTGCGCGGGCCGAGCTGTCCTATCGTTCACGACCTCGGGCAGCCACCTATAGCCCACCCATTGCGCCCGCATCACGCGCGGCCCGCAATCGGCCGATGCGGCGCGCGAAGCGCGTGCGAACATACGCGGACCATGTCGAGGTTCAGGGCGATACCGCTCCCCCAGTCAACTTTATAAGGCTCAGCCTTCCATCACGACGGGGCCATCGGGCACCAACGCTCCCCGGCGTCGCCAGCGCAGAAAGAGCTGTCCGAGGATCAGGATGGCGCAGACGGCGAGGAAGGCGGCGCTGATCGGGCGCTCGACGAACACCGTCAGGTCGCCCTGCGACAGCAGCATGGCGCGCCTGAAGTTCTCCTCGAAGCGCGGACCGAGCACGAAGCCGAGGAGGATCGGGGCCGGGTGGAAGCCGAGGATCAGCAGGAGGTATCCGAAGATCCCGATCACCAGCGTCTCGCCAACTTGGAACAGGCTGCTGCTGGTCGAGTAGACGCCGATGCATACGAAGAACAGCGCGCTCGGATAGAGGTAGCGGTAGGGGATCGTTAGCAGCTTCACCCAGATGCCGATCAGGGGGACGTTGAGCCCCATCAGGAGAATATTTCCGACCCAGAAGCTCGCGATCAGCCCCCAGAATATGTCCGGGTGCTGCGAGATCAGGAGCGGCCCCGGCGTGATGCCCTGGATGGTCAGGGCGGCGAGCAGCAGCGCCATCACCGCGTCGCCCGGGATGCCGAGGCTCATAGTCGGGATGAAGTCGCCCTGGACCGAGGAGTGCGTCGCGGTCTCTGGCGCTGCCACGCCCTCGATCGCGCCCCGCCCGAAGCGCTCAGGAGTACGCGAAATCTTCTTCTCGGCCGCGTAGGCGACGAACGAGGCGATGGTCGGGCCAGTGCCCGGGATGAGCGAGCACAGGCTGCCGATCAGCGTGCCGCGCAGGATCGGCAGGGCGGAGCGCTTCAGGTCCGCTCCGCTCGGCCGCATGTCGCGCAGGCGCACGCTCGCGCCTCCGCGCAGCGGCTCGACCTTGTTCACGCTCTTGAGGAACTCCGCGATGCCGAACAGGCCGAGCGCGAGGGCGACGATCTCGATCCCGTCGGCGAGCTCGGGCAGGCCAAAGGTGAAGCGCTCGTAGCCCGACGTGACGTCGGTGCCGAAGATGCCGAGCAGGAGGCCGAGCGTCGTCATGGCGATGCCCTTCAGCGCCGAGCCGCGGGCCAGCGTCGAGCCGGCGAGCAGCCCGAGCAACATCAGCGAGCACACGTCGGCGGGCCCGAACTTCAGCGCCGCCCGCACGAGGAGGGGCGCGAAGAAGATCATCATCACGATGCCGAACGAGGCGCCGCAGAAGCCGCCCAGCATCGTGATTCCCAGCGCCGTGCCGCCCTTGCCCTGCTTGGTCAGGGGATAGCCGTCGAGACAGGTCACCGCGTGCGGCGGATGGCAGGGCAGGTTGAGCAGGATCGAGCAGATCGCGCCCCCGTACTGCGCCCCGTAGAAGATGCCCGACAGCATCAGGATCGCGGCCACCGGCGGCATGGCGAAGGTGAGCGGCAGCAGGATCGAGATCGCCGCCATCACGCCCATCCCGGGCAGCACGCCGACGATGTTGCCGAGCAGGACCCCGACGAAGCAGGCCAGGAAATTGGTCGGCTGGAGGGCGACCCCGAAGCCGTGGGCGAGATCGGTGAGCGCCGTGCCGATCATGACTGTCCCCAGGCGAGCGGCGGCAGCTGGATGTGCAGGCCGTAGTAGAACAGGGCGCAGCCGAACGCCGCGATCAGAGTCGCGAGGAGGCAAGCGCCGCGCACCGTCGTGGTGCGGTCGCCCATCGCCGCGATGAAGACGCAGGCGAACGTCGCCGGGAACAGGCCAGCGGTCCGGGCGAGCAGGAGGAAGGCGAGCATGCCGCCGACGATGCAGGCCCAGCCGCGCCATTCGGGTCGGCTGAGGTCGACGCGGTCGTGGTCGTGCGCGTCGGCGGTCGTCGCCTCCGACAGCCCGATCCCGAGGCCGCAGGCCACGAGGATGACGCCCATGGCCAGCGGGAAGGCACCCGGCCCGATCGCCGCCAGCGTGCCGAGGCCGTACGTCGCTGATTCCACGATGGCGCCGAGGCCGATCAGCGCGGTCAGGACGCCGGCGTAGCGCTCCCTGTGCCGCTGGATCGAGTGAAGCACGCGTCCCTCCGGTCGTTTTGGCTTTTCTGTTTTTGACTCGTGCGACGGCCCCGGGCGTAACGGGGCCGCTCGGTCCCTCAGGGACGATCAGACGTAGCAGGGGCCGTCGATCAGCGGATTGGCGGCGAGGAAGCGCTCGTCGACCTCGACGCCGAGGCCCGGGCCGTCCGGCGGGCACACTCTGCCCTCGGCGTCGAGCCGATAGGGCAGACCGACCACGTCGTCGCGGAAGGGGTTGTGCCGGGCCACGTCCCCCTCGAAGTAGCCGGGGTTGTCGACGGCCGCGAGGAGGTGGAGCGTCGCCACCATGTTGATGCCGGTGGCCGAGGTGTGCGGATTGACCGAGATCTTCCACGCGGAGGCCAGCGCGGCGATCCGCATCGTCTCGGTGATGCCGCCGGTCTTCGACAGGTCGGGCTGGACGAAACCGAGATAACCGGCCTGCAGCGCCTGCACGAACTCGTAGCGGGTGAAGTGGTTCTCGCCGGCCGCGAGCGGGACGGTGCCGAGCCGCGCGGCCTCGCCGTAGCTGTAGGCGTCGTGGGGTGGGAACGGCTCCTCCAGCCACGCGACCCCCGCCGCCTCGAACGCCGGCATCACCCGGCGGACGTCGTCGACCGTGTAGCCGGTGTTGGCGTCGACCAGGACCTCGACATCGGCGCCCAAAGCCTCGCGCACCGCCTCGACCCGGGCGATGTCGCGCCGGGGGCTGTCGCCGACGCGCAGCTTCACCGCCCGGTAGCCGGCGGAGACGTGGGCGCGCGCCTCATCGGCCAGGGAGGCCGGCTCCTGCCATCCGAGGGAGATGCCGCCGGCATAGGCCGGAACCGCGCGGCGGCCACCCCCGAGCAGCCGGTAGATCGGCCATCCGGCCGCCTTGCCGCGGATGTCCCACAGGGCGATGTCGAGGCCCGACAACGCCATTGCGGCGGCCGCGCCCATGCCGTGGCTGGCAAGTTGCATCCGGTAGACCCGTGCCCAGACGCCGTTGACGTCGAGGGGATCCATGCCAAGGACGAGTTCGGACAGGGTCGTGTCGATGAGCTTGGCGATGGCGCCCGGGCAGCGCCCGTGATGGGCTTCGCCCCAACCGACGAGGCCTTCGTCGGTCTCGACCTTCACGAGCACGGCGTCGCGCTTGACTGCGCGGCCGATGCCGAGCCGGACGTTCTGACCCTCGGGGACCCGGAATGAGATCGGGACGGACTGGATGCGGGTGATGCGCATGGGTTCTCTCAGACGGACAGGGTCTCGGGCAGGATTTCGGGGTTCACGAGGTTGCGCGGTCGCTCGCCGCGCAGGATGCGCAGCATCTCCTCGACGGCGCCGACGCTCATCGCGCGTGAACTGGTCTGCGTGATGCCGGCCACGTGCGGGGTGAGCAGCAGGTTCGGACAGGCCAGGAGCAGGTGGTCGGGGGGCAGCGGCTGCACGTCGAACACGTCCAGCGCCGCACCGGCGAGCGCGCCCGCGTGCAGGGCGGTGGCGAGCGCGGCCGCGTCGACCACCGGGCCGCGGGCGACGTTGATGAGCACGGCGCCCGACCGCATCCGGCCGATCAGCGCCGCATCGACGAGGCCGCAGGTTGCCTCGGTGAGCGGGCAGGCGACCACCACCGCGTCGCTCTGCGCGAACAGCGTCTCCAGGTCGACCGCCTGGACGAAGCCGCCGAGCGTCGCGCCTCTGCGGGAGGCCCCGAGCACGCGCATGCCGAAGCCGTGATGGGCGATCCGCGCGACGCGGCCGCCGATCTCGCCGAGGCCGAGCACTCCGAGGGTGCTGCCACCGATCTCAGCGAGGCCGTCGGCGATCGGCCGCACAGCGCCCCATCCCTCTGCGCGCAGGCCGCCGTCGAGGCACCAGACCTGGCGGCGCAGGTGGAACAGCGCCGCGAACACGTACTCGGCCACGGCCTGCGTGTTGCTGCCGGGCAGGTTGGCGACCGGGATGCCGCGCACGGTCGCCGCCGCGACGGGGATCATGTCGAGGCCGACGCCGTGACGGACGATGCCGCGCAGCCGCGGGGCGTGATCAAGGATGTCGTCGGGCAGCTTGACCCGCACGATGAGCCCTTCGGCGTCAGCGACGAGCGCCCGCAGGGTCGCGGGGCTTGGGTCGGGCGCGGTGACAGGACGGGCGTGGGCCGCCAGCATCGCCTCCGCCTCCGGATGGATCGGGTTGGTCAGCAGGACCACGGGGCGTTCGCTCATCGGACTTCCCCTGCGATGACCGGGCTGATCAGGCTGCCCAGACCCTCGACCCACGCGGTCATCGTCGAGCCGGGCCGGATCCAGGCCGGCGGTTGGCGCAGGGCCGCGATCCCCGCCGGCGTGCCGGTGGCGATCACGTCGCCCGGCTCCAGCACCGTCTGCCCCGACAGGTGAGCGACGAGGTCGGCCACCGAGAACAGCATCCGGGCCGTGGTGGAGTCCTGCAGGCTCACCCCGTCGATCGACAGGCCGATCCGCAGCGCCTGCGGATCGGGGACCTCGTCGCTGGTCGCGAGATAAGGACCGAACGGGCCGAAGGTCGCGATGTTCTTGCCCGGGCCGAAGCCCTCGCGGCGGATCAATTCGCTGGCGCTGACGTCGTTGAACACGCCGTAGGCGCAGACATGGGCCGGCGCGTCCTGCGCGGCGACGTGGTCGGCGCGACTGCCGATCACCGCGGCGATCTCGGCCTCGTAGGTGCAGCCGCCGATACCCGGCGGCAGCACCACAGTCTCGCCCGGCCCGATCACCGTCCACGGCTCCTTCATGAAGAGGAACGGCTCGGTCGGATGGGGCGCGCCGCGCTCGGCCAGCGCGTCCACGTAGTTGTGGGCGATCCCGAAGATCCGGCCGGGCTTGGGCAGCGGCGCGCGCAGGCGCACCGATCGCAGCGGGAGGCGCGCAGCTTCGGGAATGGCGTGATCGCGCAGGCGCACGGCGGCATCCACGAGGCCAGAGCGGATCAGGTCGAGGACCTGCGGCGGGCAGCCGGCAAGCGCCGGCTGCAGGGCGGGGTGGGCGAGATCGACGACCGTGTCGTCCGGCCCGCTGGCGTCGCCCAGCAGGATACCCGCCCGCTCCGCACCGCCGTTCGTGAAGGTGACGAAACGCATCGCGGCGTGCCTCAGGCGGCGCGGTAGCGGTCGATCACGGCGCGGTCGACCTCGACGCCGAGGCCCGGCGCGGTGGGGACCGCGACCTTGCCGCCGACCTGACGGATCGGCTCGAGGGCGAGGTGATCCCGGAAGGGGTTCTCCTCCTGCTCGAACTCGAGCATCGGCGCGACCGGGAACAGGCAGGGGGGCTGATCGGGGATCGAGGCGAGGAAGTGGATGGTTGCGGCCAAGCCGACCACCGAACCCCAGGCGTGGGGAACGCACTCGACGCCGTGGGCGGTCGCCATCGCGGCGATCTTCTTGCACTCGGTGATGCCGCCGGCCGCGCACACGTCCGGCTGGACGATGTCCATCGCCTTGCGCGCGATGGCGTCGCGGAAGCCCCAGCGGGTGAATTCGTTCTCGCCGCCGGCCACCGCGATGTCGAGGGCGCGGGTGACCTCGATGTAGCCGTCGAGATCCTCCGGCGAGATCGGCTCCTCGAACCACTCGATGCCGAGTTCCTCGAGCCGCCGCCCCATGCGGATGGCGGTCGGCACCGTGAGCGAGTGGTTGGCGTCGACCATGAGGCGGATGTCCGGGCCGATCGCCTCGCGCACCGCCGCCACGCGGGCGATGTCGCGCTCGATCGAGCCGAGGCCGATCTTCATCTTCACGGCCTTGAAGCCGGCCTCGACGTAGCCGCGCGCCTCCTCGACCGCCTCCTCGACGAGGCGGTCCATGTCGGTGAAGTACAGGCCGGTCGCGTAGGCGTCGACGCTGGTGCGGAAGGCGCCGCCGATGAGCTTGTGCACCGGCTTGCCGACGCTCTTGCCGATGATGTCCCACAACGCGATGTCGATGCCGCTGATCGCGGCGATCGACATGCCCTTCGGCCCGTAATCCTTGATCCGGTTGTAGAGGTCCTCCCAGACGACCTCGACGTCGAACGGGTCCTGACCGATCACGCGGGGCGCGAGCTGCGTGTCGATGAACGCCTTGGCGACCGCGGACGGCCCGTAGCACTCGCCCCAGCCGACGATACCGTCCGCCGTCTCGATCTCCACGAGGCAGGTGCCGCGGGTCTTGTACAGCCAGCCGCGGGAGGAGGTGAACGGCCGCTTGATCGGCGTGGTTACGACATGGCAGGTGATGGTCTTGATCTTGGTCACGCTATCCGTCCCGGTCTCTGTTCAGATCGTTCGAGCGCTCGGAGAAGCGCGGCGGCTCAGGATTTGAAGACCTTCTCGGCCACGATCCTGATCGACTGCTCGACCCGATCGACCTCGGCGGTCAGCGCATCGCCGGTCAGCGGCGCGATCAGGAAGGCGTTGCGCGCGGCGAAATCCTTGAAGCGCTGGTCCCCGATCGCGGCGCTGAAGCCGTCTGTCAGCTTGGTGCGCACCTCCGGCGGGAGCTTGGCGGGGGCGACCACGTAGGCCATCTGCACGACCGGGCCGAACGGGAACACGTCGTAGCCGCGCTCCTCGAAGGTTGGAACGTCGGGGAACTGCGGGAGGCGCTCCTTGGCGAACACGCCGAGGGCTCGCACCAGGCCCTGCTGCAACTGACCGAGCGACTCGGCGGGCTTGAGCACCGCGGCCTGGATCTGCCCACCGGCGAGGTCGGTGATGACCTTTGCCCCGCCCGTATACGGAGCGTTGATATAATTGACGCCCGCCGCCCGGGCGGTCATCGAGGCGAAGATGTGATTGAGGTTGTAGTTGCCCGGCGTGCCGATCGACACGCTGCCCGGGTTCTTCTTCATATGAGCGAGAAAATCGTCGAGCGTCTGGTAAGGGCTCGACCCGGGGACGAGGAGCATCAGCGGGTCGATCGAGACCCGGGCGATGTGCGTGAACTGACCACTTTTGAGGGGCGTCTTGCCCTCGGCCATGTAGGCCAGCGTCGAGCTCGTCCCCATGCCGAGCGTGTAGCCGTCGGGGTTCGCCGTCGCCACGCGTCGCATCCCGATCGCGCCGGTGGCGCCGGGCTGGTTCTCGATGATGATCGTGATGCCGCGCTCCTTGAGCAGCGGCTGCAGCCCACGCGCCAGGATGTCGTTCGAGCCGCCCGCGTTCCAGGGTACGACGAACGTGATCTCCCGCGCCGGGAAGCCAGACTGAGCCAGAGCGATCCGTGCGCCAAGCCCCCCCAGGGCAAGGCTTCCGACGAGGCTACGGCGAGTCAGCATGGTGTTTCTCCCGTCTTCGTTGTTTGTTATAACGATCGAAGGCGGCTAGGATGTCAAGCGGGGTCGAACCGGTTCTCGCGGATCGGTCCCGATCCGCGATGGGCGGGTTGTTCAAGGGGCAGGGGGGCAACGGGGTTGAGACAGGTCGAGCGACTGCCCCTCTGGGATCAGGCCTACGCGGAGCTGCGAATAGCCATGCTCGGCGGCCGGTTCGGGCCGGGAGAGCGGATCCTCCTGCGCGAGGTCGCGGCTGAACTCGGCATCAGCCTTACGCCGGTCCGCGATGCGGTCAACCGACTGATCGCGGAGCACGTGCTCGAGCGCGGCAGTTCCGGCCAGGGCGGGGGCGCCGTGGTTCCGCGGATGGACGTGGTGCGCTTCGACGAATTGCTGACGATCCGCTGTGACCTTGAGGGTCGGGCCGCGGCCCGCGCGGCCGAGCGCTGCGCATCGGGCGACCTGGGCGTCCTCGACGAACTGCTCGCCGAGATGAAGGCTCTGATCCGGGACCAGAACCTCAATGTGTACCTTGATCTGCACCGGCGCTTCCACTTCGAGCTCTACGCGCTCGCGCGCATGCCGATCCTGGAAGGGTTGATCGAGAACATCTGGCTGAGGTGCGGTCCGGTCCTGACATACGTCATCCCGGACTACGTGCTGCTGGAGAAGGGCAGCGATCTGCATACCGCCGCGCTGTCGGCCCTGCGCGCCGGCGATGCTGACGCGGCGGCCACGGCGATACGACAGGATATCCGCGAGGCAGGCCGCTACATCGTCGGGCTCGCGGACGCCGCTGGGCTCATCGAAAACCCGGCCGTGAGCCACCGGCCACAGGCGCACGCGGCATCATGACAGGGATGGACGAGCCCTCATGTCAGGACGGCCGTGGTTTTAGCCCGGATGAGATCGCGGTCGATCTCCGCGCCGAGCCCGGCCGCCGTAGGCGCGTGCACCATGCCGGCGGGATCGACCGCGATGTCCGCGGCGAGCCCGTACTTCTGCGCCGCATCCGGCAGCAGCACCTCGAAGAACTCGGTGTTGCGGATCGCCATGATGACGTGGAGGTTGGCGACGTTGTTGAGCGAGTTGCCGCCGTGGTGGACCTCGAAGTTCATCCCGAAGGCTTCCGCGAGATGGGCCGCCTTGACGAGCGTGGTGATGCCGCCCTTCACCGCCACGTCGCCGCGCAGGAAATCGGTGGCGCGCTGCAAGATCCAGGGCGCGTAGGACTCGAAGCCGGCCTGCGGATATTCGGTCGCCATGATTGGCACATCGAGCTTGGCCTTGAGCTTGACGTAACCGTAGAGGTCGGAATCCGCGAGCGGATCCTCGTACCAGTAGTAGCCCGCCGCCTCGATCGCGCGGCCGACCCGCAGCGCCTGCTCGTAGGTATACCCCCAGCAGGCGTCGAGCATCAGCGTGAACCCGTCACCCATCCCGGCCCGCACCGCCTCGCAGATCGCGATGTCGTCGCGCCAGACCTGGGGCGGGTGGATCTTGTAGGCGCTCCAGCCGGCCTCGCGGTACGCGTGCGCCTGCTCGACGTAGGCGGCGGCCGAGTCGAGGATCTGCGAGCTGGCGTAGGCGGGTATCCGGTCGCGATAGGTGCCGATGAGCCGGTGGATCGGCAGTCCGGCGACCTTGCCGGCGAGGTCCCACAGGGCGACGTCGAGCGCTCCGATCGTCCGGACGGAGGCGGCGCGCACGCGCGCCCACAGCTCCTGGTTCAGGCGCCCGCGATCGAGGGGATCGCGCCCCATGAGCACCGGCTTGAGCACTCGCACGAGAAGCGGTGCGTCGAGATCGGCCGGTCCGTAAGCCGAGCCGAGGAAGGCATGCCCCTCGACGCCCTCATCGGTGTGGATCGTGACGAGCCCGAGCTGGCTGCTGCCCACCGCACGCGCCGTGCGCCCGGAGTAGCGCGTCGGCGGGATATCGTCCCAGCCGAACAGAGTGACCGTGACATCTCGTATGCGCATGGCGTCGCCTCCGGCCCGGGACCACCGCAGATGCGGCTTTCGCTCTCCGGCGCGTTCGGGCCATCGCCTTTCTAAAGCCGCCGCGACCAGCGCGTCGAGACGCTGGCCGGCCCAAAGACTGGGAGGAAACCGTGAGCAACCCGTCGACGACGGCTGACCCAATCGGCCGTGAAGCTCTGCGTAGGATCAGCCTGCGGTTGCTGCCATTTCTGGCGCTGAGCTATCTCGCCAACTACATCGACCGGGTCAACGCAGGCTTTGCCGCCCTGCAGATGAACCGGGAGGTCGGGCTGACGGCGAGCGCCTTCGGCTTCGGCGGCGGTATGTTCTTCATCGCATACCTGTTGTTCGAGGTGCCGAGCAATCTCGCGATGGTCCGGGTCGGGGCGCGGCTGTGGCTCGCGCGGATCATGATTACGTGGGGGCTGGTCTCCGGGGCGATGGCGCTGACGTCGGGCCCGGTCTCGTTTTGCGTGCTGCGCTTTCTACTGGGCGCGGCAGAAGCCGGGTTCGTGCCCGGCGTGATCCTGTACCTGATGCAGTGGTTCCCGGCCGGGGAGCGGGCACGGGTCATCGGCCTGTTCATGGTCGCAAGCCCCGTGGCCGGCATCGTCGGCTCGCCGATCTCGGCGGCGCTGCTCGGGTTTGACGGCTGGCTCGGCCTCTCGGGCTGGCAGTGGCTGTTCATCGTCGAGGCGATGCCCGCCGTGGTGATCGGCCTCGTCGGCCTCGTCTGGCTGACTGACACGCCGGCGCAGGCAGGCTGGCTCGAGCCGGAGCACAAGGACTGGCTCGCGGGCCGCCTCGCTGCCGACGCGGCCGCACGGACCAGCATCGAGAAGACCACCGTCTGGGCGGTGATGGGCGACCGCACCGTCCTGGTGCTGTCGTTGATCTACGCGGGCCAAGCCACCGCCAACGCCGGCCTATCGTTGTGGCAACCGCAATTCCTGAAGTCGTTCGGACTCTCAACGACGGAGGTCGGCCTCTTGAACGCGATCCCGTTCGCGGTCGCCGCGCTAGCGATGTACGCGGGCGGCCGGAGTTCTGACCAGCGCGACGAGCGCGTCTGGCACACGGCCGTCCCGACCGCACTAACGACGCTGGGCTTATGCCTCTGCCTCGTCCTGCACGGATTGGCCCCGACCGTGCTGTTGCTGTGCCTCGCCCTGTTCGGCGTCTCGGCGTCGCGCGGCCCCTTCTGGGCACTCACGACCGAGTGGCTGTCCACGCGCGCGGCGGTCGCGGGGATCGCTCAGATCAACGCAGTTGGCACCGGAGCGAGCTTCTTCACGAGCTGGGCGACGGGGGCGATCAAGGATGCGACTGGAAGCTGGCCCCTGGCGCTGCTGCCGCTCGCCGGCGTGACCGCGACGGCCTCGGTCGCCGTCATCCTGCTCGGACGCCCGACACTCTCGGCGACGCCGAACCTATCCGAGCCGCACGTGAAACCGACGACACCCGTGGCGGTCGAGCCGTGAATGGCGTCCGCTTTTGTAGCGAACCTTCTCCGAAGCGGACCTGCGGCTTTCGGCCAAGCTATGTCATGCCGGATCGTCGGCGCGCGCAGAACCGGACATTCACCTTCGCGCCCATCTCTACCCATCAGCAGCGTCCGCCAGCTTCTCCGAAGCAGACATTGGCACGGGTTAGGGTGCAGATCTTAAATGCGCCACGAGCCGTCAAAGGGAAACGTGATCGTTGATGTCCGGTCCGGTCTCAGAGCCCGTCCGATAAGGGTCTGAGGCGGGGTTGAGTGGCCGGGATGGCGGTGATTCCAGGAGGGTGCTGAAGCCTGACCTGGAAGCGCCATGTGGACCCCGACCACCCGGCGGCAGCATAGCCGCGCGGACCTTCGCTATGAAACTGATCTGACGGACGCCGAGTGGGCGCTCATTGAGCCGCTGATGCCAAAACCCGCTCCGTGCGGTCGACCGCCGGTCTGGACGATGCGGGAGATCCTGAACGCCATCTTTTATGTTCTCCGCGGCGGCATCGCATGGCGGCTCATCCCCAAAGATCTGCCTCCACGAAGCACGACGTATGGCTACTTCAGCCGCTGGCGCGACGCGGGCTTGTTTGGCCGGATCAACCACCATCTCGTCATGGCAGACCGCGAACGGGTTGGACGCTACGCCTCGCCGTCTGCCGCGGTGCTCGACAGCCAAAGCGTCAAGACGACGGAGAGCGGCGGGCCGCGGGGCTACGATGCCGGCAAGAAGGTCAAAGGCCGCAAGCGCCAAGCGCTGGTCGACACGGATGGGCGTGCCCTCGTGCTCGATCCGCAGCCGGCCGATGTGCAGGATCGCGATGGAGCCGTTCCGGTGCTGCGCCTCTCGCGCCGAACCTTCCCGTTCATCGCCAAGGCCTTCGCCGATGCCGGCTACGCCGGCGACAGGCCAGCGACCGCCACGATCATCACCGTCGAAATCGTGCGCAAGACACCCGGGCAGGTCGGCTTTGCCGTGCATCCTCGCCGATGGGTCGTCGAACGGTTCTTTGCCTGGATCAGCCGCAACCGACGCCTCTGGAAGGATCCGGAGGCGACCCTCGCCTCCGCCAAAGCCTTCCTCTACGCCGCAGCCGTCATGATCCTCATCAGACGCCTCGCCCGCTCAGCCTGACTTCTCGGACGGACTCTCAGTAGCTGGAGTCTTCAACCTCGCAGCTACGGGACCCTCGATTGTCTTAATTCCTGTACGTTTTTCATCCGGCGCATGCGCTGCGAGACGGCAAACCGCCCCGCCGCGTGTCCTCGCTTCCCGCACGCCGTCGAGACTGCCGAGCCGCGGGGCGAAGGACGAGCGCAGGTGGCGCCGGGACCGCCGACCGGAGGTCCGGGTGTCCCGATCAACCCGGGTCGTCGGCCCCCGCGTCCGTCTCGAACCGCCATCGGCCGTCCCCGAGCATCGGCGCCGTGCGATCGAGGGCCAGCGAGCTGCGGGAGAACACCAGCGGCGTGCGCAGCCCCGGGATTCCGTCGGGCGCGACCACCAACCTCCGCGCGACCGCCTGCGGTTCGCCCAGTGCCTCCGCGACGGTGTTGGTCGAGCCGCCGGGCACGCCGGCGGCCTCAAGCGCCGCGATGAGGTCGGCGCGGGTGCGGGTCCGGGTCCGGTTCGCGATCCGCGCGCACAAGACCTCGCGGTGGAGCACACGGCCCGGGTTGGTGGCGTAGGCGGCCTCGGCGGCGAGGACGTCGAGGTCGAGCGCGCGGCACAGGGCTGCGAATTGGCGGTCGTTCCCGCATGCAATGATGAGATGTCCGTCTGATGCCGGAAACAGTTGGTAAGGCACGATGTTCGGATGGGCATTCCCCATCCGGCGCGGCGCCCGCCCGCCCGCAAGATGATTCATCGCTTGGTTGGCGAGCGCGGCGACGCCGGTGTCGAACAGCGACAGGTCAACATGCTGGCCACGTCCCGACCGGGCTCGCTCGGCGAGCGCCGCCTGTATGCCAATGACCCCGTACAGGCCGGTCAGGACATCGATCCATGCGACGCCGACCTTCTGGGGCTCGCGGTCCGGCTCGCCGGTGAGGTCCATGATCCCGCACAGGCCCTGGATCAGGAAGTCGTAGCCCGGCTGCGCCGCGCGCGGCCCGTCCTGACCGAAGCCGGTGACGGAGGCATAGACAACGCGCGGGTTGATCGCGGCCACGGCCGCGTAATTGAGGCCGAAACGGGCGAGGCCGCCGACCTTAAAATTCTCGATCACGACGTCGGCCCGCGCGATCAGCGCCTTCAGGCGCGCCAAGTCCTCCGCGTCCGCGAAGTCGCAGGTCACCGAGGTCTTGCCGCGGTTGGCGGCGTGGAAGTACGCAGCTACCGGGATCGGCTCGCCGTCCGGCCCCGCGCGTTCGACGAACGGTGGACCCCAGCGTCGGGTGTCGTCGCCGTCCGGGCCCTCGACCTTGATCACCTCCGCGCCGAGGTCGGCGAGCGTCTGCCCGATCCAGGGGCCGGCCAGGATGCGTGCCAGTTCGACCACCTTAAGGCCGCGCAGGGGCGAGTTGGCTTCGTCGGTCATGGCCAGGCCCCGTTTCGGTCGAGCGCTCAGAAGAACGCCTGCAGCCCCGTCTGCGCCCGGCCCAAAATCAGCGCATGGACGTCGTGCGTGCCCTCGTAGGTGTTGACCGTCTCGAGGTTCTGGGCGTGGCGCATCACATGGTACTCGCCCATGATGCCGTTGCCGCCGTGCATGTCGCGGGCGGTACGGGCGATGTCGAGGGCCTTGCCGCAATTG
>NZ_JAKSYM010000160.1 GCF_022829545.1 Methylobacterium sp. J-030 | reverse complement strand
TCTACCCGATAGGTCCTACGCTGCGGCGCCATGACGGTCGGTCCGATCTATGCACGGATTGGTAGCCTGGGATCAAAAAGCCACTAGGCTGTTTGATGGTTGCCGCTCGAGGCTACGCCGCTGCCGGTCGTACCGCACACGCTCGGCCTCCTCGCGCCACGCGTCCCGCTCGGTCGTCATGGCCTCGACGAGGGCGTGCATGTTGCCGGCGTCGATTGCGGTCTCCACGAGCATGTCCTGGGCCGAGGCCAGTTGATCGCGCAGCTCGGCATTCTCGGCCGCCAGCGCCAGTAGGAGAGCGGCCACGACATCGCTCATTCCTGCTCCCACGACAGCCCGAGGCAGCGCCTCTAGCCGGGCTCAAGCTTGGCCGCAATCGCGTCCGATCATCGCGACTGGACCGGCGGAACCGCACCGAGGCCAAGGTGGTATCAGGCCCCGGTGCTGCTCTCCCGGCGCGTGGCCGGAGCCGATCGCTGAGGGTATGACGGCGCGGCGTGGTTAACGGATCCTGTACGAAGGCCGCTGGGACCGCCT
>NZ_JAKSYM010000152.1 GCF_022829545.1 Methylobacterium sp. J-030 | reverse complement strand
ACCCGGGATCCAGCGCACAGCCTCGCGAAGCATCCGTCTGAAACAAGCTGTGCCGCTGACGCGGCGCTTCGTGTGCTGGGTCCCAGATCAGGTTCCGCTTCGCTTCACCGGTCCGGGAAAGGGGTGGGTGTCACGCGTCGGGGGCGCCGCTCACGTGCCCTGCGCTTGGCCAACCACCTTCAAAGGGCTGCCCTCACGGCCATCCAAGGGCAGCCAGTCCCCGTGTGCGTATCCGTAAACCGGAACCCCCGTGAAGCATGGGGGGCCAAATCATCTGACGCCGTAAGAGTCGACCTGGCGGGAGAAGGCGCCCGTCGCGCACTGCCGCAAGCGTCAGTGCCGGACCCAGATCCGTGAATATCGTAGGCGGGGGAGAGAGGGCGCGTGCTCGATCCGGACCTGCAAATCCGGATGCGTCGCCGCTCGGACTGCGCCTTGCGCGAACCGATAGG
>NZ_JAKSYM010000147.1 GCF_022829545.1 Methylobacterium sp. J-030 | reverse complement strand
GAAGGTCGTCGTGCTGGCTCACACCGCGACCAGCTACACGCTCGGGCAGGCCGAGGAGGCCGCCCTCGTCGCGCGGATGGAGCAGCGCTACGCCACGCGCTTCATCACCGCCTTCGGGAGCGTCGTGGCCGGGCTCCGGCATCTCGGCATCCGCGCGATCGCCTTCGGCACGCCCTACGCGCTGGAGGCGACCCTGCAGGGCAAGGCGCTGCTCGAGGCGCACGGCTTCGCCGTGGTCAATCACGGTAATCTGCCGGGCGTGCGCAACATCTACGACGAGACGGCGGAGCGAGCCTACGGCCTCGGCCGCCTCGTGGACCATCCCGACGCCGAGGCCCTGGTGCTGAGCGGCGTCGGGATGCCCACCCTGGGGACGATGGCCACGCTGGAGCGCGACATCGGCAAGCCCGTGATCTCCGCGACCTCGGGCATGATGTGGAACGCCCTGCGCGCGGCAGGCCTGCGTGAGGCCATACCGGGGTACGGCGCCCTGCTGGCGGGAGCCACTGGGTCGGCCTGAGGGGCACTGAACGCCCCCGTAGCGATGCTGGGCACGTCGCCGCGTGTGGCGGCTTAGACAACGGCCGGAAGCCTCCTTGCGGACACGAGCGACAGCCATGGGTTGGTACGGCCAATTGGATGCGACCGAACGCCGGACGTTCTGGGCGTGCTTTGCCGGCTTCGGCCTCGATTCCATGGACAACAGCATCTACGCGCTGGTGATCCCGGCCCTGATCGCCACGCTCGGCCTCACGCGGCCCGAGGCGGGCTACCTCGCGACCGCGGCGCTGTTGGGCGCGGCGGTGGGGGGCTGGGGCGCCGGCGTGGCGGCGGATCGGATCGGCCGGATCCGGGTCCTGCAATGGACCATCCTGTGGGTCGCGCTCTGCACCTTCGGCGCCGCGTTCGCGACCGGGTTTGCGCCGCTGGCCCTACTGCGCTTCGGCCAGGGCATGGGCTACGGCGGCGAGGCGGCGGTCGGGGCCACCCTGATCAGCGAGGTGGTGCGACCCGCCCTGCGCGGGCGCGTCGCCTCCGCGGTCAGCAGCGGTTATGCCGTCGGCTATGCGGGTGCCGTGGCGCTGTTTCCGGTCATAGCCAGCCTATTCCCGCAGGAACTCGGCTGGCGCGTGTTCTTCGCGATCGGGCTTGTCCCGGCCGCGGCAGTGTTTCTCATCCGCCGGTTCGTGCCGGAATCCGGCGTGTACGCCGAGAATGCCGCGGCACACCAGAGCGGCGGACCCGAGGCGATCTGGCGGATCTTCGCGGGCGCGCAGCGGCGGACGACGCTCATGGCGGCCACCCTGTCGACGGGCATCTTCGGCGGCAACTACGTGATGATCATCTGGCTGCCCACGTACCTGCGGACCGCGCTCGGCTTCTCGACCGCGGCCAGTGCGGGCTACCTCGCCGCCAACATCGCCGGCTCGCTGGTCGGCCCCCTTCTCTACGGCCAGTTGGCCGACCGAGTCGGCCGGCGACCGGCGTTCGGCGCGTTCCTGCTGCTGCAAGCCCTCAACGTCAGCCTGTACGTGTTCGCCGCGCCGAGCCTCGGCCCGTTGATCGGGCTGAGCTTCGCCCTCGGCGCCTGCCAGAATGCCCTGGCGTCGGGCATGACGCCGACCTTTGCCGAGCTGTTCGAGACGAGCCTGCGGGGGAACGCGCAGGGCTTCTGCCTCGGCGGCGGCCGGGGATTTGGCTCGGTGATGCCAGCCTTGGTCGGTCTCATCGCCGCGGCCGCTCCGCTGGGTACGGCGATGGGCGCGTGCGCTTTGGGTGCCTACGCCGTCGCCCTGGCCGCAACCCTGGCGCTGCCCGAGACGACCGGCGTCGAACTGGGGCGCGTCGACGAACCGTTACCGGTGCGCGGTGATGATCCGAGCCAGCCCGGTAGGTCGCGATAGCCGGTCACGTGGGATGGTCTACGATGCTCGCCGCGATCCGGCTGATCCGCACTGCGCCGCGGACCTCCAGCGCATCCGAGCCGGATCCTCCAGATGTGCCCGTCAGCAACGCCAAACGCCGAACGACAGCGAGCCGGGACAACGGCAGGAGAGACCCATGGACATCGATCGACGCGTCCTCCTGGCCGGCGCGGCCGCGCAACTCCTGCCCGCCCGCGCCGCCATGGCCGAGGATCGCCCCATCGCCCCGGCCGCGGCCCGGATGAAGGCCATCGTGGTCGGACCGGAGGGGCCGAGCCTCGCCGAGACCGACATCCCGGCGCCGACGCCGACGGAGGTGCTCGTCAGGGTCCGGGGCGCCGCCCTCAACCGAGCCGATCTCTCCGTCGCCGCGGGGCAGCCGCACGGCCCGACCGGTGGGCCTGGGGCGATCCCGGGGCTAGAATGGGCCGGGGAAATCGTGGCAGTCGGCGCAGGCGTGAGCGACTTCCATCCCGGCGACCGCGTCATGTGCTCCGGGGCCGGCGGCTACGCCGAGTATGCCGTCGCGGATCACGGCCGGACCCTCCCGCTGCCCGCAAACCTGTCGTTCGAGGTCGCCGCGGTCCTACCGGTCGCCCTGCAGACGATGCACGACGCGCTCCTCACGCAGGCGCACCTGCAGCCAGGCGAGACCGTGCTGATCCAGGGGGCGAGTTCCGGCGTCGGGCTGATGGGGCTGCAGATCGCCCGGTGGCGCAAGGCCTCGGTGGTGATCGGCACGTCGCGAAGCCCCGAGCACCGCGTGCGCCTGCCCGAGTTCGGCGCAACCCTGGCCATCGACACCCGGGATCCGACTTGGCCCGAGCAGGTACGGGCGGCGACCGGCGGCCGGGGCGTCGACGTGATCATCGATCAGGTCTCCGCGCCGGTCGCCAACGGCAACCTGCAGGCTGCGGCCGTGCTCGGACGGATCATCAACGTCGGCCGGCTCGGAGGAGGCCGGGGCGAGTTCGATTTCGACCTGCATGCCACGAAGCGCATCAGCTACATCGGCGTGACCAACCGCACCCGGTCGATCGAGGAGCAGCGCGCCATCACCGCGCGCGTCCGCGCGGATCTGTGGCAGGCGATCGCGACCGGAGGTTTCAGCCTGCCGATCGACAGCCGCTATCCGCTGGCGGAGGCGCCGGCCGCGCTCGCGCGCATGAAGGCGAACGAGCACTTCGGGAAAATCGTTCTGAGTGTCTGATGCCTCGTCGCCCTCGTTGGACCTGCGCAAGTCGGTCCTGCGCGGGGGCGCTTCTCGGCTTGACCGCCGCGCTTCACCCGGTGCGCGGCGGCTCGTTCTCAATCCTGCCAACAGGGGCCGGTGTCCACCGCTCGTTCATCGACGACGCGGTGGTCACCCGATCTTAGCCTTTCGCCGGAGCAGCCGGGAGCGCGGGCTTCGTCTCGCCACCTCCAAACCAACCGCGGACCGTGCCGAGGATGTCGCTCGGGATAACGACCCAGGATGGCAGGAACCCCGACGCGTTGCCATTCCAGCGCCCGGCGAGCGTCTGTCGCGCCTGCGCGTCCGAGCGGCGGATCTCCATGTCGAGGATCCGCTCCTGGATCGGCAGCGTGGCAAGCTGCGCCTGACCCGACTGCGCCCGCTTGTTGGCCATGAACGTGTCGTCGATCGCCGCCTGGATCGCGGCGTTCTCGAAGTTCAGCTCGTCGGCAAAGCCCAGCGTCGTCACCGTGAGGCCCATCGGCGCAAATTGATCGATTACCGCCTTCTCGACGGCCGCCATGATCTCGGCCTTCTGGTGGATCGCGTCGTCGGTCGCACGGCGACCGAACTCCCGCGCGAGCGCGGCCTGCACGGTGCGATGCACGTTGCCGTCGACCACCTCCGCGAGCGAGCGGCCGTAGAGCACAGAGGCGAACCGCGCCTCGTCCGTGTCCTGGGCGGCCGGCTTGGTGCCGAACCAGTACAGGAACTTGGCTGCGTCCTCCTCCTTGACGAAGGCCGAGATGACGACCGAGGTCGACAGCCCGATCGAGTCGGCGGTCTCGAACCGGAAGCCCTGGTCGGCGCTCGACGTGCCGCGGCTGGCCGAGGTCGTCCACTCGCGCGACACCGGCGTGCGGTCGACGATGATCAGGCGGGCCGCTGGCACGTAGTAGTCCGACAGCGTGCCGGTGTTCGGCAGCTTGGTGTGCGGGATCTGCACGCGCTTGGCCGCGACCTTGCTCTCGGCGAGAAAACGCTCCGAGCCGAACTGCGCTTGGCCAGTCTTCGTGTCCCCGCTCTCCGGGATCATGAAGGCCGACTGGTTGGGCAGGATCTCGATGTACTCGCCGTAGTCGTACTTGCTGAAGTAGGCGTGCGCCGGCTCGGGCGCGGCGGCGGTGCCGAGCCCGAAGAGGAGGACTGCGAGCGGCGTACGCCGGGCGGGTACGAGCCAGATCACGGCGAGGACGGCGAGCAGAGCCAGGAGCGGCAGGGTCGAGCCGCCGGCGAGGTCGGATGCGATCTGCGTCTTGAGTGGGCTGGCCGCACTATCGGACAGCTGCTCCACGGCGACGCGGCCTGCAGCCAATCCGGCCTCGGTCGAGGCGAGCCGGGGCAGGCCGGCGAAGACGGCGATAGCGCCGAGCGAGAGGCCGGCGCGGATGAGCGTGGACATGGGAAGTCTCGGTGGTTCCGTGCCCATGATGGGCGCCGGCGATATCAGTGTTCGCGGTACCCTCGGGCAGTGGTCGACTCGCGAAGCTCGGCCTTGAGCCGACCGGCGGCATGGAACTTCCCACGGAATGCTTGATCGCAGGCGCTGCGCCTGGTGGTCAAAGTCTCAGGCCGCCACCGACCCCATCGCATGCGTCTTGCCGCCGGATCCTTACCGGTCTGGCTTCAGCACCTTCCCGTGAGCGTTTCGCCATGGACTGGCGGCCCGCGCGTCGATGAAGCACTCCTGCCGAGCGCCTGAGCTTTGCTGGACGACCTGGGCGACAATGGGAGCCACGGTCTGGATGCCGGCGCGACTCTCGCGAGGCCGATCCGGCAACCCGGCGTAGAGGAAAGGGACATGATGGCAGACCGGATCAACCGCCGAGATGCACTCATCGGCATAGCCGCCACCGGTGCCCTGCCGGCGATCTGTCCTGGACCAGCCATAGGTGCGACCGGCTCAAGCACGACCGCGGTCGAGCTAGCTGCCGCGATCCGGAGCGGCCGCCGCTCGGCGCGCGAGACCGTTGACCTTCATCTCGATCGCATCGCCGCGGTGAACCCGCGCTTGAACGCCGTGGTTCAGCTCACTGCCGATGCGGCCCGTCGGGAGGCGGACGAGGCCGACGCGATGCTGGCGCGTGGTCAGGTCAAGGGGCCGCTCCACGGTGTTCCGGTCACCATCAAGGACACGCTTGAGACGGCCGGCACGATCTGCACGGGCGGTACCCTCGGACGGGCGAACTACGTGCCGAAGGCCGACGCCACCGCCGTCGCGAGACTGCGGGCGGCCGGAGCGATCGTGCTGGGCAAGACCAACGTGCCGGAACTGGCCGGGGCCTTGGAGACCGATAACCTCGTCTACGGGCGGACCAACAATCCCTACGATCTCGCCCGCACCCCGGGTGGAAGCAGCGGCGGCGAAGCCGCAATCGTCGCAGCGGCCGGCTCGCCGCTCGGCCTCGGGACCGATGCGGGCGGCAGCATTCGCGTGCCGGCGCATTACTGCGGCCTCGCCGCGCTCAAGCCGACTTCGGGCCGCGTGCCGCGGACCGGCCAGTTCCCCCGGCCGATGGGCGCGCGCAACGCCGTCTTCCACGTCAGCCTGATCGCCCGGAGCGTGGATGATCTGGCGCTGGCCCTGCCAATCATCGCCGGGCCCGATTTTCACGACTACACCATAGTCGACTTGCCGCTGCTCGATAGCCGTGCGGTCGACCTCTCGAAGTTGAGGCTGGCCTTCTTCGACGACGACGGGCTCGCGCCGCCCACCGCCGAGATCGCGGCGGCCGTTCACCACGCGGTCGAGGCACTGGCGCTGGCGGGCGTGACCGTGACGGAGCGCCGCCCGCCGGATGCGGCCAAGGCCGGGACCATCTACTACGACATGACGCGCGGCGACGGCGCGGCCGGTGTCCGGGCCTTCCTCAAATCGGTCGGCACCGAGCGGATCTCGCCGCTGTTCGAGCAGTCGCTGCAGTCGCGCTCCTCACCGGCGATGGGGAGCATCACGGAGGCGCTCGCCGCGTTCAACCGGTGGGATGCCTACCGGAACGCGATGCTAGCCTTCATGCAGGATTACGACGCGCTGCTCTCGCCGGTCCTGCCGTACGCGGCACCACGGCATGGCACGAGCTTCGACGAAGAACTGCAGAAGGGCGTCGGCTACGCGCAGATGCACAATCTGACCGGTTGGCCATCCGCGACGGTGCGCGTTGGGACATCGCCGGAAGGCCTGCCGCTCGGTGTGCAGGTGGCGGCTCGGCCGTGGCGGGAGGACGTCGCGCTCGCCCTCGTCCGACAGCTCGAGATCCGCTTTGGCGGATGGACCGCACCCAACCTGTAGGTGGGGGCCGCGAGTTCCATGAGATGGCGGCGGTACCGACCGGTGGGTATCCAGTCCGCCTCGCCGCCGAGTGACACCCGATCCAGGCATTCGAGAAGATGCGAACCGTCAGCGGCTGTGCCGCGCCTCGGGCTTCACTTCCTCTCGGATGAGCGCGCATTGGCGCTGCCGTAGAGATGCGTCGGCTGTAAGAGTGCCGTTGTCCGAGCAAGATGAGCGTTGCGCGCCTCTTGTGCCAGGTAGCTTCGTTCGGTGACGGGGCACTCCGCTCCACACCGCCGATTTCGTGCCGATCGCCCGACACGCTGCCCAGCCTCCCGATCGCCGAAGCGTGAGCATTGTCGTGGCGCCACCGGCGATCACGGATGTAGGACCAGCTTCTGCGGGCGCCAGTTCAGCAGTTCGCCGACGTAGATCTCGTTCTCGGACGGGCAGGCGATCTCGTGGATCCAGCCGAACTGCTTGAGCTGTTTGCCCGTCTCCCCGAGCACGCCCAGCACCTTGCCGTCGAGCGACAGCTTGTAGATCCGCCCCGGGAAGGCGTCGGCGACGTAGAGGACCTGCTTCGGTCCGGGTGTGATGCACAAGGCCCAGGGCGCGCCCGGCGTGAACAGGTCGACCGTGGTGCGGTCCTTGGCCGGCTTGCCGCGGATGATGGCGCGCGCCTTGTCGTTGTCGAACGGCACGTCGAACTTGATCATCCGCTGGATGTGGCAAGCGGTGTCCATCACCTGGATCCGAGCGTTGCCCCGATCGGTGATGTAGTTGTTGTCGTTCGCGTCGGAGTCGATCGAGTGCAGGGTGCGGAACTGACCCGGCTCGGTGCGGTAGCTGCCGTAGGAGTCGACCCAGTTGCCGTCCTTGTCGATCTTGGCCACGCGTGAG
>NZ_JAKSYM010000140.1 GCF_022829545.1 Methylobacterium sp. J-030 | reverse complement strand
CGAGTGCGGGAAGTTGCTAGCCCAGGCCAAGGAGACGGTCCCGCACGGCGGCTGGGATGCTTGGCTCCGGCTGAACACCACCGTCTCACCCAGGACGGCACAGCTCTACATGCGGATCGCCCGGCACGTCGAAGGCGACTCTGCAAAAGCGCAACGCGTTGCGGGTTTGAGCGTGCGCGAGGCCGCCGCCGAGGCGACCGGACCGAAGCGGGCTACTGCATCTTGGAAACCCCTGTCGCCCGAGGCCGAGCATGACTTCACCGAGCTGAAGCAGGTCTGGGACGAGGCGAAGGACAATCCCGATTGGCAGGAGGGGGCGGCCCGCGAGCTATTCCGCATCGGCTACATCACCAAGCCGCAGCGGAACGACATCATCCGGGGCGTCTGGGCAAAGCACTATGCCCACCTGACCGACGCCGATCGGAAGGAAGCTGCGAAGCGCGCGGCCGAGATGCTGGTTGAAAGGATTCCGCGGGAAACGCTGCTCAAACTCATCCCCCGGCTCAAGCACGTGCCAGCCAGCGATATCGCGATCGCAATGGGAGACGTTCAAGAGGATCGGAGGAGCCGGGCGGCGGAAGGTTTGGCCTAACCGTCCGATGATCAAATGCCGACGCTGGCCGCGCCGGCTTCAGCCGCCTGCTTGACGGTCGCACCTTTGCGAAGGGCTGCAGCTATCGCGGCCGAAGCTGTGTCGATTGCCTCAGCCCGTTCGTCGCCGAAGTCACGCGTGCTGTTCGTGCCGGCGCTCGGCCGTGCGTGGTAGTTATCCGGGTAGCTGTTGCCCATTCGTGTCTTCAGCATGATCGTGGCGGCGCGATAATCGGCGTCGAAATTTCTGCTCTTGTCTGCCGATCGATCTTCATGTGCTCCAGCTTCACGAACTCGCGGCATAGCGGAGCCTTCTCGCCGCTGGCCCTTGCCGAAAAAGAACTGTATTATTCTGGAGATTAGCCAAACGATCGTGTTCATCGAGGCGTCCTGATCGGGCAGCAGCGGACGCGCCCCGTCAAAACGATCAACGCATCCCGGCGGCCTTCGGACTCAGGGGTGCCACCATGACGCCTTCCAATCGGCAGCTCACTCCATCTGACCGCGGTCTTCGTGATCGTCTCCAGCTTGCTGGTCCATCGCTGATCTCCGTCGCCGACAGGTCAACTGTTCGCAGTCGGATAGTGCTGTGATCATCCACAGGGGATCGCTATGGTTAACGAAGCCTTGCACGCGAGGGTCGCTGGCGCTGGGCCGACCTGCCCGCGGACCGTCCCATCCCGCCTCAGTGGGTGCTTCCTCAGCGTCCAGATCCGAACGCCGACCGGCAAGGGAATGCCGCCATCACGCTCATCGTTCTGGTGGCAATCCTAGCCTTGTTCGCTCCGATCGAGGACGGCACACTCGTCGGTGTCGTTGTGGCCCTATTTGGATTCGGACCAGTCAGCCCTGCCGGTTGGACATCCACCGCGACATGAACCGCACCGGCCGGACGACATTGCCACCGTCCTGACCTGCCCGCTCATCCTCCGGCAGCAGCGATGCTATCAACTGCAGCAGATCATCCCGCTCCTGCCCACGGAACAGCACCAGGAACGAGCCGAGGTCTAGCTCAACCTCCGGCAACTCGTCACTGGGACGGTGGAGCACATAGGGCTGGCCCGTCTTCAGATCTCGCGATAGCGCATAGCGGTCTCCGCGCGGACCGACATGAAACTCCTTAGCCACTCGTGGCGCTTGCTCAATCATGACGCACTCAACGCATGCCGTGAAACCTGATCAGAAACTTCACATAGGGCGCGCAATGGTTCACTAACATACGGCAAAACTGCTGTATGCGGACAGGAGCGCAACCCGGGAAGAGCGTAGCCACGTAGCAGCTCGGATGACGCGGGAAAGCCGAGCAGTTGCCAATAGGATGACGGCGAGCGGTCAGACGGCCTCAACGGCAATCAGTTGGACGCACCCGTTGCGAGGATTGGATCAGGATCGGGTTGTAGGATGGCGCTCACGCGCGAACCGCACCCGGTCAAAATTCTGGCGCAGGCACCGCAACCCCTCAAAAACCCAGGTCGGCGGATATACCCTCCGCCAACGAGGCGGAAAAACACCGCAGTATCAGAGCGTTAGTTTTCGACTGGGTTTGCTACCCACATCGCTCCCCACGATCACGGGCGTTTCTAACTCGATTTGGTGCCCGCCCTACTGCTTTGGCTTCTGGCTCGGCGGAGCCGACTGATCGGTCTGCGGCTCCATCTTGGACGAGTCCGCCTTCGTGGGCGTGTTGTTCTCGGCCTTCTTGTCGTCGCAGCCAGCCACGCCGATGGCGAGCAG
>NZ_JAKSYM010000137.1 GCF_022829545.1 Methylobacterium sp. J-030 | reverse complement strand
GGCGGGGTTCGCCGTCCAGGATATGGCGGTGGATCGCCATCGGCCTGCTCGCGCCTGCGGGGGCCGGGTCGGCGGCGCGGACGGGCCGTTTCGTCCAAGATAGGGTGTGCCGGCAATGCCGTCTCCACCCGGTCGGTTCGGGATCCGCGCGTCTCCCTCCCCCAGCTGCGGGGGAGGCTGGCCCCTGCGTCAGCAGGGGTCCGGAGAGGGGAACCCGGGTTCAGAAAGGGGCGGAGCGGTGATGAAGGCCGCAGCCTGCTTCGGCACCGTCGCTCCCCTTTCCCGACCCGCTTCGCGGGCCACCCTCCCCCGCAGAGGGGGGAGGGAGACCGTCGCGGTTCAGTGCGGCCTTGCCTCGTCGCCGCCGGTCTCGCGGCGCTTGGACTCGTCGTACTCGACCGCCTCTTCCTCTTCTTCGGGCACGACCTCGTTCGGGCCGGCCGTCACGTAGTGGAAGAAGCCGGCGACCGCGGCAAAGCCCATCGCGGCGAGCCCGAACACCTTGGCGCCGCCCTTCCAGAAGGCGACCAGCGGCGAGATCTTCGGGTCGTTCGGCAGGCCGGCATAGAGGCTCGGCTGATCGGCATGGTGCAGCACGTACATGACGTGCGTGCCGCCGACGCCGGCCGGGTCGTAGAGGCCCGCATGCGCGAAGCCGCGCGACTTCAGGTCCTCGACGCGATCCTGCGCCTGCTCGATCATGGCCTGCTTGGTGCCGAACATGATCGAGCCGGTCGGGCAGGCCTTGGCGCAGGCCGGGGCCTGACCCACCGCCACCCGGTCCGAGCACAGGGTGCACTTGTACGCCTTGTGGTCGGTCTGGCTGATCCGCGGGATGTTGAAGGGGCAGCCCTTCACGCAGTAGCCGCAGCCGATGCAGTTCTCCTCGATGAAGTCGACGATGCCGTTGGAGTACTGCACGATCGCACCGGGGGACGGGCAGGCCTTCAGGCAGCCCGGCTCGGTGCAGTGCATGCAGCCGTCCTTGCGGATCAGCCATTCGAGGTTCTGGGTCTCTGGGTTCTCGTACTCGGTGAACCGCATCAGGGTCCACGACTTCGGCGTGAGGTCGTGGGGGTTCTGGTAGGTGCCCGTGTTGACACCGATGTCGTCGCGCAGGTCGTTCCACTCCTCGCACGCCGATTGGCAGGCCTTGCAGCCGATGCACTTCGACACGTCGATGAGCTTGGCGACCTCCACCTGGCGGCGGATCTCCGGCGGCGTCTCCGTGGAGGCGGAGCGCTGGCGGATGTCGAGGGAGCTGTAGTCGGCCATCTGTCAGCTCCCCCTTACGCGACCGCGTCCGACGGAGGCGTGGTCGGCTCGATATTCACGAGCCAGGCCTTGAACTCCGGCGTCTCGGTGTTGGCATCGCCCACGACCGGCGTGAGCGAGTTCGGGTGCCATCCTTTCTTGGTCAGGCCCATGAAGCCCCAGTGCTGCGGAATGCCGACGACGTGGACGGGCTTGCCGTCGCAGATCAGCGGCTTGATGCGCTTGGTCACCAGGGCCTTGGCCTTGAGCGAGCCGCGCTTCGACCAGACGCGGACCCAGGAGCCCTTGGCGATGCCCTTCTCCTTGGCGAGCTCCTCCGAGATCTCCACGAAGGCCTCCGGCTGGAGGATCGCGTTGATCCGGGCGTGCTTGGTCCACCCGTGGAAGTGCTCGGTGAGGCGGTAGCTCGTCGCCGCGTAGGGAAAATCCTTCGCGTCGCCGAGATCGGCCAGGTCGTCCTTGAAGATGCGGGCCGCCGGGGCACCCTTGATCTTCGGGAAGGCGACGTTCTGCACCGGGGACTCGAAGGGCTCGTAGTGCGCCGGGAACGGCCCGTCGCGCATGAGACCCCGGGTCCACAGGCGGGCGACGCCCTCCTGGTTCAGGATGAACGGGCCGACGCCCTTATCGGGGGCGACGGTGACGCCGTAATCCGGCACGTCGAAGCCGATCCACTGCTTGCCGTTCCACTCGATGAGCTTCTTCTTCTCCGACCACGGACGACCCTCGGGGTCGCACGAGGCGCGGTTGTAGAGCACGCGCCGGTTGGCCGGCCACGCGAAGGCCCAGTTCGGGGCGATGCCGCGGTCGCCGGGATCGGTGTTGTCCCGGCGGGCCATGGTGTTGCCCTTCTCGGTGTAGCAGCCCGAGTAGATCCAGCACCCGCAGGCGGTCGTCCCGTCATCCTTGAGCTGGGCGAAGCCGTCGACCTGCTTGCCCGCCGGGATGATCGTCCCGTTGAGGTCCGGCGTCGGCGCCACCGTGTAGCCGTTGAGCTCGCGGGCGAGTTCCACCGGCGTGGGGGACTCCGCCATGGCGTAGTCCCACTTCAGGTTGACGATCGCGTCCGGGAAGGCTCCGCCGTCCTTCTTGTAGGCCGCCTTCATGCGGAGGAAGATCCCCGACATGATCTCGATGTCCGAGCGGCACTCGCCCGGCGCCTCCTGGGCCTGCCAGTGCCATTGCAGCCAGCGGCTGGAGTTCGAGAGCGAGCCCTCCTCCTCCACGAACAGGGTGGTGGGAAGCTCGAACACCTCGGTCTGGATCTGGGTCGGATCGACGTCGTTGTACTCGCCGTGATTCTCCCAGAACCGGGCCGTCTCGGTCTTGAGCGGATCCATCACCACGATGAACTTCATCTTGGAGAAGGCTTCCGTCATCTTGGCGCGATTCGGGAACGTCATCAGGGGGTTGAAGCCCTGGATGATGTAGCCGGTCATCTTGCCCTGCTTGGCGAGCTCGAACCCGCGCAGCACGTCGTAGGTCGGCACGTCGAGCTTGGGCAGGTAATCGTAGGCCCAGTCGTTCTCCTTGGTGGCGTGATCGCCCCACATCGCCTTCTGGAACGAGACGAAGAACTTGTTGTAGTTCTGCCAGTAGCTCGTCTGCCCCGGGCGCAGCGGCTTGAACTGCCGCTTGGCGGCGTAGCTCGCGTAGTCCGGCTCCTTCTCCACCGGGATGTTCAGATAGCCGGGGATGAGATTGCTCATCAGCCCGATATCGGTCAGCCCCTGGATGTTGGAGTGGCCGCGCAGCGCCTGCATGCCACCGCCGAGCACGCCGATATTGCCCAGCAGCGTCTGCACGATGCACATCGAGCGGATGTTCTGCGAGCCCTTGGAGTGGTGCGTCCAGCCGAGCGCGTAGAGGGAGGCCATCGACTTCTCGGGGGAAGCCGTGGTCGCCATCATCTCGCAGACCTTCAGGAAGGTCTCCTTGGGCGAGCCGCAGATCCGCTCGACCATCTCGGGCGTGTAGATCGAGACGTGCTTCTTCAGAAGCTGCATCACGCAGCGCGGATGCTGCATCGTCTCGTCGACCACGGCGTAGCCGTCCGGGCCGATCTCGTAGTCCCAGGTGGTCTTGTCGTAGTCGCGCTTGTCCGCGTCGTAGCCCGTGAAGAACCCGTCCTGGAAGTCGTAGCCCTCGCGGACCACGTACCCGGCGTTGGTATAGGCCGAGACGTAGCGGTGCTGCAGCTTGTCGTTGTCGAGCAGGTACTTGGCCACGCCCGACAGGAACGCGATGTCGGTCCCTTGCCGGATCGGGCAGTAGAGATCGGCCACCGACGCCGTGCGGGTGAAACGCGGATCGACGACGATCAGCTTGGCATTGTTATGGGCCTTCGCCTCGACGACCCACTTGAAGCCGCAGGGGTGCGCCTCGGCGGCATTGCCGCCCATCACGGTGATCACGTCCGCGTGCTTGATGTCCATCCAGAGGTTGGTCATCGCACCGCGTCCGAAGGAGGGCGCCAAACTGGCGACCGACGGACCGTGTCAAACCCTGGCCTGATTATCGAAGACCAGGGCCCCCATGCTGCGGACTGTCTTGTAGGTCAGCCACGCCGTCTCGTTGGTGGTGGCCGAGGCCCCGAGGAAGCCCATCGTGGTCCAGCGGTTGACCGTGAGGTCGCCGTTCTTGGCCACGAAGTTCTTGTCGCGATCCTCCTTCAGGAGCGTCGCGATCCGGTCCAGGGCGAAGTCCCAGGACACGCGCTTGAACTCGGAGGAGCCCGGGGCGCGGTGGAGCGGGTACTTCGTGCGGGTCTCGGAATGCACGAAGTCGAGCAGCGCCGAGCCCTTCGGGCAGAGCGTGCCGCGGTTGATCGGATGGTCGGGGTCGCCCTCGATGTGCATCACCGAGGAGCGCGCGTTCTTCGAGCGGTCCCCGAGGCTGTAGAGAATGACGCCGCATGCGACCGAGCAGTACGGGCAGGTGTTGCGGGTCTCGCGCATCTGCGCGAGCTTGAAGGGCCGCACCGCGGCGGCCATGGCGGGCTCGAGTCCGCCGAATCCGAGCGCGCCGAGCGAGCCGCCCGCGAGGCCGGCGCCGGCCCCCTTGAGCAGGCCACGCCTTGAGACCTGGACCGTCATCTCCGCTCCATGAAAGCGACCTGGTATAATTCCAGGGTGTCCCAAAAAAGCGTGCGCAACGCAAGTGCGGTGGCGTGACACGGACGGGCGCTGTGTTGCGGGCGGCGCGGTACGTTCACCCGATCTGTTATCATCCTTTAAAGAAACGATCTTTTTTACTTGCTCGGCGCGGCGGGATTCGTCCCGGACGGGCCCGCGGTGCGGTGGTCGAGGGGCGCCTGCGGCTCGGTCGCGGACGATCCGCCCGTGCTCGCAGCGGGCACCGGACGGTTCGCATTCTCCTTGGTCGATTGGCCGCCGGGATTCGGCGCATCCTTGGCCGCCGATTCCTCCCGCGGAACGGGGGCCTGGCTCCAGCCGTCCTGGGCGCTGCGGGACTTGTCGCCCATCGCGTCGACGCCCTTGATCTCGCCCGGCTTCGTCTGGGCGAGGCCCGGCGATGCGGCCGTCGTCACGGCAAGGACGGTCAGTGTCATCAAGGCGATCGGGCGGGACACGCGAGACTCCGGGCAAACCGGTTGTCTCAAGGGCGGACAACCACTGCGAGCAACGTGTCCCCCGGGGCGCCAGTTCCGGCCGGCGACAGCCACAGCACGGGTCCCGAGCGCGCTACCGATATCCCGCGATCGGGACACGCCGTTTCGACGGGGGCGCAGTGACGGCTCCTTAACCAAGCTCTGCAACTCTCGCACAGAACCGCCGCGGGGATGTCCGATCGTGTCGAAGCCGCATCCCGATCGTCCGTCCCCACCGGAATCGAGCCCCGACGCGCCGCCCCTCGCCGCGGGCATCCGCCGCCACCTCGGCCGGACCCTGCGCGCCCACTACGCCGATTCCCTCGCGGCGCCGGTGAGCCAGCGCCTGGAAGCTCTCATCGCGCAGCTCGCCAAGCCGAAGGACTGACCGGGGCCGCCGCCCGCGGCGATCCTGCGTTCCGGCGCCGACCCGCGCGGCGTCAGCCGATGCATCGACGTGCGTCAACGCACATCAGATCGTTCGTTCTGCAAAACCTCTTGAGACGCTCAAATTCTTCCCCGGGCGGTGCCGGCGGGAGAAGATCCATGCAATCCGACTCCTTAGGGCGCTGATGGTGCTTGCCTTCTCGCCGGTTCCGCCGATCTTGGCGTGGCCGACGATCCCGGCAGGACCGGGTCCGAGGCTTGACATCGTTCGATAAAAAGAACGATTTCGCCCGCTCTCGGGAGCCTTCCGCCCCGGGACGCAGAGCGATGGGCCGGGGATCGGACGTGATGAAGAACGCTGCCGCGCGAGGGCGAGGGGTCCGGGCGATCGGGCTGTCCCTGCTGGCCGGCGCCGGGCTGTGGGCCGGGGTCGGGCTGGCCTCCGCCGAGACGGCGCTGCTCAACGTCTCCTACGATCCGACCCGGGAACTCTACCGGGAGATCAACGCCGTCTTCGCCGAGGACTGGAAGGCCAGGACCGGCGAGGCCATCACGGTGCGGGCCTCCCACGGCGGATCGGGGGCGCAGGCGCGCACGGTGATCGACGGCGTCGACGCCGATGTCGTGACGCTCGGGATCCCCTCGGACATCGACGCCATCGCCAGGCTGACCCGCAAGATCCCGGACGACTGGCGCAGCAAGCTGCCGAACGAGGCGGTGCCCTACACCTCGACCGTGGTGTTCCTCGTCCGCAAGGGCAACCCGAAGGGCGTCAAGGACTGGGCCGACCTCGTGAAGTCCGACGTGAAGGTGATCACCCCGAACCCGAAGACCTCGGCGGGGGGGCGCTGGAACTTCCTCGCCGCCTGGGGCTACGCCTACAATCAGGACAAGGACGCCGCCAAGGCCGACGCCTTCGTGGGACAGGTCTACAGGAACGTGCCGGTGCTCGACACCGGCGCCCGGGGCTCGACCGTGACCTTCGCCCAGCGCGGCCTGGGCGACGTGCTGCCGACCTGGGAGAACGAGGCCTACCTCGTGCTTCAGGAGTTCGGCGCGGACAAGTTCGACATCGTCTCGCCGCCGAGTTCGATCTACGCCGAGCCGCCGGTGGCCCTCGTGGCGGCCAATGCCGAGCGCAAGGGCACCACCAAGGCGGCGCAGGCCTATCTCGACTTCCTCTACACCGACCGCGCCCAGGCGATCTTCGCCAAGCACCATTACCGGCCGATCAAGCGGGACGCCGCGGCCCCGGCCGACCTCGCGCAGCTCCCCGACATCAAGCTGTTCAAGATCGAGGACCTGCAGGGCTCGTGGGACGAGATCCAGAAGCGGAACTTCGACGCCGGTGGCCTGTTCGACCGCCTGAGCCGGGCCGGGCGCTGAGATCGGCACCATGGTCGAGACGCCCCGTCCGAAACGGACCTTCCGCCGGCCGAGCGTGATCCCGGGCTTCGGGATCAGCTTCGGCTACACGCTGACCTGCCTCGGCCTGATCGTGCTTCTGCCGCTGGCCGGGCTGGTGGTGAAGGCCTCGGGTCTCGGCCTGTCGGGCATCTGGGAGGTCGCCACCGATCCGCGGGTGGCGAGCGCGCTCCGGATCAGCTTCGGCGTCTCGGCGCTCGCCGCGCTGGTGGCCTCGGCCTTCGGCTTCCTGGTGGCCTGGGTGCTGACCCGCTACCGCTTCCCGGGCCGCAAGCTCGTCGACGCGGCGGTCGACCTGCCCTTCGCCCTGCCGACCGCGGTGGCCGGCATCGCCCTGGCCTCGCTCTACGCGCCGGACGGGCTCGTCGGGGCGCCGCTCGCCAAGCTCGGCCTCCAGGTGGCGTATACGCCGGTCGGCATCTTCATCGCCATGGTGTTCATCGGCCTGCCCTTCGCGGTGCGGACCGTGCAGCCGCTGATCGCCGAGATCGACAGGGAGATCGAGGAGGCCTCCGCGACGCTCGGCGCCACGCGGCTCGCCACCCTCACCCGGGTGGTGCTGCCGCCGCTGATCCCGGCGGTGCTGACCGGCTTCGCCCTCGCCTTCGCCCGGGGGGTCGGCGAGTACGGCTCGATCATCTTCATCGCCGGCAACCTGCCCTACGTGTCGGAGATCGCGCCGCTCCTGATCGTCATCAAGCTCTCGGAATTCGACTACGGCGGCGCGGCGGCGATCGCCACGATCATGCTCGGGATCTCGTTCCTGACGCTGCTCGCCATCAACCTCATCCAGGCCTGGTCACGGCGGCGGTTCGGCTATGTCTGAGATCTTCTCCCCCGCCTTCGTGCCGACCGCCAAGCCGGGACCCGTCGCCTCCGAGGGCGCGGCCACCCGGTCGGTGCTGATCGGCATCGCCATCCTGTTCCTGGCCCTGTTCCTGGTGCTGCCGCTCTTCGCGGTGTTCACCCAGGCCTTCTCGCACGGGATCGGCGCCTTCCTGGACGCGTTCCGGGAGCCGGACGCCTGGTGCGCGATCCGCCTGACGCTGACGGTCGCGGCGATCGCGGTGCCGTTCAACGTGGTGTTCGGGCTCGCGGCCTCCTGGGCGATCGCCAAGTTCGAGTTCCCCGTCAAGGCGCTGCTGATCACCTTGATCGACCTGCCGTTCTCGGTCTCGCCGGTGGTCTCCGGCCTGATCTACGTGCTGCTGTTCGGCTCCCAGGGCCTGTTCGGCGGCTTCCTGATCAACCACGGCATCCAGATCCTGTTCGCGCTGCCCGGCATCGTGCTGGCCACCGTGTTCGTGACCTTCCCGTTCGTGGCCCGGGAGTTGATCCCGCTGATGCAGGAGCAGGGCAATGCCGAGGAGGAGGCGGCGCTGACGCTCGGCGCCTCGGGCCTGCACGCGTTCCGCACGGTGACGCTGCCCAACATCCGCTGGGGCCTGCTCTACAGCGTGCTCCTCTGCAATGCCCGGGCGATGGGCGAATTCGGGGCGGTCTCGGTGGTGTCGGGCCACATCCGCGGCCTGACCAACACCATCCCGCTCCACGTGGAGATCCTCTACAATGAGTACAACTTCGTCGCCGCCTTCGCGGTCGCTTCGCTCCTCGCCGCCCTTGCCCTCATCACCCTCGTCCTCAAATCCGTCCTCGAATGGCGCTTCGCCGGCGAGCTCGCGCACGGCCGGGCGCACTGATCGCCCCTCCACGGCGATCCGGGTCGAGAACGTCTCGAAAACCTTCGACACGGCGGCGGTGCTGCACGACCTGTCGCTCGACGTGCGCGCGGGCGAGCTGATCGGCCTGCTCGGGCCCTCGGGCTCGGGCAAGACGACGCTGCTGCGGATCATCGCCGGGCTCGACGCGCCGGACCGGGGCCGGATCCTGTTCGGGGACGACGACGCCACCGGGCTTGCCGTGCAGGAGCGAGCGGTGGGCTTCGTGTTCCAGCACTACGCCCTGTTCAAGCACATGAGCGTGGCCGACAACATCGCCTACGGGCTGAACGCGCGCCGCCGCGCCGACCGGCCCGCCAAGGCCGAGATCAAGCGCCGGGTCGGGGACCTGCTCGACCTGATCCGGCTCTCGGGCTTCGGCGACCGCTACCCGTCGCAGCTCTCGGGCGGCCAGCGCCAGCGCGTCGCCCTCGCCCGGGCGCTCGCCGTCGAGCCGCGCGTCCTTCTGCTCGACGAGCCCTTCGGCGCCCTCGACGCCCAGGTCCGAAAGGACCTGCGCCGCTGGCTGCGCGAGATCCACGACCGCACCGGCCAGACCACGATCTTCGTGACCCACGACCAGGACGAGGCGCTGGAGCTGTCCGACCGGGTGGCGGTGCTCGACCGCGGGCGCCTGGAGCAGGTCGGCACGCCGGACGAGGTGCAGGAGCACCCGGCCTCGGCCACCGTGATGAAGTTCCTGGGCGACTCGGTCGAGGTCGCGGCGATCGCCGAGGGCGGCCGGGTGCTGGTGCGGGGCCGGGCGACGCCGGTCGTGGCGCCCGCCGGCATCATCGGCCCGGTGAGGCTTTACGTGCGCCCCTGGCAGCTGCAGCTCGCCGAGCCCGAGGCCGCGCACCTGTCCGGCACCGTGCGCAGCTCGTACCGGACCCAGGGGCGCCAGCGGATCGAGGTGGTCGACGCCGAGGGGCGGATCCTCGCCGTGGAGGATTCCGACGGCGTGCGCTACGACGCCGGGCACCCGGTGGGGCTGCGCATCACCGGGGGGCACGTGTTCGGGTGAGGCTCGCCAGCGGCGGCGCACCACCCTAGGCTCCCGCCCATGACCGAACCGAGTCGCGACACCGCCCCCGACGTCCTCGCCGCCATCGGCCAGACACCGCTGATCCGCCTGCGCCGGGCCTCCGAGGAGACCGGCTGCGCCCTCTACGGCAAGGCCGAGTTCCTCAATCCCGGCCTGTCGGTGAAGGACCGCGCGGCGCTCGCGATCGTGCGGGACGCCGAGGCGAAGGGCCTGATCCGGCCGGGCGGGACCATCGTGGAGGGCACCGCCGGCAACACCGGGATCGGCCTCGCCCTGGTGGCCGCGGTGCGCGGCTACCGGACGCTGATCGTCATCCCGGTCACGCAGTCCGAGGAGAAGAAGCAGACCCTGCGGCTCGCGGGCGCCCGGCTGGTCGAGGTGCCGGCCGTGCCCTTCGCCAACCCGAACAACTACGTCCATGTGGCCCGGCGCCTCGCCGAAAAGCTCGCCGCCACCGAGCCGGCGGGCGCCTTCTTCGCCGACCAGTTCGACAACGTCGCCAACCGGCAGGCGCACGTGGACGGCACCGGCCCCGAGATCTGGGCGCAGACCGGCGGCCGGGTCGACGGCTTCGTCTGCGCGGCCGGGACCGGCGGCACGCTGGCCGGCACCGCCGAGGCCCTGCGCGCCCGCAACCCGCAGGTGCGGATCGCGCTCTCGGATCCGGAGGGCTCGGCCCTCTACGCCCACTACACCACCGGCACCCTGAAGGCCGAGGGTTCCTCGATTACGGAGGGGATCGGCCAGGGGCGGATCACGAAGAACCTCGACGGCTTCACGCCGGACCACGCCTATCGCGTCCCGGACCGCGAGGCTCTCGACATCGTCTTCGGGCTGATGCGGGAGGAGGGGCTGTCGCTCGGCGGCTCGTCGGGCATCAACGTCGCCGGGGCGATCCGGCTGGCCCGGGAGCTGGGGCCCGGCCACACCGTGGTGACGATCCTGTGCGACGGGGCGGCGCGCTACGCCTCGAAGCTGTTCAACCCGGCCTTTCTCACCGCGCGCAACCTGCCGGTGCCGGGCTGGCTCGACGCCCCGCAGGACCCGCTGCCGGACTGGCACGCCTAAGGCCCGGGTCCGCATCCCGATTTTTCTCAGAAAAGCGGCGGCGGACATTGAACGGAACGGATTGTCGCAGCGTTTGAACGGTCACGCTCGCACCAGTCGCGACCGTTCGGAGTGCTCGCCAGATGTCCCTCGTCACCATTCTCCTCATCATTCTGATCATCCTGGCCTTCGGCGGCGGCGGCTTCCTGGGCGGCGGCGCCTATCGCGGCCCGGGCTTCGGCCTCGGCGGCATCCTGCTGATCGTTCTGATCGTCCTCCTGGTCACCGGCCGGCTGTAAGCGGCGGATCCCGGCGCATCGTCCTGGGCTCGACCCCAGGACGATGCACGAGAGCCCTTGGTGATGGGCTGCCGTCAGATGTGATCCGTGACCGAGGGATCCCCAAGGGCTTCAGCCCTTTGGCGGGTCGCCAGGGCAGAGCCCTGGCCATCCGGGCGCAGCCCGACACGCCCCTCTACCGGCAGGCGATCCCCACCACGGCCCGCGCGACGGCCGCGGGGCCGCCATCCGGGGGCGTCTTCGCCGTGGCGATGCCCTGGCCGGCGAGGAAGGCGGTGATCGCCCCCGCCGGCACCAGCGGCAGGCGCGCAGGCGGCACGACCCCGGCGACCCGGCGCGGCGTCGCCGGGTAACGGGCGACGAGCCCGACAAGCTGCCCGGACCGGTCGAGCACCGGCGCACCGGCCGAGCCCGGCTGAAGGGCCGCGACGACGTCGCCCGCGATGGCGCTCCCGGGGGCGGCCACGGTTCCATCCGGGCTCGGCGCGACGGCGATCAGGCCATCCTCGGCGCCGACCGGCTCGGCCCGAGCGGCAGGCCGGATCGGCGCGGGCGCTCCGGGCGCATCGAGCAGCGCGAGACCGGACGGGTCGGCGGCGAGCTTGCGGGCGGGCGCCGCGCCGATGCGCGGCGCGGCACAGCCCTCCAGAACTGCGGCGGCCGTGAGCACCCGGCCCGGCGCCACCGCGAGGCCGGCCCCGGCGACGGTCAGGTTCTGCGCGCCGGCCTCGGGCCGCGCCTGCACCGCCTGGGCCCCAACGTCCGAGACGGGCGGCGCGGCGGCCTCCGGGAACGGCACGAAGGCGTTCGCCACCGCGATCACCAGACGATCGATCTCCGGCGCCAGGGCTTTGTCGGAGCCGAACAGGAAGCCGCGCACGCCCGCCGGCCCGGCGGCGTAGCGGATGTAGGATTGCCCGGCCCCGGTCTCCGCGGTCACCACCACGGCGTCCGGGCGCCGCAGCTTGTAGGTGACCTTGCGATTCGGCAGCGGCGCGGTCGCCTTGTCGAACAGCGTGTCCAGGGTCTCGGTCCCCGGCGGATAGGCGCGGGTCTCCAGGGTGACGCGCCCATCCTGGCTCTGCCAGCGGGTGCCGGAGGCCAGAGGGGTGCGCTTCGAGAGCAGGCGCTCGGGCACGCCCATCACGGCGCCGCTGCCGGGATCCGGGGCGATCCTGAAGCGCGCCGCAATCCGGGCCGCCGCGCCCGCCGCCAGCAGGGCCGCCCCGCCGCGCGGATCGAGAGGATCGGTGCCATTGGTGCGGGTGCGCCAGGCGTTGAGCGCCTCGAAGGTCCGGCGCCCGAATCCGCCCGACACCACGGCGTTGAAGTCGCCGGTCCAGACGAGGGCGTCCTGGATCGCCTTGCGCTCCGGCTCGGGCAGGGCCTCGAACGTCTCCTTCGCGGCCTCGAAGGCGGGGTCGGCCGGCGCCGCGGCGGCCGGCCGGGACGGCCGCGGCGGGCCCTGCGCGGCGGCGGATCCGGTGGCGAGCAGCAGCGCCAGCAGGAGCGCGTCCTGCCGACGGCCTGTCCGCACGGCCCCCGGCCAACGACCCCACCGCGACGCCCCCGAAGCCATGACCGCCCTCCCCGATCGGAATCGCGCGGATCCTGGCAGAGGCGCCCGGGCCAAGCCAGATCGAATCCGTCGTGGGCGGCGGCACCAGACCGCCGTGCGCCCGCCGCCGGGATGCGCTACAGGGCGGATATCCGGCCCTGGGCGGCGGCCGGACAGCCCGTTCGGCCCTCCGGCCACGCGATGCCGCCACGGTTCGACGCGGAGCCCGGCATGACCGACGCGAGCAACACCTTCAAGAAGGCGCCCAAGCGCAAGCCCGCCAAGGGCAAGAGCGTCAGCGTCTCCCCCGAGATGCGGCAGGCCTACGCAGACCTGATCCGCGAGCGCGCCGAGAAGCAGGAGGCCTACGGCCGCCACCTGCCGCAGGACGAAACACGGCGGCGCTGAAACAGGAACGTGGAGCCGGTCTGATTCGAGATCCTGGGTTTCCAAAGGGCTTGCCCTTTGGCGGGTTCTCGGGGCGGAGCCCTGCGATGGTCGCCAGGGCTCCGCCCTGAACCCGCGAAAGGTCTCGACCTTTCGAAACCATGACGGGAGCCGTTCGCCCGGTTCGGGAACTCGGTCCTATCCGAAGCCGTAGAGCCGGCGCGGATTGTCGACGAAGACAAGCCGGCGCCGGTCCGCGTCCGGCACCCAATCGGCCATCAGGTCGAGGAGCGTGGTGGTCCGCGGCGGCCCGTCCCAGGCGGCGACGTGGGGCCAGTCCGAGCCCCAGAGGCAGCGCTCCGGCGCGGCGTCGTTGAGGGCGCGGGCGAAGGGGATCGTGTCGGCGTAGGGCGGCCCGGCCACGGAATCCCGGAAGGCGCCCGAGAGCTTCACCCAGTTCCCTTCGGCGACGAGGCCGAGCAGCGCCCGGAAGCCCGGATGGCCCAATCCGGCCGAGGTCGGCATGTGGCCCATATGGTCGAAGACCAGCGGCACGGGCAGTCGCGACAGGCGGCCGGCGATCGGCGGCAGGTCCCGGGCATCGAGCAGGAACTGGAGGTGCCAGCCCATCTCGCGGGCGAGGGCCGCGTAGGACTCCACCGCGTCGAGCCCGACCCCGCCGCCGAACAGCACGTTGAGGCGCAGGCCCACCACGCCGGATTCCTTCAGGGCGGCGAGGTCCGCGTCGGGCAGGCCGAGGGGGATCACCGCGATGCCGCGCAGGCGCTGCCGGTGGGCGCGCAGGGTCTCGACCATCAGCCGGTTGTCGGTGCCGTGGACGCTGACCTGGACCAGAACGCCGTTGGCCATGCCGGTCGCGTCGAGCATCGCCAGATAGCGCTCGGCCGGCGCCGCCGGGGGCGTGTAGCTGCGGTCCGGCACCAGGGGATAGGCCGGCGGCAGGCCGATCACGTGGGCGTGGGTGTCGACCGCACCGGCCGGCATGGCGTAGCGGGTCGGGCCGCCCGGATGCGGGTCCGGGGCGGGGCAGTCTCGGATCTCGGGCATGTTCAGCGATCCGCGTGCAGGACCTTGCCGCGCGTCTCGGGCAGCGCGTAGGCGGCCAGGAAGAACACCCCGTAGGCGGCGGCCGCGAAGATCGCGATCGCGGACGCGAGGCCGACGCGCTCCGACAGGTAGCCGACCAGCGCCGGGAACAGCGCCCCGATGCCCCGGCCGAAATTGTAGCAGAATCCCTGCCCCGAGCCGCGCAGCCGCGTCGGGTAGAGTTCGGTCAGGAACGCGCCCATCCCGGAGAAGTAGCCGGAGGCGAAGAAGCCGAGCGGAAAGCCCAGCACCCAGAGCATCCCGTTCGAGAGCGGGATCTGCGTGTACGCGACGGTCACGGCGATCGCGCCGAGGGAGAAGATCAGGAACAGCGGCCGCCGCCCGAGCCGGTCGGCGAGCCAGGCGCCGACCAGATAGCCGGTGAACGAGCCGACGATCAGCGCCGAGAGGTAGCCGGTCGACGAGACGATCGACAGGTGCCGCTCGGTGGTGAGGAAGCGCGGCACCCAGGTGGTGATCGCGTAGTAGCCGCCCTGGCAGCCCGCCGCCGCCAGGGAGGCGAGCAGCGTCGTCTTCAGGATCGGGCCCGAAAAGATCTCCCAGATCTTCGGCCTTTCGCCGGAGGCGGCGGCCCGGGCCCGGGTCTCGACGGCGACCTGCGGCTCCTCGACGTAGCGGCGCAGGTAGAAGACCAGCAGCGCCGGGAGCGCGCCGACCGCGAACATCCAGCGCCATGCGGTCTCGGGCGGCAGCAGCGAGAACAAAACGGCCTGCGACAGCACCGCGAGACCCCAGCCGATCGCCCAGCCGGACTGCACCGAGCCGACCGCCCGGCCGCGATACTCGGCGCGGATCGTCTCGCCGATCAGCACGGCGCCGGCAGCCCACTCACCGCCGAAGCCGAGGCCGAGGATCGCCCGGGCAATCAGCAACTGCTCGAAGTTCTGCACGAAGGCGCAGAGCAGCGAGAACACCGAGAACCACAGGATCGTGATCTGGAGGGTCAGCACCCGGCCGATCCGGTCGGCGACGAAGCCCGCGAGCCAGCCGCCGAGCGCCGAGGCCAGCAGCGTCACGGTGGCGGCGAGACCGGCCGTTCCGGAATCCACGTGCCAGAGGCTCATGATCGTCCCGATCACCAGCGGGTAGATCATGAAGTCCATGCCGTCGAGGCACCAGCCGGCGGCGCACGCCCAGAAGGTGTGCCGCTCCGGAGGCGTCATCGAACGGTAGAAGGCCATGAGGCTCGCGTCGCGGATCTCGACCGCGTCCACGCCCGGGGTCGCCTGTCCCGAGCTCCCCTGTCCGGTTGCCGTACTCATGCGCCCTCTCCCGCCGTGCGATACCAGTATCGGCGCCCCGGGCTGAGCTGTCCAACGCCGGGCGGGATGGCGGACAAGGAAAAGGCCGCCCGGAGGCGGCCTTTCCTGGTCCCGTCGCTATCTCGGATCGCGGCTCAGTAGCAGCGCTCGATCAGCACCCGGCGGTAGCCGTAGGGGGTCCAGCGCACGCGCGGGACCGTGTAGCAGCCGCCGCCGTAGCCGTAACCGCCGCCATAGCCGTACCCGACCGGGGCGTAGCCGCCGCCGTAGCCGTAGCCACCGTAGCCGTAGCCCGGGTAGCCGTAGCCGTAGCCGCCGTAGAGGCTGCCGGCCGCCAGACCCAGTCCGACGCCGAGACCCAGGCCGCCGAGGCCGTATCCGTAGCCGCCGCGATAGCCATACCCACGGCCGTAGAAGCCGCGGCCATAGCCTCCGCGATAGCCGAACCCGCCGCCGCGGAAGCCGGCACCCCGGAAGCCGCCACCGAAGCCACCGCCGCGGAAGCCGCCGAAGCCGCCGCCGTGGAACCCGCCGCCGAAACCGCCGCCATGGAAACCGCCGCCGCCGAAGCCGCGCGCATCCGCGCTGGCCGGCGCGAACGCCAGAGCGCCCGCCGCCAGCAGGGCCGAGCAGAGCACTGCACCCTTCATCATGTCATCTCCGTCGAAAACCGCCCTCAGTGCGTAGTAACGTCGGACTGTATGAAACAGTTCAGGTGAGGATTGCGGCGTGCCGCCGCTGTTCGACCGGCAAGCCCTGGGACGGCTTCAGGCTTGAAAATCGCCGCTTTCGGGGGCGACAGGCGCCGCAACCACCCCCCGAACAGCCTGGATCGAGTCATGACGCTACGCCCGGCTCACGCCCTGTTGATCGCGCTCCTCGCGCTGACCGCGCCGCACGGCGCCTTGGCCGCGCCGTCGGCCTCCGAGCCCTGCCGGGCGGTGGAGGCCCAGGGCGAGAGCTTCACGGTCTGCACGATCGACCTGCGGCGGCAGCGGCTGCGCCTGTTCTGGCTGCAGCCGGACGGGCGGCCCTACGGATCGCTCGGTACGCTCGCCGAGGCTCAGGGTGGGCACCTCGACTTCGCGATGAATGCCGGCATGTACGACAAGGATCAGGCGCCGGTGGGCCTGTACGTCGAGGGCGGGCGCGAGATGAAGCACGTCTCGACCGCGGACGGCCCGGGCAACTTCCACCTCAAGCCGAACGGCGTGTTCTGGGTGAAGGGCGAGCGCGCAGGCGTGCTCGACACCGCGCACTACCTGCGCGACAAGATCCGCCCGGATTACGCGACGCAGTCCGGGCCGATGCTGGTGATCGACGGCCAGATCCACCCGAAAATCTCGGCCGACGGGCCGAGCCAGAAGATCCGCAACGGCGTCGGCGTGTCCGAGGACGGCCACGTGGCGCTCTTCGCGATCTCCGAACGCCCGGTGACCTTCGGGGCCTTCGCGCGGCTGTTCAAGGACGACCTCGGCTGCCGCAACGCCCTGTTCCTCGACGGCACGGTGTCGAGCCTCCACGCGCCGAATCTCGGCCGAACCGACATCAGTCGGCCGCTTGGGCCGGTGATCGGGGCGACGGCGCGATAGAGCGTCACCGCGAACGGCCGGCACAGAACGCCTGTTCACCGGGGACCATCGATCGCTCGGCGATCCGCTCGTGATGACGGGGGCAAACGGCGAGCGCTTGGCCCGCATGCCGATGTTCGGACCGCGACTGCAAATGTGCGTCCCCCGAACCTCGCCGTGACGCACGATGAGCTGGTTGACGATATCAGCATTCGTGCCATGATGGAGAATAACTTAAAGTTTTATCTGGATCGTTCGATGCGCATAATTCAAATCGTAACTGCTTTCGTCGCTGTGAGCGTCGCTGGCTTTCAGGTATCGGCCTATGCCGGCAATGCGCGTGGGTTTACATACGCTCCCAAACCGGACGATACACCGCTTCGGATCAAATGCAGGTCCGAAGCTGCTGCCATGATCTCTGGCGGAAAAGGATCGACGCAGTACGCCGAATACAATCGGCAACTTCGGAGAGAGCACGTCAAGAAGTGTATGGCGGGCGGGTAACTCGCGGACCGATCTTCCCGCCGCACCGCTTGAGCCCGCACGACTGGCGGCCGCCTGTCCGGGCGCCCGGGGCCAGCCCGATGCGCCCACGGCCAAACGCCTCACCGCTGCCCGAACGCCGTGTCCTTGAACAGGTCCTTGTATTCCCGCGGCTGCGAGCGCCAGTACTGCTTCGGCGCGCGAACCCGGGCGCCGAGTTCGGCGGCTGCGTGCCAGGGCCAGCGCGGGTCGTACAGCATGGCGCGAGCCAGCGAGATCGCGTCCGCCCGCCCCTCCTGCAGGATCGCCTCGGCCTGCTGGGTTTCGGTGATCAGCCCGACCGCGATGGTGGTCAGCCCGGTCTCGGCCTTGATCCGCTCGGCATAGGGCACCTGATAGCCCGGCCCGAGCGTGATCGCCTGCTTGGGCGAGACGCCCCCCGTGGAGACGTGGAGCGCGGGCGAGCCGGCCCGCTTGAGGGCTTTTGCCAGCTCCACGGTCTCGTCGATGTCCCAGCCGTCCTCCACCCAGTCGGTGGCCGAGACGCGCAGCCAGACGGGGCTGCCCGCGGGCACGACGTCGCGCACCGCGTCGTAGACCTCCAGGGGGAAGCGCATCCGGTTTTCCAGGCTGCCGCCGTACTGGTCGGTGCGCTTGTTGGCGATCGGCGACAGGAACTGGTGCAGCAGGTAGCCGTGGGCGCCGTGCAGCTCCACGGCCTCGATGCCGAGCCGCACGGCGCGCTTGGCGGTGGCCACGAACTGGTCGCGGATGCGCTTCAGGTCGGCTGCGTCGAGGGCGTGGGGCGGGACCTCGCCCTCCCCGTGCGCCACCGCCGAGGGTGCCTCGGTGCGCCAGCCGTAAGGGTGCTCCGGCGGGATCTGCTGGCCGCCAGCCCAGGGGGCGTCGCTCGACGCCTTGCGCCCGGCATGGGCGATCTGGATGCAGACCGGGATCGGCGCGTAGTCGCGCACCGCGTCGAGCACGCGGGCCAGCGCCCGCTCGCAGCCGTCGTTGTAGAGGCCGAGATCCCAGGCGGTGATCCGCGCCTCCGGGGAGACCGCGGTGGCCTCCAGGGTCAGCAGGCCGGCCCCCGACATGGCGAGCCCGCCCAGATGCATCATGTGCCAGTCGGTGGCCTCGCCGTCCCGGGCCGAATACTGGCACATCGGCGCGATCAGGATGCGGTTGTCGAGGCTGAGCGCATCGAGCGTCAGCGGTTCGAACAGGCGAGCGGTCATCGGCAACTCCCGGTGGAGCGGTCACTCTGGCGCAGGACGGGCGCGGGAGCCAGTGCGGTGCGGCACAGCACCTCTGCGGGCGGGGGGCGGGAACTTGCGCAGACAACCCGCGGTTTTTCGGCCTGTCGCCGCGTCGCGGCAACCGACGCATGCCGCCTGAGGGGGCGTCATCGCTTAAGGTTCAGAACGATGCTCACGAGATTTGCCGCCCCCCTGCTCCTCGCTGCCGGCTACGCCGCGCTCGCGGCGCCTTCGCAGGCCCAGCCCGCCGCCTTCGGCGGACCCAAGATCCTGATCCACGGCAACTATTGCGGGCCGGGCAACAACGCCCCGCTGCCGCCGATCGACGCCCTCGACGCGGCCTGCGCGCGTCACGACGCCTGCACGCCTGCGGGTGGGCTGCCCTCGGAGGCTTGCAACCTGCGCCTGCAGCAGGACGCGGCGCTGATCGCCCGCGATCCGCGCCAGCCCGAGAAGCTGCGCTCGATGGCCGGCCTGATCGCGGCGACCGCGACCCTGATCCCGTCCGAGCCGGGGCGGCGGAGCATGGCCGCTTCAGTCGCCGCGGGGCCGCCGCAGGGTGCCTACGCACCGGCCCTGGACCGGTCGGCCCCCGCCGACCTGGACGAGGATGCCGACGGGCCGGACGCGGATTGATACGCCGTCACCACGACGGCACCGCGGGTCCGGTGCCGTCGCGCCTGTCGAAGCCCCGTTCCGACGTCCGATCGGCGCCCTACGCGACCGTGCCGGTTCCGGCGCGGTGCTGCAGGAAGAACCGGAGCATCGCGCGGCTGGCATCCGGGCCGCGGGGATCGGTGTAGGATCCCTGCGGACTGCCGCCCGACCACGCATGCCCGGCCCCGTGCAGGACCCACTGCTCCAGCACCGGCGTGCCCGACGCGTCGTTGCGGACCGTCCGGGTGTAGGCCATGCCGCCCGGGCTCTTGTCTCGGGTGACCGTCTCGGTGAGGCCCGAGGCCGGCGCCGCCTGCGCCGCCACCTGATCGCCGTTGACGGGATGCACGGTCCGGTCGCCGTCGCCGTGGATCACGATGGTCGGAACCGGCCGCCGGTTGCGTCCCGCCGCCGCGCCCTGCCCCTTCATGGCCGCGAAGGCGCCGGGCATGTCCCGGGCCGCCCCGCAGGCCAGCCCGGAATGGACGCCGACCGCCGCGAACAGGTCCGGATAGGTCGCCGCCAGGATCGCCGCCGCCGCCCCGCCCGCCGAGAGCCCGGCCGCGTAGACCCGGGTCGGGTCGGCCGAGAACTCCGCCAGCACCGCCCGGGCGATCCCGGCGATGAGTTCCGGCTCGCCGCCGTCGCGGACCTGATCGCCGGCCGCGTACCAGTTCCAGCAGCGCTGCATGTTGGCCGATTGCGGCTGCTCCGGGTAGGCGACCAGGAAGGTCTGTTCCTCGGCGAGCGCGTTCATCTGCGTCCCGGCGGCGAAATCGTCGGGGTTCTGGGTGCAGCCGTGCAGCATTACCACGAGGGGCAGGGCCTGACCGGCATAGCCGCTCGGGATGTAGACCTTGTAGCGCCGGCTGCCGGCGCCCCCCGTGAACACCCGCTCCTCGAACCGCGCGCCGGGCGGAACCGCCACGGCGGGACCGCGGCCTGCCGGCGCGGTCTTCGGCATCTGCTCGCGCAGGGCCCGCATCATGGCCGACAGGTCCGGGCCCGCCCCCGGCTTCGAACCGCCGGTCTGGTCCGGCGCGGTCCAGGCACCGCCGGCCGTCCTGGGCGCCTCCATGTCGAGGGTCGGCCCGTCATGCTTGGCTGAGTTTTGGCCGGCTGAGTCTCGGCCGGCACTCTCGGGCCGGTCGGCCATGCCGCGCCGGGCCTCGGTCCACTGCGCGACGGCGGCCTCCTGGGCCCGGCGGAACCGCGCCATCGCCGCCTGCATCCGGGCGGCCCGGCCCCCGGCTCCCGCCGCCTTCCGCGCCGCTGCCGCCTCGAAGGCGTGGGGATCGAATTTTGGTATTCCGAACGCCGAAGGGTCGAGCTTCGACGGATCGAATTTGGGGAAACGGAACATGGGGCGGATCCTTGTGCGATGGCGTCCGGGCGCGGGGGTCGCGCCGGGGGGTCAGGTCGTGCGGTCGGCGAGCGCCGCCTTGACGGCGGCGCTGGCCTGGAAGGCGCCCAGCACCTCCACGGAGGCGATGGCGGCCCGGGCCAGTTCGGGCGTGACGTCGGCGGCGATCGTGGCGAGGCCCAGGACCTGGATGTGCAGCGGCGCACCGGCATCCCGGGCCGCCTCCAGCTCGGCGCGCGAATAGTGCGAGAGGCCCAGGCGGAGCTGGCGCCGCGCCACCGAATGCCGGACCGCCTCCTCCTGGCGGTCGAGCTGGTTGCGCACGGCGGTGCGGATGAAGTCGGCCCGGTTGGCGTAGAAGCCGTCGCGGACCATCAGGTCGATGCGCCCCAGATCGACGAAGCCGAGATTGACCGTGATCTTCTCGCTGTCGGGCAGCTTCGGCCGGGGCTCGCGTCCAGTGTCGTTCATCGCGTCGCCATCTCTAGACCATCCGGTTGGATGGTCTAGAGATGGCGATGGGGCGGCGAGGCGCAAGGGCAACCCAGTCCGAAAAGGCGGGGTTTCGAAAGGGCGAGCCCTTTCGCGGGTGCAGGGCGGAGCCCTGCTGGGTTCGGGCGAAGCCCAATATCAGGGCTCCGCCCCGACACCACGCCAAAGGGCTCGGCCCTTTGGGATCCCTAATTCTTGCCGATGCCGCGGTCCTTCAGGCTCTCGCCGATCTCGTCGAGGGCGGTGGCGTCGTCGATCGTGGCGGGCATCGTCCAGGGCTCGTGGTCGGCGATGCGCTTCATGGTGGCGCGCAGGATCTTGCCGGACCGGGTTTTCGGCAGCCGCGGCACGGTGAGCGCCAGCTTGAACGCCGCCACCGGGCCGATCTCGTCGCGCACCTTGGCGACGAATTCTCGCTCGATCTCGGCGGTCGGCCGGTCGACGCCGGCCTTCAGCACCACGAAGCCGCAGGGGACCTCCCCCTTCAGGGCATCGCGGATGCCGATCACCGCGCATTCGGCGACGTCCGGATGGCCGGCCAGCACCGCCTCCATGCCGCCGGTCGAGAGCCGATGGCCCGCCACGTTGATGATGTCGTCGGTCCGCCCCAGGACCGTGATGTAGCCGTCCGCGTCGATCACCCCGGCATCCGAGGTGTCGTAGTAGCCCGGGAAGGTGGCGAGGTAGCTCGACCGCATGCGGTCGTCCGAGCCCCAGAGGGTCGGCAGGCAGCCGGGGGGCAGCGGCAGTCGGATCGCGATCGTGCCCATCGTGCCGGCGGGGACGGGCTTGCCGCCCTCGTCCAGAACCTCGACCCGGTAGCCCGGCATCGGCACGCAGGTGCTGCCGTGCTTCACCGGCAGCAGGCCGAGCCCCAGCGGGTTGCCGGCGATCGGCCAGCCGGTCTCGGTCTGCCACCAATGGTCAATCACCGGCCGGTCCAGCACACGCTCGGCCCAGGCGACCGAATCCGGATCCGCCCGCTCGCCGGCCAGGAACAGGCTGCGGAAGGCCGAGAGGTCGTAGTCGGCGATCCGGGCGCCTTTGGAATCCTCTTTCTTGATGGCGCGCAGCGCCGTCGGGGCCGTGAACAGGCACGCGACGCCGTATTCGGAGACCACCCGCCAGAAGGCGCCGGCATCGGGGGTGCCGACCGGCTTGCCCTCGTACAGCACCGTGGTGCAGCCGTGCAGCAGCGGCGCGTAGACGATGTAGGAATGCCCGACGACCCAGCCGATGTCGGAGGCGCAGAAATAGGTCTCGCCAGGCTGGACCCCGTAAAGGTTGGGCATCGACCACGCGAGCGCCACGAGGTAGCCGCCGGTGTCGCGGACCACGCCCTTGGGCTTTCCGGTCGTTCCGGAGGTGTAGAGGATGTAGAGCGGGTCGGTGGCGGCGACCGGCACGCACGGCGTGCGCTCTCCGGCCGCCGCGGCGTCCGCCACGGCCTCGGCCCAGTCGCGGTCCCGCCCGGGCACGAGCGTCGCCGGGCCTTGCGGGCGCTGGAGGATCAGGCAGGCCTCGGGCTTGTGGCGCGCGGTGTCGAGCGCCGCATCGAGGAGCGGCTTGTAGGCGACCACCCGGTTCGGCTCGATCCCGCAGGAGGCGGCCAGCACCACCTTGGGCGCCGCGTCCTCGATCCGCACCGCCAGTTCGTTCGCCGCGAAGCCGCCGAACACCACGGAATGGACCGCGCCGAGCCGCGCGCAGGCCAGCATGCCGAACAAGGCCTCGGGCACCATCGGCATGTAGAGGATCACCCGGTCGCCCTTGCCGACCCCGAGCCCGGCGAGCACGGCGGCCAGCGTCGAGACTTCCTCGCGCAAGTCCCGGTAGGTGATGCTGCGCTTCGTGCCGGTGACGGGGGAATCGTAGCGGATCGCCACCTGATCCGCGCGCTTCCCGTCGGCGTGGCGGTCCACCGTGTTGTGGCAGGCGTTGAGCGACCCGTCCGGGAACCAGCGGCCGTAGGGACCGGATTCCGCCGCGAAGGCCCGGTTCGGCGCCTGCGCCCAGTCGATCGCCCGGGCCGCGTCGAGCCAGAACGCCTCCGGATCGCGGCGGGCCGAGTCGTAGATCTGCGGATAGCGGCCCGGAAGGCTGGTGGTCGTCATCGGTCGGCGTTCCCCGTGCCGCTCTCCGGCGGCGGGGGCAGATTAGCGCATTCTCGTGCGGGAGCGAGGCGGGTGCGCGCCCGTAACGGGGACCGGGACAATGGTGCCGCTGTCGCGGCGCTTTATGTGCTGGATCTCGGGTCGCATTCCGCTGGCGCTGCATGCGCCCGGGAAAGGGCCGCGCACTTCATTGTCCATCTCACCCTTTCCTGGACAGGTGGAGCGTTAGCGGAACCTGATCCGGGAACCAGCACAGGAACACGCCGCGAAGCGGCCCCGCATAAATCAAAACAACCGCCGCACCGGGGCTCCCGACGCGGCGGCCTTCAGTCGTGCTAGGTCTGTTACCGGGAGAGTTCGATCAGCGGGTCAGTGCAGGGTGTCGCCGTTCCCCCGGAGCCGGTTCATCTCGTCCTTGAGGAGGAGTTTCCGTCGCTTCAGTTCGGCGATGTGGAGGTCGTTCGCCGAAGGCCTGTGGATCGCTTCCTGAATCTCGCGCTCGAGGGCTTCGTGCTTCCGGGCGAGTTGGCTCAGATGCGTCTGCAGCGACATGAGTCGAATCTCCTGTCATCGTTTCGACATGCCGAGACTGACACAGGATGCCGCACCTGTTGAAGCGTTTTCTCCGGCTAAGCTTGGTGAAGGCTTGCCGGGCCGGCTTGTCCCGTGGATGGGCGTGACGCATGCTCTTGGGCGATGAGCGAATTTTTGGCCCGCAGGTGACGATGGCGGACGAGTCGGGTGAGAGCGCGCAGTCGGAACTCCAGGCCGAGCTGGCCCGGTTGCGCGAGGAGCACCGGGATCTCGACGGCGCCATCGAGGCGCTGGAGCGCAGCGTCGCCGGCGATCAACTGCAGATCCAGCGCCTGAAGAAGCGCAAGCTTACCCTGCGCGACCGCATCTTCCACATCGAGGACGCGCTGACGCCGGACATCATCGCCTGATACCGGTGGACGCCCCCGGACCCCGCCTTGCCGCAGGGCCGCCGCGCCTGTAAGCGCCCTCTTTTGCCGGGATCAACGATGGCGTCGCCTCCGGTCGCGATCATCATGGGCAGCCAGTCCGACTGGGCAACCATGCGGCACGCCGCCGAGACGCTCGACGCGCTGGCCGTGCCCTACGATGCCCGGATCGTCTCGGCCCACCGCACCCCCGACCGTCTCGTGGCCTTCGCCAAGGGGGCGGTCGCGTCCGGCCTCAAGGTCGTGATCGCGGGGGCGGGCGGCGCCGCGCATTTGCCCGGCATGGCGGCTTCCATGACCCGCCTGCCGGTCTTCGGCGTTCCGGTGGAGTCGAAGGCGCTCTCGGGCCAGGACAGCCTGCTCTCCATCGTGCAGATGCCGGCCGGGATCCCCGTGGGCACCCTGGCGATCGGCCGGGCCGGGGCGGTCAACGCGGCGCTGCTGGCCGCATCGGTGCTGGCGCTCTCCGACCCCGGCTTGGCGGAGCGTCTCGAATCGTGGCGCGCGGCTCAGACCGCGTCGGTGGCCGAGCGGCCGGAGACGGAAGCGTCATCGTGACGGACAGGAATCTCGGCCCCGGCTCCACCCTCGGCATCGTCGGCGGCGGGCAGCTCGGGCGCATGATCGCACTCGCGGCGGCGAATTACGGCCTCAAGGTGCACGTCTACGCCCCCGACCGCGACAGCCCCGCCTTCGACGTCGCGGCCCGCACCACCTGCGCGGCCTACGACGATGCGGAGGCGCTGGCGGACTTCGCGCGCAGCGTCGACGTCGTCACCTACGAGTTCGAGAACATCCCCCACGCCACCGCCGACATCCTGGCGGCGCACGCCCCGCTGCACCCGAACGCGCGGGCGCTCTCGACCACCCAGGACCGCCTGACCGAGAAGGCATTCGTCAACGGGCTGGGTATCCCCACCGCGCTGTTCCAGGCGGTCGATACGCCGGACGATCTCGACCGGGCCGTCGCCGCGATCGGCCTGCCGGCGGTGCTCAAGACCCGCCGGTTCGGCTATGACGGCAAGGGCCAGCGCATCCTGCGCGAGCGGGCCGAGGGCGACCGCAACGCCCTGTTCGCCGAGTTCGGCGGCGCGCCGCTGATCCTGGAGGGTTTCGTGCCGTTCGAGCGCGAGGTCTCGGTGGTGGGCGCCCGAGCCCGGGACGGCAGCTTCGCGGCCTTCGACCTGTGCGAGAATGAGCACCAAGACCATATCCTGGCGCTGACCCGGGTGCCTGCCCCCGGGCTTACGGCCGAGACGGGCCGCGCCGCCCTCGACATCGCCAAGCGCATCGCCGACGCGCTCGATTATGTCGGCGTGCTCGCCGTGGAGATGTTCCTGGTGCGGGAGGACGGGGCGGAGCGGCTCGTGGTCAACGAGATCGCGCCGCGGGTCCACAATTCCGGCCACTGGACCATCGAGGGCGCGCTGACCTCGCAATTCGCCCAGCACGTCCGGGCGGTCTGCGGCTGGCCGCTCGGCGATCCGGCCCGGGTCGGCGGACTGCCGGTGGAGATGCGCAACCTGATCGGCGCCCAGGCCGACGACTGGCACGCGCTGCTGGCCGAGCCCGGCGCGCAACTCCACCTCTACGGTAAGGGCGCGGCCCGGGCCGGCCGGAAGATGGGGCACGTCACCCGGTTGGGCTCCCGGCCAGCCGGTTTCTGAGGCTTCGGGGGCACACCCGAGCGGTCGCGTATCGGCTTGAGCCCTCGAAGCGCCGCCGTACCGCGCGCGGGCCATACCTTCGCCACATCCCGCCGCTTCCACCACGGCGTGGTCGGTGCCGAATGCCGCCGGTCGATTCTCCAGCGCCGTCCTGCCGGACGAGCGGCGGGTCGGATCGCGCAGGGGCGCTTCTTAAGCCGGCCTTCACCGTGCTGCGCGACGGTGCCCCGGATCGGGTGTGCCCGGCGCGCGGCGCGGGCTCTGGAACGGCGAGGGGCGGGGCGGGCGCGCAGGATGCGGGCCGGTCCCCGGGGAGAGTGGGGCGATGATCGTACGCAACGGGCTGGCACACAAGACGGCGCTGATCGGCGCGGCCCTGGTCTCGGCCGCGGCGCTCGCGGGCTGCGAGACCGTCGGCAGTGCCGCCGGACCGCGCCAATACGCGGTGCTGGAGACGGACACCACGGGCGCCACCACGGTCAACATCGCCTCGCTGACCGAGGTGATCCAGCGCAACCCGAACGACGCGGCGGCCTACACCACCCGCGGCGCCGCCTATGCCCGCGCCGGCCAGTTCAACGACGCCAGCGCGGATTTCACCAAGGCGATCCAGCTCGATCCGAACTCGGCCTCCGCCTACAACAACCGGGCGCTGGCCAGCCGCCAGATCGGGCGCGACGCGGCCGCGCTGCAGGACTTCAGCAAGGCGATCACCGTCGATCCGAATTACGGGCCGGCCTATATCGGCCGCGCCAATGTCGAGCGCGCCCAGGGCAACCTCGATGCGGCGCTGAACGACCTCAACATCGCGATCCGGCTGAGCCCCGAATCGGCCGAGGCGTACCACGCCCGCGGCCTCGTGCGGCAGAAGCAGGGTCAGGAGACCCAGGCGATCGCCGATTTCGACGCCGCCATCGACCGCAACCCCTTCGTGGCCGCCCCCTACGCGGCCCGGGGCCAGAGCCTGATCGCCACCAACCAGTACGGGAAGGCGATCGAGGACTACAACGCGGCGCTCAACGTCAACAACAAGGACGCCACCTCCTGGGCGTATCGCGGCCTGGCCTACGAGAAGCAGGGCCAGCGCAAGGAGGCGCTCGACAATTACCAGCGCGCCGCGACGATCGAGCCGAACAACGCCGTCGCGCGCGCCGGCCTCGGCCGGGTGCAGGGCGGGGTCGGCTCGCTGTTCAACTGATCGCGCGACGATCCGAAAAGGGGATCCTAAAGGACGAGTCCTTTGGCGGGTGCAGGGCAGAGCCCTGCTGTACGGATCCTGGCCCCCAGAAGGGGGTCAGGATCCGTATGCCGGGGTTTCACCCCGACACCCCACCAAAGGGCTCGCGCTTTGGAAACCCTTATTCGCCTGGATCACGCCGCCAGCAGGCCGTTCTCGTCCTGCGTGATCCGGCGCAGGTGGTGGGCGGTGTCGCCGAGCTGGTACTCAATCATGGCGAGCCGCTTGAAGTGGTGGGCGCCGATATATTCGAGCGTCATGCCGATGCCGCCGTGGAGCTGCACCGCCTCCTGGCCGACGTACCGGCAGGCCTTGTTGATCTGCACCTTCACGGCTGAGAGGGCGGCCGCCCGCGCTTTGGCGTCGGCCGTGTCCACCATCATGGCGGCGTAGAGCGCCATCGAGCGGGCCTGCTCCAACTGGATCAGCATGTCCACGGCCCGGTGCTGCAGCGCCTGGAACGAGCCGACGCTGACGCCGAACTGCTTGCGGGTCTTGAGATACTCGACGGTCAGCTTGTGGAGCGCGTCCATGGAGCCCACCGCGTCGGCGGCGAGCGCCGCGATGCCGTGCTCCACCACCCGCTCGAGGAGCGGCAGGCCGCCCTCCGGATCGCCGAGCGCCGCGTCGGCCGGGAGCGTCACGTCCGAGAAGGAGACCTCGGCGGCCCGGCCGCCATCCTGGGTCGGATAGGTCTCGATGGCCACGCCCGCGGCATCGCCGGGGAGCAGGAACAGGCCGATCCCCTGCGGGTCCCGCCGCTCCCCCGAGACCCGGGCCGAGACCACCATCAGGCCCGCGGCATCGGCGTTCGGCACGACGCTCTTGGCGCCGCTCAGGACGAAACCGTCGCCGCTGCGCCGGGCCGTGGTGGCCACGTCGGCGAGATCGTAGCGGGACTGGCGCTCGGTGTGGGCGAGGGTCAACCGCAGGTCGCCGGCCACGATGCCTGGGACGAGACGGTCCTTCTGCGCCGCGCTGCCGCCGAGCCGCAGGGCGGTCGAACCCAGAACGAGGCTCGCCAGCAGCGGCTCGACCACGAGGTTACGGCCCACCGCCTCCATGACCAGCAGGGTCTCGACCGGGCCGCCGCCGAACCCGCCCTCCTCCTCCGAGAAGGGCAGGCCGGTGACGCCGAGTTCGGAAAACGCCGCCCAGCCCTCGGCCGGGAAGCCCAGCGGCGCCTTCAGCCGCGCCTGCCGGCTCTCCAGGGACGGGTAGAGATCGGCGCAGAGCCGCTCGACGCTGTCGCGCAGCAGCGACTGGTCCTCGTTCAGGTCGAAATCCATGGTGGTGTCCCCTCGCGGAAGGTCGCGACGGCGGCGTTCATCCCACCCACACCCTCATCCTGAGGTGCCGCAGCGGAGCGGAGGCCTCGAAGGAGCCCTCCAGGGATCGCGCGGCCGGCTGGAGGCTTCCTTCGAGGCCCGCTGACGCGGGCACCTCAGGATCAGGGTGTGGATGGGATGGGCCGGCCGCTCACAACCCCAGAATGCCCTTGGCGATGACGTTGTGCTGGATCTCGTTCGAGCCGCCGTAGATCGAGACCTTGCGGTTGTTGAAGTAGCTCGGGGCCGCCGCATCGACCCAGTCGAAGCCGCCCGGCAGGTTGTTGGCCCCGGCCCCGCGCGCGGGCGCGGCCAGCGCGAACGGTCCGGCCAATTCCAACAGCAACTCGGTCGCCGCCTGCTGGAGCTGCGAGCCGCGGATCTTGAGCAGCGAGGAGGCCGGGTCGGGCTCGACCGAATCCGCCCGGCCCTGCTTGGCCGCCACCCGCATCTGGGTGATCTCCAGCGCCTTCAGCTCGACCTCGACCTCCGCGACGCGGGTGCGGAAGGCGGGATCGTCCCACATCGTCCCCGGTCCGGCCGGCATCTCGCGGGCCAGACGCTTGATCCGGGCGATCCGCTCCTTGGTCAGCCCGATCCGGGCGATGCCGGTGCGCTCGTTGGCGAGCAGGAATTTCGCGTAGTCCCAGCCCTTGTTCTCCTCGCCGACGAGGTTCTCGACGGGCACCCGGACGGCGTCGAAGAAGACCTCGTTGACCTCGTGCCGCCCCTCCAGGGTCAGGATCGGGCGCACGGTGATGCCGGGGCTCTTCATGTCGATCAGCAGGAAGGAGATGCCCCGCTGCTTCTTGGCCTCGAAGTCGGTGCGGACGAGGCAGAAGATCCAGTCGGCGTGCTGGCCGAGCGTCGTCCAGGTCTTCTGGCCGTCGACGACGTAGTGGTCGCCGTCGCGCACCGCCTTGGTCTTGAGCGAGGCGAGGTCGGAGCCGGCGCCGGGCTCGGAAAAACCCTGGCACCACCAATCGTCGAGGTTGGCCGCCCGGGGGAGGAAGCGCGCCTTCTGATCCTCCCGGCCGAAGGTCGCCAGCACCGGGCCGAACATGTAGCAGTTGAACTGCTGCGGCAGCGGCACCGCCGCCTGGAACAGTTCTTCCGTATAGATGTAGCGCTGGATCGAGGTCCAATCCCGGCCGCCCCATTCCCTGGGCCAGTGCGGCACCGCCCAGCCCTTGGCGTTGAGGATCCGCTGGCTGGTGACGTAATCGTCCTTCGAGAGGCTGCGCCCCTCCGAGACCTTTTTCCGGATTTCAGCTGGTATCTCCGTCCGGCAGAAGCTCCGGACCTCGTCGCGGAACGCGATTTCCTCTTCGGTGAAGCGCAGGTCCATCGGCTCAGCTCCGGGCGATCTCGAACAGGCCGGCGCAGCCTTGGCCGCCGGCGACGCACATGGTCACGACGGCGTAGCGCGCCCCGCGGCGGCGGCCCTCCAGCAGGGCGTGGCCGACGAGCCGCGCCCCCGACATGCCGAACGGGTGGCCGACCGCGATGGCCCCGCCGTTGACGTTGACCTTGTCGGGGTCGATCCCGAGTGTGTCGCGGCAATAGACCGACTGCGACGCGAAGGCCTCGTTCAGCTCCCACAGGTCGATGTCGGAGACCCGCAGGCCCTGCCGCTCCAGCAGCCGCGGCACCGCGAAGACCGGGCCGATGCCCATCTCGTCCGGCCCGCAGCCCGCCGAGGCGAAGCCCCGGAAGGTGCCGAGCGGCGTGAGGCCCCGCCGGGCCGCCTCGTCGGCCGACATCAGCACGCTGGCCGAGGCCCCGTCGGAGAGCTGGCTGGCATTGCCCGCCGTGATGAAGGCACCCTCCCCGCGCACGGGCTTGAGCTTCGCCAGACCCTCCAGGGTTGTGTCGGGCCGATTGCCCTCGTCCTTGGCGAGCCGCGTCTCGACCTCCCGGGTCTCGCCGGTGGCCTTGTCGGTCACCGCCATCACGGCGCTCATCGGGACGATCTCGTCGTCGAACAGGCCCCGCTCCTGGGCTGCCGCCGTGCGGCGCTGGCTCTCAAGCGCAAAAGAATCCTGCGCCTCCCGGGAGATACCGTAGCGCTCCGCCACGATATCGGCGGTCTCGATCATCGGCATGTAGATCGCCGGCAGGTGGGCCTCCAGCCACGCGTTGCGGGTCAACTCCCGCTGGACCTTCGGCTGCACGAGGCTGATCGACTCGACGCCGCCCGCCACCGCGACGGGTACGCCGTCGAGGATGATCCTGCGGGCCGCGCTTGCGATCGCCTCCAGGCCCGAGGCGCAGAAGCGCGAGATGGTGACGCCGGCCGAGTCCACCGAGATCCCCGCCACCAGGGCGGCATGCCGGGCGATGTTGCCGCCCGTGGCGTTCTCCGGATAGCCGCAGCCGAGCACCACCTCCTCGACCGCCTCCGGCTCTAGGCGCGCCCGGTCCAGGGCGCCGCGGATCGCGTGGGCGGCGAGGTCGGCGCCGCGGGTCAGGTTGAGCGCGCCGCGATGCGCCTTGCCGATGGGGGTGCGGGCGGTCGCGACGATCACCGCGTCGGTCATGCCGAAATCCTCAATGTCATCAGAATGTTGCGACCGGACCGTGCGGCCGGGTTCGCAGCCATGAGCGTGTGAGCCGGACCCCTTTCCGGGACACCTGGAACGCAGTGGAAGGTGATCCGGGATCCAGCACGCAAAGTGCCGCGCAGCGGCTCGAATCGATGCCGTTGGCCGCTTCGCGAAGTCTTGTGCTGGGTCCCGGGTCGCATTCCGCTTCCGCTCCATGCGCCCGGGAGAGGGTTGGCACACGAAGGGCTGCGTCCTGACACCTGTTCGCGCTGGTGCAGCCTCATACCTGCGCCTTCCAGTCGGCGAAGCGGCCGCCCGCGTCGGCGAGCGTCTTGAGAAGCGGCGCCGGCTCCTGGCTGTCGTCGCCGGTCTCGGCCGCGAAGCGGGACAGCGCCTCGGCGACGGTCTTCAGCCCGACCGTGTCGGCCCAGTGCATCGGGCCGCCGCGCCACGCGGGCCAGTTGTAGCCGTTGATCCAGATCGTATCGATGTCGCTCGGACGGGCCGCGATGCCCTCCGCGAGGATCCGCGCGCCCTCGTTGACCATCGGGTACATCAGCCGCGCCACGATGTCGTCCGAACTGAAGCTGCGGCGCGCGATGCCGTGCTCGGCGGCGACCCGCGCGATCAGCGCCTCCACCTCCGGATCGCGGGTGCCGGTGCGGGCGCCCTCCGGGTAGAGGTAGAAGCCGCGGCCGGTCTTCTGGCCGAAGCGGCCCATCTCGGCGAGGGAATCCGCGACCGGGGCCCGGCCACCGAAATCCTTGCGCGAGCGCCAGCCGATATCGAGCCCCGCGAGGTCGCCCATGGCGAAGGGTCCCATCCGGAAGCCGAAACCCGTCACCGCCGCATCGACCTCGTGCGGCAGCGCCCCTTCGAGCAGCAGCCGCTCGCCCGCCCGGCTGCGGCGCTCCAGCATCCGGTTGCCGACGAAGCCGAAGCAGACGCCGACCGTTACCGGCAGCTTGTTGAGGCGCTTGCCCAGCTCCAGGGCGGTGGCCAGCACGTCCGGCGCGGTCTTGCCGGCCCGGACCACCTCGACGAGGCGCATCACGTTGGCCGGGCTGAAGAAGTGCAGGCCGAGCACGTCCTGCGGGCGCTTCGTCACCGCCGCGATGGCGTTCACGTCGAGGTAGGAGGTGTTGGTGGCCAGGATCGCGCCCGGCTTGGCGATCTGATCGAGCCGCGAAAAGATCTCGCGCTTGACGCCCATATCCTCGAAGGCCGCCTCGATGACGATATCGGCCTCCCCGGCGTGCTCCAGGCCGATCGCGCCCGTGATCCGGCCGATCCGCGCGTCGCGCTGGGCCTCGGTGATCGAGCCGCGCTTGGCCGAGCCGGCATAGAGGCCCTTCACCCGGTCGAGGCCGCGGGTCAGGGCGCCCTCCTCCGTCTCGATCATCGTCACGGGAATGCCGGCATTGGCGAAGCACATGGCGATGCCACCGCCCATCGTGCCGGCGCCGATCACCGCGGCCGTTTGGATGGGGCGCCGGGGCGTGTCCTTCGCCAGGCCCGGAACCCGGGCCGCCTCCCGCTCGGCGAAGAAGGCGTAGCGCAGGGCCTTCGAGCGCGGATCCTCCACCAGGGTGCGGAACTCGGCCCGCTCGGCCGCCACGGCGGCCTCGAAATTCTCCGGGTCCAGGCCGGCGCGCACGGCCCGCACAAGGGCATGGACGTTGGTGGCGCCGGGGTCGCGCTTCACCGCTTCGGCGGCCAGAGCCTCGAACGTGTCGCGCGCCTCCGGCGTGAGCTTGTCCACCCGGTCGCGCACCCGCGGGAGCTGCCCCGAATCGGCGATCTCCAGGGCGCGCGTGCGGGCTGCCGCCACGAGGTCGCCCAGCACCACGGCATCGACGATCCCGAGCGCTGCCGCCCTTTCGGCCGGAACCGGCTCGCCGGTGAGCATCATCGGGAAGGCCGCGTCCGGCCCGATCAGGCGGGGCAGGCGCTGCGTGCCCCCCGCCCCCGGGATGATCCCGAGCTTGATCTCCGGCAGGCCGAGCTTGGCGGCGGGCGCCGCGACCCGGCCGTGGCAGGCCATCGCCAGTTCGAGGCCGCCGCCCAGAGCCGCGCCGCCGATCGCCGCCACCACGGGCTTCGGGCTCGCGTCGAGGCGATCCAGGATGTCGGACAGGCTCGGGGATTGCGGCGGCTTGCCGAACTCGGTGATGTCGGCGCCGCCCACGAACACCCGGCCCTCGGCGGCCAGCACGATGGCGCGGACCGAATCGTCCGCGATGGCCTGGTCCAGGGCCCCGGCGAGGGCCGCCCGCAGCGCCGCGCCGAGCGCGTTGACCGGCGGGTTGGCGAGCGTGAGCACGGCCACGCCGCCATCGACCTCCTGACGAACCACCCGGCACTCCCTCTTGTATTCCACCATGCAGAACTATGGTCTGCTTGTCGGCGCGATGTTGGTCCGGGGCATCCCCGCCGTCAAGATCGAGCGATGATCACAGACGTCGCTCGACAAATCGTTCTGCAATGCAGAACATGTTGCGGGTACCGGTTTGACCATGGCCCCGGCGCCATGCCATCAAACCACGTTGCAGAACCACGTTGAACAAGCCTCGGAACAAGACCCGCTTGCGTGCGCCGGCGGACGATCTGGGCCGGGCTCTCGGAATCCAGGGAGAAGCACGGTGCGCGGCATCGAACGGAGCGTGAGCGTCTGTCAGGCTCAGGCGGGGAGCGGGCGGTGAGCGACGGTCCCGAGCAGCTCCCTGAGCAGCCTGCCAGCGGGCGCCTGCCCGAAATCCTGCGCGGCCGGCTCGCCCTGCCGGTGATCTGCGCGCCGATGTTCATCGTCTCCGGGCCGGAGCTGGTGATCGCCCAGTGCCTGTCCGGCGTGGTCGGCTCCTTCCCGGCCCTGAACGCGCGGCCGGCCGAGCTGCTGGACGAGTGGCTCACGCGGATCACCCGCACCCTCGCCGAGGCCCGGGCGGCGGACCCCGCGAAGCGGATCGCGCCCTTCGCGGTCAACCAGATCGTCCACGCCTCGAACGACCGGCTGGCGCAGGATGTCGAGGCCTGCGTCCGGCACCGGGTGCCGATCATCATCACCTCGCTCCGGGCGCCGGACGCGGTGATCCGCCCGGTCCATGCCTATGGCGGCGTGGTGTTCCACGACGTCACCACCGTGCGCCACGCCGAGAAGGCGCTGGAGGCGGGGGTCGACGGGCTGATCCTGGTCTGCGCCGGGGCCGGGGGCCACGCGGGGACGCTCAGCCCCTTCGCCCTGGTGGGCGAGATCCGGCGGTTCTACGACGGGCCGCTGATCCTGTCGGGGGCGATCACCTCGGGCGCGGCGATCCTGGCGGCCCAGGCCATGGGTGCCGACCTCGCCTATATGGGCACCCGCTTCATCGCCACCCGGGAGGCGAACGCGGTCCCGGCCTACAAGGACATGATCGCCGGCAGCGCCGCGGCGGACATCCTCTACACCCCCTACTTCACGGGCGTGCCGGGCAATTACCTCACGCCGAGCATCCGCGCCTCCGGGCTGGATCCCGAGGCGCTGCCCGTGCGCGACAAGACCGCGATGAATTTCGGTAGCGGCAGCGTGAAGGCGTGGCGGGACGTCTGGGGGGCAGGCCAGGGCGTCGGCACCATCGCGGACGCGCCGGCCACGGCCGACCTGGTCGGGCGGCTGGTCCGGGACTACGCGGCGGCGCGAGCCCGGATGGCCGGGGTGTCGGCGGATTATGTGGGGGAGGCCGTCCCATGAGCGTCCGCCTCACAGATCCGGAGCCCGGGATCCGGCTGGTCACCATCGACCGGCCGGAGCGGCGCAACGCCCTCGATCGCGCCGCCTACGCGGGACTGACCGAAGCCTTCCGGGCGGTGGCCGGGGACGCGGGCGTCGCGGCCGTGGTGCTCACCGGCGCGGGCGGCTGCTTCACGGCCGGCAACGACCTCAAGGATTTTCAGGACGTCGAGACCGGGGGCGCCAGCCCCGGCCTGACCTTCCTCGGCGCCCTGCGCGCCTGCCCGAAGCCGGTCGTGGCGGCGGTGGAGGGGCACGCGGTCGGCATCGGCACGACGCTGCTGCTTCATTGCGATCTCGCCTATGCCGGGGCCGGCGCCCGGTTCCGCCTGCCGTTCACGGCGTTGGGCCTCAGCCCCGAGGGCGGATCGAGCTACCTGCTTCCCCTGATCGCGGGCTCGAAGCGCGCCGCCGAGCTGCTGCTGCTCGGTGAGCCGTTCACGGCCGCGGACGCGGCGGCGGCCGGGCTCGTCAACGCCGCCGTGCCGGAGGGGACGGCGCTGGAACAGGCCCTCGCCCGGGCACGGTCGCTCGCCGCCCTGCCCCGGGTCTCGATCGCCGCCACCAAGCGGGCCCTCCGCCGGGGCCAGGACGAGCCCGTCGCCCGCGCCCTCGCCGAGGAGGCCGAGGTGTTCCACGCGCTGCGGCGCGGTCCGGAGGCGCAGGCGGCCTTCGCGGCCTTCCTGCGCCGATGACGGCCGGAGAAGCCCTGCTGGCCGAGCCGGACGCCGCCGGGGCCGGCGCCAAGGAGGACCGTCACTTCGTCACGGCGCTGGCCCGGGGGCTTTCGGTGCTCGCCTGCTTCGGCCCGGGCCGGACGAGCCTCGCCAACCACGATATCGCCGAGGCCTGTGGCCTGCCGCGCTCCACCGTGTCGCGGCTCACCTACACGCTGACCAAGCTCGGCTACCTCCAGCACGAGATCGAGCTTGGCCGCTACCGGCTCGGCACCGCGACCATCGCGCTGAGTTCCGCGGCCCTCGGCGGGCTCGACGTGCGCGCCATCGCCCGGCCGGTGCTGCGGGCGGTGGCGGAGGCGGCCAACGCCTCAGTGGGGCTCGGCGTGCGCGACCGGCTCAGCATGCGCTACGTCGAGTGCCAGAGAGGGCCCGCGGCGATCTCGCTCAACCTCGATACCGGCTCGCGCATCTCGCTCGCCCGCAGCGCCATGGGCCGCGCCTACGTGGCGGTCTGTCCCGACCGGGAGCGTGCGAGCCTCTACGAGGATCTGGAGGCGCTTGACCCGGTGGCTTGGCCTGCCCTGCGGGCCAGCCTCGACCGGGCGGTGGACGAGCACCGGGAGATCGGCTGCTGCACGTCCTTCGGAGAGTGGCAGGAGACGGTCTGCGCCATCGCGGTCGGCTTCCATCCCGGCGGCGGGCTGCCGCCCATGTCGGTCAATTGCGGCGCCCCCACCGTCATCACCGACGCACGCTTCCTCATGGATGTGGCGCGCCCGAAGCTGATCGAGGCCGTGCGCAGCCTCGATGGCGTGATGGGCGCGTGAGCCGTGACGACGGGGATCCCAAAGGGCGAGCCCTTTGGCGGGGTGTCGGGGTGGAACCCCGACGTTGGGTTTCGCCCGACGATCGGGCCAGGCCCGACGATCGGGCCAGGCCCGACAGCAGGGTTCCACCCTGCACCCGCAAAAGGTCGCAGACCTTTTGAAACCAGAACTTTCTTGAGCCAAGACCCCCGTACCGAGGACTTCTCCGATGGATGCTGATCCGGCTCACGATCTGCCGCTCGCCGGGATCCGGGTGCTTGACCTGTCCCGGGTCCTGGCAGGGCCCTGGTGCGCGCAGGTGCTGGGCGACCTCGGCGCCGACGTGATCAAGGTCGAGCACCCGGAGCGCGGCGACGACACCCGCGACTGGGGCGTGCCGACAAGTCCGGGCAACACCTCGTATTTCGACAGCGTGAACCGCAACAAGCGCTCGATCGGCGTCGATCTCGCCACACCGGAGGGGCTGGCGATCGTGAAGGCGCTCGCCCGCGAGAGCGACGTGCTGGTCCAGAACTTCAAGACCGGCGGGGCCGAGAAGCTCGGCCTCGGCTACGCGGCGCTGTCGGCGGAGAATTCCGGGCTGATCTACTGTTCCATCGCCGGCTATGCTTCCGATGGCTCGGAGGCCGGCCGGCCCGGCTACGACCTCGTGGTGCAGGGCGAATCCGGCGTGATGGCGCTCAATGGCGAGGCCGGCGGGCCGCCCCTGAAGTTCGGCGTCGCGGCGGTGGACCTGTTCACCGGGCAGTTCGCCGCCCAGGCCGTGCTGGCAGCACTCTACCAGCGCGAGCGGACCGGGCGCGGCAAGGCGATCGACCTCGCCCTGTTCGATTGCGGCGTGGCGCTGACCTCCTATTACGGGCTGGAGGCGCTGGCCCGGGGCATCGATCCGCCCCGCTACGGCAACGCCCATCCCTCGATCGTGCCCTATGGGGTATTCGAGGCCGCGGACGGGCCCGTGGTGATCACGGTCGGCAACAACGGCCAGTACCGGCGCTTCTGCGAGCAGGTGCTGGAGCGGCCGGATCTCGTCGCGGACCCACGGTTCGCCACCAATCTCGACCGCTCGAAGAACCGCGCCGCCTTCATTCCGGTGCTGGAGGCCGCGCTGGCGCAATGGCCGCGCGGCCCGCTGATCGCCAAGCTGCGGGCGGCCGGCATTCCCTGCGGCGAGGTGATGGGCCTGGGCGAGGCGCTGACCTGCGACCGCGCCCGGGAGGCCGGGCTCGTGGTCGGCGGGTCCGACGACGCCCGGGGGAACACGCACGTGATCGCCCCGCCCTACCGGCTCGACGGGCGCAGGCTGCCGGTGCGCCGGATGCCGCCCGGGCTCGGGGATTCGAGCGCGGAGATCCTGGCGGAGGCGCTGGAGTATCCGGCGGAGGCGCAGGCGGCGCTGCGGGCGAAGGGGGTGGTGCGGTAACGGCGGCGCCGACCCCGCCTCACCCGCCGCCCGCGCCCGCGGCCGCCAGCCGCGCCCGCGCATCGTCCAGAACCCGGTTCAGGGCATCATCCCAGGCGACCCGCGGCCGCCAGCCGGTCATGGCGCGCAGCAACCCGGCATCGCCGGCCGCCATCGGGATCTCGGCGGGGCGCACCCGCCCGAGGGCGACCCGGATCTCGAACGGTACCCGCGCCCCGGCGCGCAGGCCCTCAAGCACGCTGGCGATCGTGCGCGGCGCGCCGGAACTGATGTTGAACACGCTGCCATCCGCCAGGGACTCGGACTGGCCGATCAGGTCGGCATAGGCCTGCGCCACGTCGGCCACGTCCAGGAAATCGCGGTGCGAAGAGAGGTTGCCGACCTCCAGGACAGGCGGCACCAGCCCGGCCTCGATCCGGGCGATCTGACCCGCGAAGGAGGCCACCACGAAGCGCTCGTCCTGGCCCGGGCCGATATGGTTGAACGGCCGCAGCACAACGAGCTTCACGCCGATCCGGGGCAGGAGGTCGCGCAGGAGCTGCTCGCCGACCCATTTCGACCGAGCATAGGTGTTGCGCGGCAGCGGCTCGGCCGCCTCGGTCAGCGCGTGGCCGGACAGGAAGGCGCCGCCGTACACCTCGCCGGTGCTGACGAAGAAGAACGTGCAGCCCGGCACGGCCTCCGCGGCGGCCACGAGGTTCATCAGGCCGTTGACGTTCACCCGCCAGGTCTGCCCGGGCCCGCTGGCGGAGTCGGCCACCGAGGCGAGGCCCGCCAGATGCAGGATCTCGGTCGGCCGGAAGCGGGCCACGAAGCCGCCGAGCGCGGCCTCGTCGAGGAGGTCGATGGTCTCGTAGACCACGCCCTCCGGCAGCCGGGACGCGCGCCCCCGGCCGATCCCCGCCACGCGGTCGCCCGCTGCCGTCAGGAGCGGCAGGACGTGCCCGCCGACGAAGCCGGCGGCGCCGGTGACGAGGATGCGCCTCACGCTCGGGCTCCGCTGATGGGATCCCAAAGGGCTTGAGCCCTTTGGTGGGGTGCCAGGGCGAAATCCTGGCGAATCGTGCAACGCTCGACGGCTGGGCGCCGCCCTGCACCCGCAAAAGCTCTTGGACCTTTTGAAACCCAGACGTCCAGTGGTGTGCCGTCACATCGGCACGGCATCCCGTCGAACGCCGTCGATCGCGCGTGCTAGCTCGGCTTCCGGGTGCCCCAGCGTACCCCCATGCCGCCCTGACGGCCGCCCGGGGAACTGCCGGCATCGGCGCCGATCGCCGGGCCGGAGGCGGTCTGAGGCCGGTGCTGGGAGGTGGCCGCCAGGGGCTGCGGCGCCAGCGTGTCGGGCACTTCGGACAGGTTCTCCTGGTCCCGCTCGGTGGCGAACTGACCGGCCTTCCGGTAGGTCCAGAGGTAGCCCGGCACCACCGCCTCGGCGGCGGTCGGGATGATCCCCATCCCCTCGAAGGTCCGGCCCTCGGCCTTGGCGGCCTCCGAGACGACGTTGTCGTTCTGGAGCAGGATCACCTGATCGCGGGTCAGCTTCAATGTGTCGGGGAGGAGGCCGAAGGTCAGGGTGTCGGCGATCTCGAGCAGCCGGGCCTGGAGTTTGGCCGCCGGCAGGGGCAGGTCGACCACGAGGCGGTTGCGCCGGATGGTCTTCAGCATGTAGCGCACGAAGTGCTCCAGCGTGCCCACCTCCGGGCCCCCGAGTTCGTAGACCTTGCCGCGCGTGAGCGTTCCGTCGACCGCGCGGGCGATCGCCTCCGCGACGTCGCCCACGAAGGCCGGCTGGAAGCGCGACTGGCCGCCGGCCAGCGGCAGGACCGGGAGCGCCCGGGCGAGCCCCGCGAACCGGTTGAAGAAGCCGTCGCCCGGCCCGAAGATCAGCGACGGCCGGAACACCACCGCGTCCGGGCAGGCGGCGAAGATCCGCGCCTCGCCCTCGGCCTTGGTGCGGGCGTAGAGCGACGGTGAGGCCGGATCCGCCCCGATCGCCGAGACGTGGATCACCCGGGCGCCCTGCCGGGCGGCCGCGCGGGCGATGGTCTCGGCCCCATCGACCTGCAGCCGGGCGAAGCTCTGCGAGCCGGTCTCCTGCAGGATGCCGACGAGGTTGATCAGCACGTCCGCACGCTCGGCGGCGCGGTTCACCGAGTCGGGGTAGCGGAGATTGGCCTGGACGGCCACGATCTGGTTGACCTGCCCCAGGGGTTGCAGGAACAGCGCGAGATCCGGCCGGCGCACCGCGACGCGGATCCGGTAGCCGCGCTTGGCCAATGCCCGCACCACGTGCCGGCCCAGGAAGCCGGAGCCGCCGTAGATCGTCACCAGCTGGTCCTGCGGCCGCAGGGGGCCCGGGGCGACGACGGGGGCTGGCCCGCTGTCCCGAGAGGTGTTCGCCGTGGTGTTCGCGGTCGTGGTGTCTGGGCCGGTCATCGCCGTGGTCTCGGGCTCCGCGCGCGCCCCGGGGCGCCGTAACGGGGCCTACTTAGAGCGGCGCTGGAGGGCGTGGCAATCAGGTGTATGCGCAGGTGCGGTGCGACCATCGCGGTTTGCAGCGCTTCCTGACGCCGGAAGGCCCGCTTTCGCCCGCACGCCTCCGATAGCGGCACGGAACGGCTGCCGATCCCGCGCATTTCCCGGTCTTCCGCACCGCATCGGACGGCGGGGGCGCGGTTCACCGGAGTGTGTGCGATGATTGTCGGGATGCTCGTCTCAGCGGCGATCGCCGTCTTCGGGCTGCTCGTCGCCCTCGGCCAGATCGGCCACCCGATCGATGATCAGCTCGTCAGCAACTACGGCTGGAGCATCCTGACCATCGGCATCGCCCTGTTCGTGCTGTTCGGGTTCGGCCGCTTCAACCGGGCCCGCAAGGCGCGTTCCTCGGCCCGCTCCCTGGGCCGTTCGGCCTGATCAGGCGACCCGGACCCGGCGGCGCACCTCGCGCGCCACGGTGGGACGGCCGCTCGACCGGCGGCTCACGGTCCGCGGTGCGCCGACCGTGATGCTCTGGGATTCGCGGGCGATGAAGGCGGTCGGCATCTCGGCCTGAAGATCGGCCTCCATGTCGCGCAAGGCCGTGTCGGAATGGGCCGGATGCAGGTGGATGATGGCCAGCGCCTTGACGCCCGCGACCTGCGCCAGCTCGACGCCCTTCTGCCACGTGGAATGGCCCCAGCCCCGGCAGGTCGGATACTCGCCGTCGGTGAACATGCCGTCGTAGACCATCAGGTCAACCCCGGCGACGAAGTCGGCCAGCGCCGGGTCCGGCCAGGGATCGCTGTGCTCGATGTCGCTGATCAGGCACAGCCGTCGGCCGCCATGCTCGAACCGGTAGCCCACCGAGCCCTGGGGATGGTTCAGCGCGATCGTGTCGACCCGCGTCCCGTCCGGGAAGGTCAGCGTCTGCCCCGCCTCGAAGCCGCGATGCTTGAAGGTGCAGCAGAGCTTGTCGAGCGTAACCGGGAAGAGCGGCGGCGCGAACAGCCGGTCGAGGGTGGGGCCGGCCGATTCGCCGCCGAGATTGCCGCAATAGGTGTTGATCACCCGGTCGCAGTCGAGCACCGCGGGCTTGAAGAAGGGGAGCCCCGCCGTGTGGTCGAGATGCAGGTGGCTGAACAGCAGGTCGACTTCCCGCGGCAGGTCGGTCCGGTGGCCCTGGCCGAGGTTGTAGATCCCTGAGCCCGCGTCCACGATGAACAGGCGCTGGCCGCAGCGGACCTCCAGGCAGGGCGTGTTACCGCCGAACTCGGCGTATTGCGGGCCGCTGACCGGGGTCGAGCCGCGGACGCCCCAGAAGCGGAGTACGAGGTCCTGATTGGCCGCCGGGAGGGTCGGCCTACTGGTGTTGGACATGGCGATCACGAATCTGCGGACGTCGATCCCGATCCGTTACGATCGAAACCCCGTCGCCGTTCCGGGAAGAGTGCAAGGATTACGGCAGGCCGACGGTGGGAGAGTACCGCACGTCCCCTGCCGTACCATGAATTGGTGTGCCGCACGCCGCCGTGATGTGCGTCTGCGCACACGAATGGGACCGGGCCCCGGGCGCCCTCAGACCTCACGGGGTCTCGGCCGAGGCCAGTAGGCCAGACATCGAACCGGACGGATGCGCGTGGCCGAGGGTGAGTCCACCGAGGCCCACGGTCAGCCAGGAGGGCAGTCCGTCGCCGTAGCGGGCCGGGATCGGGCCGGCGAGCGCCCCGAACGGATCCGCGGCGCGCGCGTAGACCGGCACGAAGCCGGCCATCCGCCGGAGCGACAGGGTGGAATCCGCGCTCGCCCAGGCGCTCCAGACCGATTCCGGTACCGGGCGCGCGGCGCGGTGGCCCGGCACGACCACCACCTCCTGCCCCGCGAAGGCCAGGGCTTCGGGACGGCTGATGTCGCCGACCACCCCGCCCCGGGCCGTGTAGGCCGCCCAGAAGGCGTTCTGCCCGCCGTCGGAGTAGGTGGTCCGCACGGCCGGCTCCCCCGCCTCGGCGAGTGCGGCGATCCGGGCCTCCTCGACGGCCTGGCGGGTCGCCACCGCCGCCTCGACGGTGGGGCTCCTGGATGGCGCGAAGGCGTAGCGGCCGGCGACCACCGAGACCTGAAGCTCCTCGCGGCTCGCCTCGAACCGGTCGGAGCCGGCCTTGAGCTCGCGCCAGAAGGCGATGTTCGGGTCGGTCCGGTGGCGCGCCATGGCCTCGGCGGTCATCCGGAACGGGTAGGATTGAAATTGGAACGCCGCCTGCCCGCCCTTCAGGGCCTCCCGGGCGATGGCGTAGATCTCGCCGACCGTGCCGTTGGTCATGGCGAAGCAGCCCATCGACGAGCAGATGCCGTGGACCATCACGGCCGAGCCGGTGCCGCCATGCGCCCGGTCGTAGGCATTGGGATAGCCGACATCGAACGACAGGTAGTAGTGCGAGTTCGGGTTCATCTGGCGCCGGGGCACCGTGTAGAACCCCTCCGGGGTCTGCCGGTCGCCGTTCCTGCGCTTGGGGCCGAGCTGGCCGGACCAGCGGCAGATCGGGAAGGCTTTTATGAACACGTAGCCGGTCGGGCCCTTCTTCCAGACCTCGATCTCCGATTCCTTCTTGTAGGCCCGGAACAGCACCGGGGCGGCGGCCGTGACGCCCTTCTGGGCCATCAGCGCGAGGGTCGCGGCCGGGATTGGCGCCTCGGCCTTGCCGGCCTGCGCGGCGGCGGGGCCGGACATTGCCAGCAGGGCGGCGCCCGACACGACCAGGAGGGCGAGGCCGGCGGCGAGGGGGATCGAGGGCGTTCGAGGCATGAACCGTCCGCACTGGATCGGCCGGGATGGCGCCGGACGGGCACGGCGATCCGACGTGACGGGTTATTGCGGCGGTGATGAGGCTGTGTGTCGGGGCCGGCCGAATGGTGCCCCGTCGATGTACGCTGGCCGAGCCGGGCCCGAAATGCTCGACCGTGGATTCCGATCGATGCCCGGGGAATGGGTCGCATCCGCCGCGCCGAAGCCCGCCCTAGCTCACCGGCATGGATCGCGCCTTTCCCATGACCCGCGACGCCGGGCTCGACCGGCTGTCCGCTTTCCTCGGACGGGCGGGCCTCGCGTATGCCGGCTCCCGCAACACCGACCGGGGACCGGACGCGGAGCCGACGACATCGGCGCTGTCGCCCTACCTACGCCGAAGGCTGATCACCGAGGCCGAGGTGGCGACCGCGGCCGACAGGGCGTTCGGCGACGGGGGCAGCGAAACGTTCGTCTCCGAGGTGTTCTGGCGGACCTACTTCAAGGGTCACCTCGAGACCCACCCGGACGCCTGGACCCAGTTCCTGGCGCTGGCCGCGACGGACCGTGCGCGGCTGGATGCCGAGCCGGGGCTGCGCCGCACATACGAGGCCGCCGTCGAGGGCCGTGCCGGCATCGACGGGTTCGACGATTGGGCCCGCGAGCTCGTCGAGACGGGGTGGCTGCACAACCACGCCCGGATGTGGTTCGCCTCGATCTGGATCTTCACCCTGCGCCTGCCCTGGGCGCTCGGGGCCGAATTCTTCATGCGTCACCTGATCGACGGCGATCCAGCGAGCAACACCCTGTCGTGGCGCTGGGTGGCCGGCCTGCACACGCGCGGCAAACATCATGTCGCCCGGGCCGAGAACATCCGGCGATACACCGACGGTCGCTTCGATCCGGTCGGCCTCGATGCGTTTCCGGACCCGCTGGACGAGGCCATGCCGCCGCGGGAGGTCCCGGTGCCGCGGGCCGACGCGGCACCGGGAGGCGACATCGCGCTGCTCCTGCATCTCGATGACCTGAACCCGGAGAGCCTTCCGCTCGGCGAAGCCAGAATCGTCCGGGTCGGCGGCCTCGTCGTCCATGCGCCGGGGGCCTCCGACCGGGTACGGGAGGCCGATCGGGCTGCGATGGCCGATGCGCTGACGCGGGCCGCGGCGCATTTCGACTGTCAGGCGGCGCTGGTCCCGGCGGGCTGGGACGCGGGTTGCCCGATGGTGACGGCCTGGGCGCCTGTCGGGCCCTCCGCCGATGCGTTGCCGGCCGGCTGCCTGCGGGTTCGCCGGGACTGGGATGAGGCTGCCTGGCCGTTGGCCACACGCGGCTACGGACGCCTGCGGAAGGCCATCCCGCGGCTCATGCCGTGCTGACCCTCGAACGGCCAGCCGCGTATGGGCCCGCATTCGCCCTGGCCCGGCGCCGTGACGGCGGAGCGCATCGTCGCGGCCGCCCTTCGATCGCGTCGGATCCCTATCCGCACGCCTGGGTGATCGTCCCGTAGAGATCCTTCAGGCCGGACAGATCGAGATCTTCGGTGATGGCTTCGTGCCACCTGTCGAGGATGCGGATCTGGAAGCGGTGGCCGTTCAGGATGTCCTTCAGCGCGTCGCCGTCGAGGGCGATGATGCCTTCGTCCTGCATGTCGCGCGACGGGATCGCCGGCGTCGACGCGGATTTGTCGTCGATCCTGTATTGAAAATTGAAGATCGAGTTTTTCGGCAGTCCCGTGACCACGAGCCTGTCCTTGAACACCTGGATGCGTGATGGGGTCTTCGGCGCCAGGAGGCAGGGCCCCTCCTGCGTCGAGCCGCTCGCCGATCTTCGGAGCTCCCAATTTCCCGCGTTGGACAGGATCGCGCCGCCCGTCTGAGCAACGGCGGCCGACGTGGTCAACGCGGCCAGGACGGTGAGCAACAACACGCGCATTCGGATCCCCTCACCCGCTCGACCGCAGGTGCGGAGGGCGGACAGACCTAACGCACAGCCGCCCCATGCGCGCCATCGAGCCTTCGCAGGGAAGTATCGTCGCTCAGAAAGCCTCCGGATGGCCTTCGTCATAGGATCAAGTTCTGCATGCTGGGTCTCGGCCTGGGGGCGGACGATCGCTCGACCTGCCCGGCTCGGGCGGTGATCCTTCACGCCACCGGGGCCAGCTCCGCCTCCGCGCGCACCGGCTCGGGTGCCACCACCGCGCTGTTCTCCACCGCGATCACCGCATCGAACGGTGCGGCCCCGTCCAGCGCGCCGGCGCCGGGCAGACAGACGATCAACCCGCGCCCGGCCCGCATCTGCCGTAAGCCGGCGAGGCGGTCGCGCAGGCCCGTCTTGCGCTCGTCGGCGGCGATCGCGACGACCAGGATATCCGGATCCCGGGCGAGGCAGCGCACCAGCTCGATCGCCATCCGCTCCCGGGCGTTGATCGCGCCGTCCGCCAGCGCGCCCGTGCTCGGCTGGATCTCAACCTTGCTGTCGAGGCCGAGTTCGTAGACCGCGGCCTCCAGGCCCTCGTCGGCGAGCACGCGCCGCACCAGCGCCCGCACCCGCGGCTCGGCATTGGCCTCGCCCAGGCTGATCCGGCCGAACAGCAGGTTCTCCTCCAGGCTGGCGGCCGGGTTCACGCGGCCGGGATCGTGGAACTCGACGGCGCCGCCGAGATGGGGCGGCAGCATCCGCGCGAAGGAGCGCCGAGCCTGGACCAGCCGGTCCTCGAAGGCGGCGTCGATCAGGCCGAAGCGGTGGCGCGATTCGCTGTAGCGGAGGGCCAATCCGATCAGCCGCATCCGGTCGCGCTGGCCCGCCGGCCCCCGGCGCAGCCCCCCGGCATCGGGCAGCCGCACCACGAGGTCCTCGAAATAGCCCCGCTCCGCCGCCTGGAACAGCGAGTAGGCGTCGAACAGGGGGTGGTCGTTGGGCAGGTCGGCGAAGATCTCCACGGTGCTGCGGGCGACCGACAGGCCGATCTCGGTCAGCGGCCGCACCAGCCCCTCGGCCTCCAGCACCGCCCGCAGGTAGGGATGGCGGGCGAAGCGCAGCGGCGCGAAGGCGCCCCCCACCGGCTCGCCGAACAGGATGTTTTCGCCGATGCTGGCCTGATGGTTGTAGCGGTCGGGGTCGAACGGCTCGACGAGGCGCTCGGCCCCCTCGGCGGCGAGCGCCTGCCGCATGGTCCGGCGGGCCGCGACGATCGCTGCCGCGAGCCGCGGCCGGGCCGCGGGATCGAGCCGCCCGGTTAGGCCGCGGGCGTACACGAAGCCGTCGAGACCGGTCAGCCGGCAGAACCCGACGAGGGCGATGTCGTCGGGGCTGCTGCCCGGGTCGGTGCCGTAGAGCAGGTTCTGGCGGAGCGAGCCCGCCATCAGGATCGCCTCGCCGGCCGCGAAGGCGATGCGGCGGGCGCGCTCGGCGGGGTCGAAGCCGCGCAGGTCCGTGCCCGCGTAGGTGACGGTGCCGGCGGTCGGCTCGACCTGCCCGGCGAGCACCGCCGCCAGCGCCCGGGCGCCGCTGCCGCGGCTGCCGGTGATCGCCACGTGGCCCGGCATGGACACCGCGACGTCTACGCCGGTCAGCCGCTCGCCGGTGACCGGGTCGAAGGCGCCGACGCCCCGGGTCGCCAGCCGGCCCGAGCGGGGCAGTGGCACCGGGGCGCCGGTCCGCGCCCGGCGGCCTTCGAGGGACGCGACGATGCGGGCGAGGTCGCGCAGGCGCGGGCGCACGGTCCGGCGGACCGTCCAGAGCCGCGCGCAGATGGCGGCGAGCCAGCCCGCGAGGCCGAAGGCCCCCACCGCCGCCACCAGGGCCGCGGGATCCACCGGCGGCGCCGGAGGCGTCCCCGGACGCGTCGTGCGCCACAGGGCCGTGCCGATCGCGATCGCCGGCAGGATCACCGCCAGGGCCAGCGCCGGCGCCCGGGCATAGGCCAGCCGCGCCTCGGCGCGCGCCACGGTTCCGCGCATCGCGACCACCCGGGCCGCGATACGCCGCCGCTCCAGGGCGGCCGCCCCGTGGTTGCGCACGGCCGGCAGGCGGCGCACGAGGTCGTTCAGATTCTCCTCGGCCCGCGCGCTCGAGCGCAGGCGCAGATCCTGCCGGTCGCGGGCGCGCTCCAGCACCAGCCCGTAGGCGAGGCCGACCGCCCCGAGGCCCACCACCGCGGCCGGGATCAGCCGGGGCGCCGCCAGGGCGGCGAAACCCAAGGCCAGGATCAGCGCGGCCAGCGTCATCGCCGGCAGCACGATGCCGGCGGCGAGCAGCCGGTCGGCCCGCGCCAGCACCTCGCCGACGAGGCGGGCGAGGCCGCGCGCCTCGTCGCGGGCGCCCGCCGGGGCGTCGAGGATCGCCCGCAGGACGCCCTCCCGGACCGTATCGGCGGCGCGGGCCTGGGCCTTGAAGCACAGGCGCGCCACGAACCAGCCGAGCCCGGCCAGGATCAGCGCGCAGGCGGCGATGCACAGGAACGCCGCGAGTTCGAGCCCGGCGGCCCGCATCGGCAGGCCGGGTGCCAGGACGAGTTCGCGGCCCTGCAAGGGCACGGCGAGGCGCAGGAAGGTGAGCACCGGCGCCTCGTCGCGGGGCAGGACCGCGACGAGGTCGCGCAGGCACAGGATGGCGAGCGCACAGAGCGGGGCGCCGATCCCGACCGCGAGGATAACGGCGGCGACGTGCAGGCGCCGCGCGGCACGCCAGGTCAGCAGGAGGGGATCGGAGTCCATGCGTTTCCGTACTGGGTTCGGGCGGTTCCGATGCGGCCCGGGGGCATAGGCCAGCACGTTCAGGGTGTCGAGCCGCGTCCGCCAGAGGGGTTCGTTCCTGTGCAGCCGCTTTCCCGGGCGCATGGAGCGTCAGCGGAATGCGACCCGGGGATCCAGCGCGAGACTACGCGAAGCGTCGACCGGACTCAGATTGTGCCGCTGGCGCGGCGCTTCTCGTGCGGATTCCGGATCACCGTCCACGGCGGTCCAGGCGTCCGGGACAGGGTGCTTCATGAGCCCGTGCGACATGTCGGCCCGCCTGATCCAAGTTCTAGCCCCGATCTGGAAGCGCTCTAGGTTATAGGATGTGGTGCAGTGCGGCGCGCGACCCGATTGCGACCGGAAGACGAGGGTGGGGCGAGGCGTGCGGCGACGGCTTGAGCAGTGCGAGCGCGAGATCCAGGCCGCCCTCCGGCGCGAGCGCGCCTGATGGCGCAGCTCTTCACGCCCGGCGCGGACGCGCTCTACCGCCTTGCCCTGATGACCGGCGTCGCCTGCCTCGTCGGGCTGCCGGTGCTGGCCGCCGGGATCGTGCGCTCGAACTACGTCACGGGCGTCGGCGTGGCCCCGGCCCAGCCCCTGCCGTTCAGCCACAAGCACCATGCCGGCGAACTCGGCGTCGATTGCCGCTACTGCCACACCACGGTCGAGAAGGAGGCCACCGCCGGCATCCCGCCGACCCACACCTGCATGACCTGCCATTCGCAGATCTGGACCGGCTCGGACATGCTCAAGCCGGTGCGCGACAGCTACGCGCAGGACAAGCCGCTCGAATGGAAGCGGCTGAACAAGCTGCCGCAATACGTCTACTACAACCACTCCGTCCACGTGACGAAGGGGATCGGCTGCTCGACCTGCCACGGCGACGTGACGTCGATGCAGATGACCTACCGGGCGAACGCGTTCGAGATGCAGTTCTGCCTCGATTGCCACCGGGCGCCTGAGAAGTACGTGCGCACCCCCGATCAGGTCTGGAACATGACCTGGAAACCGCCGGCCGATCAGGCGAGCCTGGGGCCGAAGCTCGTCGAGCAGTATCATATCCGCGGCGGCGCGCGGCTCACCGAGTGCGGGATCTGCCACCGATGACCGGCATCCCCGATATCGCGGCCCTCCGCGCAAAGCTCAGCCAGGGCGACGGCCCGCGCTTCTGGCGCAGCCTCGACGCCGTGGCCGACAGCCCGGAATTCCGCGATTTTCTCGCGGCCGAGTTCCCTTCCGCCGCCCGCCTCGCCGCGGCCCCGGAGCGGCGCGGCTTCCTGAAGCTGATGGCGGCCTCCTTCGCGCTCGGCGGGCTCACCGCCTGTGGTGCGGGCGGGGGCCGCGATCACGAGGTGCCCTACGTCAACCAGCCCGAGCGGATCGTGCCGGGGACGGATCTGTCCTACGCCTCCTCGGCCCTGTTCGACGGGTTCGGCAACGGCGTGCTGGTCACCACCCGCAACGGCCGGCCGCTGAAGATCGAGGGCAATCCCGATCATCCCTGGAGCCGCGGCGGCACCGACGTGCTGGCCCAGGCCTCCGTGCTCGGGCTCTACGATCCGTTCCGCTCCCAGGCGGTGCAGCAGCTCGGCCGGCCGAGTTCCTGGGCGGCGTTCCGGTCGGCCCTGCAGGCGCAGATGCCGGCCTGGCGCGCGGGCGGCGGCGAGGGCCTCGCTCTGCTGACCGGCCCGGTGACCTCGCCCACGCTTGCCGCGCAGATCGCCCGGTTGCGCGCCGCCTATCCGGCTCTCCGCTGGCATGTCGGCGCGGGCGCGACGCGCGACGGTCTCTATGAGGGCGCCCGCCGGGCCTATGGAAGGCCGCTGGAGACGATCCCCGCGTTCGACCGGGCGCGCACCATCGTGTCGCTCGACGGCGATTTCTTGGATCTCGGCCCCGGTCAGGTCGGCCTGTCGCGGCGCTGGATCGACGCGCGGCGGGCCGCCTACGCGGAAGGCCGCCTCCTCACGCTCCACGCCGCCGCGCCGACCCCGACGCTCACCAGCGCCAAGGCCGATTACGGCGTCGTGGTCCCGGCCGGCCGCCTGGAGGACCTCGCCCGCGATCTCCTCGGCATGGCCGGCGGCGGTGCGGCGCCGGCTGGCGACGATCCGGTCGCCCGCTGGGCGCGGGATGCCGGCACGGCGCTCGCCGCGGCGCGGGGGGCCGGGATCGTCACGGCGGGCCTGACCGCGAGCCCGGACCTGCACGCGCTGGTCCATCGCCTCAACGGCGCGTTCGGAAATACCGGCGCGACCCTCAAGCACGTGGAGCCCGCCGCCGAGCAGGGGGCCAGCACGCTGGCCGCCCTCGCGGAGGCGATGGAGCGCGGCACGGTCAAGGCGCTGATCGTGCTCGGCGCCAACCCGGTCTACGAGGCGCCCGGCGCCCTCGACTTCGCCGCCCGGATGCAGCGGGTGCCGCTCAAGATCCACGCCGGGCTCTACGACGACGAGACCGGCGCCCACGCCGACTGGCACCTGCCGATCGCGCATCCGCTGGAATCCTGGGGCGACGTCCGCTCCCTCGACGGCACCGTCGGGCTGATCCAGCCGACCATCGCGCCGCTCTACAACGGCCGGACGCTGCCGCAGATGCTGGCCTTCCTGGCGGGTGGCGGCGATGCCGAGGACGCGGGGGCCCTCGTCAAGGCGCGCTGGCAAGGCGACGGAGACGACGAGGCGGCCTTCGAGGCCCGGTTCTCGGAGGCCCTGCGCCGGGGCTTCTGGGCGGATAGCGCGCGGCCGTTCGAGACCGTGGCGTTGACGCAGGACGCCGCCCCCTCCCCCGTCATTACTGCGCCTGCCGGCGGGATCGAGGTGCTGTTCCGCCCCGACCCCACGGTCTGGGACGGCACCCATGCCGACCTCGCGTGGCTCCAGGAGCTGCCGAAGCCGCTGACCAAGGTGGTCTGGGAGAACGTGGTCGCGGTGAGCCCCCGGCTCGCCGAGCGCGAGGGGATCGCCACGGGCGACGTTTTACGGATCGAGGCGGAAGGCCGCGCGGTCGAGGGGCCCGCCTGGATCCTGCCGGGGCAGGCCGACGACGCGGTGACCCTGACGCTGGGCTACGGCCGGGACGTGCCGGATCACCTGTCCCGCGGCCTCGGCTACGATGCCGGCCCCCTGCGGCCGGCCGGCCCGTCGTGGCAGCTCTCCGGGGCGCGACTGATGAAGACCGGGCGGCGCAGCGTGCCGGTCACCACCCAGCACCTCGGCACGATGGAGGGTCAGGATCTCATCCGCGTGCAGGCGCTCGCCGCCGCGCCGGTGGGCGACCCGAAGGGCGGCCCAAGCCCGGCCTCGTTCTATCCGCCCCCGGGGAGCCAGGACCGGTGGGTCGCCGCGCAGTGGGGCATGGCGATCGACCTCGATGCCTGCACGGGCTGCAACGCCTGCGTCACCGCCTGCCAGGCGGAGAACAACATCCCGGTCGTGGGCCGCGAGGAGGTCCGCCTCGGCCGCTGGATGGGCTGGCTGCGGGTCGACCGCTACTACGCGGGCGGGCTCGATGCACCGAGCACCCATTTCCAGCCGGTGCCCTGCATGCATTGCGAGCAGGCGCCCTGCGAGCTCGGCTGCCCGGTGGAGGCGACGCTGCACGACAGCGAGGGGCTGAACCTGCAGGTCTACAACCGCTGCGTCGGCACCCGGACCTGCCAGAGCTACTGCCCCTACAAGGTCCGGCGGTTCAACTACCTCGACTATACCGGCGGCATGACCCCGGTGGAGCAGCAGCAGCGCAACCCCGAGGTCACGGTCCGCGCCCGCGGCGTGATGGAGAAGTGCACCTACTGCATCCAGCGGATCACCGCGGCGCGGATCACCTCCGCCAAGGACGCCCACGCGCCGATCCCGGACGGCGCCGTCGAGACCGCCTGCCAGGGCGCCTGCCCGACCCGGGCGATCACCTTCGGCAACGTCGCCGATCCGGAAAGCCGGGTCTCGGCCGCCCGCCGGGACCCCCGGGAATACGCGCTGCTCGGCCACCTGAACACGCGTCCGCGCACCACCTACCTCGCCGGGCTCGCGCCGCCCGCGGAACCCGGCGGACGGGAGGGCTGAGCATGGTCGGCGCTGTCTCGGGCGGCCCCCTGATCCGGCCCGACGAGACCCTCCAGGGCATCGGCGGCACGGTCACGGCGATCCCGCTGACCCATCCTGGCAACCGGCGCTGGTGGATCGCCTTCGCGGGGGCGGCTTCGCTGCTGGGCCTGTTCCTCCTGACCCTCGGCTACCTGCTGGTCACCGGCCCCGGCATCTGGGGCAACAACAACGCCGTCGTCTGGGCGCTCGACATCGCGAGCTACGATTGGTGGATCGGCGTGGCCTCGGGGAGCCTGCTGGTCTCCGGGATCCTGCTCCTCGTCGGGGCGGAGTGGCGCGGGGCGGTCAACCGGGTCGCCGAGACCCTGGCGCTGCTGGCCACCGCGGCGGCCGGGCTCTACCCGATCATCCATCTCGGGCGGCCGTGGTTCTTCTTCTGGAACCTGCCCTACCCCAACACCTACGACCTCTGGCCGCAATTCCGCTCGCCGCTCCTGTGGGACGCGATCGACATCGTGTCGTTCCTCGTAATCTGCGTGAGCCTCTGGTTCATCGGCCTGCTGCCGGACCTCGCCACCCTGCGCGACCGTGCCCAGGTCGAGGCGATGCGCCAGGCCGACATCAAGGCGCCGACCCGCAAGCTCGCGCTGCTGCGCGCCCAGGTCTACGGCATCGTCGCCTCGGGCTGGCGCGGCTCGGCGGCCCATTGGCAGATCTGGGTCCAGGCCTACCGGACGGTGGCGCTGCTCGGCGTGCTGCTGGTGGTCTCGGTCCAGACCGGCGCCTCGGTGATGCTGGCGGGCTCGCTGATGCCGGGCTGGCACAGCACGCTCGTTCCGGTGAGCTTCCTGGTCAACGCGGTCTATTCCGGGGTCGGGGTCACGGCGGTGATCGTGATGCTGATCCGCCTCGTCTACGGCCTCGACGCCCTGGTGACCGCGCGCCACCTCGACGTGCTCGGCCGCCTGCTCCTCTGCCTGGGCTGCGCCAGCGCCTATTGTTACGCTGCCGAATACTTCGACACCTTCCTCAACGGCGACGCGCAGGCGCGGGGCGTGCTGGCGCGGCGCATGACCGGCGAGTACGCCCTGGTCTCGTGGACGGCGATCCTCGGCCTCGTCCTGCCGGCGCAGATCCTGTGGTCGAGGCGCGCCCGGACGGCGCCGCTGGCGCTGGCGGCGGTCGGGCTGCTCGTCGCCATCGGCGCCTATGCCGACCACGTCATGGTCCTCGTGGTGACCCTGACCCAGGATTTTTTGCCCTCCTCGCGGCTGCCCTACGGGGTCGACATCTGGGGCATCGCCACCTTCGCGGGGTCGATCGGCCTGTTCCTGACCCTGCTGCTCCTGTTCCTGCGCTACCTGCCGGCGGTCTCGATCGTCGAGAGCCGGCGCCTCGCCCTGACCGAGTCCCCGGCCGTTCGGGACGCCACCCACGCCGCCGCGTCCCGGGCCGCCGCGGCACGACCCGAGGACAACGCGGCCTCCGCGCCGCTCTGGGGCGTGTCGGCGAGCTTCGCCAGCCAGGGTGACCTCGCGGCCGCCCTCCAGGCGGTTTCGGGAATCCGCCCGGACCACGTCCATCTTGATGGGCATGGGCCCGTGCCGATGCCCCGGACGCTCCGGGCGCTCGGCCTGGAGGGCCGCTCGATCCTGCCCTACGCGCTGGCCGGGGCGCTCCTCGGCGGCGCCGGGTTCTTCGGGATGTGCCTCTACGCGACGGCCTACGATTACGTGTTCCTGATCGGCGGTCGCCCGCGCCTGTCCTGGCCCTCCTTCGTGGTGCCGAGCATCTCCTTCGCGATGATGGCGGGGTGCGTGGCGATCCACCTCGCGCTGCTCGTGCTCAACCGCCTGCCGCGGCTGAACCATCCGGCCTTCAACATCCCGGGCTTCCTGCGCGCCTCGGACGACCGCTTCTTCCTGACCGCGGAGGCGCGGGACGAAAGCTTCGACGCGGAGCGCATCGAGCGGCGGCTCGCGGGCCTGCCGGCCGAGGCCGGGCGGCCCCTCGAGATCCGGCGGATCCCGCGATGAGGCGCGCCCTCCCCCTCGCGTTCGTCCTGCTGGCGCCGCTCGCCGCCTGCGGCGAGGCCGACATGGCCGATCAGGCCCGGGCCAAGACTTGGGACAAGAACCCGTTCTTCCCCCGCGAGATCACCATGCGCCAGCCCGTGGCCGGCACGGTGCCGCGCCGCGATCCCGCCGCGCCCGCCCCCCAGCCGCAGACGATCAGCCAGGCCCTGCTCGACCGGGGCCGGGAGCGCTACGGGGTGTTCTGCACCCCCTGCCACGGCCAGGACGGGCGCGGCCAGGGCATGATCGTGGTGCGCGGCTTCCCGCAGGCCGGCAATCTGACCGGTGAGGCCCTGCGCAAGGCCTCCGCGGCCGAACTCTACGACGCGATCTCGAACGGCCGGAAGGCGATGTTCGGCATGGCGCAGATGATCCCGTCCGCCGACCGCTGGGCGATCGTCGCGTATGTCCGTGCCCTCCAGCTCAGCCAGGATGCCCCGGTGGCGAGCCTGCCGGAGCCGGACCGCGCCCGTCTGGAGGCGTCGCGATGAGTCGCCCCATCCTCCTCGGCCTCGCCGGCCTCGTCCTCCTGGCCCTCTGCCTGCTCGCGGGCGGCTGGCGCGGGGCGATGGCCTCGTACCTCGCCGCGTGGCTCGTGCTCCTCGCCCTGCCGGTCGGCGCCCTGCCGGTGGTGATCGTGGCCGAGCGCTTCGGCGGGCGCGTGAAGGCCCGCGGCGGCGTCGAGATGCTGGCCGGCCTGCGGCGGCTGACGGCGCTGATGCCGGTGGCGGCCGTGCTGGCGCTGCCGGTGCTCGCCGCCGCGGGGCTGCTCTACCCGTGGGTGAGAGATCCGGCGCACACGCCGCTGGCGGCGCTCTGGTTCACGGTGCCGTTCTTCGTGGCCCGGGTGATCGTCTACCTCGCCGCCTGGACCTGGCTGTCGCTCCGCTTCGCACAGCCCTTCGACGCGCCCGGCGAGGTCCGGACCGTGCCGGCGGTCGGGCTCCACGCGGTGATCGGCACCCTGTTCGTCACCGACGTGATCGCCTCGCTCGACCCGCGGCTCGACTCGACCCTGCTGGGTCTCCTGGTCATGACCGCCTGGAGTGGGCTGGCCTTCGCGGCGGCGATCCTGCTCGCCTGGGAGGAGCCCGAGCCCGTCGGCCGCGGCCGCACTGCGCCGGGGCGCGGCCGGCTCGTGCCCCTCGTGGTGCTGCTCGGCCTCTGGGCCTACCTGCACTTCGTGCAGTTCCTGATCGTCTGGTCGGCGAACCTTCCGCCGGAGGTGTCGTGGTACTTCGCCCGCGGCGGCTGGCTCGGGCGGGCGCTCTCGATCGTGGCGGGCGCCGTGGTGGTGCTCGCCGGCCTCGCGACCCTGCGGCCGGGCCGTCCGACCACGCGGATCCTGGCCGGCGCGGCGCTTGCCGTGCATGCCCTGGAGATGTTCTGGCTGGTCACCCCGGCGATCCGCGACCGGTTCGTGCTCCGCCCGAGCGATGCGCTCGCCGCCGGCGCCGTGGCCTGCCTCGCCGCCGCGCTCCGACCCGCGCTGCGCTCCGGTGCCGACCGGGCGGCCTCCGCGTCCCGCCGTTCCAGGAAGCCGGCATGAGCAGGGGCGGACCCTCGGGGTTGATCCCCGCGATCCTGGCTGGGCTGACCCTGCGCGGCAGCGGCATCCTGAACGGGCGCCCGCCGCGCCCGCCCGCCAACACGCAGCGCGATCCGAACGATCCCGGACACGAGACGCGCGACGTCAACGTCCGCAACACCGCCCTGGTGATGGGCGGCCTCGCCCTCAGCGCGCTGGCGGTGATCGGCACCATGATCTGGCTGATGCACACCGTCGCGACGAGCCAGCGCCGGGCCCTGCCGGCCCTGACGCCCCAGCAGACGGCCCGCCTCGCGCCGCCGCCCCCGAACCTTCAGGCCAATCCCTATGCCGATATCGACCGCGAGCAGGCCGCCAACGCGGCGCGGCTCGCCGGCTACAGCTACCGGGACGAGGCCCATACCCGCGCCCGGATCCCGATCGGCCGCGCCATGGACCTGACCGTCGGCCGCTCCCTCGAACCGGCGGAGCCCGCCGCGCGATGACGCCGACCCACGAATCCCTCCAGCTCTGGCCCGCCGCGGTCTCCGCCACCGCGAGCGAGACCGACCTGCTGATCCTGGCCTTCACGGTGCTGACGCTGCTGCTCACCGTGCCGGTCTTCGTGGCGATCACCTATTTCGCCGTGCGCTACCGTGAGGGGTCCGAGGCGGATCGCAGCCCGTCGGGGATCCGCTCCAACCTCATCGAGATCAGCTGGATGCTGATCCCGTTCCTACTGACGCTGATCTTCTTCGTCTGGGGCGCGAAGCTGTTCATCCAGTCGCGGAACCCGCCCCCCGACGCCATGGTGGTCGAAGCGATCGGCCGGCAGTGGATGTGGAAGTTCCAGCATCCCACCGGCCAGTCCGAGATCAACAACCTGCACCTGCCGATCGGCCAGCCGATCCGGATGCGGATCATCAGCCAGGACGTGATCCACGCCCTCTACCTGCCGGCGGTGCGCCTGCAGGTCGCCGCCCTGCCCGACCGCTACACCGACCTGTGGTTCAAGGCCGACAAGGTGGGCACCTATCACCTCTACTGCTCGGAATATTGCGGCACCGACCATTCCGTGATGGGCGGCGAGGTCACGTTCATGAACCCCGGCGACTACCAGGACTGGCTGACCCATGCGGGCGCGCAGCAGGGCAAGGTCGCGGCGGGCCGCGCCCTCTACGAGGCCTATGGCTGCGCCGGCTGCCACGATCCCGGCTCCGCCGTGAAGGCGCCGAGCCTCGCGGGCCTGTACGGTTCCCAGGTGAAGCTCGCGGACGGCCGCACCGTCACGGCGGATGATGGCTGGCTGCGCGAGAAGATCCTGAACCCGAACGGCGACCGGCTCGCCGCGGGCTACAAGCAGGTGATGCCGAGCTTCGCCGGCCGGATCCCGGCGGACGAGCTCGGCACGCTGATCGATTTTTTGAGAGCCTATCCGACTGCGAAAGCCGCGGACGCGACACCGGCGGGGGCGACACGATGAGCGCATCGGGCAGCATCGGCGGGACCGCCCGCCGCGAACCCCACACCCCGGACTCGACGATCGGCCGCAAGCCCGATTACCTGCACGCGGAATCCACCCTGCGCTCGTGGTTCCTCGCCACCGACCACAAGCGCATCGCGATCCTCTACCTCGCCTCGATCACCGGCTTCTTCGTGATCGGCGCCCTGGCGGCGGGCGTGGTGCGGCTCGCGCTGATCGTGCCGGACGGCGCGATCATGACCAACGACACCTACAACAAGGCCTTCACCATCCATGGCGTGGTGATGGTCTGGTTCTTCCTGATCCCGTCGATCCCCGCGACCTTCGGCAACTTCCTGATCCCCCTCATGATCGGGGCCAGGGACCTCGCCTTCCCGAAGCTCAATCTGACGAGCTGGTACATCTTCATGACCGGCGCCCTGTTCACCCTGGTGGCGGTGGTGCTGGGCGGGGTCGATACCGGCTGGACCTTCTACGCGCCGCTCTCCACCGCCTTCTCGAACACCTGGGTGCTGCCGGCGCTGATCGGGGTGACCATCGTGGGCTTCTCGTCGATCCTGACGGGCCTGAACTTCGTGGTCACGATCCACACCATGCGGGCGCCCGGCATGACGTGGTTCAAGCTGCCGATCTTCGTCTGGACGCACTACGCCACCAGCCTGATCTTCCTGCTGGCGACGCCCGTCATCACCACGGCGCTGATCCTGCTGATCGCCGAGCGCGGCTTCCATATCGGCGTGTTCGACCCGGCCTATGGCGGCGACCCGGTGCTGTTCCAGCACCTGTTCTGGTTCTACTCGCACCCGGCCGTGTACATCATGGTCCTGCCCGGCATGGGGGTGATCTCCGAGATCGTCCCGGCCTTCGCGCAGAAGAAGCTGTTCGGCTACCGCTTCGTCGCCTACGCGTCGATCGGGCTCGCCTCGGTGACCTTCTTCGTCTGGGGCCACCACATGTTCATCAACGGCCAGAGCGACCTGGCCTCGCTGGTGTTCTCGGCCCTGTCCTTCGCGGTGGCGGTGCCCTCGGCCGTGAAGGTCTACAACTGGACCGCCACGATCCATAAGGGCTCGCTCCGGCTCGACACGCCGATGCTCTACGCGATGGGCTATATCGGCCTGTTCGTGCTCGGCGGGCTGACCGGCCTCTACCTCGCGACGCTCGCTATCAACCAGCACATCCACGCGACCTACTTCGTGGTCGCCCACTTCCACTACATCATGGTCGGCGGCACGGTGCTGGCGTTCCTGGGCGGCCTGCACTTCTGGTGGCCGAAATTCACCGGCCGGATGTACAGCGAGCCCTGGGGCCGGGTCTCGGCGCTGCTGATCTTCATCGGCTTCAACGTGACGTTCTTCCCGCAATTCATCCTTGGCTATCTCGGGATGCCGCGGCGCTACGCGACCTATCCGCCGGAATTCCAGCTCCTCAACGTGCTGTCCTCGGCGGGCGCCACGATCCTGGCGGCGGGCTACCTCTTCCCGATGCTCTACCTCGTCTATTCCCTGTGGTTCGGCCGCAAGGCGCCAGCGAATCCATGGAACGCCAAGGGGCTCGAGTGGGAGACCTCGTCCCCGCCGCCGACGCACAACTTCCTCTCGCCGCCCGAGGTGCCGCGCATCCCCTACGACTATCCGATCCAGGCCCAGGAAGCCCGGGATCAGCACGGATGAGCGAGCCTCTGGCGGATGGTGTCGGGGTCGCCCGCGCCCACCATTTCGAGAGCGTGGCCCAGCAGCGCGAGGCGGCGACGCTCGGCATCTGGGCGTGGCTGATCACCGAACTGCTGCTGTTCTCGGCCCTGTTCCTGGTGGCGCTGATCACCCGGATCCAGCACCCCGAGGCGACGGTCGCTGCGGCCAAGCACCTGAAGTTCTGGATCGGCGCCACCAACACCGTGGTGCTGATCTGCTCCTCGCTCACCATGTCGATGGCGATCGAATTCTCCCGGATCGGCTGGCAGCGCGCCATGGTGCGGGCCATGCTGGCGACTGCGGCGCTGGGCGGCCTGTTCCTTGTGCTCAAGGGCTACGAGTACTACGCCGACTGGACCGAGCACATGATGCCGTTCCTCAGCAACCGCCCCTTCGCGCTCGCCGAGACGCCGGCCGCGCGCCTGTTCGTGAACGTGTATTACGTGGCGACGCTGCTCCACGCGCTGCACCTGTTCACCGGCATCGGACTCCTGCTCGGCATGACCTGGATGGCCGCCAAGGTCGGGTTCCTGGCGCGCCACCAGAACTGGATCGAGGTCTACGGCCTCTACTGGCATTTCATTGATCTGGTCTGGATGCTCGCCTTCCCGATCCTCTACGTGGTGAACCGGTAGGATGCGGAGCCCCCTCTCGAGCTTGAGCGCCGACGACCGCGCCCTGCTCCGCAAGCGCCTGCGCACGCCGGTGCTGACCTTCCTGGCCCTACTGGCTCTGCTCGCCGTCAACGTGACGCTCGGCGCCACGCTGCCCTTCGCGCAGGTCTGGATCGTCGAACTCGCCGTCGTGGCGGCGATGGTGGCGTTGATCCTCCTGGTCTCCATGGAGGTGATCCACGAGCCACCACTGATCCGGCTTTTTTCGGCGCTGGGCTTTTTCTGGGTCGCCATCATGGTGGGGATGACGCTGACCGACTATCTGGCGCGGTGACGAGAGCGCGTCGGCCCTTGCCTCTGGCTGGCCGGACGTACCGTCAAACTCATGCCTACTGTCGTCCTGACGCCGAAGTTTGAGATGACCGCATTCGGAGAAGGATTGGTCGAGGCGGCACAGCAGGCACTTGCCATCGCGCGCGGCGAAGCCGATCCGCAGACGTATCGCGTGCACGGCCCGCAGACGAACGCCGTGAAGGCCGTGCGGGAGGAACTCGGCCTCACCCAGACGGAGTTCGCGGACCGCTTCGGCTTCGCGGTCCGGAAGCTTCGCGATCTCGAGCAGGACCGCGCCCAGCCGGATGCCACGGCGCAAGCCTACCGCACCGTGATCCGGCATGAGTCCGGCCGGTGCTGCGCGCCCTCGAACGCGCCCGGGCGGGTCGGTCGGAGATCGACCCGGCGACTGGCCATCTGCATCGGGACAGCGGTCGCACCCGATCGGAGATCAAGAGCAGACCGCGGATCGATTTGCGGGGCTTGGCTCCGAAACATCGGTTGTTGCGCGCGTCGAACGTCTCTAAATCCGCTGTCCCGCGAACGCGGTTGGGGGGTGGACGTCAGGACATGTGCGAACTGCTCGGCATGAGCGCCAACGTGCCGACCGACATCCGCTTCTCCTTCGCGGGCCTCGCCCGGCGCGGCGGCGACACCGGGCCCCATGCCGACGGCTGGGGCATCAGCTTCTACGACGGCCGCACCTGCCGCAGCTTCCACGAGCCGGAGCCGAGCGCCCGCTCGCAGCTGGCCCGCCTGCTGCGGGACATGCCGATCAAGAGCCGGATCGTCGTCGCCCATGTCCGCAAGGCCAACCGCGGGCGGGTCAGCTTGGAGAACACGCATCCGTTCGCGCGGGAATTGTGGGGCCGCCGCTGGACCTTCGCGCATAACGGCCAGCTCAAGGGCGTGAAGCGGCTGCCGCTCGGCGGATTCATGCCGATCGGCAGCACCGACAGCGAGCACGCCTTCTGCTGGATGCTCGGACGCCTGCAGGAGCGATACAAGGCCCTGCCCCGGCCCGAGACCCTGGACCGGGCGGTCGCCGATCTCGCGGGCGAACTGCACGGGCTCGGCGTGTTCAACATGCTGCTGACCGACAGCCGCACGCTCTACGCCCATTGCGGCAAGCGCCTCTGCTATCTCACGCGTCGTGCGCCGTTCGGCAAGGCCACGCTGATCGACGAGGATTGGCAGGTCGATTTCGCCCGGGAGACCACCGAGCACGACATCGTCACCGTCATCGCCACGAAGGCGCTGACCCGGGACGAGCGCTGGACCGACCTCGCCGTCGGCGACGTCCTGACCCTGCGGGACGGGGCGATCCGTCTGTTGCGGGCGGCAGCCTTATCATAAGTCATTTGGCCGAGGGTGCACGCCCGGCCCCGATGCGCTAGAACGCCTTTAACAGGAGAGCACCAGCCCGACGTCGTCCTGATTTCGGGCCGGCAAGCGATCCGACTCGACCCTTACGGGACCACGGTCGAGCCACGATGAGCTGACGAGCGCGAACCGCATGACCCGCGACGACACCGATACCGTCCTGTCCCAGGAGGGCGCGACTCGGGATGGCCGCCCGAACCTTCCCGCCGGCATCCGCACGCATCTCGGCGAGCACCTGCGCACCGTCTACGAGCGGATCGGCGAGGAGACGCTCCCGTCCCGCTTCGCCGAGCTGATCGAGAAGCTGGAGGCGGCGCTCCGCGCCCGGGGCGAGGCGATCGAGCCGGAATTCCGCAACGGGCTGCTGGCCGCGGTGCCGTCCTTGCGCGCCTTCGCGCTGTCGCTGACCTCGAACCCCGCCCGGTCCGACGACCTCGTGCAGGACACCCTGCTGAAGGGCTGGCAGCACCGCGCCCGGTTCCAGCCGGGCACCAACCTGAACGCGTGGCTGTTCACGATCCTGCGCAACATCTTCTACTCGGATCACCGCAAGCGGGTCCGCGAGGTCGAGGATCAGGACGGCTCCTACGCGGCCCGGCTCGCCACCGCCCCGCATCAGGGTGACCGGCTCGACGTCGAGGATCTGCAATCGGCGCTGGCGAAGCTCCCGCCGGACCAGCGCGAGGCCCTGGTCCTGGTCGGCGCGGAGGGCGTGTCCTACGAGGAGGCCGCCACGATCATGGGCTGCAAGGTCGGCACCGTGAAGAGCCGCGTCAGCCGCGCCCGGGGCCGGCTAGCGGAACTCCTGGGCTACGACGAGGAGGATCTCGGCTCCGACCGGTTCATCCAGTCGGCCATGCCCAAGGAGGCGTGAGGCAAAACGGTAAGCGGGCGTTAGCCCTCAGCGGTCGACCGCAAAAAGGGATGCATCCGATTCCCGGTATCGCACGTTACCGGCCCGAGCTTCGCCGCGTGTCCGCGGCGGAACGCCACGGAACGGAGATGTCCCGTATGACCTTCAAGACCCTCATCGCCGCCTCGGCCCTCGTCCTGTCGCTGCCGCTGGCCGCCCAGGCCCAGGGCACCATCCCGGGCGCCGAGCGCGGCGCGGCCGCGGGCGACGCGGCGGCCGGCCCGATCGGCGGGATCGTCGGCGGCGCCGTCGGTGCGGCCACCGGCACGGTGGGCGGCATCCTCGGTGTCGACATGGCCCCGCGCTTCCGCAGCTACGTCCGCGAGCGCAATGTCCGCTCGTACGATTACGACGGCCGCGTCGCCGTGGGCAGCACCCTGCCGTCCTCGGGCGTGACCTACTACGACGTGCCGAGCGAGTACCGCGTTCAGCCGGGCTACCGCTACACCGTGGTGAACGACCGCCCGGTTCTGGTCGACCGCGGCCACCGCATCGTCGAGGTCATCGACTGATCGCGCGGGCCGGTCCCGCGCCGGCCCATGGACCCCGGAGCCTCGCTCCGGGGTCTTTCTCTTTTGGTGCGGCCGTCGGCGCAACGCTTCCTCCGACCGGCCGTTGAAGAAGCGGCTCGACCTGCGAGGCGACCATGAGCGACGATCTCCAAGAACCCGGTGCCGTGCTCCCCGAGCCGGTGCGCGACCACCTCGGCCAGCAATTGCGCGGCGTCCTACCGGTCGAGGCCGACAAGCCGCGCTTCCTCGGCGACGATCCCATACCCGAGGTGTTCGAGCCGCAGATCCGCCGTCTCGAGACCCGGCTGAAGACCCACGAGGAAGGGACCGGGGCCGTCGGCCAGGCCCTTGACCAGATCCTCGACGCCTTCGGCGTCAAGCCCGAGGAGCCGGGGCGGCGCGGGGCCTGAGGCGTCAAACCCGCGGTTTCTCCGCCAGGAGGTCACGGATCTCCGACAGCAGCTTCACGTCGGCTGGCACGGCCTCCGGCTCCTTGGGCTGGGCGGTCTGCAGGCGGTTCATCGCCCGGATCACGAGGAACAGCACGAAGGCGACGATCAGGAAGTTCAGCGTCAGCGTCAGGAACTGGCCGTAGCCGATGACCGCGCCCTGCTTCTTGGCGTCCGCGTAGGGCAGCCCGGCCTGCACCTTCGACGAGAGCGGAATGTAGTAGTTCGAGAAATCGAGCCCGCCGGTGACCGCGCCGATCGCCGGCATGAAGACGTCCTGCACGGCCGAGTTGACGATCGCCCCGAAGGCGGCGCCGATGATCACGCCGACCGCGAGATCGACCACGTTCCCGCGCAGGGCGAATTTCTTGAATTCTTCGAGCATTCCCGAAAGCCTCCGCCGAATGCTGCGAAAGTAGGAGCCGCTGCCGCGAAGACCAGCGCAGAAGAGCGTGTCGGACCCCCATCCATCGCGCTGCCCACCCCGACAGTCATCCCAACCCGACCCTCATCCTCAGGTGCCGGAACGCAGCGGAGGCTTCGAAGGCGGCCTCCAGAGGCCCTTGCGATCCTTAGGGGCCCGCCTTCGCGGCCCGCTTCGCGGTCACCGCAGGACGAGGGCGCGGGTGGGATCGGCCAGGACGAACAGGATCCCGAGAGCCGTACCCGGTCGCGTTGCCATCGCGCGCGGCTCCAGGCTTCTGTCGGGACACGCTCTCTTGCGCCGAACCGATATCCGCTTCGGCGGAGGGTGCTCTAGTCCGGACCGGCCGGCAGGCCGGCAGCCGTCCGCTCCTCGGGGGCCCCGGCCAGCTCCGCCTTGAGCCGGCGGCGATACTGCGCGGCGACGACCGGAATGGTCAGAAGGTAGCCTCCGCTCACCGCCACCAGGGCCTCGAACGGGTAGCTGATCAGGATGCCGAAGGCCGCCACGCCGAACAGGAAGATCGGCAGCACGAGGCTGCGCGGCACCCGCTTGCCCATGGTCTTGCCCGAGTAGGTCGGCACCGTGGAGACCACCAGCAGGGCGATCACCAGTACGTAGATCAGGATCGCGGGCGCCGCCCAGCGCTCCAGGCCGAAGCCGAGGAAGTGCAGGTAGAGCGGCAGCATCGCGGTCAGCGCGCCGGCCGGCGCCGGCATGCCGACGAAGAAGTCCTTCTTCCAGTCCGGCCGGTTCGGATCGTCCAGCATCGCGTTGAAGCGGGCGAGCCGCAGGGCCATCGCGATGGCGAAGATCAGCGCCACGATCCAGCCTGCCGATTTCAGGTGGAACAGCGCGAAGCCGTAGAGGATCAGCGCCGGGGCGCAGCCGAAATTCACGAAGTCGGCGAGCGAATCGAGCTCGGCCCCGAAGCGCGAGGTGCCCTTGAGCAGCCGCGCCACCCGCCCGTCGATGCCGTCGAGCACGCCCGCCGCCACCACGGCGATGACGGCGGGCTCGAACTTGCCCTCGAAGGCGAGCCGGATCGCGGTCAGCCCGAGGCAGAGCGCCATCAGGGTGATCATGTTGGGCGCGATCATCCGGAACGGCACCGGCTTGAACCGGCGCGGGCGCGGCTCGTTCGGATCGGGCGCGAAGGGTGGGAACAGATCGTCCATGGCCGAGCTCTAGATCCGCTTGAACACCCGGTCCGGGCCGCCGCCGAGATCGGCCAGCACCGTCTCGCCGGCCACCGCCTTCTGGCCGAGCCCGACCAGCACGGTCGCGCCCGCCGGCAGGTAGACGTCGACCCGCGAGCCGAAGCGGATCAACCCGAACCGCTCGCCGACGCCGAGCCCATCGCCCGCCGACACGAACCCGACGATGCGCCGGGCCACGAGGCCGGCGATCTGCACCACGCCGACCCGCTTCGGGCTCCCGCCATGGGTCGTCTCGATGACCATGCCGTTGCGCTCGTTGTCGTCGCTGGCCTTGTCGAGTTCGGCGTTGAGGAACAGGCCGGGCGTGTAGTGGATCTGGCCGATCCGCCCCGAGACCGGCGCCCGGTTCACGTGGCAGTCGAACACGTTCATGAACACCGAGACCCGCAAGGTGGGCACCTGCGGCAGGTCGAGTTCCGGCGGCGGCAGGACGGTGGCGATCAGGTTCACGCGCCCGTCCGCCGGCGAGACCACGAGCCCGTCGGCCACCGGGGTGACGCGCTCGGGGTCGCGGAAGAAGTAGCAGACCCAGAGGGTGAGGATCAGGAAGATCCAGCCGAAGAACTGGGAGAAATAGCCGGCCAGCACCGTGAGCACGATGCCGATCAGGATGAAGGGATAGCCCTCCTTGTGGATCGGCACGAGCGTCCGGCGGATCGTCTCGATGAGGTCGGTCATGCTGTGGGGGCTCGAGGATCAGGGCTGTGCCGGGCGGATGGCAGCCCGCCGGGCCCGCGTCAACTTTCACCGGGAGGCCATTCCGACCCGGCGCCGTGCATCGAATGCGGATCGCGGGCGGCATGGCGCAGGGTGATGATGACGATCGCACCTTCGGCGATCTGATAGAAGAGCCAATAGGGATAGGGTGTCACGCGGATTCGGCGCAGCCCCGGTAAATGCGTCCGGTTCCGCTGTGCGGTTGGTCCGGACGCCGGTCGCGCACGGCATCGCGTCGATTCCGCACGCTGACCGCGCCAGATGGCGACGTATCCGCGATGCCGCTCAAGACGGAGTCGATGTCCGCGAGGGCGTCCGGCGTGAAGCGAGGCTTCCGCGCTGACCCTCGGTGTCCGCACCGGGTCCTCGGGATCCCCGATGGCGGATGGATCGTTGAGCGCGGCCTTCAAGGCCGGCCCCAACTGGGACACGGCGTCGGCCAGGGTCGGTGCCATTCTGCGGGCCTTGGGGGTGCGGACAGCGAGATTTCTGGTGACGACATGCCGGGGCCCGGTTGTCGAGCCTTCCCCGACACCGGCGGCACGACCATGCTGTCGGCATGTCGCAGCCCGGGATGTTCTCCGCGCCGCTCCACGGTGCCGACGGCCGAGTCCGTCCGGTCCCGGCTGGAGGCCGTCCTCGACCAGCTCAGGTCCGGCCGGGTCTCGGAATGGTCCGAGGCCGAGTGCCGGCGCGTTGTGGTCCCGCAGATGCGCGCGTCGCTGCCCGAGGACGAGCGCCAGACCAAGCGGGCGGAGTTCCAGCCGTTGACCGGGGCGAACTGACGTCCGATCCGGCGCGGACCGATCGCCGGGGGGAGTTCTCATGACCACCCGCATCGCCCTCCTCGGCCTCGGCGCGATGGGCCATCCCATCGCCCGGAACCTCGCGGCCAAGCGCGCGTCCGAGGCCGAGACGCTCGTCGCGGTGGATGCCGATCCGGCGCGCCTCGCCGGGCTCGCCGGGCCGGGCCTCGTCGCCACGGCGGATCCCGGGCAGGCCACCGGCGCGGAGGTGCTGTTCCTGTGCCTGCCGAACGGCGATGGGGTCGAGGCGGCCCTGCTCGGCGCGGACCGGCTCCTCAAGCGCCTCGCGCCGGGGGCGGTGGTGGTCGATCTGAGCACCATCGCGCACGCCAAGGCGCTCGCGATCGGCCGCGCCGTGGCGGCGGCCGGGCGGCGCTTCGTCGACGCGCCGGTCTCCGGGGCGCCGGCCGGCGCCGAGGCCGGCACGCTCACCGTGATGTGCGGCGGCGCGGCCGAGGCGGTGGCAGCCGTGCGCCCGCTCCTGGAGCGGATCGGCACCACCATCCTGCACATGGGGCCGACCGGTTCCGGCCAGCTCACCAAGACGATCAACAACGTGCTCTACGACATCAACATCGCCGCGCTCGCCGAGGTGCTGCCCATGGCGGTGGCGATGGGTCTCGATCCGGAGCAGATCGCGGAGGTGGTCACCACCGGGACCAGCCGGAGCTACGCGTCGCAGTTCTTCGTGCCGCGCATCCTCCAGGGCCGCTTCGACGAGGGCTACCCGATGGGCGCGGCCTACAAGGACCTCGTCGCGGCGTCGGCGATCGCGGCGGAGAACGGGTTTCCGATGCCCGTCACGGCGGCGGCCACCGCCACCTACCAGACGGCACTCCGCCAGGGCCATGCCGACAAGGACAAGGGCGCGATGGTGCTGCCGTTCGAGAACCTGCTGGGGGTGAAGGTCCGGGGGCGGACGGCCTGAGCACATTGCGCCCCCGATTGTCGAATTGGAGCGACCCTGCGATCGTGCGTCCGCACGGTACACGACAGTGCCCTGTGGTCGCGTCATCGGGTGGATCCCATCCACCTCCCTCATCCTGAGGTGACCGCGTCAGCGGGCCTCGAAGGAGGGCTCCAGGGATCGCACCGGCCGGCTGGAGGGCTCCTTCGAGGCCTGCGCTGCGCTCCGGCACCTCAGGATGAGGGGGGTTGGGTAGGATGGCCGATCGGAGACTTCCCAGTCTCGTGCCGTACACCGTGGCCCAGCCGCACGCGTCGGAGCTATGACGATGCCCACCGAGACCGTTCCATACGACACCGCCGAGCACCTGCGGACGCCCGAGGACATCGCGCTCTACATCGAGGCCGTGCTGGAGGATGGCGACCCTGCCCTCGTGGCCGATGCCATCGGGGTTGTCGCCCGGGCGCGGGGAATGGCTCAGATCGCCCAGGAGATCGGCCGTTCCCGCGAGCAGCTCTATCGGACCCTCTCGGAGAAGGGGAACCCGCAGCTCGACACGCTGATGGGCGTGCTCAAGGCCATCGGCCTGCGGCTGAGCGTGAAGCCGATCGAGACCGAGGCCTGAGTCGGGCGCCTACTCCGCCGGTTCCGGCACCGCCCCGCGCTCCATCCGGATCGGCACCACCGGCGCGTCGGCCCGCTTGAGTACCTCCAGCGCCGCGTCGGCCTCCCGCTGGCGGTCCCAGAGCGCCGCGTAGACGCCGCCGGCCTCCAGCAACTCGGCATGTGTGCCACGCTCGACGATGCGGCCGTGGTCGAGCACCAGGATCTGATCGGCATTCACCACCGTGGACAGCCGGTGGGCGATCACCAGGGTGGTGCGGCCGCGGCTGACCCGGTCGAGCGCCGCCTGGATCTCGGCCTCCGTGAAGCTGTCGAGCGCCGAGGTCGCCTCGTCGAGCACGAGGATCGGCGGCGCCTTCAGGATCGTGCGGGCGATGGCGACCCGCTGCTTCTCGCCGCCCGAGAGCTTCAGGCCGCGCTCGCCCACCGGCGTGTCGTAGCCCTCCGGCAGGCCGGACACGAACCGGTCGATCTGGGCGAGCCGGGCCGCCTCGCGCAGCTCCGCGTCGGTGGCGTCGGCCCGGCCGTAGCGGATGTTGTAGCCGATCGTGTCGTTGAACAGCACCGTGTCCTGCGGGACCATGCCGATCGCCGCCCGCAACGATTCCTGCGTCACCGCCGCGATGTCCTGCCCGTCGACGCTGATCCGGCCGGCCTGCGGCTCGTAGAACCGGAACAGCAGGCGCGAGAGCGTCGACTTGCCGGCCCCCGAGGGCCCCACCACCGCCACCGTCTGCCCGGCCGGGATCTCGAAGGAGACGCCGCGCAGGATCGGCCGCTCGGGACTGTAGGCGAAGCGGACATCGGCGAACCGCACCGTGCCACCCGCCACCGTGAGCGGCGCGGCGCCCGGCCGGTCGGCGATCTCGGGGTTCTGCCCAAGGATGCGGAACATGTCGTCGATGTCGATCAGCGCCTGTTTGATCTCCCGGTAGATCATGCCCATGAAGTTCAATGGCATCGAGAGCTGCACCAGCATGGTGTTGGCCAGCACGAAGCCGCCGATCGTGGTGCGCCCGGCCAGGATGTCGCGCGCGGCGAGCCACATCACCACGGTCATGCCGAGCGTGAAGATCGCCGCCTGCCCGGCATTGAGCACCGCCAGCGACACGTAGGTCTGTGTCGAGGCCTTTTCGTACTTCGCCATCGAGACGTCGTAGCGGGCCGCCTCGCGGGCCTCCGCGCCGAAATATTTGACGGTCTCGTAGTTGAGCAGCGAATCGACCGCCTTGGTGTTGGCGTCGGTGTCGGAGGCATTCATCCGGCGGCGGATGGCGATCCGCCACTCGGTCGCCTTGTAGGTGAAGGCCAGATAGGCCGCGACCGTCGCGAAGGCGGTCGCCGCGTAGGTCCAGCTGAACTCGTAGGCGAGCACGCCCAGCACCAGCACGAACTCGACGATGGTCGGCACCAGGGTCAGCACCATCAGGCGCGACAATTCCTCGATGCCGGCGCGGCCGCGCTCCAGCACCCGGGTCAGGCCGCCGGTCTTGCGCTCCAGGTGGAACCGCAGGGACAGGCGGTGCATGTGCTCGAAGGTCTGGAGCGCCAGCCGCCGCACCGCGTGCATCGCCACCTTGGCGAACAGCCCGTCGCGCATCTGGGTCAGCGCCGACATGGCGATCCGCGAGACGCCGTAGAGGGCGATCAGCAGCATCGGCGCGGCGAGCAGCCCCGTGGGCGGCACGGCATCCTTGCCGCCCCCTTGGCCGCCGATCGCCGCGACCAGCGCGTCGGTGATCCACTTGAAGGTGAACGGCGTCACCATGGTCACCAGCTTGGCGGCGAGCAGCAGGCCGAACGCCAGGAAGACCCGGCGCTGCAGGTCCGGCCGCCCGTGCGGCCAGAGATGGGGCCAGAGCCGGCGGTAGGTGGCGATCAGCCCGGGGCGCTCGTCAAGACGCTCGGCCGGGAGCGTCGGCCCGGCCGAGGGCGCGGTGTCGTCGGTCATGAAGGCTTCTGCGGGGCGGGTATGATGGACCCCGCATATAGGCGCATGGCGGCGCGGGAGCACCCGCGCTGCGTGCAGGGCCCGGTCTCACGCCCGCCAGAACGGCTTCCGGATCTCGGCGCGCAGGCGCCACGGTTCGAGGCCGGCATCGCGGATCTGGTCGGGATGCAGGGCGGCGAGCGCCCGGCGGTCGCGGATGCGCGCCAGCCAGAGGCGCGGCAGGGACGGGCCCGGAGCGGGACGCTCGGCGGCGGGGGAGCGGGACAGGGTGAGAGCGGGCATCGGGACAGGATCCGGTGGCGGGTGAGCAGTCCGGCCGGGATTGCGGGCACAGCATTGATCCGATACGGATCTCGGATCAATCGAAACATTGACCTCGGAGCAATGATGCGAGCCGCGGATTTCCGCTCCGTCGCTGACGCGATCGCCGCCGACATCGCGGCCGGCCGGCTCCCGCCCGGGGCGAAGCTGCCGCCGCAGCGCGATTTCGCCTACGACCGGGGCATCGCGGTCTCGACGGCGAGCCGGGTCTATTCCGAACTGGCCCGCCGGGGGTTGGTCACCGGCGAGGTCGGGCGCGGCACCTATGTCCGGTCCGGTCCGGGCCGCGCCGGCATCCTCCAGCCGGAGCCGCCGCCCGCGGCGCTGGATCTGCAACGGACCCATTCGCGGCTGCCCGAGCAGGAGGCCGTGCTGGCCGAGACGCTCGCTGGGCTCGCTGGCGCGGGCGGCGCGATGGCGTTCGGCCAGTACGGGCCCGCCGGCACGCCCCAGGCGCAGGAGATCGCGGCGGCGTTCCTCGCGCAGGACGGCCACAGGGCCGATCCGGCCGACATCCTGTTCACCGGCAACGGACGGCAGGCGCTCGCCGCGGCGCTCGCCGCCCTGGCGGCGCCGGGCGAGCGGATCGCCTGCGAGCCCCTCACCTACCCGATGGTGAAGGCGATCGCGGCCCGGCTCGGCATCACGCTGGTGCCGGTTGCCATGGACGAAGAGGGGCTGTGCCCCGACGCGCTGCTCCAGGCCCACCGGGCGAACCCGCTGAGTGGCGTCTACCTCCAGCCGACCCTGCACAATCCGCTCGGCGCCACCATGGGGCCAGCGCGGCGCGCGGCGCTCGCCGACCTGCTCGACCGGACCGGGCTCACGGCGATCGAGGATGCGGTCTACAGCTTCCTCGCCGATGCCCGGCCGCTGGCCTGCCTGGCGCCCGACCGGGTGATCCTGGTGGACAGCCTCTCGAAGCGGGTGATGCCCTCGCTGACGCTCGGCCTCGTGGCGGCGCCCCCGCCCCTGACCGACCGGCTCGCGGCCTCGATCCGCCAGGGCGCCTGGACGGCGCTCGGCCTGTCGCTCGCGGCCGGCATGCGCTGGATGGCGGGGGGCTCGGCCGCCGCGCTGGCCGCGGTCAAGCGCCGGGACGCGGCGTCCCGGCAGGTCATCGCCCGCGAGGCCCTGGCCGATCTGCGGGTGGTCGGCGACGGCCGGGCCTATCACCTGTGGCTGGAACTGCCCGAGACGTGGCGGGCGGAGGCCTTCGCGGCGGCGGCCCTGCGCCAGGGCATCGCGCTGATCCCGGCCCCGGCCTTCGCGGTCGCGCCCGGCCACGCGCCGAACGCGGTCCGCCTCGCCCTGGCGGTGCCGTCGCCCGCGGACCTCGACCAGGCGCTGCGCCGGCTGCGGCGGCTGGCCTTCGCGGGAGACGATCAGGTGGTGGAGTGATGGCCGGTCACCCCCGCTTGTCCGACGGCAGCACGAAGATCTGGCCCGGATAGATCAGGTCGGGATTGCGGATCTGTGCCTGATTGGCGTCGTAGATCACGGTGTAGCGCTCGCCGCGGCCGTAGGTGCGCTGGCTGATCCGCCACAGGTTGTCGCCGCGGGTGATCTTGGCCGTGTTGATCTCCGGCACGAAGACCGAGCCGACCGTCGCGTCTGCTCCGGCCTCCGCCGCCATGTTCCGTGGATCGGGGCCTCCAGGCGCCGTCGCCCCGGCGCGATCGGACGCCGCGCGCGTGCTGCCTGTCGCGCTGCCAAGTCCTCCGGCTTGTCCTCCGGCGTGTCCTCCGGCTTGTACGCCCCCTGGCCCGCCCGCTCGATCTCCCCCCTGGGCGTGCTTCCGGCCGCCGTCATGCGCCTGGGGGCTGCCCTGGACGGTCGGCAGTTGCGGTTCGGCGCGCTCGCGGGCGGCCATCAGAGTCGGCTCGGGCACCGAGAGCGGGACCTCGGCGCGGGTCTCCACCTTGCCGGTGGCCGGGTCGATCTGGTCGATCCGCACCTGATACTGGCCGGGCTTCATGCCGCGCCCGATGGTGAAGCGCGCCTGCCCGTCCGGGCCGATGCGGCCGGGGGCGATCAGCGTGTCGTTGAGGTAGAGCCGCAGCGCCGCGCCGGGCGCGCCGGTCGCTGTGACGAACAGCCGCCCGTTCTCCTGCACGTCCACGCTCGCGATCCGGGCCGATGGCCCCGCCGCGGGGGCGCCGGGCTGCGCCGCCGCAACCTTGGCATCCGGCCCGGCCGCGCCCGGCTGCGACAGCACCACGGTGGCCGCATCCGGGGCGGTCAGGGCGACCAGCGGCTGACGGTCGCGCCCGGGGGCGACCTCCACCGCCACGCTCTGCTCCGACTCGGCCGCCCGCCCGTCCTGGCCGGTCATGCGCAGCCGGATCTGGCTCGATCCCGCGGGCAGGGCCGGCGGCACGACGGCGAACTGGCCGTCCGCGTCGGCGGTCGCCCGGGCGACCGGCTTGCCGTTGACCAGCATCTCGACGACGGCGTGCGGGGCGCCCTGCCCGGCCACCACGGCGTCGCCGTTCGGCTCGACCCGGACGATGTCGAAGCGCGGCACCGCCGCGGTCCCGGCCGTCGTGGTGTTCGGCTTGCCGGACCCGGCCGCGCGGGCATCGTTGGCAGGTCCGGATGGAACGGCCGCCCGGGGGAGCGCCCCGGCCTGACCCGGCTTATCGTCGCGGCGGTCGACGGCCGGATCCTGACGCGACGCCAACGTGCCGGGATCGGCCAGCGCCCGCGCCTCGCCCTTCGGCGTGGCGGGCTGCTCCGCCACGGTGCCGCCGGTCGGCTCCCGCATGGCCTCCCCGCCGAACAGGGCCACCACGAGCCCGAGGCCGGCGAGGAGGCCGACGAGCGCCAGGGCGAGACTGCGCCGCACCTGTCTCGACATCGCCACCACAGCCTCCCTCGATCCCGCCCCGGCGCGGGAAAAACCGTCGACGGGGCACGGCATAATACCGTACATGGTCCCGACACCAAGCCGTCCCGCCGCTCCGGCGGGTGAATCCCCCGCGTCGTCAGCAGTTTGGCCCGTGGAGCCATGGGCGCGGGGTACGTCCAGGACGGCTCGCAACGGACGCGCGATGGAGGGCGCCGGATGGCTCCGGTGAGGACAGTCTGTGTCTATTGCGGCTCCGGCTTCGGGCGGGACCCCGCCTTCCGCGCGGCCGCGGAGGTGGTCGGGACGGCGATCGCGCAGGCCGGGATGCGCCTCGTCTACGGCGGCGGCGATGTCGGCCTGATGGGCACCGTGGCCCGCGCCGCGCTCGAAGCCGGCGGCCACGTCACCGGCATCATCCCGGACTTCCTCCAGGCGCGCGAGCACATGCTGGCGGAGGTGCAGGAGACCGTGGTGGTGCCCGACATGCACACCCGCAAGCGCCTGATGTTCGAGCGCTCGGACGCCTTCGTGACCCTTCCGGGCGGCATCGGCACCCTGGAGGAGCTGGTCGAGCAGCTCACCTGGGCGCAGCTCGGGCGGCACCGCAAGCCCGTGGTGCTGGTCTCGGTGGCCGGGTTCTGGGCGCCGCTGCTCGCCCTGTTCGAGCACATGCGCGGCCACGGCTTCATCCGCGAGGGGCTCGACCTGAGCTACCTCGTCGCCCGCGAGGCGGCCGAGGTGGTGCCCCTCCTGCGCGAGGCCGGCCATCAGCCCGACCCGCAGGCCGAGGGCATCGTCAAAGAGCGGATGTGACCCGGGCCGGACGCTTGGCCGCGGTGGCGATCCGGTCAGCCGGTGTATGAGGCCGGCGCCGCTGTGCCGGGTGGCGGGTGGAGTCCGAGCATGCGCGTCCCGACGATCCTGGCGGTCCTGACCCTCTCCGGACTCACAGGCGCGGCGTCCGCGCAGCAACCGCCGGTCCTCCAGACCCTCGATTACGCCAACACCCGCTACTCCGACCTCGACCGGATCGACGCCGGCAATGTCTCCCGCCTGAAGGTCGCCTGGACCTTCTCCACGGGCGTGCTGCGCGGGCACGAGGGCGCGCCGATCGTGATCGGGCACGTCATGGTGGTCCACACACCCTTCCCCAACACGGTCTACGCCCTCGACCTCGACCAGGGCGGAAAGATCCTGTGGCGCTACGCCCCCCGGCAGGAGGCGGGCGTGATCGCCGTGATGTGCTGCGACACGGTCTCCCGCGGCCTCGCCTACGCGGACGGGCGCCTGTTCCTGCAGCAGGCCGACACCACCGTGGTCGCCCTCGACCCGGAGACCGGCCGGGTGCTGTGGTCGGTGAAGAACGGCGATCCGTCGCGCGGTGAGACCAACACCGCCACGGTCCTGCCGGTCCACGGCAAGCTGATCGTCGGGCTCGCCGGGGGCGAGTACGGGGCGCGCTGCCACGTCACCGCGTACGATCAGGCCAGCGGGAAACGCCTCTGGCGCGCCTACGCCACCGGGCCGGATGCCGACATGCTGGTCGATCCCGACAGGACCACCGAGCTCGGCCGCCCGATCGGCCGGGATTCATCCCTGAAGAGCTGGGAGGGCGACCAGTGGCGGACCGGCGGCGCCTGCAGCTGGGGCTGGTTCTCCTACGACCCAGACCTGAACCTCGTCTATTACGGCACCGGCAATCCCTCGACCTGGAACCCGGCCCAGCGCCCCGGCGACAACCGGTGGTCGATGTCGCTCATCGCCCGCGACGCCGACACCGGGATGGCCCGCTGGGTCTACCAGATGACGCCCCACGACCAGTGGGACTATGACGGCGTCAACGAGGCGATCCTCACCGAGCAGGTGATCGGCGGGCGGCCCCGCAGGGTGCTCACGCATTTCGACCGGAACGGTTTTGGCTACACGCTCGACCGGGCCACGGGCGAATTGCTGGTGGCGGAAAAGTTCGACCCCACGGTGAACTGGGCCAGCCGGGTGGAGATGAACCCGGCCGCCCCCGATTACGGCCGGCCGGTGGTCGACACGCGCTACGCCCCCGGCGAGGCCGACGAGGACGAGACGACCAAGAACATCTGCCCGGGGGCGCTCGGCGCCAAGAACCAGCAGCCGGCGGCCTACTCGCCGAAGACGCGGCTGTTCTACGTGCCGACCAACCACATGTGCATGGATTACGAGGCGTTCCGGGTCACCTACACGCCGGGCCAGCCCTATGTCGGCGCGACCCTGACCCTGCACCCGCCGGAGGGCACCGACCGGACCGGCGCCTTCATCGCCTGGGACGGGGCGAGGGGGACGATCGCGTGGTCGATCCCGGAGCCGTTCTCGGTCTGGTCCGGCGCGCTCGCCACCGCGGGGAACGTGGTCTTCTACGGCACGCTCGAGGGCTACCTGAAGGCGGTCGATGCCCGGGACGGGCACGAGCTCTACCGGTTCAAGACGCCGTCGGGGATCGTGGGCAACGTCACCACCTACCTGCACGCGGGCAGGCAATACGTGGCGGTGCTCTCCGGGATCGGCGGCTGGGCCGGGATCGGGCTCGCGGCCGGGCTGACCGATCCGGCCGACGGCTCGGGGGCGGTCGGCGGCTACGCGGCCCTGTCGCAGTACACGGCGCCGGGCGGGCAGCTCACGGTGTTCGCCCTACCGGAGTAGAGGGTGCGGCCGGTTCGAGCCGCCCATCGTCGGGCGTGATGGGGCGTCGGCGAATCGGCAGGATCAGCGTATCGGATCCGAATAGGGATGCCGATTTAGAACTTTGCCAGATAAAAAAATCGATCAACCAGCATCGTGACAGTAATAAGTCTTGGTGTTGTTTCGATAATACAGCGACGCGCATCGAGAAACATGACGTGATTATGACGGCATCACGCGCCTAAATCTCGTTATCTCGCTTGCCCCGAAGGCCGAACGGCCGTTCGATTCGGGGGCGAGCTATGAAGTTTCGATACGGCGTCTCAACCGCCGCCTTGATGGTTGCGGTATTCGGGTCAGGCGCGCAGGCGCAGACGACCGGCGGCAGCAACGGCGTCGACATCCTGTCGGGCTTCAGCCGGCTCTGGATCCCGGGCAAGACCTACGACACCGGTTCGCCCACGGCCCTCGGGGCGCCCCTTCTCCTGCGCAACATCCAGATCGTCGCCGACCGCGCTCGGGAGCGGACCCGCGATCAGGAGATCGCCGCCTATTACGACGACCGCCGGAACCAGAGCTACAGCGTCATCGACGGCCTCGGACCGCTGACGCAGGCCTACCGGGCGGGGTCGGGGGCGACCACCACGATCCCGGCCTTCGACGCGACCACGGCGCAGGTGCAGTATGTCGATCAGGGCACCGGAGCGGGCGTGACGACCTCGCCCCTCGGGAAGGTCGTGCAGCTGGTCAACGCGTTCCGCAACAACGCCTCCACCACGCCCGCCAAGGACGCTTATTCCTATTTCCGGCCCTGGCGGCAGAGCCTGAACGGTCAGAGCCTGAACTTCGTCGTGCCGGCCTCCCTCGTGCCGGAGAAGGGCGCGAACGCGGCGACCGATGGCGGCTTCCCGAGCGGCCACACCAACGCCGCCTCCCTCTCCGCCCTCGCCCTGGCCTACGCGGTGCCGCAGCGGTTCCAGGAGCTGCTCACCCGCGCGAGCGAACTCGGCGACAACCGGATCGAGGCGGGCATGCACTCGCCCACCGACGTGATGGGCGGCCGCGTGCTGGCGACCTACTTGTTTGATCCCAGGGTTTGATGGTGCGATCTTCACGCCCGAGTGGAGGGACGCGCTATGGGCCAGGTTCTTCACGGCAGCGCCACAACGACGGAGGCGATCCGTCGAGCGATCCAGCATAGTCAAGCGAGCCTGAGGGCGC
>NZ_JAKSYM010000103.1 GCF_022829545.1 Methylobacterium sp. J-030 | reverse complement strand
GCAAAGCATCGAGGCGCCGCTTGAGCAGTTTGAGGCCGGCAGCAGAGCTGGCGAGGACGGTGGTGGCGCCCATTCCCTTGCTACAATCAGCCGGGGCAAGCGCGCTTCCGTCGCGCCTCGCCGAATGTCTGAGCTACGCGGCAGCTGCGGCCGCCTTCCGCTCCTGGGCCTTAGCGATGGCGATGAGCACAGAGGCGGTCAGTATGCTCTGGCCAGCTTCGTCGCGAACCTCGGCCCGGTACTGAGCAGCCGGCCGTGCCTTATGCTCGGACCCGAGCATGTCGGCCAAAGTCTTGCGGACAACCTCCCGCACAGCAGCCTCATCCGGCAACTCGTGGCCGACGTCATCTATGGCGACAATGCTGTCGAAGGTGTCGATGAAGTAGCGGGGCATCAGGCCCTCCGCGTCGCAGGCGGGAGCGCTCGCCTCACCCAGCCGCCGGCGCCTACGGTCGATCAGCCAA
>NZ_JAKSYM010000102.1 GCF_022829545.1 Methylobacterium sp. J-030 | reverse complement strand
CAAGTCAGCACCGCGAACCTCGGCGAACGAGAAGCGAGATCAAGGCTCACGTGAAGCGGCAAGCGCGAACGAGGCGACCTAAGCGTCGCGGTGTGCCAACAGAGGTCGCGGCCCGAGGTCTGCGCATCCTGTAGAGGGATGTTGCGGTACTCGCTGGACGTCATCGGGCTTGCTGCACCGGCTTGATGCCAAAATTTCCCACTCGCGGGCGCGCTGGCGCGTGGCGGTCATGGCTGGCGCTCATCTCGGCCTCGAACGCTTCCATCTCCTCGTCGGTGAAGGCGGCGGCGCTGCACCACTGGTAGTGGACCGGGAGCGGCATGCCATAGGACGGTACTTTGTAGAGCCCGAAGGCGTCGCGCCGGACTTCTCCGCCGTGGTCGACGATCAGACCGGCATCGAGCAGGGCCTTCAGCGTCTTTGCCGAGCAGCCCGGGGACTTGCCGCAGCCGATCCGGTCGAGGGCGCGGCGCTCGGCCGAGGTCTGTCCGGGATGGGGCATGCGGGCAGTCTCGGACATCAGCAGGCCTCCCGGTGAGTGGCGGTCATGACATCACCTCGGCGTCCGAAGCCTGTCGGGATGCGTTGTCTTCTATGACAGGGCGCATCCGCTGCTGCCCGCTCAGGAGCCCCCCGATGAACATCATCAGTTGGCTGATCTCCATGATCATTCAGTTCTTCCTCGGCAGCGGAGATGAGCAAAGAAGCACCTCTATGGCTAAGGAGAAAGAGGCGGGGGTTTACGTCGGGGAAACATCGGCAAAGGCTAGGAATTTCGAGGACGACTATCATGCTGCCACAAACATGCTGAAGCTGCGGATGGATAAGAGTTTCCCGGACAATTATCACGCAAGGCTGAGTTCCGGCGAGAATAGCCCCTATGACCACGGAGAGGATCGAGCACTTGCCGTCGACACCACGTCGACCGCGATAGCCATGGCGCTTCGGAGCGGAGCCACCGTGAGACAGGCAGCGGAAGCGGGCGCGGTGAGCGTCGGTATCTAACCTAGCAGGCAGCGCCACGGCTGAGCAGGAAGTCGACTGCCTCGCCGTGCTTGTCGATGGCGCGGTTAGAGATCCCGCCATTGGTCCCGGACGCGGATGTAGGTTCCGTCCACGCGCATAGACCTGCAGTTCGGCTTGCGGAACTGGCGTAGGCGGTGCTCGATGGTGGCGCGTAGGCCAGCACCCCACGGTTGATGGTGGAGTGATCCATCTTCATGCCACGTTCCAGGAGCATCTCTCCGATACTGCGGTAGCTGAGCGCGTAGTGCAGGTACCAGGACACCGCCTGCACGATCAGGCTGGCCTCGAAGTGCCGGCCTCTGAAGTCGCCGCCGGCTTCTCATTTCAACTTGAGGTCAGGTGCGTTAAGGATCATGGGCCGGCTCAGAGGCGGAGGCGGCCAGCTGGGCAGGTAGGGCTAATAACTCGTGAAAACCGGCGTTATCGCCTTTGCGACAGGCCCAGGCGCCGCGGGTGAACGGCACGGCTCAGTTCCAGCTACGTCGTTCCATTGCGCAAGCCATATTGGAACGCAACGGCGGGTAACACGATTGGTCGTGCACGGAAAACGACGGTTTTCCCGACATATGTAGGCGGCAGCTTTCGACCGAGGCCGTGTCAAAACGCATTGATCGTGGTCGCCAGCGCTGGTCGGCAGGATGATGACGGCGGCGCGGTCGACGGCTTCAGGCTCGAATGGCTTGGACGAGCCGGGTTGCGCCGCACAGGCGGAGCATCCGCTTCATGCTGTAGGCGAGGATCGCGCGGCTCCTCCCGGTCCGCACGCCTTTCCGGCGCCTCGTCAGGACCGCCCTACTGCCCATCCAGGCTTGCAGCGTTCCGAAGACGTGCTCGACCGTGGCGCGCCGGATCGCCATGGCGTCAGGCATGGCGTCGAGCCGTCTCTGCATGGCCTCCAGAACCGCCTCGTGCTTCCAGCGCTTGAAGCGTTTGAACTTCTCGGTCGTA
>NZ_JAKSYM010000100.1 GCF_022829545.1 Methylobacterium sp. J-030 | reverse complement strand
ACAACCTCTTGGCTGGTGATGATGCCGGCCTTGCGCAGGTCTGCGAGGGTCGAAGGTCCGGCCGGCATGGTCGCGCTAATCATTCCCTGACGTTGACTTAACCGTGTGACCCGGCCGACCTGCCATGTCCGGCTGGCGCCCGCCTCGCGCGAGTCGCCGGCGCCATCACGCGCTCACGCCGCCGCAAGTCGAACCCTGAAAAGCCAACGGGCCCCCGGTCGCCAAACCGTAAGCCAGTCGAAATGGAGAGTGCCCTTGTGGGCCGTAAGGCAACCCTCACAACCCACCAGGCGCCCGCGGGCGCCAAGCGGGAACGCCAACTCCCGCGACGATGAGGATTTGCCTGTGGGCCGGAGCGCCCCCTCGCTCG
>NZ_JAKSYM010000095.1 GCF_022829545.1 Methylobacterium sp. J-030 | reverse complement strand
CCCGCCGCCTCGCGGTGGGGTTTGCCCGGCTTCGGCAGGGGTCGGGGGTGGCAAACCGGGCTTCCGGATGTGGCGAGCACTTCCTGAAACTCAGTCCTCAAGACTGCCGGTGTGCGACACGCGTCGGGCCCCACGCGCGGCGCACCCTCCCCCGCCGAGGGGGGAGGGAGAAGCGTGGCACCGACAGGGATCTGACCCATGTCGCAGGTCGTCCAGTCCCGCCGGCTCCGGGCGATCGATATCGGCAAGCGCAAGGCCGAGGGGCGCAAGATCATCGCGCTCACCGCCTACCACGCCCACACGGCCGGCATCGTCGATCCCTATTGCGACTTCATCCTCGTGGGCGATTCCCTCGGCATGGTGATGCACGGGATGGAATCGACCATCCCCGTGACCCTGGAGATGATGATCCTCCAGGCGCAGGCGGTGATCCGCGGCACGCAGAAGGCGCTCGTCGTGGTCGACATGCCGTTCGGCTCCTACGAAGCCAGCCGGGAGCAGGCCTTCCTCAACGCCGCCCGGGTGCTCAAGGAGAGCGGCGCCGGTGCGATCAAGATGGAGGGCGGGGCGCATTTCGCCGAGACGGTGGCGTTCCTCGTCCAGCGCGGCGTGCCGGTGATGGGCCATATCGGGCTCACCCCGCAGGCCGTGAACACGATGGGCGGCTTCAAGGTCCAGGGCCGCGCCCCCGACGACGAGCGCCGCCTGCTGGAGGACGCCCGCGCGATCTCGGAGGCCGGCGCCTTCGCGATCGTGCTGGAGGGGATCGTCGAGCCGGTGGCCCGGGCGATCGCGACCTCGCCGCGGGTCACGGCGGCCACAATCGGCATCGGCGCCTCGGCTTTCTGCGACGGGCAGATCCTGGTCTTGGAGGACATGCTCGGCCTGTCCGAGCGCACGCCGAAATTCGTGCGCCAGTTCGGGAGCCTGCGCGGCCATATCGAGGAGGCCGTGAAGGCCTATGCCGAGGAGGTCCGGGCCGGGCGCTTCCCGGCCGAGGACCACACCTACGGGTAGGGCTTCAGCCCCGCGGCAGCGGCCGGGCCGGGTTGCCGACGACGGTCGCACCCGCCGGCACGTCGCGGGTGACGACCGCCCCCGCGCCGATGATGGCGTCGTTGCCCACCGTGACGCCGGGCAGGATCAGCGCGCCGCCGCCGATCCAGACATTCGCGCCGATCACGATCGGCCGGCCGGACTCCACGCCCGCCCGCCGCAGCTCCGGATCGCGCGGATGGTCGGCGGTCAGGAACTGCACCCCGGGGCCGACCTGGGTGAGGGCGCCGATCGAGACCGGGGCAACATCGAGGATCACGCAGTTGAAGTTGAGGAACACCCCGTCGCCAATGGAAATATGCTGGCCGTAGTCGCAGTGGAACGGCGGCCGGATCACCGCGTCGTCGCCGACATGGGCGAGGAGTTCGCGCAGGAGGACGCGCCTTTCGTCGGGGGAGGCGGCCAGGGTGACGTTGTAGCGGACCATCCAGGCGCGGGCGCGCCGCGCATCGGCGGCGAGTTCCGGGTCGCCCGGCCGGTAGGGCTCGCCGGACAGCATTTTCTGCTTCTCGGTTTTGGCTGTCATGCGGTTTCTCCTGCGGTGCCGGGGGGGCGGGCCAATCCTGCGCCTGCTTGATGGCCTCGGCCTGTCGAAGGCCACGGCGACAGGCCGAGGCCATTGCAGGGGCGTTGAGAGCGACCGTTGATGATCATACGGAAATTCCGTATCATCTCGCTCAATGACCGCCGACCGGTTCGATCCCACCAAGGATGCGAGCAATCACAGGAAGCACAAGCTGTCCCTGGCGTTTGGCGACCGGATCTTCGAGGACGGTGATCATCTGCTCATCCCCTCCATTCGGGAGATCGACGGAGAGGAACGGTTCAAGGTGGTCGGGCTGGTGGAGGGGAAATTGTTCACCGGCGTGTTCGTCTGGCGGTCGGACCGGCCGCGTTTCATCTCGGTGAGAAGGAGCAACACGGGTGAAGAGCGAGCCTATCGCGCTGCCGGCTGATCCGGCGGACGCCGAAGATTTCAACGCGACGGCCGAGGCGCTGGACCGCGGCCAGCGCGCCCGCCTGATCCGCAGGACGCGGACCGGGCTCGGCCTCTCGCAATCCGAGTTCGCCAGCCGCTTCCGGGTTCCGATCGGCACCCTGCGCGACTGGGAACAGGCGCGGACCACGGCACCGGATTTCGCCATCGCCTACGTGCGGGTGATCGGGCAGCATCCGGATATGGTGGCGAAAGCCGTCGCCTAACGGCCGCGCCTATCACCCCACCCGCCGCGACGGCAGCCGCAAGCCCGGGGCCGGGCGCTCCAGCAGCACCTCACGCCGGAAGCGCACCAGCCGCGCCGGCCTCCCGGCGGCGCCGCTGGTGACGCTCTCGGTATCCTCCACGAGCCCCTGCTGCGCCACGAGCCGGCGGAAGTTCTGCTTGTGCAGCTGCGTCCCCGAGAGCGCCTCCACGGTGCGCTGGAGCTGGAGCAGGGTGAATTCCGGCGGCATCAGCTCGAACACCACCGGGCGGTACTTGATCTTGCCCCGCAGCCGGCCGATCGCGGTGGCCAGCACCCGCCGGTGGTCGAAGGCCATCGGCACGCCGGCCGGGTCGTTCGGCAGGGCCGGGCCGGCATTGCCGCCGGCCTCCGGGATCAGCCCGGCCTCGAACAGCAATTCGTAGCGCTCCAGCACGCGCTCCTCGTTCCAGGTGCCGCCGTTCATCCCGAAGGTCAGGCCGAGGCGGTCGAGGCGGCGGGTCCGGGTGGCGCAATCCGCAGGCTCGGACGCCCAGGCGGAGAGCCGCGCCTCGATCGCGTCGAGCTGGCGGGGACGCCCCTGGCGAAAATCCTCGTAGGGCAGGTAGCGGTACCAGTTCTGCCACGCGGCCTCGGCGAGGCCGGCCGGCCGCTCCTCGCGCACGAGGGCCAGATAGGCCACCGAGAGCGTATGCACCCCCGATTGTTCGGAGGCCCCCGAGCGGTCGCGGTCGCCGAAGGTGTAGAGCTGCTCCACGTAGCCGAGGCGCTGGTGCGTCTGCCGCTCCACCCAGGCGCGCAGGCCCCGCTCCAGGGTGGCGTGCTCGGGGACGAGGGGGCCGGCCGGCAGGCCGTCGCCGCGGCCCGGCGCCTGGTCGGGCACGCGGATCGTCAGGGCGCGCGGCTCCCCCCTGGTCGCGGCGACGATCACCGCGACGAGGCCTACGGAGGAGCGCTCCTTCGGGGCCTGCGCCCCGCGCGCACCCGTCTGCGCCGCGACACCGTCCATTGTCCCTCGACCACCTCTCCTATCGAATGTGCGCTTGCGCCGATCGATCCCGTCCGCTCCGGCGGCGAATGCCGCCTATAGGGGGGCAGGATGGCCGCGCGTCAACGCCGCCGTATGACGCTCGGCGGCCGCAGGACCTGAGAGCGCAAAAGCAAGACTGCTTGCCAAGGCGGCGGCACCTGACCAAACAGGGGCCATCCGAACGGTAGAAACGGAACCCAGCGACAGCGATGCCAGCCAGCGCGAACGCCGCACCGACCGGGGGGCCGGCGGTCGATCTGCGGCTCTACGGCCTCCTCGATGTCGGCGTGTGCGGCGGTGACGGTGACCGGCTGGCGCGGCTCGGCGCCGAGGCGGTGGCGGGGGGCTGCACTCTACTCCAGTACCGCGAGAAGGATATTCCCGACGCCCGCGCCGCCCTGGCGCGGATCCGGGCGATCCGGGAGGCGGTGGGCGGACGGGTGCCGGTGCTGGTCAACGACCGCGTCGACCTCGCCCTCGCGGCAGGGGCGGAGGGGGTGCATCTCGGCCAGGGCGACCTTCACCCAGCCGACGCCCGCCGGCTCCTGGGGCCGGGCGCGATCATCGGCCTCACAGTGAAGACCACCGCGCAGGCCGACGAGCTGTACCGGCTGCCGGTGGACTACGCCTGCATCGGCGGCGTGTTCGCCACGACCAGCAAGGACAATCCCGATCCGCCGGTGGGTCTCGAAGGGTTTGCCAGCATCGCCTTCCGCGCCCGGCTCGCCCGGGGGGCGGCCCTGCCGCTCGGCGCCATCGCGGGCATCGGCCCGGACAACGCCGCCGCCGTGGTCGCCGCGGGGGCGGACGGGGTCGCGGTGATCACCGCCCTGTTCGGCGCCGAGCCGGTGCGCCAGCGCGCCCGGGACCTGCGCGCGCAGATCGACGCCGCCCTGTCGGAGCGTGCGGCGCGATGAGCAACTCAACCCCGATCGCGGTGACCATCGCGGGCTCGGATTCCGGCGGCGGCGCCGGCATCCAGGCCGATCTCAAGACCTTCTCGGCGCTCGGCGTCTACGGCGCCAGCGTGATCACGGCGCTCACCGCGCAGAATACGCGCGGCGTCCAGGGCATCCACGACGTGCCCGCGGAGTTCGTCACCCGGCAGATCGACAGCGTCTTCTCCGACCTCGCGGTGACGGCGGTGAAGATCGGCATGCTGTCCCGGTCCGAGGTGATCGCCGCGGTGGCGGACGGGCTGGCGCGCCATGCCCAAAAAATCCCCGTCGTCCTCGACCCCGTGATGGTCGCCACCAGCGGCGACCGGCTGATCGCCGACGACGCCGTGGCGACGCTCCGGGACCGGCTGCTGGCCCGGGCCGACCTGATCACCCCCAACCTACCGGAGGCCGCGGTGCTGCTCGGCGAATCCGTGGCCGAGGACTCGGCGACCGCCGCGGCGCAGGCCCGGCGGCTCGTGGCGCTCGGCGCCCGGGCGGTGCTGATCAAGGGCGGCCACGGGACGGGCCGGGAGAGCATCGATCACCTCGTGACCGCGGATGGGACCCTGCGGACCCTGGTGGCGCCGCGGATCGCCAGCGCCAACACGCACGGCACCGGCTGCACCCTCTCGTCCGCCGTGGCGGCGGGGCTGGCCCGCGGCCTTGCGCTGCCGCAGGCGGTGGCGGAGGCCAAGATCTATCTGACGGCGGCCCTGGCCGCCGCGGACGGGCTCACGATCGGCTCAGGCCACGGGCCGGTCCATCATTTCCACGGGATTTGGGCGTAGACCGGCGCGCCGAGGCGACTTCCGCCGCCTTGCAACCGGGCGACGATTGCGTTTGAAGAAGCGCACGATCGTTCGGATAACGGAACGGTGCAGGCGGGCCGGTGACGATGCAGGATCAGGCGGAACGGCCAGACCGGGCGCGCGGGCGCGATCTGCTGACGGGGGCGCAGGTGCTCTCCGGGCAACTCGGCAAGACCATCCAGCGGTTGCGCAAAGCCTACAACCTCTCGCTCTCGGAACTCGCCGAGCAATCGGGCGTGGCCAAGTCGATCATCAGCCAGATCGAGCGCAACGAGACCAACCCGACGCTCGCCACCATCTGGCGGCTCTCCCAGGCGCTGGACGTGTCGATCGAGCGCGTGCTGGCGGCGGGCGACGAGGAGCCGTTCATCGAAAAAACCTCCCGGGCGGACACGCCGATCCTGGTCTCCGAGGACGGGAAGGTGCGGCTCGCCATCATCGGCTGGCTGAAGACGATCGAGTGGCTGCAATGGTACGAGGTGACGGCCGATCCCGGCGGGGTGCTCGACTCGGACCCGCACCAGCGCGGATCGGTGGAATCGCTCTCGGTCGCCGAGGGGGCGTTCGAGGTGGAGATCGGCGGCATCGTGCAGCGGGCGCGGGCGGGCGAGACCCTGCGCTACCGCTGCGACCGGCCACATCTCGTGCGCTGCACCGAAGGGCCGGCCCGGGCCACCATGGTGGTGATCATGAAGGCCGCGGTGATGGAGTGAGGGGGGCTCACCGCCCCGTATTCACCCACCGCACCACGTCGGCCAGCACGATCATCAGCGCCTGGTCGAGGGCGCGGGCGCCGGTGCCGGCGTCGATCTTGGCCACCGGCACCCGGGCCACGAAGATCCGTGCGGCCGTCACCTTGCCGGTGCCGTCGGCCACGAGCTTCAGCGACAGGTCGACCACCGCCTCGCCCGTCGCCGCCTGGACGTCGAAGGCGCGGATCTCACTGATCAGCTGGTAATCGGCCACCACCTTGTCGCCGGGCCGGCTCACCGAGCGCAGCCGCCCGGAATTCTCCAGGCTCTGGATGATCCGCGTCTGGATCAGGCGCGGCAGCCGGTCGGCCCACTGGGCGCCGCCCAGGAAGGAGAGCGAACCGCCGGGCTCGCGCACGATGATCCGGTCGGCCTCGAAGGGCTGGATGCCCACCGGCTCCGAGACCGCGATCGCGCGCGCCGCCGCCACCGGCCGACCGGCCGGGGGCAGGGCCGCGAGGTCGAAGGTCAGCGGCGCCGCACCGCCGCCGCAGCCACCCAGCAGGGCGGCGAGCAGCGCGGCGGCAGCGATGTGGGACGAGCGGACCATACACATGACCTGAGAGACCCCGCCGACGGACGGCGGGGTTGTATAAGCTATGCCGTTAAAACTACCCCGTGCCCGTATCGGTGCCGTGCGCCGGGACACATCGACCCGGCGAGGGGCCATTTCAGCGGCCGCCGTTGTATTCGGGCAACGATGGTTTGCCGCCGAAGATCACCTGGCTCGGGTCGCGCTCCAGGCTGCGCACGGTGCGGTTGAGGGTGCTCAGGGTCCGCTGGCCGTCCCCGGAGAGGGCTTCCACCTCCCGGCGGCCGGTGCCGCTCAGCCGGCCGAAATTGGCCGAGATGCTGGCGGTGCGCTTGTCGAGGTTCTCCGACATGACCCGGAACGCCTTGCCGGCGTCGCGCACGGAGATCGCCGCCGCGCGGATCTCGGCGAAGGTGCTGGAGCCCTCCTGGCCGGAAGCCGAGCCCAGGAAGCCTTGCGCGCCGTTGAGCACCGCGTCGATCTTGTCGGCCGAGGCGTTGAGCTTGGCGGCGAGCGAGCGGGCGTCGTGCAGGCCCGACTCGATGTCGGGGCTTGCCTTCGACAGGGCCTCCGAGAACCGGTCGGCATTGTCGATCACGTGGCCGAGCTTCGCCCCGTCCACCGCTTTGACCAGGGCCGAGATGTTCGGCCCGGCATCCGCCAGCGTCTTGGAGAAGGTCTCGACATTGGTGAGCGAGCGGTTGATCGCGCCCTCGTTGGCCGAGACCAGCCGGTCGAGGCGGGCCAGCATGTCGTCGGCCCGCTGCGCCACCTGGCGGGCGAGCGCCATCATGTCCTGCATGTCGGAGGAATCGGCGAAGATCGTCGGCGGCTCGCCGTTAGCCATCGAGGTGAGCGCCGGCGCGTCGGCGTTGCCGCCCGACAGCGAGATCACCGAGACGCCGGTGAGCATCGCCGAGTCGAGCCGGGCGCGGGTATCGGCCCGGAGCGGCGTCGAGGGCTCGACCTTGATCTGGGCCAGCACCCGGCGCGGATCCTGCGGGGCGAGGCGGATGTCGGTGACCTCGCCGACCTTGATGCCGTTGAAGTTCACGCTCGATCCGCGCGACAGCCCCCCGACCGAACCGGAGAAGACGATCCGCACCGTCTGGCTGACCTGCCGGGACGAGCCGCCGGAGAGCCACAGCACGGTGCCGAAGCCCGCCAGGATGACGGCGATGGTGAAGGCCCCGATCAGGGCGTAGTTCGCGCGGGTTTCCATGCGCTCAGCCTGTGTGTCTGCCCGGCGGAGATCCTGCCGGGCGTCTGGCCCCGGCTCCCGGGCGGGAGCGGAGCGGAAAGGGGTCGCTGTGGGATTCAGGCATGCGCCGCCGCACCGCCAGTAGCGATGGTCCGGGCGCGCTTACCGTGGAAGTAGGAGCGCAGCCAGGGATGGTCGCTCGCCAGCATCTCCTCGATGGTGCCGACAGCGATGATCTGACCGTCGCCGAGCGCCGCGATCCGGTCGCAGGCGGTGTAGAGGCTGTCGAGGTCGTGGGTGACCATGAAGACGGTCAGCCCCAGCGTCTCCTTGAGAGTCGAGACGAGGTCGTCGAACTCCCCCGCGCCGATCGGGTCGAGGCCCGAGGTCGGCTCGTCGAGGAACAGGATCTCGGGATCGAGCGCCAGGGAGCGGGCCAACGCCGCGCGCTTGATCATGCCGCCCGACAGTTCCGAGGGCAGCTTGTCGGCGGCGTCGGGCTTGAGGCCGACCATCTCGATCTTGAGGCGGGCGAACTCGTCGAGCAGGCGCTCGGACAGGTTCAGGTGCTCGCGCATCGGCACCTGGATGTTCTGCTTGACGGTCAGCGCCGAGAACAGGGCGCCCTGCTGGAACAGCACACCCCAGCGCTGCTCCATCCGCCGCCGCTCGGCATAGGTGAGTTCATCGACATCGCGACCGAACACCTCGATCGTGCCGGCCCGCTTCGGGTTGAGGCCGAGGATCGTCCGGGTGAGCACCGATTTGCCCTGGCCGGAGGGGCCGACGAAGCCCAGGATCTCGCCAGCCCGGATGTCGAGGTTCAGGCCTTTCAGGATGTTGCGGTCGCGGAAGCCGACCACGAGGTCGCGCACGCGGATGATCGGGGCGGGGGTGGCCATCGGGGCGGTCATCGGGGTCTCAGAAATCGATCGCGGCGAAGAACACCGCGAACAGGCCATCGAGGACGATGACCATGAAGATGGATTTCACCACCGAGGCGGTGACGTGGCGGCCGAGTGATTCCGCCGAGCCCTCCACGGCAAACCCCTCGATCGTGGCGATCACCCCGATGGTCAGCGCCATGAATGGCGCCTTGATCAGGCCGACCATCACGTGGTGGACGCCCACCGCCGCCTGGAGCCGGACGAGGAACTGGTCGAGGGTCAGCCCGCCGTAGAGCATCGCGGTGAGGCCGCCGCCCGCCAGCGCCGAGAGGTCGCCGATCAGGGTCAGCATCGGCAGGCCGATCATCAGCGCGAGCACCCGAGGCACGATCAGGATCTCGACGGGGTCGAGGCCCATGACACGCAGGGCATCGACCTCCTCGCGCATGCGCATGGAGCCGATCTCGGCGGTGATCGCCGAGCCGGAGCGGCCCGCCACCATGATGGAGGTGAGCAGCACGCCCATCTCGCGCAGGATCAGCAGGCCGATCAGGTTGACCACGAAGGTCTGGGCGCCGAAGCGCTGGAGCTGGAAGATACCCTGCTGGGCGACGATGCCGCCCACGAGGAACGAGATCAGCACGATGATCGGCGTGCCGTTCAGCGCCACCTGCTGGACCTGATTGACGAGGGCGTTGCCCCGGAAGGTTCCAGGGCGCAGGGCGACGCGCCCGCAGGCGGCGATCAGCTCGCCCAGGAAGGCGAGGGCGGTGACGAATTCCTGGCCGCCGCGCACGGTCTGACGGCCCGTGGCGTCGAGGGCGCCGACGATCACGCCGTGCCGCCGCTGCGGCCCAGCCTCGGGCTCGCGCAGACGGACTTCGCCAAGCAGGGTGCGGTGCTCCGGCCGGACCTCGTGATAGGTGAGGGCGCCGCCCGCCTGCTCGATCTCGGCGCGGGTGCGCTCCAGCACCCAGGCGCCGAGCGTGTCGAGGCGCTCGATCCCCGACAGGTCGAGGGCCACGGGCCCCGCCCGGCCGGACGCCGCGATGCGCGCGGCCGCGGCCTCGACGGCGGGCGCTTGGTCGGCGGTCCAGCGGCCGTCGAGCTGCAGCCGGCCGTCCTCCGGCCGGTCCCGCACCGACGCACCGGCGGGAACGATGTCCTGACTCAGCAAGACCCTCTCTCCTCGATCGAGGCACCACCCTGCCGGGCGGTTATGTCGACATTACGGTTGACGATCCGTCTCCGATGTCGCGCTGCGGGAGGCGAGGGCGAGCCCAAGGCCGGCCCCGGCCAGGGGCGCCATCAGCAGGAAGGCGAGGGGGCCGCCTGCCCGGTAGGCGAACCCGCTCACCAGGGTGGCGACCACCGAAATGCTGGCGTTGACCGCGCTGAGGGTGCCCTGCGCCCGGCCCCGCGCCCCATCCGGGGCGTAGGCCGAGACCGCAGCCATGGCGCCGAGCTGCGTCGCCCCGAAGGTCAGCCCGTGCAGGCCCTGCAGCGGCACGAGGGCGGCGAGGCGGTCGCCGATCAGGACCATGCCGACAGCCCGCAGGATCGCGGCAGCGCCGCCAAGGCTCAGGAGCCGCGCCGGGCTGCGCCACGCGGCCGGCAGGGCGGGCATGGCGGCGAACAGCACGATCTCCGAGAGCACGCCGACCGCCCAGAGCGAGCCGACCCAGGCGGCCGGGATGCCCTGGCTCGTCCAGTAGATGCTGCCGAATCCGTAGATCGCCCCGTGGCTCGCCTGGATCGCCGCCGCCGCACCGATGCAGAGCCAGAGCTTCGGCGGAAGCCTCGGCCGCCCTGTCCCGTCCTCGGCCCGCTTCAGGCCCGTCACCGCCCGGCTGCGCCACGCCACCAGCGCCGCCCCGAGGGCGAGGCCGGTGAGCAGCAGCGGCACCGCGAGCCGTCCGCCGAGCGCCGACAGCAGGAACCCGCCCGCGAGGTTCGCCAGCAGGAACGCGATGGAGCCCGCCATCCGGATCCGGGAATAGGCGAGCCGGCTGTCCCGCCGCACGGCCGCCAGCGTCAGGTAGTCGATGCAGGGCACGAGCGGCGCGCCCGCAACCGCGTTGAGCACGATCAGCACGGCCAGCAGCGGCCATCCGATCCCGGCCGCCCCCGGCATCAGCGCGTAGGTGAGGCTGAGCGCGAGGCTGCCAGCGAGGATCATCCGGCGCGGCCCGAGGCCCCGGTCGAGCAGGCTCATCAGCGGCGCGGTGGCGATGATCCGGGTGCCGATCGGCAGCGCGAGCAGCACGCCGATCACCACGGCGTCGAGCCCCAGGGCGTTGAGCCAGAGCGGCATGAACGGCATCGCGATGCCGATCTCGGTGAAGACCACGGCGTAGAGCAGCGACAGGCGCGCCGGACCGGACGGGCGGGGCAAGGTGGAACTCGGACAGGGGGATTCGAGGCACGCAGGGCGGACCCGGCGTCGGGCGCACCCGTAAGCGCCCGTTAAACAGGCTCTGTCAAACACGGGGCGTCGCGCGCCCGGAGCCCGCGTTCAGGGAAACCCATGTTCGGTCCCGCAACCCCGAGCCCGAACACCGCGGCCGAATACGAGGCCATCGAGGCGACCATCGCGGTCACCGAGCGCGGGCGCTGGTTCCTGGCCGAACATGTCCGCCGCAACCGCGGGGCCGAGACCGAGATGCTGCTCGGGGCGATCGCCCGCCTGGAGCGGACCGTCACCGAGGATCGGGGTCACGGGGCGTTCGGGCACCTGCGCGGCAACCTCGTCGACATGGCCGACGCGATCAGCCGGACCAAGGCCGAGATCGCCGCGATCAGCGCCGCGAACCACGAGCAGACGCGCCTGACCCAGGCATCGCTGGCCCTCGACGGCATCGTGCGCGAGACCGAGCGGGCGACCTCGGACATCCTCGGCTGCGCCGAGGCGATCCAGGAGGCGGCCTGGACGCTGCGCGAGCGGGGCGCCGATGCGGCGGCCTGCGACGCCCTCGACCACCACGCGACCGCCATCTACACGGCCTGCTCGTTCCAGGACCTCACCGCGCAGCGCACCGCCCGGATCGTCTATACCCTGCGCTACCTCGAAGACCGCCTGTCGGCGATGATCGCGATCTGGGGCGAGGAGGCCGAGCCGGTCCCGCCCCTGACCGAAGCCGGGGCCGCCGAAATCGGCGCGTCCGATCTCTGCCAGAGCGACATCGACCGCTACATCGGCATGGATGTCCCGGCCGTCACCGCCGCCGCGCTCGTGGCCCGGCCGGGAAGCCTGCCGCTGCACGAGGATCTCGTGTTCCTGCCGGTCGCGGGCGAGCCCGAGGCCGAGGAAGCCGAGACCGGGCACGCCGCGGACGGCGCGCAGGCCCGCGACGCGGCCGCCCTCGATTGGGCCGGGTTCGCCGCCGACGCCCCCGAACCGGACGGGCTTCCGGCGCAACCGGCCGAGCCGGAAGCCGTGATGAGCCTCGCCGCGATCGATGCGCTGTCGCCGGAGCAGCGACTGGCGCTGTTCGCCTGACCGACCTGTCCGGGGCATCACAGGGCCGCGAAACCGGATCCCCCTTTCGCGCGGCATGCTCTATCAGGGGCGCCCTGCCGAGACCGCTGAGACCGCGCGCCCGTGGCCCTGAACCTGATCAAGCTCTGCGTCGGCCCTGCCTCGATCGCCGACCTCGAGGCCCGGCAGGCCCGCTCCCTGGCCGCGGCGCTGCCGGACGGGCGGACCGCCGCGCCGTTCCACGTCACCCGAACCCTGCCCAAGCGCCACCGCGAGATCACAGGCCGGGGCTCGATCTACTGGGTGATCCGCGGGACCCTCTCCTGTCGGCAGGCGATCACCGCGATCGAACCGCTCACCGGCGAGGACGGCATTCCCCGCTGCCGGCTGGTCTTCGATCCGCGCCTCGTTCCGGTGGCCCCGCGGCCGTACCGCCCGTTCCAGGGCTGGCGCTACCTCACGGCCCGCGACGCGCCGGCCGACCTCGGTGCCGAGGCCGCGGGCGACCTCGCCGAGATGCCGGAAGCCCTGCGGCGGGAGCTGGTCGGGCTCGGGCTGCTGTGACGTCAGCGGGGTCGGGGGCGTCTACGGGCGCCCGGGATGACGGATCGGGCGTGCGGGAAGCCTCGGTTCGCACCGACCCCGCCTCTCCCTCCGCTCTGCGGGCAACCGGCTTCGTACATCGCTGATGTCGGTCTGGAGCCTGGCGCCGCGTTTCGCGGCCTGGACGGCGGGCCATCCGGCGAGCGTGACTGGGGACCGGGTTTTTGATGACAGCCGGGCCGGGCGCGGACCCGGGCGGCCATAGGTGAGCGAGCCGGGCGGGTGCGGGTCCGTCTGCGGTGCGGTCCGGCCCTCGAGCGCAGCGCGGAACGCCCGCATCGGTGGGAGATCGTCGGGATCGACCACGCGGCCGTCGCCAAACAGCGCCGGCGCCGTCGCAACCGTCCCGCTCGCGACAACGGGGACTCAGACAGCCCGACAGAACGCGGCGCGAGATCTGTGCATCCGCTCGCCCGCAGGGGGGAGCGTCGAGCTTCAGCGCTCAATTCTTGTCGTCGGGAGTCCTACCCCTGCTGCGTGGGCGTCGTCACCACAAGCCCGTCCAGCGCCGGGGTGATCTTGATCTGGCAGGACAGGCGGGAATTCTCGCGCACGTCGCTGGCGAAATCGAGCATGTCCTGCTCCATGTCCTGCGCCTTGCCGACCGCCTCGATCCAGTCCTCGGCGACGTAGACGTGGCAGGTGGCGCAGGCGCAGGCGCCGCCACATTCCGCGTCGATGCCCGGCACGTTGTTGCGCAAAGCCGTCTCCATCACGGTCGCGCCGACACTGCCTTCAACGGTCCTTTCCGTCCCGGCGTGGTCGACGTAGGTGATCTTGGGCATGCTGGGGCTCCGGGCTCGCGTCGGGCAAAACCAGTCCAACGGGCGGCGTGACTGCTTGGCGGTTGAACCCACGGAATGCAAGCGCGGCGATTGACGCCCATCCCGGATCGATCGCCGCATCGCGGCACGCGTCTTTCGGATGCGGGCGACGCCCTCAGGGCCGCCCGTCCGTGATCGCGCGGAGCGCCGCATCGACCGCTTTCGCGAGGCCGTCGAGGGCTGCCTCTTGTCCCCCGCGCAGGCGCGTCTCCACGGCATCCGCCAGCGCGTGGACCCGCGTGGCGCCGACGCCCGCGGCCGAGCCTTTCAAGGTATGCGCGAGATCGGCGCGCTCGCCCCGCGGCCGGGCGGGATCGGTCAGCCGAGGAAGGATCGACAGGCACTGATCGGCGAACAGAGCCAGCACCTCGCGGGCGAGATCGGCGTCGCCGCCGGTCTGGGCATCGAGGGCCGTGCGGTCGATCGGAGGCCAGTCGGCGTCCCCCGACTCGGTGTTCCCTGGGGATTGCGGATCTGATCCACACAATTCACCCCCTGATTCGCCGGTCGGGGATCGCGCCGGACCCCCTCCCTGCGGCACGATATGAAGGCGGTGAGCGGCAGGGTCGGTAACCATTCGGTTAACGTTTTCTGGGGCCGACCGGAGGCTCGGGTATCGGCGATCGCTGCTCCGGTCTAATCTTGTAATGGTAAACGGGGTGTTGCGTCTCCGGCATCAGCCTCCCCAGGTGCCGGTGAACCCGTG